>NZ_JBHXTV010000002.1:0-635042 GCF_042671585.1 Streptomyces sp. NPDC127129
AAGAGACAGGGGTACCACATCGCTGCGCGATGTGCAAGCGAACCACCGCGCTGCGCGCGATGGTTGCGCTCCCGCTCCGCGGGAGCGCTGGTGGGACGCTGCGCGTCCCACTCACCCCCCTTGCTTCGCAAGGGGGGTGACGCTTCGTCCGCTGCGCTTCCGAAGCTTGTAGGACTTCGTCCTAAGCCCGGGCCTTCGCTTCGCTCCGGTCCGGGCCGGCGGGTCCGCTGCGCTCCCCGCCTCAACGGTCCTTCCGGCTCCGCCTCTAGGACCGTCTGGGCCCGCTGTCGCGGGCCAGGCTGGCTACAGGGTGGGCGTCCTCGTTCTCTAGTGACCGTGTGGATCAGGTTGATGCAGCATGTTCCATTGGCGAAAACACGGGATGCCCCCATCCTGTCCGGGAGTGAGGGCAGGGGCGGCCCTGGAATTCTTACTCCGGGCCACCCCTTTTATTTCTGGTGTTACCGGAGGAGGGAGAACGCTTCCGCGTATTCCACGTCCCTTTCTGCGGGGATGGGTTCACCCGTTACCGGGTCGGTGGTGTACGCGGTTTCGGCTTCCTCCTTTCCCAGCGGGACGGGAACGCCGCTGTTGAAGCGCCACGCATAGACCTTGTCGGTCTCGCCCTCCCGGACTGTCCGCAGTACCATTCCGGCCGAGTGGGCGCCGGTCATGGCGGCTGCGAGAAGGTCGATGAACTCGATCGTTTCTTCGAAGCTGGCCCGGATGAGGTTGCCTTCGAGGCGATCGACTTCGAGGACGCGGATGGTCGACGTGCCGAACAGGGCTGCGACGACGAGGACGGCGCGGTGGTCGCCCAGTCCGGCGCGCTCCAGGAGTTGTTCGACGGTGTCGGCGGCCCGGATGTGGTCGGAGGGGCTGGGCATGACGTGGTAGGCCACGGCGGTCTCTTTCTGTTGGTGGGGTGTCTTGGTGCCGTGGCGGGTGCCACTCCCACCACGGCGGGCGGTTGGAGGCGGCGGGCCGCCGCCTCCAACGGGTCTTTCTGGTCTAGCTCTTGGTGCGCTGGAACGGGATCGGGTTGGAGAATTCCGTGAGGGCTTCGATCAGTTCCAGAACCTGGTCCTTCGTCAGTCCGAGGGTTTCCCCCTCGGAGTCTGTTCCGCCGGTGAAGAGTGCGTTTCCGCAGTAGAACTGATGGGGGGTTCCGTACCGCGCGTAAATGGCGGTGGCCGGAAGGTTGATTTCCGGGCTTTCGACCATCAGGCCTTCATCGTCGATCCAGAGCGAAAGGTCGGCGGTGATGTCGGCGACGGTGTAGCGGTCGCATTCGATGGTGGCGCGCAGGAGGTGCTGTCGGTCGGCCGGGATGCTGGGCCAGTCGACGAGCCGGAACGTCCCTCCGGGGCGGACGAGCAGGGCGAAGACGGGTTCGGTCCGCGTCTGGGGCATGAGTCTCCTTCAGCTGGAGTCAGGTGTCTTGGTGTTGGGCCGGTGCCACCCCGCCCCAACAAGAAAACTGTATTAACTTTCAACGCGGATTTTTGGGGAGTTCTGCGATATCCACGCAGGCCAAACCCATATGAGTGATGCTGCTGAATCGCTGGCGCCAAAGGATCACGCGGGGTATTCGGGTCGGGGCGCGGCACCGGTCGCCGCTCCCGGCAGGAGCGCAGCGACGTCGGGGCCCGGGCTCCGCGCAGCGGGGGTCGGCAAGGGAGATGGAGCGCAGCGGGCCTCCCGCAGCACGCGTCAGGCGCGCAGCGCCCGCAGGGGCCGCGCAGCGAGGGAGGGAGCGCAGCGGACTCCCGTGGCCCTGCCGCGTGGCAGGCGGCGGCCGGTGCCGCGCCCCGACCCGCCTACCCCGCGAGGAAGGGCTTGTAGGCGAGCCTCCGCGCCCTGCTGCGCCCTGGCGCATCCAACTTGGGACGGGCGGGGCGCCGGAGCGACCATAGGGGCGTCCGGGAGCTTCCACGCGAGCGGCGCGCCGGGCTCGGGCCCGGCTTCGGCTACAGGCCGTCCGGTGCTCCGGCGGGAGCGGGGAGGCGGGGGTCCAGCTTCAGGATGATGTCCCGGGCCTGGGAGTCGAGCCGGCTGCGGATGGCGTCGGCGGTCATCAGCTGGCTGATCCTGACGGACCGGCGCGTGAGCCGCGCCTGCCATATGACGCCGCCGAAGGCCAGGGGGCTCTGTCCGCGAGAACGGGCTCTGGCCCAACTTCTGTGGACCCGTGGAGCGGTTGCCAGCGACCAGATAAGAATTCGTCCGCAGAGAACGGTGTCTCTACGCTTGGTCAGAGCGGGAGTGCGCGCATTTCCGCAGGTTGCGGTGCCGTGACAGAGCGGTCTATTGCGATCGCCGTGGGCGAGGTCCCTCCCACGGCGACTGACAGGGACGGGGCGGACCTGCTCCCATCTGTCTCGCGGGTTCAAATCCCGTCGGCACCGCAGCCGACCAGGACGCAGCACAGCACACGAACCTACCGCCTCGCGCCAGGTCCACAGAAGTAGGGCCAGATCACGAGAACGGGGTTCTGGCATACAGTCCGTGAGGACGATCAACGGCACTGGAGTTCGTCACTGTCGGCAGGCCATGCTGTTCAATCAGCCCAGCCCTCGATGTTCGAGCACGACTCGTAGGAGTAGCGCGTGTCGCGGTCCCACTCCTTGCCGGTGATGCGTCTGTATGCCCGGTCCGGGGTGTAGAGCAGGGGCTCGGCCCAGATGAGGTCGGTGGCGTAAGGAGTGAAGGCTGCGGAGTCTTCGAGGACGCTGTCGAAGACGGTGCGGCCGGCGGCGACGACCGCGGCACGGGTGTAGAGGAACGCGTCTCCGCCCAGGTCGTGTCCGTACTCCTTTCGGTCCAGCCGGTAGAGCGCCCATGACAGTTGTCCGGCAAAGCCGATGACCAGCGACAACGGGGACTGGGCGAGCCGCTCGGTGAGGATGTCTGCCAGGAGGTCGGCGTCCGGGTCGGGTTCCGTGGGCCTGCAGTCCTCGATGAGCTGCCAGAAGGTGTCTTCGTTCATGCTGGTGAGCATGCAGGAGGGGTCTGACAGTCCCGGCTTCCGGGTCACCTGATTACTGCTGCCGTGAGAAGGACGCGTTTGCGGAGCAGGGGAGCTTGGTGCGTCCGAAATCTGGCTTTTGATCATCTTGATGTGATTGACGCGGCCTTCGACGGGGCCGGAGTTCCAGCGTGTGCTCAGGCCATGGAGCACGGCGTCCCAGTCCTTCTCCAGCCCGGTGGCGAAGGTCTCCGTGTGCCTGTGCGGCCGCGCGGCGCGCCCACTTCCGTCCACGGGGGGCTCTGGAGCTCGCTTGGAAGCTGCCGGGGAGCGTCTGCGCGGTCAGTTGGCGAGGGTGGTGAGGGCGTCGAGGAGCGCTGCGGGATCGGGGTGGGTGTGACCCTCGAGAAGGGGGGTGCGGCGGGCGGGGTGCCGGCGGCTGTCCGCCGTGTGCCAGCCGGTCTCCTCATCCCAGACCAGTGCGGCAACGGGGGCGCCTGCGGAGAGGGAGACGGCGGCGCGCACGGTGTCGCCGTCGTACTGGACGGCGGGCGCGGTGGTCGGTTCGGTGAGTCCGGCCGTGCACAAGGCGCCGGTGACAGCGGCAAGGTAGGGGGCGGCGGCGCGGCCGCGCAGGATGGTGAGTGCCTGCCGGGTGGCGGTACGTACCTGTCCGGCGGGGTAGCCGCACTCGGCGGCGGCCTGTTCGGGGGTGAGACCGCGGTGGGCGGTGAGGCGGTCCGCGATGCGCTCGGCGCGCACGGTGGTCAGTGCGCGTTGGGCGGTGTCGCGGTGCACGCCGAGTGCGCCGGTGACGCGGGCCGCGCTGATGGCGGGGTCGGCGTCGAGGAGCTGGGCGGTGAGGTCGAGGACCTGATCGCGGGGAACCTGGTCGCCCGCGCGCTTGGGCCGTCCGCCGGCCGCGGGGCGGGAGGCCTGGGCCCGGCGGAGGGCCAGGACGGCGCCGCGCGGCCAGTGCTCGACTCCGCCGACGACGGCCAGGTGCTCGGCGAGCCGCGCGCGGTATCCGTTCCAGCTCTCGGGCCTGACCCCGGCCAGGGCGGCGCACTCGCGCCGGTCGAGGAGGTCTTCGTCGTGATCGGTACCGGGCAGGGCGGGAACCGGGTCGCCCGCGAGGTAGGCATCGACCTGGTCACCGTCGAAGAGCAGGGTCTTGGCGCCGTCGGAGCTGACCGGGGCGGGAAACTCCTCGGCCTTGTACGGCTTGAGCTCCTGATAACGGCGCACACTCAGTCCCCGCTGCGCGGCAAGATCGGCAAGGGTACGGACCTTCTCAGCACGACCGGCTCGGATCACGTGAACTCCCAGGAGCGCAGCAAGAAGCGGGGCACGGTACACGGGCCACAGCCGGCACCTCACCTATCAGAAAAACTGTACCGGTCTCCGCATCGCCCAAGCCTGCTCCTGTAATGTCCTGCACACACTGCGCGGTCTGAGGACAGCGGGTGTCTTGGAGGCCGGCGCCCGTGCCACCCGCCCCGCGGACTGAGGGCGCCGGCCACTTCCACACCCACCCTCGGCCGGGGCCAGCAGCCCCAACGCCCCGCGACACCGGCCGACCAGGTCGGTCACCGCCTGCGGCGAGGTCGCGCCGGTGACCGCCCGCCCGGCTTCGACAACGAGGCCTACAAGCAGCGCAACGCGGTCGAGCGATGCATCAACCGGCTCAAGCAGTGCCGAGGCCTGGCCATACGAGTTGTCACTTCTAGCAGCACCCGCCGCTCGCACAGCCCTCGCACGGGCGGACCTGCCCGTACTTCCTCCTATGCCTCGTCAGAGGCGGACGCGGGCACACGCTGGGTTTGCGGCGCAATGAGCCAAGGCACCAGCGCAGGGTCGAGCGTCATCGGCTGCGAGTTGGCCTTGAGTACCTTGTTGTATGCCCGACCGTCAGTCACCAACGTGGCCACGCCCATGAGGACCATGTAGAAGCCGTTCAAGGCCGCGACAGCGATGAAGTACGCCAGGGCGCCGGACTTAGGCCTCTCCTCCGCAGCAAGCCAGTAGATCAGCAACCACTCCGCCACCAGGGCCAGCACGCCACTGACGATCCAGTAGAAGATCGTCACGCGCGACGATTCGCGGTCGTAGGGGAACGCGCCCCGACTGATCTCAAGGTCACGAGCATCTGGGGCTTGCCCAGCCTGGATCCGTGCCACGCACCTCTCCTGGGCAGCCCGGACCAGGCCGTCGATGCGCTCCTGATTCTGCTGCCGCCGGTTCAGTAGCGCCCCGATCTCCGCGCTAGCCAGGAGGATGATGATCGGGATCACCGTGACCATGGCCCCGGCGAACTCAGGAGACATCACCATGGTGTCCAGGCCCCGACCCGGCGTCACGACTGTCCTCAGAAACTCCCACACAGCTGCCCCCGGATCCCTCTTCGAAGCGAAAGGGGAAGCCTACAGAGATCGACGTTTCTCAACCGCAGAACACCGACGACGCTGACAGCGCGTGTGACGGACGCAGCCGACCGCTTCCGCGGCGAACCTCCTCACCCACGGGCACCTCAATCAACATCGCGCTTAGAGCGGCGCCGCACCGAACACCCGCAACCACGCTCAGCTGCCGCAGACGCCGCGCCGACAGGCTCCGCACCGACAAGGCGCACCGCTTCGCCGATCGGCTGACCTGGCTGCGCGAGCGGGGCATCGAAGCATCGCCAGCCCGGCGTCGAGTCCGGCGAGCGTCTCGGCCGACACCGCGGAAGAGCGAACGGTCGATCTCCTGACTCTGCACTGTCCCCCCTCCCGGACGGGGAGGAAGGACGGGCCGACCGGAGTGCGCGGCGCGACACGCCCGGATGCTCCCTGGCACCTGAGATTGGTGCCCACTACTTTGAGCACTCGACTGCGTCCCGACCCCGCCAGGCATTCTGAGCTAGGCGTTTCATTGGGCTCATGGGAGTTGCCACTTGTGACGGTCCCGCGCGCTCTGTCAGTGCCGTGCCGTACGGTCCGGATGTGATCTCGCGACCGACGGGCCAAGCTCAGGGCCCCTATGAAGCTGCGTTCCTGCCTCGGCTGCAGATATGTCTGCGGAAAGCCGATGAGCCGGTGACGGAGCCGGTGTCCAAGTTCGGAGGGGAGCCCGTGTGGCTTGAGGCGCCGGCATGGCCAGTAGATCCACAGACCGGGGAGCCGCTGGTGTTCATCGGCCAGTTCCGAGTGCCGGGGGACGAGGTGCGTCTGGCGTACCTATTCTTGGCGGAAGACGACCGGGTCATGGGCATGGATGCGACCTCCGGCGAGGCGGTCGTGCTCATACAGCCTGACGGCAGGGTGCCTTCGTTCGCAGTGATCGGGCCTCGCGGCACCCGAGGAAGATCACTGTGGCGTTGGGGTCACGACGAGACGGAGATCCCTGTCGAGTGGCTGGTCGACCTGGACCCTACGCCGCCTGAGACGGACGCGGCAGCGAATCACCACGCCGCGTGGTGGAGTTACATGCGGGACGAGGGCCCGGAAGTCGACCTGCCGTCCGGCGACGAGCCCGAAGACTTCCTGGGCGGCACGCCTGTACTGCCCAACGGCCATGCCTGGGGCCTCGAAGACGACTCCTGGCTGTTCCTCTGCCAGTTCGCCGACCGGGGCGAGGATGCGGAGGATCCCTTCTTTGTCAACTTTGGCTACGGCAGCGGATTCGTCTTCATCAGCTCCGACCACCGCGAAGGTCGCTTCCTGGCCGACTGCAGCTGACCGGTCCGGCACGGTCAGCGGGCGGAGCAGAGGAAGATGCCGGCGACGTGGAGTCCGGCTAGGTAGATGGTCGCGGTCTTCTCGTAGCGGGTGGCGATGCCGCGCCACTGCCTCAGGCGGTTGATAGCAGTGCGGTGAACACTCGCTCCCATGTTCCGTCGGCGGCCCACATCCGCAGACAGTTGTAGACACCCCGTCAGTTGCCGTACGTCTGCGGCAGATGGACCCACTGTGGTCCGGTCTGGAACTTCCAGGCGATCGCATCGATCACCTCTCGGTGATCCCGCAACCGTCCACCGCGCTTCGGCGCTCGGTCCGGGAGTAGCGGCTCGATCCGCGCCCACTGCGCATCACTCAACGGCACACCCGGGCCAACGATCGGATGATCTAAACGAAACGACCTAGATGCATGGACCCGCAGCGTTGTTGACTCGGCTGATCGGAGGGTTGCCTTCGAGTGCGGTGTGGCAGCGGTGGTGGTTGTAGGTGTGGAGGAAGTCTGTCAGGGCTTCGGTTCGTTCGGTGTTCGAGGTGTAGGGCCGTTGGTAGGCCCATTCGTCGAGGAGGGTGCGGTTGAAGCGTTCGACTTTGCCGTTGGTCTGGGGCCGGTAGGCGCGGGTGAGTTTCCCGGTCGCGCCGAGGTCGGCGAGGACGTTCTTCCAGGCCAGGCCCTTGCGGTAGGCCCAGGCGTTGTCGGTCAGGACCCGTTCGATCCGGGGGATGCCGTGGGCGTGGAAGAAGGCGGCCGCGCGGGTCAGGAAGGCCGCGCATGTTGCGACCTTCTCGTCGGGGTGGATCTCGCTGCAGGCGAGGCGGGAGTGGTCGTCGACGGCGGAGTGGATGTAGTCGAAGCCCATGCTGTTGCGGGTGGCCCGGCCGGCCTGGCGGCCCAGCGTCCGGTGGCCGCCGCCGTTGGGGATCCGGCCGAGTTTCTTCACGTCGACGTGGATCAGTTCGCCGGGCCGGTCGCGTTCGTAGCGGCGGATGACGGTGCCGGTCGGGCGGTCGATGAAGGCCAACCGGTGCAGCCGGTGGCGGGTCAGGATCCGGTGCACGGTGGATGCGGGCAGGCCCAGGATCGGGCCGATCCGGGCGGGGCCGAGTTTGCGGCATTTGTCGCAGGTCGCAGACGCGGGCTTCCACCGCGGCCGGCGTCCGGTGCGGCGTCGCGTGAGGCCGGCTCGGCCGGTCATGCAGACCCGCGTCACCCTCGGCCCGCCACCGGCGGATCCATTTATGCGCCGTGGCCCGGGAGACGCCTCGGCCGCCAGATGAGCGACCGGACGGCCTGAGCGGACACGTTCGACCAGCAGCCTCCAACCGAAGACGGTCAGCCGGGCATCACGGTGGGCCACGAAGCCCTCCGTGAGGTGAGTTCCTAGACAGCTCCCACCCCACCGAAGGTCTTCGCCATGTTCAAGACCAGACCAGTGTCAACAACGCTCGTGATCAAAACAACTAGGGCGTGTGTCGGAAGTGCTCTAGGTTGGCTGATGTGAGTGCACGGGGGCGGAGTTACCGATACGTCGGACCGGTCGATCTGAAGGCTGCTGTCCGGCCTGGTAGTGGCGGGTGTCGGATCAGCTCGGCAGTTGAATTCGGCGACTGGATCGCTGGGCGATTGGCGGCGGAGCTGGCCGAGCCGTTCACCTTCGTGGTCGGCGTGGACGGTGCGCTTCGGCTGGCGCCGCGCCGGAGTGAGCACGTGGCTTGTGCTGACGGAGCCATGGTTCTGAGCGCTGGCGAGATCGGTTTCGTGCGCGAGGGGGACCGGTGGGCTGTGAGCGAGGTCAGCAACCAGTCCACCGGGTACTGCCCCGACATCGGCTCCTGGTCGGGAGTCGCTCGTGCTCTGGACGACGTAGGGCTCGAACGTCCCTCCGGCTTCACCCACGAGGTGGTTCGTCTGCGTCTTCTGCGGTAGCAATCTGCCGGAGGCGTGGAACGTGGACCCCAACGCGTGATGGCCGAGGGTCACAGCCACTCGTTGATTGCCGCGACGAGGACGGTCGCCTCGTAGCGGACCGCCAGCCTGTCGTAGCGCGTGGCGACAGCGCGGTCCTCTTGAGGCGGTTGATCCCGCACTCCACCGCGTGACGCTCGCGGTAGTCGACCGCGTCGAAATGCGGCGGCCGGCCACCGTGGGAGCCGAGCTTCCGGCGGTTGCGCGCCTGGTCGGCCTTGTCCGGGATGGTGCAGCGGATCCCCCGGCGGCGCAGGAAGGCACGGTTCTTGCGGGAGGTGTACGCCTTGTCCGCGCGGACCCGATTGGGGCGGACGCGTGGCCGGCCCGGCCCGATGCGAGGCACGCGAACCTTCTCCAGCACAGGCTCGAACTGCGGCGAGTCGCCGCGCTGCCCAGCCGTGACCACGATCGACATGGGCGTTTGACCTTGCTCGACAGCCAGGTGCAGCTTGGTCGTGACCCCGTCGCGCGAGCGTCCCAGCCCGTGGTCTCCAGGCTCGGTGAACACGCCACCCGGCGGCTCTTTCTGCAGGTCGCCCTGCTTGCGGGCCCCGGCCGCATGCTGGTGGGCACGGCAGACCGTGGAGTCGACGCTCAGGTCCCATGTAATCGCCCCCACCACGTCGGCCAAGGACTGGAGCCGGGTGAGGATCCGGTGCCAGGTGCCGTTGCGCTGCCACCGGCGCAACAGGTCGTAGACCCGGTTCCACGGTCCGTACTCGACGGGGACGTCCCGCCACGGGACGCCGGTCCGGACCCGGAACCGTATGCTGTCGATCAGCCGCCGCCGAGGCCAGACGGGCGGCCGCCCCGCCTTCGTCCCCCTCGGCAACAACGGCTCCAGCACAGCCCACTGCTCGTCCGTGAGATCTCCCCGACCCATGAACCGTGATCATTCACAGCCCAAGATCCACTTTCGATACACGGCCTAGTCAAGGCGAGCTGATCTGAACCGCATCCGCGTGCCGGCGAGCACCAATGGGTGGGCGGCGGTCACCAGTTGCGGGTGGAGTTCACGCCGTCGATCAACGCCGCGCGAGCGGCGGACAGATCGCGCCCAGCAGCTGCCTGGGCTTCGTCCGCCAGGAAGTCCAGAGCGTCGAACAGCTCCTCGCGTTCCACGGTCTCGATGAAGGGCGAGCGGCTGTCCAACCCGTTGAAGGCGGCTCCGAAGGCGCGCCCGATCTCGGTGATGCTGCCATGCCGCTCCCTGCTGGTAATTTCGGCGAGGAAGGCCTCCCGGGTGGCCTTGTACTGGGCAAGGGACTTGCGGTATGTGGTGCGGGGGATGTGCTCGCGGCCGTCCCAGTCGCGGAGCGGATTGGCGGTGTTGGCAGCAACCCACTCTGGCTTGCGGGCTCCGCGGACGTCGAGCTGGACTCCGCGTCCTACGTGGGGACGCCATGTCTTGCGCATCGCGGCCGCGTAGTCGGCCGGGATTCCGTACAGTGACACCTCCTCCACCTCCGGGACATGAGGGGGCAGCAGACAGTCTGATGCCTCCATCCCGAACAGTTCTGTGACCGTGAGCCCCTGCAGCCGCGGCAACTGGTTCAGGGCTGCCGCCGACGTGAGCGTTCCCAGGTTCCCCCACAGCGACAAACGGGTCAGGTTAGGGAAGTCGGCGACGAGGTGGGCGCAGTCGAGCCGGGTGATCCCGTGGACTGTGAGGTGCCTAACGCCCGCGCGGCCGTCGGCAGGTTTGGCGGCCAGCTCGTTGGCTGTGCACGTCAGCGCGTACGGGGCAGTCCAGTCCTCGCGGTCGCCGCTGTCCCAGCGCCGCTGCCGGGCCAGCTGCTCGCCACGCCCCCATACCGGGCTATAGGCGTACGAGGGTCCGGTCACCATCGAGGGCAGGGAGCCGATCACCGTGAAGCTCTTCGGAAGGACCCACCCGTGGTTGCAGTGGGAGAGCTTGCCGCCCCAGCTGTGGTGCGTGAGCCGGAGCGGCTGCGCATCACCCAGGTCGGCCACGGACGCAGGCTCGGGCCCGGACCAGTCCAGTTCGAGGACCGCAGCGGACTTTGCCGCAGCGTCAATGCCGGTGACCTGCGAGGCGGTCCAGGCACCGAGCGCCTCGGAGTACACGGCGACGACATCGCCGACGGCGACCGGCCTCGGTGGTTGGTCTCGGCTCATGCCCGGATGCTAGCTGGCTGCATCGGAGACCCTGCGTCCGAGGGGCGGTCGCGGTGGACATGGGCGATTGCGGTCCCAGCCACGTCGATCAAACGCCAGCAAGTTCGAGGTTCGGATCAGTGAGAGCTTCAATCCACTCGGGCTGGCGGGTGGTCGGGATACCGAGGGCGACGGGTGACCGCTGGAGGGGTCGCGCGGAGTCGGCCTGCTTGGCCCGGCTCAGGTCATCAAGCAGGCGAATGACGATGGCCTTCGCAATAGCCCATCCGGCTGGCCTGGCGCTGAGCCCGGAGTGGGCACGGTGACGCCGGGCGTCAGGGCAATCACGGCGCGCTGGGCAAGCCGATCATTCGCCAGCCTGGAAGCCGGCCAGGCCTGCACCTCGGCGGCTGAGTACAGAACCTCTCGCCCCACCCGGACGCCTCTCGGCCCCCCGCCTCGGTGGCGCATGACGCGGACCGCGTTCGGTGTCTAGCGGAGGACGGTGGCGAGTTCCTGAGTCGTGACGAACTGATCCGTAGCCATGATCAGGAACTGCTCGCTGTTTCGGTGAGCTCCCAGCTGGCACGGCTGGTTCGCCCTATTCGCCCGCAGCGCTCGCACCACCCCATGGCGAGTAGAAGCCTCAGCCAGGGCGGACCGGCCGGGGCTGTTCAGGGCGTTAGCCGCGGGCGTGCACCAGGAGCGTGCCGATCTTGCGGAGGCCGGGGGGTGCGGGCAGAACCTCCGCTGAAGCGCCGGTGAACCCGTACTTGCCGAGGATCTCGGCCCATCGGTCCGCCTCATAGTCCCAGCGCTTCACAACGAGGGGGTCTTCCTCCTGGGACCGGTTGATGTACGACGCCTGGCAGCCGTAGCAGCCCTCGACCGCGGGCCGGTGGGAGAAAGCGAACACGCCTCCGGGACGAAGCCGTGCGCGGACGGCGGGCAGTAGCTTCTCCGGGTCTGTGAACCAGGCCGCTCCGAACACGGAGAAGATGGCATCGGGCTTCTCGTCGGTGTCGGCAAGATAGGCCACGGCCTCGGCCTGGCGGAGCTCGACACCGAGCAGCGCGCCACGGCATCGGACCCGCCCAAGCCAGCCAGCTCCGGACCTACGGCCTGCACACGGGCCGAAGCGGATGCTGGTCCCGCAGCCGAACGCTGGCATATTCTTCAGGCAGTTGGCGCATTTGCCGCGATGAGCGAACCCTTCCGTCTGGATCGGCTCGCCCGAGACTGGCCGCCAGGAGCGCTGGACTCACGGGCTTCCGCTGGTCAGGGTGGCGGTGCGGCCGTTCGCTCGCCGTTGGGCCAGACGTAGATGTACGAGTTCGATGCCAGCTGGTACTCGCGTTTGGGCAGGTACTGCCCCGGCACCCCCTGCTCGTCGAGCCACTGGACTGCGTCATGTACGTCCATCGCCGTGTCCACCGCCTTCAGAACGGGTACGACCGACTTCCCCGCCTCCTTGAGGACCACCTTCCCACCCTCCCAGGCAAGGTCGAGGCCCTTGGCGAGATACTTCTTCACCGTGGACCCGCTCATCCCCGTCATGGCCACCCTCGGCAGCTGCTGGGTCTGCGGCGTCGGCAGCAGAGGCGACAGCGCCGCGTCGACCATGCTTGACCTGGCGATCAGCTCCGCCGCGGAAGTGATGGGCGGCAGCGAGGACCCGATCTGCGCGACGGAGGGCTGCACACGCTCCCAGGGAGCGATCCGATTCGCGAGCCCTCCGCCTGGAATCGGGATTCCGTTGATCATCTGCGTCTGATCGGAGGAGCTGAGCCACGGCGACTGGGACCACTTGGCTAGCGTGGCAGCGTTTCGCCAGTCCGGTTCCGGGTCGCGTGGCAGCCCGTATGCGGCGTCGATGGACTGCGTCATCTCCCACCAGAACCGGGCGTTCTCCTGCTGGGTGATCCCCTTCCTGGCGGCGTATGCACCCCAGAGCTCCCCCGGACGGATATCCCCCGGGGGGATGCGGCCGCCGCTGCGTTCCTTGGCGACATCTACGGCTGGCCGATACTCATCGACGTGGGGTCCGACGATCCTCATGTTCATCTCCCGAACTTTGTGCCGTCTCCTCTGCTGCGGGGCCGGGCTGAGTCCGTTGGGTCAGGCACTCTTCACGCCACTGGACTTAGACGGCGAGGCCTCTTTCGCAGCTGCCCTCTTGGCCTTCTTCGTGGCCGGCGGCTTCTTCGGCATGCTTTGCACGATCGCGGGCTCGTTGCTCTCACCCCGGGCCGCTTTGGCCTTGGCGACCGACTCCTCCAGCGCGGCCATCAGGTCGACCACCTGGCCGGCCGGAGCCGCCGCCGCACCCTTTGCGGCGACCAGGGCGCGGTGCTCGGCCTTCGCCGCGATCACGTCCAGGAGCGCCTCGCGAGTGGTCGGTCACCTCACCCGCGTCCAGGATCTCGTTGCGTCCGAGCGCCTGCCTCAGCAGCGTGTGCGGCTTCGCAACGACGGGGCCGTCGGCGGTGATGTAGTACGAGGACTCGCCGATGTGCCGGGGGTCGATCGACTCCCACGGTACGAACGCCACGATCTCGATGGCCTTCGTCGTCGGCAGCGGCATCCCGGCAAGGTCCTGCTCGGTGATCGGGATCAGCTGGTGCTTGGCGATCTCGTAGCCCATGCCGATGTCTGCCTCGGTCAGCTCCTCGCCGTCCAGCTCGCACACCTTGCGGTAGCGGATCCGGCCCCCGTCCTCGAGGTGGATCTGCCGGAAGGACACCGACCGGCTCTCGGTCGCGGCCTTCGGCTTGCAGGGCACCGTGGCCAAAGGAGATGGCTCCGGGCCAGAGCGAGCGGGCATCGCGTCCTCCAGGATCCCCCTGGGGTCCTGAATTCAGGCTATGCAGACCACGCCCGTGATCGCACACGTACCGCCGGGGTCATCCGGTCACGGTAATCCGGAGCGGGTAGGGGGCGCCGGTGGTGATCGATCGCGGTGGCCTGCTCGCGCAGGTCGGCCGGGGTGAAGCCCTGCTGGAACATCTACAATCAGATCACCGGCGCCGGCGACGTCAACCGCGACGGCTTCATGGACCTCCTCGCCCGCGACAAAGCCGGCATCCTGTGGCAGTACCAGGGCACCGGCACCCTCACCAGCAGTGCCCGCTTCAAGACACGCACCAAGATCGGCGGCGGCTGGGGCATCTACAAACAGCTCGCCGGGGGGAGGACGTGACGGGCGACGGCAAGGCCGACCTGCTCGCCCGGGGCACCTCCGGCGTGCTCTGGCTCTACAAGGGCACCGGAAGCGCCACGGCCCCGTACACAGCCCGCACCAAGGTGGGTGGCGGCTGGAGCACGTACAACCAGCTCGTCGTCACCGGCGACCTGACCGACGACGGCAAGGCTGATGCCGTCGCACGCGACAGTGCGGGTGTGCTGTGGCTCTACAAGGGCACCAGCAACGCCAGCGTCCCCTTCACCACCCGCACCAAGATCGGCGGCGGCTGGAACACCTACAACCGCCTCTTCTGACAGGGCCTGACGCCCCCGGGCCATGCGTCCTGAGGGCGCGCGGTATGTGTGACTCGCCATGTCGATCAATGACACGCCGCGGCAGGCCAGCGTGCGACGGCCCTGTCGACCCAACACGACCGGCGGCGCGCTGCTGCTTTGGCCCGAGCTTGCGGCATGCCGACGTCGACGTCGTTGCTGCCTTCCCCCCGGGCAAGCGCCAACCGCCGGACGCGGGCAGGCGATCACCTCCGCTCTCGCGGAGAGGACTGACATGACGTCTGGTGGAACGACCATCGGTCCGGCTCACCTCCGCTCGAGCGGAGGTGAGCCGTGTCGGCGTACACGTGAACGTGGCAGGGTCGCTCGGGAGGCGAACGGTGTGCCTCCAAAGGGCAGCGGCGTCTGCAGGGCGGCACCGTCGGCAAGGAGGTCACCGCCTCCTCACCGGCCATCCCGGCTTCGTGCGGGGCTAGCCGTCGTTTCGGTCCGTGAGCGCCGCTGCGGTGGCGGAGGCGAAGGCTTCCGGGTTGTCCAGCATGATGTTGTGCCCGCAGTCCGGGAACGCAACGACGGACACCCCGGCCGCAGTGAGCGCGTCAGCGCCCGGAAAGGTGTACTACCAGGACAACGGCCGCCGCGCCGGGCGCCGGAGGAGGTCCGCTTCACGGACATCGAGCACATCGAGTTCGATCTGTAGCAGCCGCGCCCCGAACACCTGCGAGCCCGGACCAACTGGTCCCGGGCTCGCTCGCATATCCGCAGGGGGAGAAGGTGCCGACGCGGAGCATCGCGAAGAACACGCTCAAGCGGTTGCCGGGCGAACCGGGGCCGGTGCTTGCGGGCACGTCACAGGGTGAACGCCGGGACCCCGGGGGTACGGGTCACACCGCACACCCCCCGTGCTCGCGAGGGCGCTGCGGTCGGCGGCGCGAGCGCCGGCCGGATCAGCGGCATCACGGCCGTCAGCATCTCCGCCTCACTCGCGGTCCCGTCCACGACCAGATCGGCCGCCGCCCGGGAGGGCGCGACGTGGGCTGCGTGGCGGTCCCTGCCGGTCTGTAGATAGTTACGCACGGAGAGTCGGGGGTCCTGCCGCTGCACCTCGATCTTCCGGAGGATCTTGCGAGCCAGGCGTATGTCGTCGGGAGTGTCGACATACACCCGCCAAGCCGCCCGCCGGACCACAAACGGCAGTGACAGCGCGAACAGACCCTCGACCACCACCAGCAGCACGCCGGGGCGCAGCAGCGCCGCGTCAATGGCGTGTGTCACCGATGTCTCGTCGATCGACCCCGGATGGTTCCAGTCGAGGACGGCGTGCCCGTCGGCACTGACCGTCCACACACCCTTCAGGGGGTCGTGCGCGGGCACGTAGTAGTCGTCCAGATGGACCAGTGCCACGCTCTCGGGACACCGCATCGACAGGGCTTCGGCAAGGGTGGACTTGCCGGATGCGGTGCCGCCTGCAACCGCCAATACACCCGTCATACCGGGCGCTCCTCATGTGCTCAAAGGGGATAGACGAAGCGGCCGGACAAGCCGGGTGCAGGGAATGTACGGCGGCGTGATCGCCCATGGCAAGCGGGGAAAAGCGGTCCGGTTCAGCGGAGGCCGGGGCCGCGACCTTTGGTTGTCAACGCTCCGCCGAGGTCGTGCATGACGAACTCTGGTTCCATCATGTCGACAATGGCGCGCTCGGAACGGCGCCGCACCGGATACCCTCAACCACGATCAGCTCCCCACAGACGCCGCGCCGACAAGGCGCACCGCTCCGCCGATCAGCTGGCCTGGCTGCGCCAGCGGGGCACCAGTTCCGGTGCCGGTCGGCCATGAGCAAGGCCTGCCGCCGCTCCTCGACCACGGGGGCCATCTGCTCGAGCTGGGCATGGATAGCCAGCTCTTGCTCCAGGCGTGAGCGAGCTGCGAGGACCTCGCACGGTCGGAGGTGCCGTAGGGGTCACCACGGCACCGACCGGACCACACACGTCCCGCCCAGGGCTGGACAACGCCGCCCCGGGCCCATCAGAGATCCAGAACCTCTAATTACTAACGAATTAGAGGTGTCGCCGCGGCGAGAAGGCTTGCCCACCGCGCCTGACCATGCACGATGCTCAAGATCACAAAAGTGGGGGTCCCACTCCCGGTCACACCTCCGGTGCAAGTCCTAGTACACCTCTGCAAGCAACCCTCCAGCCCCCTTCCGGTGCAACTGCCGCGGGGACACGCCGGCATGGGCATGCCCACCTCTGACGGCGGAACCGGAGGTCGTGGCCGCCGAGCTCGCCGGACGTTACGTCGTAGCAGTCGGGCACCCACTCGCGCTCATCCTTGGCCTCGCCGCCGACTGAGGCCGAAGCTGCGCCCCGCTCCGCTCGCCCGTGTGTACGATCCCCACGGCGACTCACAGGTCCCTTGGAAGTCGTGTCAGCCCAACCACAGGGTGGTCCACATCTGGTCTGCAGCGGTCAGGGACCCCGTACTCCATCAGTACTGGGCGGCTGGGCGCCTGCCGGGATTTCGGCTGCGTTCCGGACTTCGCCACTTGTGGCGTCTACTGTGGCGGACAGCAGCATGTCGTTGTGGCGGGCGGCCAGGCGCCAGTGGACACGCCATTGGTTTTGGTGTCGCTCCACCAGGTGAACGGGCTCTTCACGCTCACCCTGACCAGGCTTGAGCTTGTGATGGTCCTCAAACTTCTTCCATGCCGCGTCCTTCCCGATGCTCACTGGCGGCAGCTGGGGGTCTTCTACATGCCGGGCTATGAGATCGGTCATGCGGCCGGAGGGTTCGATCAAGATGTCCAGGCGCATGGGCATGAGAATCTCGCCCTGCCAACGGCGCCTCTCGATGACCCAGCCGAGATTAGTGCTTGCATCGATTGGCCACACCTTGACCTTCGAGTCACGCAGTGCCCAAGGTGCGTGGCGTTTGGTGAAGCGGGTGGCAACATCCTCCGCGTCCTGCGCAGTGTGCACGGGACGGCTCGCTTCGGGGATCCAGAAGGCGTGAGTTCCTTCGCCCTGGCTGGATGGGGTGAAGTGGACGGTCAGCTTCTCGCGGTCCGGCCAGGTCAGTTCGGCGTAGCCTCCGGGCAAGGGGGCGTTGACGGTACTGGGGCCGTCGATGTTGTTGTGAAAGTTGGCTTGCTCAACGATGTAGGCGTCATCGAAGGCTTTGTTCAGAGCAATGTTGAGTGCTTGAACCTGCTGGGGGCTGGCTGTGGGAGCCTCGGTGGGCAGGACGGCGCGGACTGGTTCGATGGCAACCGCCCACGTCGCCGCAATGAGTAGAGACACAATGGTGCTGGCGATAGCGGCGCGCCGGACCATGCCCCGACCTAGCTGCGCGCCGAAGTCGGCTCTGCGGCAGATGAAGGCGCCGATGGCTGCTCCAGCCAGAATGCCGACCGTGTTGGTTACCAAGTCGTCGGTGTCGCACAGCCGAGTGATGAAAGGCGCCGTGGCCTGAGCGGTCTCCACTGCCGCGGTGAACAAGACCCCGATCGCGGAGCCGAAGAGGGGCCGCCGGGTGGCAAGAACCGCGAACAGGCCGAACGGGGCAAACAGCAGAACGTTGAGCTGGCCCTGCGTGGCGGTGAACGCGTCGGTCACTGCCGGGTTGATCGTGCAGCGATAGCTGAGGAACCCGCTTCCGCCCCAGGTGGTCAGAGCGATGGGCCCGACTGTCGACGCAGCCCACAGTCCGTAGAACGTGGCGGAAGCACGTTCGATACGCCGCGCAGCCACGATGTACACGGCGAAACCTGTGAGGAGAGTTACTGCGATGGCAATCGCGAGAAAGGTCAGATGGTCTTGGAAGACAGCTGTGATCAACTTGGGAGCCTGTTCGTATGGAAGGGCCCGCACCCTCCTGTGAGGAGGAGGGTGCGGGCCCTGACAGCGTGCCTGGTGTGGGCTAGCAGGGGTCCACGGGCGGCGTCGAGTAGGTGGCGCCGGCACTCGTGTACAGCTTGCCGATCATCGGGCTGCAGCTGGCGGTGAGCCCCTTCATCTGCTCGTAGTGGAACGGCACACTGGACATGTTCTGGTAGGCCCACCAGTTGTTGACGCTGGAGCGCTCATGGCCGAGCTTCGCCGTGAGGCTGCCGCCGGACTTACGGTAGTAAGCGACGTGAACGTAGTTGCCCGTGCTGGTCGAGTATGTCGACAGAACACCGTTGGACAGCGAGGAGCACCGAGCCGACCCTGGAAGGTCACCGTCGCTGGGGCATGAGGTTGCACCGGCAGCCTGCGCCGGAACAGTGACCAGGCCGAGCATTGCGGCTGCGGCTGCACCGACCACAGCCGCACGTATACCAGTTGCCGCGAGAATCTCCCCGTAAGTGATCATGGAAGTAGCGTGATGATCGTAGACGTGGAAGACGACCTTCGACCCGTGAGTTTCGGTCAAAGTCTCCGGCTGTACACATATGCAGCGTCCAGCACGTCGCGATGTACCGGCTCTTCCGACCCTGGAGCCGGTAGCCACGCAGCACGGTTGTTCACCTCGATAGGCATTCCAGGCGAGTCGCCGGTCATCCGTCGAGGATGCCCAGCTCGGAGTCGGGTCGGCAGGTTCCGCAGGCCCGGATCCCGCCATCGGTCCCGGCGAGCGGCGTCCCGGCTGAGCGACTTCCTATGCGGTGGGGCCAAACAGCAGTCGCCGATGTGGACGCTGTCCGCGACCGGACGGCCGCGCTCGCGCAGGAACGACAGCACCCGGCCGGGCCCGCGGGAAGCTGGCACGCGGGGCGCATCGCCGCCCCGCGGGTCTCGACCTCGGCGATCCGGTCCCGCACCCGGTCCAGAGACAGCACGAGCCATGTGCTCGAGCGTCCGCAGTCGTGGCAGGTCGGACATCGGCTCACGCCACCCCGCCGGCGGCCCGTTCCCGGACTGAGTCTGGTGGGCTCGCGTATTCAACCGTCGCGAGTTGACCCACCTGACTCCGGGCTACTCCTGAGCGTGACAGCACTTGGGGGGACTTCTGGGTGTCAGGGGCATCCGGTTGGATAGGCACGTGACTGTCTATGACGTGGCTCGCCTGCTCCCTTCGATCTCTGACCTGCGGAACCTGTGCCGCTCACTGGCGATGCTCGACGCGATCTTGAGCCCGGACTGGGAAGGCCGGTACTACTCCTTCGATGCCGGCTGGGCAGACGGCGAGGAGATGGCGTCGATGCGCAACGGGTCGGGAGACGAGTACTCCATCGTGTTCTCGGCGGCCGGGGCCATTATCCGTGGCTTCGACCACGAAGCACCGATGAGCCCATATGGCAACGACGGCGAGCCCTGGCCGGGAGTGATCGACGAGGTCCCGGAGGTCTTCAAGCCCTTCGTCGAAGAGCCGGCGTTCACCGACGAGGACGACGTTCCAGTCGTGACGGCCTGTCTATGGCGGGAGGCGACGGACGATCGGTGGCGGCACGGCGTGATCAACTTCCCCGCCGGGTGTTCCGACCCCGACGGGGCAACGGGCCTGTTCGACCTCCTGGTCGACCGCTCACCGGAAGCGTTCCAGCGCTTCGCCGAGGACTACTACGAGGTTCCCGTGGACCTGGAAGCAGTGCGCGACGTGTATGCCTTGCGACCGCTGAGCCAGAAGCTCGTGTCATCGCTGAACGCGGAGGTCACCCTCGCAGACCTGGCCGAGGACATCGTCGAGATCGGCTACTCGCAGCTGGCTCGGGCGTGATCTGAGCTTCAACCGTCGTTGAGTGGATGAGGAGTCCAGCCGAATGGTCCGCCGCGAGTGTGGCACGACCGGTCCGCGTACGTGCGAAGGAACGCGGACCGGCCCACGGGGCGCACCGTCCTGTCAGTGGTGCCGACACCGACTGTATGGAATACAGCTGCCCCGTGCGCGGCTGAGCGGGCGTGTGGTGGACGTTGGTGGTCTCGAAGGCCTCAGACCACGTTGTTGAACTTGGTGCCTTCGCCCGCGTACAGCAACGTCGTCTGACGGCTGAAGGGGGCGGTGACGCTGCCCGTCGAGCGGTAGACGGACGTGCCGCCCGACCCGTAGGCGATCATGTCCGGGCGTCCGTCGTTGTCCAGGTCGCCGGCACCGACGAGCTGGGAGAAGGCACCCCAGCCGCCGCCGATCCTCACGCGGGCGGCGAATCCGCCGGTGCCGTTGCCCTGGTAGAGCCAGAGGACGCCGGAGGTGTCGCGGGCGACCAGGTCACCGGCGGCCGTGCCGGCGATGTTCCCGACGGCGGTGATGCTGTTGTAGATCTGCCAGCCGCTGCCGACCCGGAGACGGGGCGCGTACGGCTTGGCGTAGTTCCCGGTGCTCTTGTAGAACCACAGGACGCCGGCGCCGTCCGTGGCCACCAGGTCGGAACGGCCGTCGCCGTCGAGGTCCGAGCCGCCGCTGATCTTGTTGTAGATCTGCCAGCCGGTGCCGACCTGCTGCCGGGTGGCGAACGTGCCGTCGCCCTTGGCGAGGTAGAGCCACTGCACACCGGAGCCGTCGACCGCGATCAGGTCGCCGGAGGCGGCACCGCCGACGTTTCCGACGGCCTCGACCTGCTTGTAGACCCCCCAGCCCGCGCCGATCCTTGTCCGCTTCGCCGATGCCACCTGGCCGTTCACCGGACGGTCCCGTAGGTCGTCGCGCCACAACACGCCGGAAGCGTCCCGGGCGAGGACGTCGGTGGAGCCGTTGTCGGTGTAGTCATGCGGGTTGGCCGCGCGGACGACGTTCATAAGCCAGCCCTGGTAGACAGGCTCGCCGGTGCCGTCGATCAGCGTCGCCTCGGCCTCCACGCCGTACGCGCCGTTCGGTGCGTCGACCCCGGCGATGACGCCGTCCCAGTCGAAGGAAAACAGGGTGCCGGACGCAGGCGCGGTCAAACGCTTCGTGAACTCCTTGCCGGTGGCGGTGTGCGTGAGTGTGACGTCCAGGTAGGCGTCCGAGCGCGACAGCGTCCAGCCGAGGGTGACCTTGCCTCCGGTCGTATCGAGCTTGGCCGTGTCGGGGACGTGGACCCGCTGGATCGCCAGCGGGGGCACCGGCTTACCCGTCTCCGCCACCTTGGTGACCGTCGGGGCGCCGTCCGCACCGACCGCGACACGGAACAGCCCGTCGCCGTCGGCGTCCCGGCTGCCCCGCAGCACCGCGCTGCCGTCGGCCGAGGGTGCCGACTCCGACTCCGGCGCCGTGACGCCGAGGTCGCGGGTCTCGCCGCTCGTCAGGGAGACGGCCCTGGCGGGCCACGCCGGAGCGCCATACACGAGCCAGTCCCCCACCAGCTCGTAGTACCAATCGTGGATGCTGTCGCCCAGGAAGGTCTCGGTCACCTCGCGCGTCTTGCGGTCGACCGACGTGACGTACACCTCGAAGTTGTCCCGCTGGTCGAGCCAGGCCACCTGCGAAGCGGAGAACGTCAGGTGGCCGGAGTCCTCGTTGTACCCGGACTTGGCCGAGGAGTAGGTCTCGGTCACCGTCCCGGCCGCCACGTCGACCAGGGCCCGGTGGCCGGTGCGCGCGCCGGGCGGGCCCGCCGCGTACCGCACGAGAACGGAGTTCCCGAGAACCGTCGAGCCGCTGAACTCGGTGGCGTCCGCCGGCAGGCCCGTGATCTTGCGGCTGGTCGTCGTGGCGCCGTTCTTGGTCACGACGCGCAGCTCCGCCGTGCCGTCGGCCTTCCCGATCTTCGCGAGCACACTCGTCGGGCTCAGTGTGGCCAGGTAGAAGCCGCCCAGAGCGCCGAGGTCGATGTCCACGCCCGGGGCCGCGGGGTCGGCCATGTTCCACAAGGTGATCGACTGCATGGCCACAGGCCAGCTGTCATCGCCGACAACGGCCACGTCATGGCCCGCCAGGGCGTAACCGCCGTTCCTGGCATGCCGCAGCCGCTTCGAGGCGCCTCCGTCGTACGGCGTCCAGACCAGGTCCGTGATGCCGTCGACGCGGTCGTACGTGAAGAATCCGCGGGCCCCCGCCCCTGCGAGGTAGTAGCCCTCGGGGTAGAGGGGAAGCGTGGCGTCGGCCTGCCCGGACGAGGCCGATGTCGCCGCGAACGCGGCCGGGGCAGTCGCCAGCGCGCCGGCGCCCAGGGCGGTGACCGCGAGAACGGCCGTAACGGCGGCGGCGAGACGGGTGCGGGTGGAACGAAGTTGCAAGGTAAAGCCCCCACGAGTCTGATTCGGGCACGGAGATTCCGTTCCCGATCAGACTCCCGGACAGCTCGAATGGTTGTACGGAAGTCCCGGTTCCTTCGGGTCAGCACCCCCGCTGGATCGGCTTCATCGCTAGCACACGCAGCGTGTTGTCGACCATGCCGTCATAGGCATGGCCAGATCGCGAGCGGCCCCTCCTCACACGGCCGGGGCCAGGAGGCCCTGTTCTCGTATAACTACGGCGAACGGACGCCGGACACCTCGCACACCGAACCTGCTGTGTAGGTGGGCCCGAAACCCCTTTCAAGGGGTGGTGCCGCCGTGCGGGTGGCCACACGCGGTGCCGTCTTGATCACGGCTCTAGTCCCGGCGCGACCTGGTGGGCCATTACGCTCCGGGGGAATCGCTTGTGGGGGGGATAGCTGTGGGCCGTACGCGCAACGGGTTACTGAGCGTGCTGGCGGTGGTCGTGGTTCTAGACGGATCGTTGCTGGCGCTGGCGATCAACGCGGCGACGGAGGTCGCACGATGGCCAGGAGCCCTGGACAGACTTCGCGAGCACGCCTGGTGGTCGGTCGCGGCGCTCACCCTGCTCGGTGTAGCGGTGGGGCTGCTAGCGCGGCGTCTGGAACGGCCCGCAGCGGTGGACGGAGATCCGCCACCGCCGCCGGCGCCCATGGTGGACCTCTGGCTGGTGCGCCGCGGGGAACTGCGCGAGGCCGTGGACGCGATCCTTGCGCGCGGCAGCACGGCGGTCGGGCTTACAACTTCCCTCCGAGGCGCCGGCGGGTTCGGCAAGACGAGATTGGCCCGTATGGTCTGCGCGGACCGACGGGTGCGCAGGCACTTCCGAGACCGGATCTATCTGGTGACGATCGGCCGGGACGTACGCAGCGCGGCAGACATCGCGGCGAAGGTAGGTGAGGTCACCCGTCTGATCACCGGGGACGACCAGAGCTTCACCGACCCAGACCTGGCGGGTGCACATCTTGGCCGACTCTTAGAGCAGCGTCCGCGCATCCTACTGGTGCTGGACGACGTGTGGGAGGACGGGCAACTGGCGCCGTTCCTGCAAGGGGCCCCGCAGTGCATGCGGCTGGTGACCACTCGACGGGCTGCGTTGGTGCAGAACGCGGGTGCGCGGCTGATTGGCGTCGACCGGATGACGCAGGAGGAGTCACGCCGTGTCCTCCTGCAGGATCTGGACCAGCATGGTCTGCCCGCCGAAGCGGTGGAGGAGTTGCTGGCGGCAACGGGGCGCTGGCCGCTGCTTCTGCGGCTGGTGAACCGACTGGTCGCGGCGCAGGTCGCGACCGGGCTGCCGGTCGAGCAGTCAGTCCGGGGGGCGATACGGCGTCTACGCGTCCAGGGTCCGGTGGTGGCTGATGAGGCGGGGATGGACGCCGCGCTCTCCGCACAGCGGGAGCGAGCGGTGGAGGCCACGATCGAGGCCGCCGTCGACCTGCTGCCAGCCGGTGGGCGCGAGCGCTACCGGGAACTCGGGATCTTCGTCGAGGACGAGAGCGTCCCTGTTGGCCTAGTGTGCCTGCTCTGGGAGACCAGCATCGGCCTGGAGCCCGACGAAGGCCGCGCCTTGGTGGGGGCCTTGGCCGACCTGGCACTGATCACCCTTGACCCCGCCGACGGCGGCCGAATCACTCTCCACGACGTCCACCGCGACTATCTGCGTGGGGCCCTCGGCGCCCAGGGGCTGACCACAGCAAACGGCCACCTCGTCGATGCGGTCACCGCCCACCTGCCGACCGCCGCCCCGCTCGCCGCCGGCGCCCCTGACCCCCGGCACGCCTGGTGGGAGACTGGATACGGCTACCTTCAGGACCACGGGGTCGAGCACCTCCTCGCCGCCAACCGCATGGCAACTGCCGGGGCTCTGGCTTCAGATCTACGATGGATCGAACGACGCTTGGACCAACGGGGGCCCAGCGCTCCCATCGCGGACCTGCTTCGAATCCGCACCCCTGATGCCGTTGCCCGTGCCCGCGATCTGACCCAGGCTGCTCACCTGCTCCAGCGCATCACCCCTGCTCACGCCCTCTGGGCAGTTCTTTACAGCCGCCTCCACGACCTGCCCCGCTGGCAGGACCAGGTCACAGCCCGAACCCGACAGATCACCCATGCTCACCTAAGCAACGACTGGCCCCTGCCGGACCTCCCCCACCCTGCACTCCAACACGCCCTTAATATCCCCAGCGTTGGGCTCGCCGTGGCCTTTGCACCTGACGGCAGCTGGCTCGCCACCGCCTCCGACGACAACACGGTCCGGCTATGGGACCGCGCCACCGGCACCCAGACCGCCGAACTCACCGGACACACCGACTGGATCAGGGGGGTGGCAATCTCCCCCGACGGCACCTGGCTCGCCACCGCCAGCCGCGACGGCACGGTCCGGCTATGGGACCGCACCACCGGCACCCAGACCACCGAACTCACCGGACACACCGACGTGGTCTTCTCCGTGGCGATCTCCCCCGACGGAACCTGGCTCGCCAGCGCCTCAGCCGATAAGACGGTCCGGCTGTGGGACCGTGACACCGGCACCCAGACCGCCGAACTCACCGGACACACCGACTGGATCAGGGGGGTGGCAATCTCCCCCGACGGCACCTGGCTCGCTACTGCCAGCCACGATCGAACAGTCCGGCTGTGGGACCGTGCCACCGGCACCCAGACCACCGAACTCACCGGACACACCGACTGGGTCAAGGGGGTAGCGATCTCCCCCGACGGCACCTGGCTCGCCACCGCCAGCCACGATCGAACAGTCCGGCTCTGGGACCGTGCCACCGGCACCCAGACCACCGAACTCACCGGACATACTGATCTGATTTTTTCGGTGGCAGTTTCCTCTGATGGCACCTGGCTCGCCACTGCCGGAGCTGACGGCTCGGTCCGGCTATGGGATCGCGCCACCGGAATCCAGACCGCCGAACTCACCGCTCACACCGACTGGGTCAGGGGGGTGGCCGTTTCCCCCGACAACACCTGGCTCGCCACTGCAAGCCTCGACCGCACTGTCCGGCTATGGGACCAAGCCACCGCCACCCACGTCACTCCCGCAACCCGTACTGTTTTCGCGCTGGCATTCGCTCCTGACGGCACCTGGCTTGCCACTGCAGGCCGAGACGGCACGGTCCGGCTATGGGATCGCGCCACCGGAATCCAGACCGCCGAACTCACCGGACACACCGACGTGGTCTTCTCCGTGGCGATCTCCCCCGACGGCAGCTGGCTCGCCACCGCCTCCGACGACGGCACGGTCCGGCTATGGGACCACACCACCGCCACCCAGACCGCCGAACTCACCGGACACACCGACGGAGTCAGGGGGGTAGCCATCTCTCCCGACGGCACCTGGCTCGCCACCGCAGGCGACGACGGCACGGTCCGGCTCTGGGACCGCACCACCGGAATCCAGACCGCCGAACTCACCGGACACACCGACGTGGTCTTCTCCGTGGCAATCTCCCCCGACGGCACCTGGCTCGCCACCGCCAGCCGAGACGGCACGGTCCGGCTCTGGGACCGCACCACCGGAATCCAGACCACCGAACTCACCGGACACACCGACGTGGTCTTCTCCGTGGCCATCTCCCCCGACGGCACCTGGCTCGCCACCGCCAGCCGAGACGGCACGGTCCGGCTCTGGGACCACACCACAGGCACCCAAACCGGCCAACTCACCGGACACACAGACCGAGTCAGCTCCGTTGCGATCGCCCCCGACGGCATCTTGCTCGCCACCGCCTCCGACGACAACACAGTGCGTATCTGGCACGCTGCCTCCCGCGGGACCGCGACATCGATACGTGCCGAGAACAGGATCTTCGGCTGCGTTTGGTCTCCGGACGGTTCCGCCATCGCAGCCGGAGGCCAGGGCGGGCTATACCTCTTCCGTTTCAGTCCCGGAACGGAGCGAGTCTGATCACTGAATCGAGGAGCCGCTTCGGCCCGGGCAGCTTCCCCGACGATCGTCCCTTCGCGGCATCTCGGCGTCATCCGAGCGCCACCACTGAAGGCGTCGAAGAGGAGGGGGGTCACGTCACCGGTGACGTGACCGGTGGCGTCATGAGTGACGCCCTATCTAGAGCCGGTAGTCCAGAGCCTTTCTTTCCAGACCCCGATGCCCCTGTGGGGCGTAGTCCCGTGGACGGCGTAGCCCTCCAACCTCAGGTAGTAGGGAGGCGTGAGGTCGAAGGCGGCTCCGCCGCGTCCGGCAAGACGAACCCCTCCCCCACCACTTCGAAGACCCCGGCCGCGGGCCGGAAGGCGAGGCACACGAAGGCGCAGCTGGACATCGTGCGCCGGGTCCGCTCCTACTACCCGCCAGAGTTCGGCAACTACCTGCCCGACCTCCCCACCATCTCGGATGCGATCTTGTCCGCGATGGCCACGGACGACTGGACACCGGAGCAGACCGGCAAGCGGATTCTCTACCGGTGGCTGCACCACGGCTACGCCGACAAGTTCCACACCGGGACGCTCGAGAACCCGGTGGGCGCCGCGGTCGGCATGGTGAGGCCGCTGTGCCGAGGCGACCGGTACGCCTGCCCTGACACCCGGTGCGACAACGGCCGGGACATCGAGACGCTCGAGGAGTGCCGCCTGTGTGAGGTCCGTGCGGCCGACAGGAAGGCGGCGCAGGCCCGGAAACGGCAGAAGCACCCCCCGGCGCCGCCAGCGCCGCTGCCGGCCCAGCGTGCCGCCGCCTCGGAACCGTCGTACAGAGAGTGCGCCGAGCCGGCGTGCCGGAAGCCGATCGTGGCCCGGGAGGGCGACCCGTACTGCGCCGAGTGCCGTGCGGACGCGGCTGCCGCCCAGGAGGCCGCCACGGCCGTACTCGCGGCCTGGGAGGAGCACGTCGTTGAAGTACACCTGCCCGCCGATCCTGCGCCCCTCGTCGACGACGACGCGGCTGAGACCGCACTTCTCCGCGCCCAGCTCGCACGGCAGTACGGCACGCCCGACCAGATCGAGGCGTACGCCAGCGGTCCACCGTTCTGACGCCGACAGGGTGGTGCCCGTCCGGGAACCTCACCCCGCCGCGAACGGTGGAACTATCCCGCACCCTGGAGATCAGGCTGGACGTCTACCCCCAGCTCCCTCAGGGCTTCCACCACGACCGTGACCGGATCACCGAGCGGGGTCAGGTCGAACCACTCGCCTCGCCGCCGGTAGTCCACGAACCGGTCGTGCAGTTCCGCCTCGTAGTCCCCGTCTACTTCCAGTAGCGGCCGCAGGCTGGCCGGCTGGCCCGTCTGAAGTTGAGCCACCCGACCCTTGAGGGTGTCGGTCGTATGTCCGATCTTCGTCAACACGGCGCCCTCCATGCCGACGAGGTACGTCCGCCAACTCCGGGGCGCTGGCACCTTGGGGGCCGTCAGATCGACGGTCGGCGGCAGCACATTGTCGTCCTCGACGTCCCCGGCGTCCTGGTGGAAGTGAAGCGCGGTACTTCCGCCCTGAACCGTCAGGGACTTACCGATGGGTGTGCCGTCAGCCCGGAACGCAGTTCGCACGATCTGCATGACGACGATGGGGCCCTTGTACCCGAAGGCCTCCAGCTCGGCGTCTGTCGCCATCCGGGAGGTGACCTCGGTCTCCTCGCGAACGGCTTCACTGGCGAAGGTCGGTAACGACTGGGCCCACGCCGATCGGCGCGCCTGGCGGCACCTGCAGCACCTCTGCGGGGCCACCTAGGTGGAGAAGTACCGGCGGCAGATGGCCTGCGTTGGCCACACTGATCCGGTGCGCAACCGGGTCGTAGACCGCGTACATGCAGGTCGCCATCTGGTCATGCCCCAGCAGCTGTGCCTCCTGGTCGAGCCGCCTAAGGACTTCGTCCGGCGGCAGATCGAGCCCGGCCAGCGTCCGCACCCTGGTCGCCCGCCGGCGCCGTAGCCGGGTTGGACTGGCCGACGACGCTTCTCTCACGGCCGCTGGCTGGGAGCCGGTGCTGCTCGCCGCGATCGACCGGGGCCAGGGCTGGGGCCGCCGACCCAAGGCTGCTGCTGCCGTTTGACCCCCAGTGCTTGCCGCGATGGATGACACTCCGCCCGCGATGTCGTCGCGTGCAACCCACCGCCCGTCGCGGCCCCATCGCGGGGCCGTAACTGCAGGTCAGATCCGGCGACGGTGCAGAAGCTGTGGGACGCCCCGACGTCGACGGCGAGTTGGGACCAGTTCCGGACGCTCGCGGTGAAGGTACGCGGCTGACGGGCGGCTGACCAGGGGTTTCCCCATGGACGGGACGGTTCCGTTCGCGTACGGTCCCATTCGCGACGGCCGCGCGGCCGCGCCGGCTCCTCGGGGAGGGGAGCCGATCACCCGTGGGGGGTTCGCTCGACCATGCTCAAGCTCCGCAATCCGAACGGCTTGTCGTACGCCGTCATAGCCCTGCTCGCCGGCAACATCGCCTTCGACCTGTTGCTCGGCGTGATCGACGGCCGCAGTCTGTCGGCCGACGCCATGGACTTCTCCGATCCAGCCAGGTTCGGACAGCTCGACCTGAACGTGGCGTACAGCATGGCGTTCACGCTGTACGTGGCCACGGGGATCGTCTTCATCATCTGGTTCCACCGGCTGCGGATGAACGCCGAGGTGTGGGCCGGCGATCTGCAGAGCCGCGGCAAGGGCTGGGCCATCGGCGGCTGGTTCATCCCGATCGGCAACCTCTGGATTCCCCGGGGGATCGCCGCCGACATCTGGCGGGCCAGCCGCCGGCAGCCGTACGCCGCCGACGGCGCCAAGGAGATGGTGCTGCTCAACAGTTGGTGGACCTGCTGGGTCGCGGCCATCGTGGTGGACCGGATTGCCGCGCAGCTGTCCAAGCGGGCGGAGACCGTCGAGGCGTACACCACCGCGACCTGGTGGTCCCTCCTGGGCTACGGCCTGGACATCACCGCCGCCGTCCTCGCCATCTTCTTCGTCCGACGACTGACCGCAATGCAGCACAGCAAGGCCACCGGCATGATTCCGGCCGCGTAGTGAGGAAATCACGCCAGGTGGCGCAGTAAGACGGCCTCGGGGAACATCACTACCGCGGTTATCGGTGAGAACGATCATGGTCCGGTTGGCACGAGTGTGCTGACCCGGTTCTCGTACTCGCGACGGGCCTTGCGCTGGACCGGGACCGCGGGGACGTCCTGGGCCCCGTCGAGCGGAAGGCAGCGGGCGAGGAGCTGGCGGTGCACGGCGGGGACGGCGTTGACGCGCAGGGTGTAGCCCTGGCCGCGCCGTGGACCGCGCGGAGATTCTCCACCGTGTGGGTGCGGCTGTCGCCGGTGTAGGCGACCACGGACATGATCTCGCCCTGCCGCTCACCCAGGGTCCGTTCCAGTGCGTGAGGTCGTAGCGGTAGCCGGTCGTGGGGACCTCGATGATGCGGCCTCCGCACCCGATCCACTCCAGGGCGCTCTTCACGCTGTAGTGGCCGACGCCGGCCGGGACGACGATGTGCATGCGGGTGGCGTCGGTGACGCCCTGGCGCATGGTGCCGGGGGCGATCTTCTCGCGGGCGAGCATCATCGCGGTGGTGTTGGAGCCGGTCCCGCCGTAGGTGGTGACGCCGCCGACGTCCCACACCGTCTTCACCTCGCCCACGGCCGGGTTGGTGTAGCCGATCAGGTCGCGCAGCCAGCGGATGACCGCGACCTCGGTGAACGTCGCGGAGGGGGCGGCGAAAGACTGGTTGATCAGGTTCTACTGGGCGAACAGGGCGAGCAGACCGCCGGCGAGCGCGGCGGTGTCGGCGCCGGTGTGGCCGAAGCCGAGGAACCGGGGCCCCAGGGGACGCGTAGACGCCGGAAGCCGTGCAGCCAGGCGATGGTGCGTTCGACGACCCAGCGGTGAACTCCCAGGCCGGAGCCGTGATCAAGCAGACGGCTTCAGTGGCCGATGTCGCGCGGTGTCCACCTGACTCGGTCGATTTCACCGACCTTAGTTGGTACCTGCACACACTCGTGTCGGCGCCGTGGCCGCCCGACCACGCCGGCAACGGAGGGGGCCTTCGCAAGCAGAGGCATCAGCTGCGTCACATCGTTGCGGTTTCCGCCGGTCAGCGCAGGGACTGGCACAGCACCGCATACTCGGCGCGCGCCTGGTGGAGACGCTTCTGGGCGTCGATCAGATCAGCCGGAAAGGCTTCAGCCACGCCGAGAATGATACGCCTGTTCGAACAACTCGGGGCGGCGCCACGCCCGCGCGAAGCATGCACATCGCGGCCCAGCCCGGGCCACGTGCGACTGCACACGCGAGTTGGCACCGTTCGCCCAGAGCGACGCTCAGGCAAGCGTCCGAAATGACTGTCGCGGTCCCTTGTGTCGGCTCAGTCCCGCCGCAGGACCAGGAGGAGGCCTCGTTGCGCCGCGCCCAGTGCTGCTACCGCCCCGAGCCTGCCCGGCCGCGACTGCTGCTGCGAGCCAGGAGGCGCTCCTGCCGACCAGCCGGAGGCAGCCGAGGAACGCACCGAGGCGAGCACGTAGCCAACCGCGGCAGCGAGATCCACGGCTGGCTGAGCCACCCCGGTGCCACGATGGAGGGAAGGGGCCTTGTTGCCAGGCGCTTCAGGGAGGCGATCATGGGCCGCGAGTATCACTTTCATTGCGAGCACGCCGGCTGCTCGGTCACCGTGGACCTGCGGATGGGCGGGACTCGGGAGATGGAGCTCCTCGTGGACGGGAAGCAGGTCGCCGCCGCCAGCGCCCATGGCCACCGCGCCCAGACCACGGTGATGACCACGATCCTGCCCACCGACCCGCCTCGCGGCATCGAGGTCGAGGTGACGCTCCCAGGCGCTCTCGGCGGCGATCCGGCGAGCACCCTGCTCGCGGGTGGCGAACACATGCCTATGCCTGCCCGGGAGGTGCCCCATCGGGTGCGGCCGACGGAGGCCGATTGGTACTTGTGACCGCGTCGGGGCGCCCGCGACACGCCAGCCAAGGTCCCCACTGCCGGAGACCTCACTGCTCACCAGCCGGATTCTGGAGCTGCCTGCGCACGAGGCATGCCGGTCCACTCCCGCTCACCCGCCCAGGGCCCGTGCCGCCACGCCGGGCGAACGGGCCCTGAAGGCGCCACACCCCGATCAGTCAGCAGAGGGTGCCGGTCAGAACTCCCTACGCCTTGAGTCCCCGATCCGTCTGCCCCCGCCGCGCAGCCGTCCGACACGCTGGACAGCAAACTCGATCAGCTCAGCCCGGACTGCCCGATGCTCAAGGTGCCCACTCAACTGCACAGGTGCCAACTGAAGCGCGCAGCCTCAGAGGTGTGACCGAGTGCTGTAGATGGCCCCTCTGGCCATCTACAGCACTCAGCTCTCGGGGGGGGCGTGCGGTCCCACTGGCTAGATCTGAGGGCCGAGGTCTCCCGCGAGAAGTGTTTGTGTGATCTTGGGTAGGTCCCAAAGGGCCAAGATCTCGTTCGCGAGGGCTGCAACGGGCAGGTGGTCCTGATCCCGCACCTTGATGGCTGCCGCCTTCAGGGTGCGCGGGACGGCTCCGACGTCCAGGAGGACGCGCCATTCCGGCGCGCCGATTTCCAGGAACTCCAGTGCCGTCAGCTCAGCGATCTCCAGGGGGTCGGCCAGTGTGCCGGGCATGGCGGTCAGAGTGCGCAGTCGGGGCAGTCCGATGACAGGCGCAAGGCTGAAGGGTGTGCCGTCCCAGGCTCCGATGGACAGGACTTCCAGGGCGGGATGGGCGGCAGCTTGGATGGTCTCAAGGCAGCCGGTGCCGACTTTGGCTTCGGCGGGAAGCTTGTCTCCGCGGCGGCCACGGACTTCTTCACGCATCCGGCCCAGGACGAAATCGGTGAGTGAGTCGGCTACCAGGTCGGCACCGAGGCTCTGCTCGTGGTCGACCCGGATGATCTGCCCGAAGTAGCCGGCGGGGCCGGGGGTCAGGTCGACGGCGAATTCGTCGCCGCCGTTGGTCCCGAAGCCGATCCAGCCGGGAGAGCCGGCCAGGCCCTGCACCGCGGCGTCGGGCCCGGTGCTGACCGCGTGCGTCGCGCCATGGTCCCAGCCGGGGTGACGCACTGCCGCGTCGATGGTGTGCAGGTGCTCCAGGCTGGCGAGCTCGCAGCCGACCGCTTCGCCTACCCGGTCCGCCTCGTCCAGATCGAACTCGTCGTCGTTGCCATACACCCGGGTCACCCGGTACAGCACCTTGATCTCATCGGACAGCGTGACACCAAGGCGCGCTTCCGCTGCGGCGATCTCCTCCTCCGTCGCTCCGACGGCGCCGGGCAACCGCTCGCGCAGCGTCCGCTCCAGCAGCTCCGGATCCGCCGATGGCGCCGGCGCCGCTCCGGGCACCGGATCGGGGTGGCGAAGCCAGGAGGCGGCAAGGAAGTCGTCGGCGAGGACGAGCACCCCCAGGTCCGGGTAGCCGAGAGCCGGTTCCACGACCGGGCTCGGCCAGACCAGGCCGAGCGTAGTCCGACCATCCGGCTGGGCCTCCGCGCTGAACGCGATCTCCTGGACTCCGCCGCGCACGAGCGCCCGCTGAATGTCCTCCACCGCGGTCCGCGCTGCCGGTGACATGGATCCCCGGTACGCCAGGCTCGTGCCGTGCTGGCTGATACGCCCTGCGACCCGTGCTGGCCGGGCGGCACGCCGATCCGTGTCATCGGCCAGCATGAGGCGGAGCACGGGTTCCCAGGTCGCGAAGTCGGATACCGATGACAAGGGGGGTCTCTGATCATGCATGCGCAGACCGTATGCGGAGCCAATGACAGGCGAGGCACCGGGCCGCTGCTAGCAAACGCCCCAGGTGAGAGGCGACCACTACCCTCCGCGCCAACTAGAACGCGCATCAAGGCCAAGTACAGCGCGCTGAGCCATGGATCAGTGGAACCAGACGACGAGGCGTACGTTCTCGGCTCCGTGGACTTCGCTGAGGATGCTCATGACGCTCCAGACCCGGCCCCAGTCGGTGTCAATCCCTGCGGCTGAGGCGCGGGTTCGTGTGCCTGAGACGTTGGTTTCCTGCCAGTCCGTGGTCTCCAACTCGGCCCAGGTCAGCCAGGTGGTTCCGTGCACATCGCGGGGGCCGCCGTAGCCGGCGAACACACTGCGCAGTCCATCCGAGGCATCGTCCGGGAAGCCACGATCTTCTGCCAGGGGCCGGAAGCCGTAGGAGTTTCGGATTCCGAAGAGGCAGGCCAGGCCGTCGTAGGCGTTGCCCCTGTTGAGGAGGAAGAGATCGATGCCGACCTCCCACACGGAGTCCTCGTCGTCGGGTCCCCATAGGCGGGCCCCCGGCCTGCATTCGATCATTCCGTTAACGTCGGTCGACATGGAGAGATCCTGCCTGCGCAGGTCAGGAGCCAGCATCTCCTTTTCGCGCGCGTGCGTACGCGGACCGGTCGAGACCCTGGGCTAGCCGGTCCGCAGACATCATAGGGACGCTTCCTGCGCGGTTCCGGCCGACTACAGAGCCCACAGCAACTACGCGCTCGGCCTCAGGCTCCGCCGGCGCAACCTCAGCGGTTTCAGCTCAGCAGAGGATTGCCCCGGAGGTTCCCTCCCCCGCACGGCCAGGGACCCTCGGCCAGGGGGCCCAGCGGTGTACGGAAAACCAGGACCTCATTGTCCAGCGAGACGACAACGCTGCCTCCACTCAGCAGCAGAGCGCGACCGATCAGGGCTCGGCTGTCGTCCATGGCGAATAGTTCACGCCCGGCGAGGTCCGCGTCCACGGCAAGTAGCTTGCCGTCGCGCCAGAACACCATGATTCCTTCGCAGTCCATCGCGGGGTAGGACGTGTAGTAACCCGTCAGCGCCGGCCCGTCCACGAGGGTGTTGTCCGATGCGAGCCGCCGGAATCGTGATCTCGAAGGCAGGTTATTTTCGAGCTTGGGGCCGCTGATGCTGCCGTTCTTGTCGACGAGCATGGCCCCGTGGCTGGCCCAGCGCGCGCTTTCGGCGCCGTCGCGGCCGAAGCGTCCGGTCGTGAACGCGCCGTAGCCCTGGGACCCGATTAGGAACTGGCCAGGCCCCGCTATCGCCTTTCGGCCGGTGGGGGCGGGAGAGGTGGCCGAGATGGTCTCGCCGCTCTCCAGGTCGAGGAAGAACGTCCGCCCGATGCCGCCCCGTGTGTCGGTGAAGCTGGCTGCGATCCGGTCTGCCGAGACGAGCAGGGGCTCCCAGTGATCTACGCCGACCTCCTCCGGGACCCAAGGTCTACGCGGCCGGATCTCCCATCCGGTGCGGACTCCCATCTCCACCACACCCGGGAACGACACCGCACCGAGCGCGATCGGCGTGGACCAGAGGCACTCGCCATCGCGCGTGTACCGGGCCACGCGAGGCTCCGGTACTGACGTGGGCCGGCTTCGTTCTTTACGGACCAGGCGGGAGGCACTCACCCAGGAAATGACGAACCCGTCGTCGAGGAGGACGAACGTCCCGATCTCCTCATCGGCCCCGCACTCCGGGCGGGTAGTGGGCCCAGTGGACCCGTCCGGCAGGACACCCTCCAGGAGCCGGCCGCCAAGATCCGGGTAGGCGACCCACAACGTCCCGTCCATAGTCATACGGGACTGCGGCTGGCCCGTGCCGGGGTAGGTCCGCTGCCACGCCACCTCGCCCGAGAGGTCGACCTTCGTGATGACGGTCTCCAGGGGATTCACGCCGTAGCCGGTCACGGTCAGCGGTCCGGAGGGATCCGCCACGGCCACAGCTCGGACCTGGCCCGGCAGGGTGAAACGCGATAAGAGGGTCATGCGCCGCATCTTGCCGCATGCCTCTGTGCGCTGCGGTCGGGCCCTCTGCAGTACCGTCGGCCAACTGGAATGCTTCGAGGCCAACTTCGATCCTCAGAGCCGGGGGTGGCTGACCGTCGGCCAGTCCGGCGAGCCCTCGCTCGGAATGCTGCGCGGACATCCGCTTCAGCCGCCGCGGCTCATCTGAGACCAGTTCCAGGAGCTCGGAGGCCAGCCCTTCCGTTCGCAGTACTGCGGAAACTGCCTCGAATCTGGCCGCTCCCGCTACCCTGTGGGCCACCTACGCCGCTCCACGGGGCCAACTAGAGCGCTCAGGGGCCGAGTAGAACGCTCAGGCACAGGGGCATCTCCGGTAGTCGACGTAGCGGTGCCGCACTGGCGTGTTCGAATCTTTGTTCGGTACGTTAGAGATCTAGCCAGTTGATTAGTGCAGGTTTAGGGGGTTTCGAGCGGAGGCGTGTGATGGGCGGAGGTGTGCATCTGCACGTCGCGAGCGGCTACTCGGCCCGCTACGGCGCCTCCCACCCACGCGACCTGGTCGCCCGGGCCGCAGAGCGCGGCATCGACACCCTCGCGCTGACCGACCGGGACACCGTCACCGGCATCGTCCGCTTCACGAAGGCCGCAACGGACGCCGGCATCCGGCCCGTATTCGGCGTCGACCTCGCCGTCGCCCCCTACTCCCCCACGCCCGAGCGCGCCCGAGTCAGGACCCCGGTGCGTGGTGGCGCGCACGTAGTCGAGGCGCCTCTGCGGGTCACGCTGCTCGCCCAGTCAGCGGCGGGCTGGGGGGCGACTGTGCCGGATCGTTTCCTCCACTCACGCCGACGTCGTGGGGGCTGCGGGCGGGCCACCGGTCGCCGACTGGAACGCCCTGCAGCAATACGCCGACGACGGCCTGACCGTTCTCCTCGGCCCCGCCTCCGAACCGCTCCAGGCACTCGCCAAAGGCCGGCCGGACGTCGCCGAGCGACTGCTGGCACCGTGGCGGGAATCCGCCCGAGGGAACCTGCGCCTCGAGATCGTCTGCTGGGGCCTGCCCGGCACGGGTCCGGGGTCCGTACGACACGCCGCGCACACGCTGGCGCTCGCGGACCGGCTCGGCATCCACGCAGTGCTCACGAACGCGGTCCGCTACGCCGACCCCGCCCAGCACCGGACCGCCGACGTCCTGGACGCGGCCCGGCTGCTGCGGCCGATCGACCGGAAGCGGCTGGACTGTGGCGAACGCTGGCTCAAGGGCCAGGGCGACATGGCGGAAATCGCGGACCGGGTGTGCACGGCGGCCGGCGCCGACCGCGGTCGCGCGACCGCGCTGCTCGCCGAGACCCGACGAACGGCGCAGGAGTGCGTCGTCGACCCTGTCGCCGACCTCGGCCTCGGCACTCCCCACTTCCCCGAGCCGACGGTCGTCGGTGCCGATCCGGCATCGGGCGGGGCGATGCAGCTTCTGCGGCAGCGGTGTGAGGCCGGGATGGTCGCCCGCGGCCTCGACCTCGACCAGACGGCAATGGACCAGCTCGACTACGAGCTCGGCATCATCGGCCGGCTGAAGTACGAGCCGTACATCCTCGCAGTCGCCCTGGGCGAGGGTCATGGGCATCCGCGTCGCCGCCCGCGGCTCCGGAGCCGACGCCGGCTCCGGCTCCATGGTCAACCACTCCCTGTTCGTGGCTACTGTCAACCCACTCGAGCACCACCTCCTCTTCGAGCGCTTCCTCTCCGAGCGGCGGGCCTCCCTGCCGGACATCGACGTCGACGTGGAATCCGCCCGCCGCCTGGAGGTCTACGACCGGATCATCGAGCGCTTCGGCAAGAAGCGGGTCGCGGTCACCGGGATGCCGGAGACCTACCGCGCCCGCCACGCGCTGCGCGACACCGGGCTCGCCCTCGGCCTTCCCCCGCACCCCGTCGACAAGGTCGCAAAGTCCTTCCCCCACATCAGAACCTGCGACATCGGGGGAGCACTCAAAGAGCTCCCGGAACTCCGCCAGCTCAACGCCGAAGCCGCTTCGTACGGCCCGCTGTGGGAGCTCGCCGAGAGCCTGGACGCACTGCCGCGAGGGATCGCGATGCACCCCTGCGGCGTGATCCTGTCCAACGCGACGCTGCTGGACCGGCTTCCGGTGCAGCCAACGCCGGGCGGCCAGTACCCCATGGTCCAAGCCGACAAGAAGGACGTCGAAGACCTCGGCCTGCTCAAGCTCGACGTCCTGGGCGTACGGATGCAGTCCGCCATGGCCCACGCCGTCGGCGAGATCCGCCGTACGACAGGGCGGCAGATCGACCTCGACAACCCCGACCACGTTCCGCTTGACGACGTGTTCGCGTTCAAGATGATCCAGGACTCCGACACGGTCGGGATGTTCCAGCTGGAGTCCCCCGGCCAGCAGGACCTGGTCGGCCGACTCCAGCCACGCGACCCGCAGGACGTCATCGCCGACATCAGCCTCTTCCGGCCGGGCCCGGTCCAAGGCGGCATGCCCGCGCTCTACATCGCCGCCCGCCACGGCGCCGAACCCTCCTACCCCCACCCCGACCTCGAACCCGTACTCGCTGACACGTACGGCGTGACGATCTGGCACGAGCAGGTCATCGACATCCTCGCCGTCATGACCGGCTGCGACCGCGCTCTCGCGGAGGTCGCCCGCCGCGCCCTCGGAGACGAGGAGCGGCTGCCAAAACTGGAGGCGTGGTTCCGTACGAAGGCCGGCGCCCGCGGCTACGCGCTCAAGGTCCCGGACGAGGTGTGGGAGATCGTCTCGTCGTTCGGGGCATACGGGTTCTGCCGCGCGCACGCCGTCGCCTTCGCCGTCCCCGCTCTCCAGTCCGCCTGGCTCAAGGCGCACTATCCCGCCGCGCTCTACGCAGGTCTCCTGGAGCACGACCCGGGGATGTGGCCGCTGCGCGTGATCGTCTCCGACGCCCGCCGTCACAACGTGCCCGTGCTGCCCGTGGACGTGAACAAGTCCCGCCCCACCTGCACAGTGGAGGAGACCGACAACGGCTCCGGCGTCCGGCTCTCCCTGTCGTCGGTGAAGGGCATCTCCGAGGACCAGGTCGCCCGGATCTCCGTCGGCCGGCCCTACAACTCCCTGCAGGACTTCTGGCAGCGCGCCCACCCGGCACTGCCGATCGCCGAACGCCTCATCCAAATCGGCGCCCTCGACCAGCTCAAAGGCGAGCAGACGCGGCGTGACCTGCTGCTCCAGGCATCCGAGCTCCACCGCCACACACGCACCCGGCCGGGCGCCGGTCAGCTCCCGATCGACGACGCGCTCGTCACGGCCGGCCCGTCCGGGCTGCGGGAGATGACCAGCCGGGAGCGCCTGGACGCCGAGCTCGGCGTGCTGAAGATCGACGTGAGCCAGCACCTGATGGAGCACCACCACCGGCCCTCCGCGAGATTGGCGCCGTCGACGCCAAGCACCTCAAGGCCATGCACCCCGGGCAGCCCGTCCTCGTCGCCGGCGTACGCGCCTCCACCCAGACTCCGCCGAGCCCGTCCGGGAAGCGGGTCATCTTCGTCACCCTCGAAGACGGCTTCGGCCTCGTCGACATCGCGTTCTTCGAGGACTCCCACGAGGCCTGCGCCCACACCATCTTCCACAACGGGCTCCTCCTCGTACGGGGCACCGTCGAGGCCCGCGGCCCGCGCCGCACCGTCGTCGGGCAACTGGTCTGGGATCTGGAAGAGCTCGCCGCCGCACGCCGCGACCACGGACGCCAGGCCGTCCTCGACCTCCTCGGCCGCACCACACCCGCCCCCACCCCCGCCCAAACGTCCGACGCTCCGGCACGGACGCTGAGGAAGGCACCGCCGGCGCGCGCCTCCACCCCTACGCCGACCTCCAGCCCGCCGACACCCGCTCCGCCGACCTCACCCGCCTCGGGCACACCAGCCCCGGGAGCGCCGGATGACCACCAGCCCGCGCACCCTTATGCGCATCTACTTCCACTTGCCCGAACCCGATGCGGGCCTCTAAGAGCAGCTCCTGGCCCTCCTCGAAGGGATCACCCCGCAGGTCGAGGCACACCCGGCCGACTACTCCGCCGACGTCTCCCTCACCGAGGCCCTGAGGTACTGGAAGCAGGACGCGGCCGGGCTCGTGGGTGTGATCCGGCTCAGGGCCCTCGCCCTCCACGGCGTTCAGACGAGCGCGGGCGCGGGACCGAACCGGATGATCGCGGCGATGGCGGCCGCCATCACGCCGCCCGGCGCCGCCACCATCGTCGCCAACACCCCGTACGACATCGCAGCGTTCCTGCGACCCCGGCCTGCCGCCGGGCTCCCCGGCATCGGCCCCGCGACCACCCGAGCCCTGGACCGCCCCGGGATCCGAAGTGTCGGGGACATCGCCGATACCCCGCTCGCCACGCTGCAGCGGATCCTCAGCACCGCCGCCGGCCGCCAGGCCCATGACCGGGCACTCGGGATCGACGACCGTCCGATCGGCCCCGCCGCTGCCCCGAAGTCCCTCTCCCGCACACACCGCTTCGACCGCGACGAACTCGACCCCGAGCAACACCACCGCGCCGTCCTCGGCCTCATCGAGCAGCTCGGCGCCCACCTCCGACACGACCAGAGCATCGCGACCGCGCTCGCCAGCACAGGCCGCGAGCTCCTCGCCTCGCTCGGTCTCCAGCGTGCCCGGGTCCGGGCTCTGTCCGTACGGGCCGAACGGCTCCAACCCGCCGAGACCGCCAGCCACCAGCTCACCCTCGACACCCGCGATGACAAAGCCCGCGACCTCGAAACCGCCCTCGACCGCGCCCGCACCCGATACGGACCCAGCGCCGCCGGCGCAGCAGCCGCCTACCGGCGCGTCAGTGGGGTCAGGCCCTCGTCCCCGCCCGCGCGGAGTAAGAGCGCGTGACGCCGGACACCGGGAAGCGTTATCCGCGCTGTGCCAACGCCCGTCGCCTCCGCCACGCGCCCGCTGCCGTTCCTGCTGACGACGCCACAGGGCCGCGCGGCGCGCCTCCTCCTGTCGTACGTGACCGCGCTACCGCTGCCGTCCCCGGACGCCGAGCTTCTTGCGACAGTTATCGCCATCCGGTCAGCCCGGGGCGGCAGCGGCAACATCACCGGCCAGGATCTGCGGTCGCTGAAGCTGACCGGCCCGGCACAGGCCGTCGGGCGCTTCGCAGCCTGGGCTGGGAGGTCCCCAACCAACTGCTCGACGGAAGCCTGGCAACCCCCGTCGCGGTGACGGTGCCGGCATTGACCGCAGAGCCGAACCACCCGCTGCCCTTCGGTAAGCAGGTGCGCTCCCGGGTGTCGGGCTGGACCACACGCACACTGACCGCCAAGCCGCTCAGGAAGACCGCACCGACCGTACGATTCACGGCTCTGTCCCTCGCTGCCCACAGCTCGCCCCAGCTCCACGGGACGCTGCCTGGAGATCTTCCCGAAGCGTGCCGAGCCGTGCTGCCCGAACTGTTGGAGAAGAACTTCCTCGCTGAACTCTCCGGCGACCAATACCGCCTCAATGCCAGGGTGCGGCACCTCGCGGGGATGCTCCGCCACCCGGCCGACGCGAACCCACGGCGCAGGAAGTCACCGGAATTCATCCCGGGCAAGTGGGCGCAATGGAAAGCCTCGGCCCGCCTGGTTTGCGACGGCATTCCGAGGCTGTCGAAAGGTGCGCTACATGCTCGATGCCTGTTGATCAGGTAGCGGCCGCGCACGGGATCATCCTGCCGGCACCGCGGTGAAGCCGTACTTGCTGGCCGCGATCACGCCCCTTGCGATCATGGTGGTCTGATCCCCACGTCCTCATTCCGTCGACGAACCGGACCACCCACGGCTACGCCTCCGAGCCCATTTACCTCCGGCTCAGACTCCGGGCATACGGTGAGCCGGCCGGAGTCCGATCGAGGCCGACGCCGTCCGCGACGACGTCGGCCTCGGGGAACGGGCGGCGGGTCAGCTCCCGCATCGCGGCGGTCTGCCGCTCCACCGCTTCCGCGATGGCCAGGTCCACCATCGACGGCCGGGCGGCCTGGCGGAGCGCCTCGCTCGCGCGGCGGTAGCCGTCCGGCGGGGTGTGGCGCTCCACCAGCGCGACGGAGCTCGTCAACACCCGGCTCGACATTCAACGCCATATTTGAGGCCGGCTGAGTAGCTCGAGGCGCGCGAGCCGGTACACGACTGGGGGCCCGGCTGCAGCGCTGCAGCCGGGCCCCCAGTTTCGGTCACTGACCGACGCTCATCGCCCAGCGCACGGAGCTGGGAGCCTGCACGTTGACGGACGCGGAGTCGCGGTCGTGCTTGAGCTCGATCTGGTTATAGGTGGTTCTGACCTCACCGTCCACGCATTTGAGCGGGAAGGAGAGCCCGGCGGGGGCGTAGGAGACGGTGACAGTCCCCGTGCCCTGACACGCCACCATGATGCCGAGGGGACCCTTATGGACGCCTCCCTTGAGGGGGATCTCCATATTTCCCGCGACATTCGCCACGGCCGCGATCGGGGTCGTGTCCGGGAGTTTGGGCGCGACCTCGACAGACCCCCCCGGACTGTCTGTGGGAGATTCCGGCGGCCTGCTGGGTGACGACGTGCTTGACGAATTCGTGGGCGACGATTTGGGTTTTTCCTCTGGGGTACAACCGACGGAAGCGAGCGTCGCGGAAATGGCGGCGCCTACCATCAGATACCTCAGAGCCCGCGTCCGCGCCGCGCCGCTCATCACTTCTCCCAAAGGTTCCACCCGACATACCAGGGGGTGTAGCTGGTCACGGCGCTCTTCGCCGACGTCTTGCAGTTGCTGTAGATGGTGTAGCTCGTGCCCGTGTTGTGCATGCGCCACACCCCGAACGCGCCGTAGGTAGTCTTCCGGGGCGGCGTGTCGATCTGCACCTCGTTGCCGAGCTTCGCCGTGACCTCGACGGAGAGGTCCACTCCGTACTTGGCCTCCAGCTCGGCGACCACCACTCCGGCAGAAGCCTTGAGTTCGCCGGAGTAGGTGAGCTTGACCGTGCCTCCCGCCTCGGCCTTGAACCACGAGCGCGCGGTCCTGCTGGTGCCGTTGTGATTCGCCTGGGTCACGCTCACGGCCTTGTGGCTCTTGCCCTTGTTGGCGGTCGGCTTGTAGACGTTCCTCGGCGGGCCGCAGTATTCCGCGTTCGGGCCGTCTGCAGGCTTCCCCGAGAAAGGCGGCAGCTCCGCCTCATCCAAGGACGCTTCCACGAATCCGCTCTCACCCTCCTCGACGGGCGGGCCCGGCTGCAGAACGCCTTCCTCGATCGGCGTCGAAGGAGCGGTCTCGGCAAATGCCGTAGCGCTGGGCCCCCCGAGGAAAGCCATGGCCACGGTGGTCACAGCCAAGGGCTTCCTGATGCTCGTACGCATTAATCCCCCTCAATCTGATCGCCTGGTCAGGACGATCGGTCGAGAGGAACCTATCGCGGCATCCAGGAACTGCGGAGAAAAGGTTGAGTCTCTGAGGGAGATTTGAGGTTGCAGGCCGCCGAGTGATGGTGGATCCAAGGATGTTTAGGTCAAGATCACTCAAGTTGACCTCGTCCGAACGGCGGACGGCCTGCTTGGGTGGTACGACCTGACACAATTGAGGAATCTACCATTCCGTGCACTGGCAATCAGAAGAAGCTGCGCAGCAGCTGGGCCCCGGTGGCGGGCGACCTCCGCACCACCCCGAAGACTCCGGTGCGGCTCCGTGGTCGAGATCCCGGCCGAGGAGTTCATAGGCCGCGCTCGCCGCCGTGGACGAGACCCTCGTCTGCCGGATCCTCGGCGGCACGACCGGACGCATCCTGCGCGACCGGGCCCGCGGCATCGACCCCCGGGCCGTCGCCGTCGCGCGGATGCCGGAATCGACCAGCGCCTCGTTCGGATTCGACCGCGACATGCTCGATCCCGTCCTCGTCCGCGCGGCCCTGCTGGACCTGGCCGTCGAACTGGACGAGAGGATCCGCGGCCGAGCCCAGATCGCCCGCGGCCTCACCCTCGCGGTCCGGCTCGCCCACGGGCGCCACCACCCAGTGCGCCATTCGTTTCCCGCAGCCCTCCGCCCACACTGAGGACCTGCGCACCGGCACGCTCCAGCTCCTGGACGCGATGGCGTTCCAGCGCGCGAGGATCCGGCGCCTGACACTGATCACCGAAGACCTCCGCCCCGCCGAGGAAGGCCCCAACACCCTGCTCTCCCTCGACCAGGCCCGCGAGAACCGGCTCTGCCTGGAACCCGTGGTCGACCGGATCAACGCCAAGTACGGCCGCCGCCTCCCCCGACCCACCAGCGCCTACCGGCACGCCAGCTGACCTAGCCAAGCGGACGGGTCCGGAACACGGTGCGGCCCCGTCAGAGGCGGTGGACTGACGGGGCCGGAACGGCTCTGCCAGTTATCGATGGCAGACCCGTTGAAGGAAGCGTGCGATCGCCTCACCATCACCAACGAGCCTGCCCGCCTGGGGGCACGGGGCGGGCGTGTTGCAGGGACCAGGCCGGCCGCCGGCAGCAGGGCCGTAGTCCGCGTGCCAGTGCTGTGACTCTCGCGACGCCACACATGTCACAACGCCCGCCACTCGAGCCGTCTAGGGGTGCGACGAACCCGGCGGGGAGACGGAGGGCCACTGCGATGATCGGAACCGTGTTCCGGAGTGAGGACATACCGGAGGACTGGTTGGACTGCTGGCGGGAGTTGATGTTCCGGGCCCGCTCGGCCGACGCCACCGACGCCCACGCCTTCGAGGCGGAGTTACGGCGTATGGAGCTGGGTCCGGTGACCGTGTGGCACGCGTCGTACGCTCCCGCGCGCTTCTGGAGGAGAGCCCGCGCCGCCCGGCGGCCCGACCTGGAGCGCTGTCAGCTCACGCTCCTGCTCGAGGGACGGATGACGCTCACGTACGACGGCGGGCAGACGACGCCGCTGGGCCCACGCGACCTCCGCTTCCTGGACAGCTCGTCCCCTTTCGACATCCAGCCGCACGACGAGGGGGCAGCGGACGCCGGCGAGTGCCGCGCCGTCACGGGCGTCGGCGTCGACTTCCCCAGGGAGCTGCTTCCCCTGCCGCCGCAGCGGATACGGGAGATGAGCGGGCGCGGGTTCTCGGCGCGGGAGGGCACGGGCGCGCTGTTGGCCGACTTCCTCGTCGGCCTGGGTCGGCAGGCAGACGTCCTGCGCCCGTGCGACGCGCCCCGGCTCGGTACCACCGTGCTCGACCTGGTGTCCGCCTGCCTCTCCCACGCTCTGGACGACCAGTCCGCCCTACCGGCGGAGACCCGCCGGCGAGCGCTGGCCGAGCGCATCCGGGCGTTCGTCCGCCAGCACTTGCACGACCCCGAACTGAAGCCCGCCACGATCGCCGCCGCGCACCACATCTCCCTCAGCCATCTGCACCGCGTGTTCACAGAGCAGTCCGGGGGCGAGACGCTCGCCGTCTGGATCCGCGCCCGCCGCCTGGAGCAGGCCCACCGCGACCTGGCGGACCCCGCCTTGCGCAGCACTCCGATCCACACCGTCGCCGTCCGCTGGGGCTTCCCCCGCGCGGGCGACTTCACGCGCGCCTTCCGCTGCGCGTACGGGCTGTCCCCCCGCGAGCACCGGCAGCGGTCGCTCGGCGACACCCGCCCCTGAGATCGAGCGCCAAGCAATCGGATACTCAGCGCCAACACGGCCGCGGCCCGGCTCGGCATGATCGGTGACGCGCGCAGGGCGGGGAATCCAGTCGCCCCGGTCCAGCGGCCGCTTGTGCCAGCACCACCCGACCGAATGAGGCAGGTGAAGCAGCGTGTCGACGAGTACACGCACACGACGGGCCGTCGCTCCTGCGGCGTTCGGGGTGCTGCTGAGCGGAGCTTTCGTACTGGGCACCGGGACTCCGGCGCAGGCAGGGGCATTGGGCCGCCCCGCAGCGTCGGCATCGAGACTCGCTGTTCGCCCTTCCTGCTGACATCCCGCCACGCGCAACACTCCCGTTCGACCAATCACCCCACAGGAGGATTCATGCGGAAACATGTTCGATTGACGTTAGTCGGAGCTGCGCTGGCACTCGGAGTCGCGGGGGGAACCGTTCCGAACGCCTCGGCAGCGGCGAGTGCGCATCCGTCCGGGTGCCACTACGAGGTCCCCAGCGGGAAGTGGGGCGGGGTCGCCCGCTGCTCCAAGAGCAACGGCGGTCACTACCGCGCCTTGGTCCTCTGTAAGGACCCGGACACCGGGCGCCTCAGGGAGTTCGTGGGCGACTGGCGGACGACCGGGTGGTCCCGGGCCTACTGCGCGATCGGGGGCACGGCGTCGTCGGCCGGCGTCGAGACCAAGTCGACCTGAGGAGCACAGGGCGCTCGGCTCCAGCACGCAAAACCACTTCTCAGCCACCGCGCAGCGAAAGGACCCACATCCATGAGGAAACTGCCGCTTCTCGTCACAGGCAGTGTGATCGCCGCCTTGTCCTTCGGCCTTCAGGGCACCGCGTCCGCCGGGCCCGCCGGCGCGACTGGCTGGCCGACGGGCTGTACCTCGAAGACCAACTACGAGAACGGCGCGATGGCCCGCTGCTCCAAGAGCAACGGCGGCCACTACAAGGCGAGCGCCATCTGCAGCCGCATGGACGGCAGCGGGAAGATCGACGTGGAGGCCCCCATCTGGCGCTCCAGCGGCTGGTCGTACGTCTTCTGCCCGCCCGCCACCGTCTTCTCCTCGGCGGGAATCGTCACCAAGGCCTCCTGAGGGACGGCACGTTCTCCAGGCGCGCCCGCCCGCCTGCCGCACCGATCCCGGTGGGGTGACGTGACGGCCGGTCACCCGGCCCGAACCGGCGCGGCTCACCGGATCCCACGACGGGGCCTCCTGCACAGATCACGGGTATCCCCCGACCCAGCAGGAGGCCCCTAAGTGGTCGAATTCGACGAGTACGTGGTCGCCGACCTGATAGGACAGGCCGACGCCAAGGAGGACCCGTCCGTGGCAGGGCCTCGGCCGGGCCGTGGAGACCTGCGTCGCCGCCCATCGCGACTGCCTGCGCAGCCCATCGCCCAGCGGCATGCTGCCGGAAGCCACCGGACTTGCTTCCGGTCGACCGCAGGACGACTCGGAGAGCCTGTCGGTCGAAGCGCCGAGCGAAAGAAGGCGGCACACGCCCTCGTTCGCGAGCTCCTGGCCCAGGGTCACTCACGCTGGGCGATCGCCCGTCAATCTGGGCTGGGGCCTCAACGCCGTCCTCCGGTACGCGAACGCCGCACGCTGACTGGACACCTTCCGCGAGAACCGCCCCCGGCCCAGCAGACTGGACCTGCGGCCGGCATATAGCCAGTGCATGCAGGTTCCCAGCCGTGGCAGGATGGCCTCATGTTGATCCGAAAGGGCGATGCCGCGTAGGCGTCCCAAGGCCGTCCGTGCACAGCGGTGGCGGCCACGATGGCAGGATCCGGTTCTAAGGGTCCCCGGTGTCTCCGCGCGGACTCGTGCAGCCATCCGCCGGGTCGAAGACCAGGAGATGTGGCCCAACGCGGTCGCCAAGGCACTCTCGTGTTTCGAGTGGGCTTTTAAGGAGCCCGGACGCTACTTGGACGCCTCCGCCTTTGATTCGCCCGGGGTGGGAGATGCCCGTGATGACCTGGAGTGGGCGCTGCTGTACCTTCCGCCCGGAGCCAAACAGGACTTGGGCCGATTGATCACGCGTATCGATGTGGAATTCGAGCGCCGCACTTTGCCGGAACCCAACTACAACGAGTGGGCGACGACGCGCTGGTGGTGGACCAGAATGCGTGAACGCTGACGGTCCCCGAGGTCGCTGCCCCTCCCTGCAATCGAACGAACCTGTCACCCTCCACGACCGCTCCCCAAGATCGGTGCCAGAACCCGAGAACGGACTCTGGCCACAGGCCCTCCGGGCACCCGCCGCAGCTGACGGGCCCACGCCTCCGCCGCCCCTCCCGCGCTCACTGAGCCTTTTCAGCGTTGCGTCTCCAGGGTGACGACAGCCTTGGTGATGACGGTCATGCGGTTGGGGCTGATCCGGGATCTGCGGAAGCCGCAGCCGCCCGCTACCCCGGCATCACTCCCGGCAGTCTGCACTCCGCCATCGTCACCATCCGCGCCTGACAGAAGGAACCGAGCAACGCCGAGGCGTACCAGAGCGCCCATCACCGCGCCGCCGAGATTGCCATCGCCGAAGGCGGCGGCAGGAGAAGTGCCAGGCCGGGTGACCGCGTTCCCCCGGATGGGTGCCGCAGCGGGCTGCGGCCTGAGTATTGAACTCATCCCTCGGAGCCATCTACTGCTCTGACTGCATACGCATTTCTGGTCTCCGTCCCTGACTAGGAGGCACCGCCCGTAGCGCCCACCGCTGTTCGAGCCGCCGCCACGAATGCTGCGATCGCAGGGTGCCTGCCGCCGCCCGCGCGGAAGGCGACCTTCGAGCGGCGGAAGAGGGGCAGCCGGGTCAGGACCACGTCCTCGGGGGCGTGTGCGGTGGCCATCTCCGGTACGAATCCGGCGCCTTGCCCGATGGCCGCCAGTGCCAGGACCGTGCGAAAGTCGTTGACCTGATGGCGGATGCGCGGCTGGAAGCCAGCCGCCTGACAGGCGCGTACGGCCATCGCGTGACCGGTCGTACCGTCCCGGGCCGTGATCCATGGGGACATGGCCCACGGTCCGAGCAGCTCGGCCAGCGTTTCGCCGCGGGCGACGAGACCGGGGGCGGGCGCGCTGCCGGTGGCCAGGTACATCGGCTCCTCCAACAGGGGCACCTGGTCGATCGTGGTGTCCGGTGACGCGGGCACGAAGTCGTAGTCGTGGACGAGGGCCACGTCGAGTTCGCCGGCGCGTAGGCCGTCGGAGACTCGCGCCGAGTCGATCTCCTGCACCATGGGTTCCAGCGCGGGATGCCGCTGGGCCAGTTCGGCCAGCGTGGCAGGCACGATCGCGGGGCCGCCAGAGGGAAACGTCCCGATCCGCAGCGGCCCGCCGATGCCCTCGCGTGCTACGGCCAGCTCGGAGACGGCCAGTTCGAGGCGTTCGAGGACGGCGTCGGCGTGGGTGACGAGGGTGCGGCCCGCAGGCGTGAGCACCACCCGTCTGCCACTTCGTTCCAGCAGGGGTACGCCCGCCTCGCGCTCAAGCACGCTCAGCTGCTGGGAGACGGCCGAGGCGGTGAAGGTCAGCGCCTCGGCGACGGCCGCGATGGTGCCGCGTCGGTCCAGTTCGCGCAGCAGGTGGAGTCGTCGGACATCGAGCATAAGGTGAGCTTACGCATAAGCGAAGAAACATGAACTGGATCTACTGGGTTTGTGTCGGTCAGGCTGGGCGTATGAAGCCCGAAGCGAATCTCACCGGACTGTTTGTCCCTTTGGTAACTCCGTTCACCGACGACCTGCGCCTCGCCCCGGACGCGCTCGCCTGCCTGGCCGACGAGGCGCTGTCGGCCGGCGCTCGCGGACTCGTTGCCCTGGGCACCACCGCGGAGGCGGCCACGCTGACCGCCGAGGAGAAGCGAGCAGTGGTCCGCATCTGCTCGGCCGCCTGCCGGGCACACGGAGCTCCGCTGATCGTCGGCGTCGGCACGAACGACACCGCCGCCGCCATCACGACACTGCGGGAGCTCGCTCAGAGCGGTGACGTCGCCGCGGCGCTGGTTCCCGCGCCGCCCTACACCCGGCCCGGTGAGGCGGGAACGCTGGCGCACTTCACGGCGCTCGCCGAACAAGGGGGCCTGCCGCTGGTCGTCTATGACATCCCGTACCGCACCGGTCAGCCCCTCAGCACCAGCACCCTGAACACGATCGGGCACCTACCGGAGGTCGTCGGGGTCAAGTACGCGACCGGCGCGATCGACGCAGCCACGATGGAACTGCTCGGCTCGTCGTCACCGGGCTTCGCGGTGCTCGGCGGCGACGACGCCGTCATCTCGCCGCTGCTCGCGGCGGGCGCCCACGGCGGCATCCTGGCGTCGGCCAATGTCCGCACCGCTGACTTCGCCGAGCTGATCTCGCTGTGGCAGCGTGACGCTACCGGGCCGGCCCGAAAGCTGGGAGCAAGGCTGGCCCGGCTGTCCGCCGCGCTCTTCGCCGAGCCGAACCCGACCGTGATCAAGGGGGTGTTGCACGCTCAGGGCCGCATCCCCAGCCCGGCCGTCCGGATGCCGCTGCTGGCCGCCTCTGCCGATGCGGTCCGGCGGGCGGCGGACCTGGCCACAATCCGGACCAACGCCCACCACGAGGCCGCAGCCTGACACGGGCCCGTGGTCCCCGGGAGAACCCTGTGGACTTCGATGCAAGCCGATTGCGCCCGCCCGCTCCCCGCCCACGGCACCCCGCGTGGGCGAGCTCTCGGGGCAGCCGAGGCGGCGGGTTGATCCATAACGTGGACATGTCAGCAGCTGTGACGATGAGATTGCGACGAAGCCCGAATGACTGATGAGATCCGGAAGATCTACCTGCAGGCTGCCGAGAAGGCGGTGTACCTGCTTGCCGCAGAGCAGGTCGCCCGATGCTGGGAGACCGAGTCCGTGCTCCCCGGGATGTCAGTGGGTGGGCTGGCCGGTCACCTTGCGCGTAGCGTCCTCCAGGTCGAGTGGTTCCTCGACGGTCAGGTATGCGGCGCAGAACCGGTGTCACCGGTTCGGTACTACGCGCGGCTCTCAGATACGTCGTTGCCGCACTCTGCGCTGAACGTCGGGGTGCGTGCCCGCAGCGAGGAAACTGCTGCAGCCGGCCCCACTGTCGTGGCTGAGCAGGCCCGGGCAGCGTGGGTGCGACTGTCTCAGCGGCTGGGAGTGGAGCCGGCCGATCGGCGAGTGGCCGTCCTCCATCGGCCGGGAGAGGAGATGTTGCTCGACGCATACCTGCAGACCCGTTGCGTCGAGCTGACGGTGCACCTCGACGACCTCGCGCTCAGTGTCGATGCGCCATGCCGAGTGCCCGACGCTGCGCTCGCCATCGCGGTGGATTTGCTGGTCGCAGCCGCCCGGGACCGGCACGGCGATCAAGCCGTGTTGCATGCACTCGCCAGGCGTGAGCGTGACCTTGACCAGGCCCTGCGTGTGTTGTAGTCCTTCGCACTGCAGACGGGTCATCCCTCAAGGCCAGGAAATTAGCGGTCGGCCTCCGGTGCCAAGAGGATTGGCGTGAGGCTGATGTGCCCTCGGTTTGCGCGATGGGCATATCGCCCGAGAGCGAGCCTTTCAGCGTTGCCTCTCCAGGGTGAGAAGGGCCTTGGTGATGACGGTCATGCGGTTGGGGCTGATCCGGGATCTGCGGAGGATCTGCCAGCACTTCAGCCGTGCCATGCCGCGTTCGACAGGGGCCCAGGTCTGGGCGAGGGCACGGTTGACAGTCCGCTGAGTGGGAGTGAGCTCCCAGCCAGGGCGGGTCGCTCGCAGTGGATACGGAACCAACAGGGCTCCTGTGCCGATGGGTTGAGACTTCGAACACCTCCCTCAACGGCGTTGGAGCCCTGTGCGTTGCGAACCCCTCCCTCGTCCCGGCCCCGTCACCCGATCAGCGGCCACGCTGAAAACGCTCACTGCGCTCCCTATCTCGTATTTGGGATTGCGTGAAGAGCCGAGCTGCGAGGAAAGTCCGAACGGTCGGTCCGCCAGAGACCGGCGTAGCAATAGAGGCGGTCCGCCTACGCCACCGGAGCAAAGCCCGACACGAACCAGAAGCCGGGACTGCCGTTCACGCAGAGAGGTAGCCCCTTGGGGCGGTCCCGCCAGTGCTGCCGCCGGCGTAGATGGTGGCCTCCTTCGCGGTGGCCGCGATGCCGTCGGTGCCTGTGAAAATGCGTCGGCCCCAGCCGGTCAGGGAGTTGGCGTTGAAGTTGTGGACCATGTCCAGGTAGCCGCCGGTGTTGCCGCTCCAGGACCAGCCCACGTAGCCCAGGTTGAGTTGCTCGGCGGTGGCCATGATCGCGTCCTCGTTGGGGTTGCCGTCGGTGTGCCAGTCGCCGAACTCGCCTATCACCAGCGGCAATCCGGCGCTACCGAAGAAGCCGAGGTAGTCTCGCACGGTACCGGCGTTTTCATAGACCCCGTACATGTGGATCGAGAAAATCGTGTTCCTGTCGGGGTCGTCCTCGAAGACCCTGCGAGCGTCGTTGCGCATGGTACCCGAATGATCCTGGCCCCAGTTGGGGGCGTCGACCATGATGGCGTGGCGGAATCCGGCGCTTCGCAGCTTCCGGATGGCGGCGCTGGTGTCGGAAGCCCAGCGCTCGTAGCCCTTGTTACCGTGTGGCTCGTTACCGATGTTGATGACTACGTAGTTCTCCTGGCCAAACAGCGCGCCTTTGACCTTGATCCAGTAATCGGCGGCCTGGGAGAGCGTGGCGGCGCCACTCACCTCGCCGTAGCCGGTGGTGTCGTGCACCTCTGGCACACAGATCAGGCGGTTCTGCCTGCACAGGCCGATGATGGTAGAGACTTCTGAGATGCTGGTCATCGGCCAGTGTTGGCCGCTGGAGAGCACCACACGGACGGTGTTGGCGTCCTTTGTCTTAATGTCGGCGAGGGAGCCAGTGCGGTCGGTGTACCAAGCGTGAGGATGGTTGACGCCGCGCATTACGAAGTCGTTGCCGTTGGCCTCGACGACACGTCCGTTGCTGACGCGGATACCGGTGACGGCCTCGGCCTCGTCGGCGGGCTCGGGCGCGGACGCCAGCGTCGCGGCCGTTTCTGTGGGCAACAGATGCCTCGGTCGCTCCTGCATGTTCTCTCCTCAGATATTGCGCTCCCGCATAAGGGCAGTGAGCCGGGCTGACTGCAGCAGGAATTGGAGGGGCGGGATCCGTTCGTTTCTGACAAGAGTCACCGACTTGCTGGCGGGATTGATCGGGTACGCGCTGAAGACGGCTGGCCGTGCCTGCTGGGTGAGGATCCCGGCCTTGGCCACAGCGTCGGTGTTCTTGTGCGATCACGGCACGGGGGTGTAATCACCGTCCTCGTCCATCTCGAAGCTGCCAGTGGTGCATCCGTCGACAGCAGTGTGTCTGAGCCATTTACGGGAAAGGCGGTGCAGATGTGCGGCCGCCGGCTCCTCCCACTGGAGCTGGTGGCCGGAGCAGGCCACCTTTGAACATCAGCTTCCGCGTGCCCGGAATGGCCTTGTAGAGGTCCGGGACCGATAGGAACGGGACGGTTCCCGGAGCGCTGTTCACCGTTTTGTCGTGCTCCCCGTACACGATGAGCAATGGCACCTTGTCCCCAAGGATGTTCTTCACCTTCACGTCGGTCTTGTTCCAGCCCCACCAGAAGGCGTTCCGGAAGCGCAGCATTCCCTGGTGCACCCCGTACTACTTGGCGCCCAGTTGCTGCCGAACGTGTCACTATGAATGATCGCGTCCCAGACGGTGTCGACCATGCCCTCCTCCCGCTGCTCCGGGCAGTCGATCTCTCTGTTCCAGACCCTCTCGAAGCCCTCCCTGCTGGTGACGTTCATGGGGAAGCCCCCACTTTGCGTCCGTGCTGGCCGGCAGGGGCAGTGGGAAGGGCGGGTCCCAGTCGGTGCCCGGGGCACTCTCCTGGTAGTTGGGCCCGAAGACCGGCGCCAGTAGGAACAGGCTGCTCACATTTCCTGGGTGCTCGATGGCGTCCTCCCGCGTTGTGCATGAGGTCGCAATCCGTGTCAGCGGAGCCTGCTCGAGGCCCGAAACGTCCGTGACTCGTTCCAGCTTCTCCGGGGCGCATCAAATTCCACGCTACTCGCTACCCCAGGCATTGTCCTACGATGCGCGGACTGCCTCACTTGCGCGCCCACAAATCATCTGACGGATGATGTTTTGCCATGGGGAATCAGCCCTGGCATTTGGAGTGTCGCCCTCTATTGATCCGAAACTCCTCGCTGGCCAACGGCCAGGCATGCCGCCGGACTTCGGACCGTGCGGACCGGATGGCCTGCAGGGATTTCTCGCCGGAAGCGGCGAGAGTGTCGGTCAGGCTGAGATGCTCAGGTCGGAGGCGACCGGGCCGAAGACCGCGGGTTCACAGCGCAGCATCGCGACATCCAGGAGGGTCTTGCCGCGATCGTGGACGGCGCGAGGCTTGCGCCACGGAGCCAGTGCCTGGGATATGGCCTGGTCTTGCGGACCGTTTCGACGAGCAGGACCGAACCGGCCGGTGCTCCACGACGTATTCACGTACGTCATCGCGGACTGCCTCAGCGTCCCACTTGGCCCGTGCCAGCAGATGCTGCAGGCCATCCGGTGTGGCGTGCCCGGCATGCTCGGCGATGGTCCAGCAGTTCTTCCGCGGCAGGCCGGACAGCAGTCCCACAACGACCGACCGCGCCCGGCGTCGAGGTTCGGTCCGCGTGAAACGGCCCGCAATCCGGCCCATACGTGCATCGAACATGTCCCGCCAGCGAGCCAGGTCTACGCTATGGCCCGCGGCCAGCTCTTGATCTTCGTGTGTCCACACAGCACGCGATGATCACCGGTTGCCGCACCTGTCCTCACACCGCCCCTGGCCAGCTAGATCGCGGCCTTCGGCTGGGATACTTACGATAAGCATGCTGGTCAATCTCGGCGCCTTCGGTTGGAGGAGGTTCGCGATGACACACGATGGCGGGCTGAGGCTGCATCTGCAGCGTGTCCTCCGCGCACCGCGCTCGGTCGTATTCCGAGCGTTGACCGAACCGCAGGAGCTGGCCAAGTGGTGGGGCCCTGACGGGTTCACCATCCCAAGTGTGGAAAGCGACCTTCGGCCAGGCGGTAGGTATCGAATTGCCATGCAGCCTCCGGAGGGCGATCTGTTCTACCTGGTGGGGGAATTCGTTGAGGTCGACCCTCTGGAACGCCTGTCCTACACCTTCCGATGGGAGGATCCCGATCCCGAGGATCGGGAGACGGTGGTAACGCTGTCGCTCCGCGATATCGGCGGTACACGGGCCGAGTTGGTCATCGGCCAGGGTGACTTCGCCACTGAGCGGCGGCAAGCTCTTCACGAGGAGGGCTGGACTCAGAGTCTCAACAAGCTGGAGGAGCTGGTGTCGTCGGCCTGAGATCTTTGCCGCGGGCAGGGGCCCTGACGGTAGCCGTACCTGCCTTCGCACCGCCCCTGAACAGCACAATCGAGATCTACGGCTCGAAGCACTAACTGCCGTTTCCCCTCGTCGGGTTGAGGACCGTCGACGACGCGAGTTGCTCGGCGAAGAGGCCCATGACGACGGCATCACCCTGTCCGGAAAGCGGCCGAGCAGGGCGACCAGGTCCTCCTCCGGCTCAACCTAGATCTTCGGCGGTACGCCGGACGTCACCTGGTGCCGACGGCCGACGAGCCTGACGGACAGGTGCTGATGTGCCTGTGGGGCGTGCCCCCGGTTGAGGGAGTGTGTGACAACTGTCAGCACATGCGGCATGGGCACCGCCGGACTACGCCCAGCATGTGTCGAGCCACTGGCGCACGGCCAGGCCGTTTAGCTACTTGCTCCAGCACGCTCTTGGGCGTCGCCCAGCTGGGCTTTTCGGGACAGCTCGTCGAGGTGGATCTCACCGTGGCGCTGCCTGACTGACTCGAACGGCGTATCGCACCCACGCTCCTACGGCGGGCGATACAGGCGATGGCGTGGGGGCGGGCGGCTGTGTGCCGGGAGTTGGGGAGCGGCGTGCGGATGATCATGACTCTCTGAAGGCGTTCCTGGACCCGGCCCTGCGAGAGACCGACGCCCACCTCGAGCAGTGCCGGAACAGGCTCAAGTCTCTCTACCCGCACCGCGACAGTGCGCCATACGAGCTCTCGTCGCCCGTCATCGCCGCGCGGACGCGGCCCTCGCCCCATCACGGCACACGTGCGCCGCGGGGCCTTGTGGCCGGCGCACCATGGCGGGTATCCGTGGGCTGCCTGGGCACACGAGAGGTCATGTACGGACAACATGCGCGTCCCACCAGCAGCAGTCTGTTCGGCCCCGCCTCCGCAAGCGAGGCGTCGGCGCCCGGCCATACCGGTGCCAAGTACTCACGGCGCAGTCGGCTCACCGGCCGTCTGCGCCGACGTATCCTCGTCTACCGGGCGATCGACTTCCTGTCGACGCACATCCCGGACACCTCCGGGCCCGGCGAGGAATGCCTGCTCCTCGTCCACATCCGGCAGGTCGTCGGCCGGGTCGAGTACCGGATCTGCACCGACTGCGCCCAGGGCGTCATCACCGCCGTCGTCATCGACGAACGCTTCCACAACACCGGCCTGGGCACCCGCGCACTCTCCCACCTACGCTCCCGCCACCCGGGACTGGCCTGGCGCAGCACCCTGCGCAAGCGCACCACCCGGGATCTCCTGCGCCGGATGCGCATTCCCACAACCACCTCTGCCGCACCCTGTCCCCACGCCCACCAGACACCGTCCTACTCGCGCCCGATACTCGCCGACGACTGAGCCACACGACCCGCTCAGCAGTCACAGCACCCGGTGAAACACCCGCGTTGAACCGGCGCTCGCGCCAACTGCACTACCGCAGCGACGTCCTCGCCGGACCACCCGGTCTCGGTGAGGAGCAGGACGAGAACCTCCGACCATGAGTGCAGTTGAAGCGAGGGGTCGATGAGAGCCTGCTGGATATCAAGCATTGCCTGCACGCAGCGGTGAGAGGTCCGTTCCTTGACCACGCGGAGTTCAAATCCTTGGTGGGCTCAACGAGAAGAAACCGCCAACGTGGCAGGCGCACTCGGGAGGTGAACGGTGTGCCTCCAAAGGGCAGCGGCGTCTCCAGGGCGACACCGTAGGCATGGAGATCACCGCCTCCCCACCGGCCATCCCGGCTTCGTGCAGGGCCTGTTAGCCCTTGTTTCGGTCCGTGAGCGCCGCCGCGGTGGCGGAGGCAAAGGCTTCCGGGTTGTCCAGCATGATGTTGTGCCCGCAGTCCGGGATCGCGACGACGGACACCCCGGCCGCAGTGAGCGCGTCAGCGCCCGGAAGCGGGCCGTCGGCTTCGGGCAACAGATAGGCGCGGGGAATCTTCAGGTCCAGCAGAAGCTCGCGCATGGTGGGGACCGTGCCGCGAGTGAGGTGGACCGCACTGCGATGCAGGGCCTCCCGGCCGGCCAGACGCATCGTGGACCACCAGTGGGAACCGACCCGATCACGGACCTCTTCCCACCCGCCCACCAGAAACTGCTGCTCGGAGTAGGAGGCGATCCCGCTGCTGCCGCCAGAGGAGGGGGTGGCAGCTATCGGGTCGAGGTTGGCGTCGACCAGGACCAGCCGGGAGACCAGGTGCGGGTGCCGCACAGCCAGGACGATGGCCACCGAGCCGCCCATGCTGTGGGCGATCAACTCGGCGCCGGTGACACTCGCGCAGGTCAGGGCTTCGGCGAGCGCGTCCGCGTGTGATTCAAGGGTGTAGTCGAAGCCCGCGGGCCGGTCGCTGATGCCGTGACCCAACAGGTCAACAAGCAGCGAACGGCGGCCCGACAGCAGGGGATGGACCGCGACCTCCGTGAAGTAGGCAGGCGAAGTCGCGCCCAGACCATGCACGTAGACGCGTGGCGGTTCCTCCCCCGGCAGCTCAACCCAGCGGATCTGGTCGCCCTCTGGCGTCACGACGGCGCTGCGCACAGTCTGCTCCCCTGCAGTCGAAACCAATGGAAAGACGAGAGTAGTTCCCGACCTCCTCTGGTTCGCCCGCGGGATCGATACCGCCTAGCGACGCGCGGGCGCGGTGGCGGAGACGAGTGGCGATGTTGGAGCGGACGGTGGGCCGGAGTGGCGGCGGATCGGCTCGTCGCGCCAGCAGTGGGGTGAGGGTACGGTCACGCCACGCAGTTGCGGTCGATCGTCGCATTCACCGTGCTGCTGTCCGTCTTCCTCCACGGCGCCGCCGCCACCCCGGTCATCCGCCGCCTCGACGCCCTGCGCGACTCCTCCCCCACCCCACCCTGAATACGCAGGTCTCCACCTCGCTCGTGACAGTCAAGGGCACCCCTCGAAGTCAGCCGCTTGGGTGGCGAGCTGTCGTCCGGGAGAGGGATCACTCGCGGGGCTCGTCACGCGTGCCGCCGCTCTGCTGCGCGAAGCGCAGCAGGAGCAGGGCGATGTCGTCGCTACGGGGTGCTCCGCCGCGGGCCTGGCCGATGAGGTCGTCTGCCAGTCTGCTCACCGGGTCGTGCTCCTGAGCCGCGGTGATGCGGGCGGCGACGGCCGCGATGCCGTCCTCCAGGTCCTCACCGGGAACCTCGATCAGGCCGTCGGTGTACAGGGCGAGCAGGGTACCCGGCTCGAACGGGATCTCCACGGACGTGTACGAGGCGTCCGGGTCGATGCCGAGGAGCAGTCCCGGCGGCAGGTGCAGCATCTTCGCTCGGCCGCCGGCGTGGCGCAGTAGCGGGGGTGGGTGGCCGGCCGTGGCGAGGTGGGCGGTCCGGGCCGCGAGGTCGATGTGGGCGTAGACGCAGCTGGTGAACAGTCCCGGTTCGAGGTCGGTCAGAAGCCTGTTGGTGCGTGCGAGGACCTCCGCCGGATGTGCTCCGGCGGAGGCGTGGACGGCTGTGCGGACCTGGCCCATGAGGGCTGCGGCGTTCACGTTGTGGCCCTGGACGTCGCCGACGGCGGCTGCGACGGTGGTGTCGTCGATCCGGATGAGGTCGTAGAAGTCGCCGCCGATGTCGAGCCCGTGCGCGGCCGGCAGGTAGCTGGCGGCGACTTCGAGGTGCGGGACGCCGGGCAGAACGCGCGGGAGCAGGCCGGTCTGCAGACTGTGGGCGAGATGGTGGGTGGAGTCGTAGAGGCGGGCGCGGTCCAATGCTTGGGCGATGAGCCCGGCAAGGGAGGTCAGGATCGCCCGTTCGCCGGGGACGAACGGGCGGGGACGGGCGTAGGCCAGGATGAGAGTGCCGATGGGCCGGCCGGACGCGATGAGGGGCAGGAAGGCCCACGCCGCCATGCCGTCCCCGATCACGACGGCCGGGAAGGCGGCCGCGAGCTCGTCGGCGTCCGCGAAGAACAGCGGCTCGCCCGTGCGCAGGCCGTGGGTGCTGGCCGTGTGGATGTTGAGCGGGATGCCGTCGTAGCGGGCCATGAGCTCGGCCGTGTAGCCACGGAAGCCGACGATGTGCAGGCGCTGCTCCTCGGCCACCAGGAGTGCCAGGGCCTGGGCGCCGAGCGCGGGGACGAGGAGGTCGGCGGCCTGGTCGACGACGTCGCGGGCGTGGACGGCCTCCGTGAGGGCGGCAGCCAGGTGCATGAGCTGGTAGAGGGCGGTGGCCCGGCTGGGTGAGGGCTCTGCGGGGACGGCCGCCGGTGCAGCGGGTGGACGGGCCGACTCGTCGAGGGTGACCGGGGTGATGCGGACGCTGATCCCGGTGTCGTCCGGGTGGAGGTCGAAGCGCAGGTTGCGGCCGCTGGGGGGCGCGGCAGTGAAACTACGCGGCAGCCGGCTGATCGCTGCGGCCCGGTAGTGGTCCTCGATCACGGGGGTGTCCATCCAGGGCAGCGCTTCCCAGGGCATGGCTCCGCGGAGCCGGGAGACGGGTGCCCCCAGCATCTCGGCCGCCTCAGGGGTGATGAAGGTGATCGTGCCGTTCAGATCGAGTGCGCAGTTGCCTCCGGGCAGCCGGCGGATGAAGGCCATGGCGGCGGCCGCCTCGGCCGGCCCGGGCGTGGGCGGGGGAAGCGGCCGCAGCATGACCGGGTACGTCGGCGGACGGACGGGGTGTCCGGCGTCCGCGGCCCGGCGCAGGTGATTCGCGAGAAAGCCGCAGGCCGAATCCACTGCGTCGCGTTCCAGGTCGGTCAAATAGGGCGCATGGGAGCCGGGCCACAGGAGGACGAGACCGGCCCCGGTGGACTCCGCCCCCTCGGGCACCGGGTCGGGGACGAGCGGGGCGGCGGCGAGGGCGAAGTCGTACGGCAGGACGAGGCCGAGGCGCGGGTAGTGCCGGGCCGTCTCCTCCTGGCCGCCCAGCCAGACGAACCGCCCGTCGCGGACCGCGTCGGCCACCGGGATGGAATCGTCCATGACGACCCGGGACCAGGGCAGCGCGAACTCACGGGCCAGGCCGATGGTCATCGCAAGATGGAGGACGCGCCCGGCGGGGTCGGGCAAATAGAGCATGCCCGTGGTCGCCCCTGCGTCCGCGCAGATCCGGACCAGGGTCTCCCCGAGTGCCCTCTGGCCGGCCCCTTCGTCCTCGGCAGGTCCGGCCGGCTCGGGCTGCTCGGCCCCCGGGCCACGCCCTGGAAGATTTCCCACCCATCTATGGTCCCCCCACACCCCCGCCGGTGCGTCGGCACCGGGCCGCCGCGGCGAGCCCACGCCGCTGACCGAGGGGTGGGCCGCGCGACCCGTGGCCGACCTCGCCCAGCCGTCGGGCCCGCGCCTTCTTCATGCAGGTGAGAAGTCCTCCGATGGGCTTGGGGGGACGCGCAGCCTGTGCGTCGGTCTGCGCGGTCATAGCGGGTCGTGTCCCCAGTTCTTCAGCAAGTAGCGCCATGGGGTATCCGTGATGTCGCCGCTGGGGCGCTGCCCGAGATGCCGATGGATGTAGCCGGTGACTTTGCGCACGTGGGCGATGTCGTCGTCGGTGAGGTCAGCCTTCTTGGAGCGCAGCGGTTCGACGATGCGTCGTCCCGAGGCATGTCCCACGGAAGGTCCTCAGCTCGGCCCGGCCCTGTGCCGTGTGCATCGTGATGTCCCGGCGCTCCTGGACCCGGCGGATCCGCAGGGATACGGCAGGTTGCTCCGGGCGCGCGCGAGCCGGCAGACCGCCGTGCGCTCCTCGTCGATGGGCCACCGGAGTGAGTACGCCCCTGGACCGGCCTGTGCCGGGCAGAGATCAGCGCATCCGCATGAAGGTCTTCGACGGAAGCACGGATGTGCAGTTAGCCGGGAGTGAGAAGAGGTCGGGCATGCTTGGACTGCCGCCGACATGGGCCGAGACGGCCGAACGCCATACCGATGCTCCAACCGTGCTCGACGCTGAAGACGCGGCGGCCACCGTCCTCCACAGAGTCCTGAACGCGCGATTGCACCAGTCCCGCGCGGTTGATCCGGTCTTCGCGCGCGACATGGCCGACCGTGTGGCGGCTCTGGTCGCCCGTGGTGGAAAGCGGCTGCGCACCGCGTTCGCCTGCTGTGGCTGGCTCGCCGCGGGCGGCTCGGGCGACGACACGGCGGTCCTCCGCGTGGGAGCCGCCCTCGAACTGCTCCAGGCGTGCGCCCTCGTCCATGACGATGTGATGGACGGATCCCTGCGCCGCAGGGGCGCCCCCGCGATGCATGTCGACATGGCCCGCAGGCACTGGGCCGCCGGTATGCACGGCTCCGCCGAGTCCTTCGGGACCTCTGCCGCCGTGCTTGCCGGTGACCTGGCCCTGGTGTGGGCGGATGATCTGCTGGCGGACACGGCGCTCGGTACGCCGCAGGGCGCACGGCTGGTCGAGGAGTGGCGGGCGGTGCGCACCGAGATGGTGGCCGGTCAGTACCGCGACCTGCGCGCTCAGGCGGCCCGTTCGTCCGGGGTCGAGGAGGCGCTTGCCATCGCGACCCTGAAGAGTGCCCTGTACACGGTGGCCCGTCCGCTCGCGCTGGGCGGGACGCTGGCGGGAGCCGACGAAGACGTGCTGGACGCCTTGCGGGCTGCCGGTCGGTGCGCCGGGCTGGCGTTCCAGCTCCGTGACGACCTCCTCGGCGCCTTCGGTGACCCCGTTCTGACCGGCAAGCCTGCAGGTGACGATCTTCGTTCGCGCAAGCTCACCTACCTCCTGGCGGTCGCGCTCGAACTTGCCGAGTCCGGCGGGGATTCACGGGCCGCGGCAGCCCTCGCTCCGGGCGCCGAAACGAGGTCGGAACGGGCCGTGGAACGTATGCGCACCGCCCTGGAGAGGACGGGGGCCCGGGCAGTGGTGGAGGCGAAGATCGGCGAGCTGGCGGGTGTGAGTCTCCTGCACTTCGAGCGCACCGGCGCCCGCCCCAGCGTGCGGGACGAGTTCGCCGCGCTGGTCGCTCGGGCATCGGGTGTGGTGCCGCGGTGCGCGGAGGAGGTCGCGTGAGAACGGTGTCGGGGCCGACCGATCATGTCGTCGTGGTGGGCGCCGGTCTGTCGGGGCTGGCCTGCGCCCTGCACCTGCTGGGCGCGGGCCGCCGGGTCACCGTCGTGGAACGCGGGTCCGGTCCGGGGGGTCGGGCAGGCCGTCTGGACCTGGGCGGATACCAGTTGGACACGGGTCCGACGGTGCTGACGATGCCGCATCTGGCCGACGAGGCGTTCGCAGCAGTCGGTGACAGCCTCTACCGTCACGTCGAACTGGTGGCCCTCCATCCGGCATACCGGGCGTGCTTCGCCGACGGTTCCTCGCTCGACGTGCACACCGACGGCGAAGCGATGGAGGCGGAGGTACGACGGTTCGCCGGACCGGCGGAGGCGGCCGGCTACCGCGAACTGCGGACATGGCTGGAGCGCCTGTACCAGGCGCAGATGCGCCGCTTCATCGACACCAACTTCGACAGTCCCTTCCAGCTGCTCAGCCCGGACCTGGCACGTCTGGCGTCGCTCGGCGGGTTCGGCCGACTGGACGGCCGGATCTGCCGCTTCCTCTCCGACGACCGTCTGCGTCGGGTCTTCTCCTTCCAGTCGCTGTACGCCGGTGTCGCCCCTGCTCATGCCCTCGCGGCCTACGCCGTGATCGCCTACATGGACACCGTCGCAGGCGTCTGGTTCCCCAAGGGAGGGATGCACGCGATTCCGCGCGCAATGGCCGATGCTGCCGCGAAGGCTGGCGCCGAGCTGCGCTGGACGTCCGAAGTGGGCTCTCTGGAGCGCTCGGCACACCGCGTGCGTGCCGTTCGCCTCACGACGGGCGAACGGATCCCGTGCGACGCGGTGGTGCTCACGTGTGAACTCCCCTCCGCCTACCGGCTGCTGGGGCGTACACCCTGGCGCCCGTCAAGGACTCGGTACTCACCCTCCGCGGTGGTCCTGCACGCCGGGACGGACCGCACATGGCCCCATCTCTCCCACCACACCCTCTCCTTCGGTGCCGCGTGGGAACGCACCTTCGACGAACTGACCCGGTCGGGACGGTTGATGAGCGATCCGTCCCTGCTGATCACCCGCCCGACCTCGCACGATGCCGCCCTCGCACCGCCCGGCCGCCATCTGCATTACGTCCTGGCCCCGTGCCCGAACACCACGGTCGGCCCGTCGGCCGCCGCGTGGCGGGACCTCGGCCCGCTCTACCGCGACCGCCTGGTCGGCGAACTGGAGCGCCGGGGCCTGGACGGGTTCGCGGACAGCGTCCAGGAGGAGCTGCTGGTGACCCCGTTCGACTGGACGGCACAGGGGCACGCGGCGGGCAGTCCCTTCTCGGTCTCCCACACCTTCGTCCAGACCGGACCGTTTCGGCCGCGGAACCTCGTGCGCGGCGTGGAGAACGTGGTGCTGGCCGGTTGCGGAACCACTCCGGGCGTCGGCGTGCCCACCGTACTCATCAGCGGCAAGCTCGCCGCCGCGCGCGTGACAGGCGGTGCCGGCCGTCGGTACGTGACCGTGCGTCCGCCTCCGGCTTCGCCGCCGGTACTCGCCACCCCGACACAGGCAGGTGCTGATGACCCGTCGTGAACTCGAGGCGGCGGGGATCACCGATCCCGCGCTGCGCGCCGCATACGCCAGGTGCCGGCGGCTCAACGCCCGTCACGGCAGGACCTATTTTCTTGCCACCCGGCTGCTGCCGCTGGAACGCCGCTCGGCTGTTCATGCGCTGTACGGCTTCGCCCGCTGGGCCGACGACATCGTCGACGATCTCGACCGGTTCCAGGCACCCGCTGAGCGCGACCGTCTGCTCAGCCGTCTGGAGCACGACTTGGAGCAGGGGCTGCGGACGGGCCAGGGAGACGAACCCGTGGTGCGGGCCGTTGCCGACACCGCCCACCGGTACGACATCGAGCACGCGCTCTTCGCCGACTTCCTGTCGTCGATGCGTGCCGACCTGAGCGTCACCGAGTACCCCACCTATGCCGCGCTGCACGACTATGTGCACGGTTCGGCCGCGGTGATCGGTCTGCAGATGTTGCCGGTACTGGGCACGGTCGTGCCCCGCGAGGAAGCGGCACCGCACGCGGCGGCTCTCGGTGTGGCGTTCCAGCTCACCAACTTCCTGCGGGACGTGGGTGAGGACCTCGACCGCGGGCGCATCTACCTGCCCGGCGATCTGCTCTCCGCCCATGGCGTGGACAGGCCCCTCCTGGAGTGGAGCCGTCGCACCGGGCGCGGCGACCCGCGGATCCGCAGGGCCCTCGTCGCCGCGGAAGCGATGACGAGGGACGAGTACCGGGCGGCGGAACCGGGCATCGCCATGCTCGACCCGCGCGTACGTCCCTGTATCCGCACGGCGTTCACCCTCTACGGCGGCATTCTCGACGCGATCGCGGCGCAGGACTACACCGTGCTGCATCGTCGTGCGGTGGTGTCCCATGGGCGTCGTGCGGCGACTGCGGCGACCGGTGCGCTGCACGTGGTACGCGCCCGATGGCAGGGGCGCTTCGCCGGAGACCCGCGGGCCGCGGCGGCCCCGGCTGCCGTCGAGCGGAAAGGGGCGGTGCGGTGAGCGGGCGAAGGGGCGGGGCACGTTGGACGCCTCCGCTGCGGCGTCGGCGTGGTGGCCCGGCCTGGGCGACGCAGGAACCGACCTGGCGGCAGGCTCGGCCGGCGCTCATCACGGACGCGCTCAAGCGTGCGTCCGCCCGTCCGTCCGGCAACTGGTTCGTGGTCGGTGCCTCGCGGGAGATGGCCGCCGCAGGACGCCCGTACGGCAGGACGGTCGGTGGCGTGGAGGTGGTGCTCTGGCGCTCGGACGCGGGCGCCCTGCACGCGGGTCAGGGAGTGTGTCCGCATCTGGGTGCTCCTCTGCGCGACAGCCGGGTGGTGTGCGGCACGCTGGTCTGCCACTGGCACGGCCTGCCTCTGAACGGTTCGCCGTTCGCGGGCTGGCAGCCGTTTCCCGTCCACGACGACGGCGTTCTTGTGTGGGTACGGATGGACGAGGTGGGGGGCGAGGAGCCCGCTGAGCGCCCGGTCGTGCCGGTGCGGCCCGCTACGGGCCGCGGGGTGGACGCGGTGTTCACCGTGGTCGGGCGGTGCGAGCCGCAGGATGTGGTGGCCAACCGGCTCGATCCGTGGCACGGGTCCTGGTTCCATCCGTATTCGTTCGTGGACCTGGCGGTGGTGCGTGAGCCGCAGGACGACGAGGACGACGCGTTCGTCGTCGATGTCTCCTTCCGGGTGGCGGGGCGTCTGGTGGTTCCGGTGCGGGCCGAGTTCACCGCGCCGGAACCGCGCACGGTCGTCATGCGGATCACCGACGGTGAGGGAGCTTCGTCCGTCGTGGAGACGCACGCGACGCCGCTGACCGGTCCCGACGTCGACGGGCCCCGGACCGCCGTCGTCGAGGCGGTCGTCGCGACGTCGGACCGGCAGGGCTTCGCGCTGGCCCGGAGCGCCGCCCCGGTGCTGCGCCCGCTCATGCGCCGTGCCGCGGCACGTCTGTGGCGCGACGATCTGGCCTATGCCGAGCGCCGCTGGCAGCTGCGCAGCACGGGGAGATTCCCCGGTTGACGGAAGTCCGTCGGCGGACTTTCTGCCGCTGGCGGGCTTCGGGCGTCGATGGGCCGTCGCTCAGCCGGCCCGTCGGCGTCCCGCGACCGCCGCGAGTGCTCTGAGCACAGGTGAACGGCCCGTCCGGGGAACCGTCCACAGGGTCTGGCCCTTCACTCCCCACTCGGCGAGGAGTGCGTTCGCCGCCAGGAAGCCGGTGGTGGCGGCCCGTTCCATGAGGGCGACGGGGAGGTCGCAGCGGATCGCGTCCCCGGCCAGCGTCAGCCACGGGTAGGGGGTCCGTACAGTGGGACGCAGACGGTGTGTGCCGACGAGGAACAGCGGGCAGTCCGAGCGCCATTCGTGCCGGGCGTCGACGACGCGTGCGTCGCGGGTCTCCGGATACACCTGGTGCATCTGGTCGACGAGCATGCGCTGAGCCTTCTCCGGCTCTGCGGCGTCGTCCGCGGCGTAGGCGTGCAGCTCCACCACCGAGCCCCTGTTCCGCGTGGCCCAGCGGGCGGCCTCGCCCTCGTACCTTTCCAGGATGCTGATGTTGTCCAGTCCCGCGAAGCCGCTGGTCCCCAAAAAGGGCGGTCGGTCCGCGTGGACCGGCCGGTCCAGCCAGAGCCGGGAGACGAGGAACGGGGGCGCTGTGCGCAGTCCGGCGATGCCGTCGCGCCAGGCGGAGGTGCCCAGGCCCGGTGATGCGGAGACGACGTGCCGCAGTCCCTCCGTGTCGAGGGCGAGGACAACGGCGTCGTGGTGGTCGGTTCCGGTGTCGGTGCGCACGTCCGCTCCGACGTCGTCGCGACGCGCGAGGACGTCGTGGACGGGGACACCGGTCCGGACGTTCACGCCGAGGCACTGCAGGTAGTCGCCGAGCGGTTCCCAGAGCGCCTGGGGAAAGGGCTCGCTCGGCACGTCGAAGAGCAGGCCCTCCGCCGATCCGAGGAAGTAGATGTGGAACATGAGCAGAAGTTCGGCCGCGGACAGTTCGCGGGGGTCGGCGAAGAAGCTCCGCGTGAACACCTCGAACGCGAGATGGTTCGCGGCTTCCGGGAAGCGCACGGTCCGCAGGAAGTCCGTGGCGGTGATCTCGTCGAAGCGCTCGTACACCTCGGGAACCCGGACGTCGAGGAGCGGCAACGCCGCCCGGGCGTCCATCGCAGCGAGGTCCCGCCAGCCGAAGGTCGGACTCAGGGCGACGAATCCGAGTGCGCTGAACGGTGGCGTCCTGGGAACGCGCGCGAAACTGTCGGTCAGGCCGCCGCTGTGCCGCAGGGGGTAGTCGGACAGCGGGGTGAGGCGTGCCAGGGAAGGATCGGTACGGCGCAGCAGGCCTCGCAGGTTGTAGTACTGGCGGAAGAAGGCGTGGAACCCGCGCGTCATCGTCGCCCGGGAGCCGTCAGCCAGTCTCGTGCTGTATCCGGAGAGCCGGCCGCCCAGTGAGCCGTCCTTCTCGTAGAGCGTCACGCGCGCACCGCGTTCGGCGAGCAGCGTCGCCGCGGCGAGGCCTGCGATTCCGCCGCCCACCACGGCGACGGACGGCTCGTCGCCTTTCGGGAACCTCGCTCTGCCGGGTACGGGCATGAGAATGTCGGCCTTGCGGTCACGCCCCCGCCGCGCGGCTCCGGGCACGGCGCCGGTCACCGGTCGCGCTCCTCGGCCGTCGTCGATCCGTTACGGGCGAGGAAGGTGTGCACGATGCCCGTCTGCCATCCGGCGACGGGGGCGACACGCACTCCGGTGAAGCCGGCACCTGTCAGACGTCCGGCGAACGCGGGGGCGGTGTCGAAGGCGAGGACGCTGCGCCGGAGGTGGCCGTACAGGGCACGGTCGCCGGTGAGCGTGCCCGCCGGGATGATGATCCCCCGGCAGACGGCCGTCCACAGAGCCCGGTGCACCGGCGAGCCGCTGAGGCTGTACTCGTGGACCGCGAGACGTCCCCCGGGCCGCAGCAAGGTCCGGACGGTCTTGAGCACCGCGTCCGGGTCCGTGACATTGCGGAAGAGGTACGCGGCGAACACCGCGTCGAAGGGGCCTTCGGCTTCCGCGGCGACGTCCTCGGCGGTCAGGTGGAGGAAGCGCACGCGGGCGGACCAGGGCTTGGCCAGCGCGCGGCGCAGCATGCCCGCCGATGCGTCCACGGCGGTGACCCGGGCCTGGGGTGCCGCGTCGAGGAGGGCCCGGGTGGAGGCACCGGTTCCGCAGCCGAGATCGAGGATGTGCAGCCCCGCTCCTTCTCGGGGCAGGCGGAGCCGGCGCGCCGAGCGCAGCAGGTCGGCCCGGTATCCGGGGTTGAGGGCCGTCAGACGGTCGTACGTACGGGACGCGTGGTCGAAGGCGCGTGAGAGGTCGTCGTCGCGCAGCAGTGTCATCAGGGGGTGTCTCCAGTCCGTGGGGCGGTGCGGGCACGGCGGGGAAGGAGGGGCACTTCGAGCGCGGTACGGAGCATCGGACCGACCGGTGTGCGCAGTCCGATGCCCCATTCCTCGCGGACCGATGTCGCGCCGTCCAGGAAGCGCAGCAGCCGGGGCGTCGGCGTACGGCGGAAGAGATCGGTGAAGAAGGCGGGGCCGTCGATCCGTCCGGTGTCCAGGGCCCGCAACAGCACGGCGTCCATGGCGAGCGCTCGTCTCCCGTGCGGCGGGGGCAGCGTGTCGCGGCCGTCGCGCAGCGCGGTGGCGATGGCCCTGCTCTGACGCTGGACGGCTGCGAAGGTGTAGCCGGTCGACGGGCGGGTCGCACCGCCCGCCGTCCCGATCCGGTACACGGCTCGACCGATCCGCCCGGGGAAGCGGGCGTCGGTCATGGGGATGACCCCCTGTTCCGCCGTCCCGACGGTGAACGCCCGCAGGCCCAGGATCTCGCGGGTGTAGTGGCCGAGCGCGGCCTCGTACGCCGCGGTGGTCAACGGCGCGCCGGAGAATTCGGTGTACTCCACGAGTGCCCGGTCGGCGGCCAGGGGCAGGACGTAGCCGAAGGCGAGCCCGTGACTCGGCTGCGGCACACGGAAGTCCATCAGGGTGGCGACCGTGGGGTCGAACTGTTCGGTGGCGGTACGGCCGAACCAGCCACGGAAGTGCTGCAGCAACTGCGTCCGGGCAGGCGGCAGGGACGGCAGCGGCCGCGAATCGAAGACCCGGCGAGCGCGCAGTGTCAGGAGGCGGCCTCCGGGCAGCGCGCACCGGACCTCCGCACCCCCGGGCACGTCGCGCACCTCGCCTGCCGTCGCACGCAGTACGCGCCCGGCGGGCGAACGCTCCAGGCAGGAGTGGACCATGCGCTCGAACGGCGTGGAGCGCACCATGCGGTAGGTGAACGGGGTCGGGTCGACGGTCACGTCCCGGCCGTCGGGTCCGTGCACGCGCAGCCGTGACCAGGAGGCGCTGACGGCGTCGACGAGGTCGGTGTCGTCCTGGCTCCAGTAGCACCACGTTCGTTCGGCCGGGCGGAGCGGGCCGTCCGGCTGCTCGACGAGAGTCACGGATCCGGCACCCTTCCGAGCCAGGTGGTACGCCAGGCTGAGTCCGGCCGCGCCGCCGCCCAGGACGGCCACCTCGCAGGTGTCCGTGGAGGCAGGTGTCACCGGGCCCGCCGCTCGATGACGGGCATCCCGGCCGGGTCCGTGCGCAGGAGTTCGGCGTCGGCCGCCAGCGCGTCCGCGACGGCGGTGGCCACCTGTCGCGGGTCGCCGCCCGGGGGCAGCGGCGGGGCGCTACCGGCCACGGGACGGTCCGCGAATCCGGTGTGCAGGTGGCCGGGCCGGATCTCGAGCACCCCGACGCCGGCCGTCCGCGCTTCACGGCGCACGGCGTCGAGCCAGGCGCGCAATGCGGCCTTGGAAGCGCTGTAGTCGGCCATCCCCTTCTGCGGACGCTCCGCCACAACACCGGTGACCGCGGCGATCGCCGAGCCGGGTTCCAGGACGTCGAGGGCGGCACGGAGCAACGCGGCGGGGGCCAGGTGGTTGACGGCCATGAGGTGCTCCGCGACCTCGTCGCCGACCTCCCCGGCCGTGCCGAATGCCACCGTTCCGAAGGCTACGACCACGGCGTCCAGTCCGCCGAGCGCGGCCGACACCTGCTCCACCGCCTTGGCGCACGACCCGGGGTCGTAGGCGTCGAACCGGGCAGTCGGGACGCCTGGGTAGGCGTGTGCGGCAGCGGCCAGCCGACTCGGATCGCGTCCGGCGAGGGCCGCCCGAGCACCGCGGCCGACGATCTCCGCGGTGATGGCCCCGCCCAGGACGCCGGTGGCACCGGCCACCAGGACGCGTGCGCCGCTCAGCTCCACACTTGGCTCCAAAGGTACGGGTCGGCGAGTCACGTACGGTCGATGAGCTCTTCGGGCGGGAGGCCTCCCACGGATGCGGCTGCGCGAAACCGACGTACAGTCAGAGCTTTGCCCGGCGCCGGCGCACCCGGCACCGATCGGGTCGCCGGTGATCCCCGCATACGTATCCGCGTGGACCGAAACGAGTGGTACAGCTCAGGCGATCGCCGCGTCCGTCGCGACGACGATTGCCGCGCTCTGCTGCTTCGGCGGCGCCGCCCAGGACCACTCCGTCGTCGGTGACCTCGGCGACGGGCGTGTACGGCCGCTACACGCTGTCGGACGTGGCCTCGGCTATCCGGCCTGTACAGGTGCGATGCCCTCGACGGGCAGGCGCAGAGCCCCATGGGCCATGCTCCGCCAGACGAAGTGGAAGAAGGCTGCGGGCGTCTCCGGTTGGGTCTTCCCGAACGACTCCGGACAAGAACGGACCAAGGACGTGTTGGTCCCGGCGCCTGACACCCCGGTAGGGCACAGGGCCTGTGCCATGACCGTCGGATCCAGCGGACCACGCCCCCGGGTCGAGGCCAGGCGCCACGACCGAACACCCGGGACGACGTTGCGGGCGCGCCGATGAAGCACGACCGACCACTGTTTTCGGGGGACCAGGATCGGTGGCCCTGTCGAGGGTGAACAGTTCCCCGGCGGGGTCTTCGCGTGTTAGTCGGCGACTGAACCGCCTCTGGCTTGGTGTGGAATCTCTTCGCCACACGTTACGACCACGCGGCTGCGGTCACCCTCGGCACGCCACAGAACTGGCTCTGACGATCCGGTTAGGGACGCGGCCGCCTGGACACCCAGCGCACCAGCAGCTCGGATCGATTGCCCGCGCTCACCGCTGGCGACGGTGCGGCGTTCAGTGATGTCGTGAGCGATCCCGTCTCCCATCGGTGGTGCGACACCCGCTGATGCCGCTGCTCAGTCACCGTGGCCCGGCCCGCCACTCCCGAAGCCGCCACTGGAGATGCCGCGCCACTTACGCCTCTCCTCGCTCGGCGGTTCTGGGTCGGTCTCGCCCGAGCTATTGAGGTTGTAGGGCATCAGTCGATGCTCACCGTCGTTCAGCGGAACCTCCGAGGCTTTTCGGTATTCGCTCACCTCGCCGGGAAGCTGATCCGACGCTGGTCGGTGCGGCTGCGATTCAGGGTCCGGCGGCGGGAGTTCCCTGTTCTTGATCCGGATCCCAAGCATGAAGGCACCGATCAAGACCGCAACAACAACCAGCCCGCCCAGTACTTGGGCCAGCCCTGACTGCCAGACGCCGGCCGCAATGACCTGCTCTCCCAGAAGATGCGGATGCATGGGAATACCTCACTCGTGTTCGCCGGTTCCCCGGAGGCCGATTCGAGATGCCACTACGTCATCCACTCTTTCCCTCGTGCACCAACGGCGGATGCACCCCTCGCGCTGGACGGGAATCCCGGAGAGTCGCAGCCGTTGGGTCAGCACGAGAAGGCAGCATGCGCGACATTGGGGCTCGCCTCTGCGCAACCGTGACGAGCATCGTACGAAGCCAGCAGCCGCGTGTCCTCGGGAGGGTCGAGCCGGTCCAGCGCGCTGCGCTCCACCCAGTGGGACGTGTGCTCGGACGTACGGTGCACAGCGAACGGACGGTCGACGACACCGACGACGATGTGGTCCAGGTGCACATGCCGCCGATCGCAGCGGCTGTCCGCTGCCGCGGGCATCGACACCACATGCCACACCGACGGCGCCGCCGAGTGCGGGCACCCCTCACAGTTGCAGAAGATGGTCTGCGTCCTGCGGAGCCAGTGCGCCCCGCTGACCGAGGAACGCGACCACGCTCGCCTTGAAGCCCGCGGCCCTCACGAGCTTCAGGCCGCTCTGGAGCAGCCAGAGAGGTACCAGGAGCAGGCGGAAGGCCAGTTGCGGCACGCACGCAAGGTCACCGAACGGGCCTTCGAACTGCGTCTGGCCGCCGAGGCGAAGGTTGCACGAATACAGGCCGACGCATGTCGGAGCACGGACGCCGCCCGGGGCACGGGGAGTCTGCTGCCGCAGCTGGCAGGTGTCGGGCTGGACCTCGCCGTGCCGCGACCTCGACGGCGACCCGGGCCGCTGCCTCCTCTGGAGCGAATCGGCGAGGTGCTCCAGGCGCCCAGCCTCCACACTCTTGCGGCCGGCATCGACCGAGACCGCGACGCTGTCATCGCCGGAATGACCCTGCCATGGAACTCCGGGAGTCGTCGAAGGCCACGTCAACCGGATCAAGATGCTCAAGCGTCAGGTGTTCGGCCGCGCCAGCTTCGGTCTCCTGCGCAAGCGCGTCCTGCTCGCGTGACGAAGCCATGCGGCCTTCCACGGCCGAAACGGCTATACCGGCTCCTCAAAAAAGTCGATCCCAGCGGGCCTGCGATCAAGAAACGGTCCGAGACGCTTCTCCATGGCAGCGAACCACCCGTCGAGGTCCGTATCGGTATCGTAAAAGAACCAGGAGTCGAAACTTCCCAAAGCATCCAGGTCCAGTGCTGGCGTGTAGCGGAGTTCGCAGCGAACTTGCACGTAGTGGTCGTGCTCACTGTCGTCACTGACGTTGAGCTGCCTAGTGAGGTCCACAGTGAACATCGGCCGCCCGCTGGAGACGTACGTGCCGTATTGGAAGAGCAAGCCGTCAGAGTCGGCTTGGGGCGCTGTGCGAAAGCGCCTCCGCCCGAAACGCATGAAGGCGAGCCATGCACCCCGAGTCGTCCCCTCGGCCGTCGTCAACTGCTCGGCGGCCAGCTCGGCACGCAGACAGTCGAGAGCGTCCTTCGGCTGCGACCTGTTAGGCATGCCGGCTCCCCTCGTTTTGTTGATCAGCACCATATCTTGGCGTGATCGGATCGAATCCAGCCCTGGTCACCGAGGCGTATGCCTCGGTGACTCGCGACGCTCGGTCACTGCTGCACGGAAGCTGTGCCAGAGCCCGTTCTCGTGAACAGAGCCACGGCGCACGTAACCAGCCGCCGCGGCAGGCGAAGTGAACTCGTCTGAACAACCGCGCTCACCTGCCTGGTCGTCTACGCCACCGCCGCGGCGACCGGGCTCGTGCTGAGCACGACCTACGCCGCCGACCCCGTCCAGCCCCTGTGGGAGCCTTTGACCGTCATCCTCTTCAGCGCCGCTGTAGCGTTCGGGACGCGGACCATTCTTCACCGCCTGCACGACCCCTGGGTTCCCGGTCTGGTGCTCCTCGGACGGCTTCTCATCCTGCTCACCGGTTACGCGCTGCCCCTGCTGACCGACCACGACTACGGCGGCCGTGCCATCGCCGACGCCATCGGATTCGTGTAGAGGCTTGAGCGGCCCGGTGGTACTGCTCCAGCCGGGCACCGGGCCCCATACTTCAGCCGCAGTTGCGCTGTCGGTGCCCGGGCGAGTGCGGTCGCCCTTGGCAGCAGTGCCGAGGTGTGTTAGTCGAGTCCCAGCTCCGCCTTGGCAGACAAATAGAGTCTGTCGAGCTTGCAGAGCAGTCCGTTCCGTGTGTTCCTCGGCAGGAAGCCAGGCCGCCGCCCGCGCTGTTCAGCGGTGAATCCGTCTATCTTCTGCATCGCGAGCTTGTAGGTATGGGTCAGTTCGACCAGAATCGCTGCGCGGGCCGCGGCATCCAACGGCATGCCGTCGCCGTGCTGCTCCACGATGCTCTCGAACTGCCTTTTGGCGTCTGCAAGGTTCATCGCGTTGAGACCTCCAAAGCTGTCGAAGGTGACAAAGGGGAGCACCGGAGCGATGGCAGTGTAGAGGTGCATCCGCGACTATGCGGGGGCTTGGCCGCGGCGGTAGTGGCTGAGGCGGGCTCGGTGCCGGTGTCGGCGGCGCCAGTGTGACCACTGCACCTCATCGACCGTGACGTCCCCGCCTATCCAGCTCAACGAGCACCTCGACCACCGGGCCGGTCCAGCTGTGCCGGTCCGGTCGGCCGTGGCACCCGACCGGCTCCGGACCGCCTCGCCCAGTCCTCCCCGTCCCCGGACCTGTTGGCGTGGACACGCAGGGAAGGCGTCATGATGGGGCCATGACGAACGAGGTGGACAGCGGGACGGCGAACGAGTCAGTGGTGTGTCCCCGGTGCGGAGCGACAGGAACCGTGGCGGTCGCCGACGCGACCGAGACCAGCGGGTGCATGCACTTCGCCGAGGGAACCGTGATCGCACTCATGGCCGGGGCTGCGGGCAAGTACTACGCCGACGACCGGGGCTGGCCCTGGCTCGCGGCGGTCGGGGCCGTCGTCGCGGTGCTCCTCTTCGTCGGCACGATCGCCGTCGTCCGAAGCGAGAACCGGGACGCGCGCAGGGCACGGGCCGCCGTGGACCGAGCCGCCGCGGCGGGCACCGTCGCCAGCCACTACTGCCCCACCTGCGGGGAAGCGTCCTCCCCGGCGATGCCGGGGGCGTAGTGGCAGGACCGCTGACCGAAGTTCAACCTCGTAGGCAGACTTGAGGACGACGTGGTACTGAACGTTTGCCTTTTGGTCACCACGGACGTCGCTGCGTCGCAGCCTCGAGTACGGCAGCGCGCCTGTGTGGAGTTGGGGCGGCCCGGTGGTACTCCCCCCAAGCTTTGGGCACCGGGCCTGACCCGCACACTCCATACCGGCACGGGGTTCCGCGAGGGTAGCGGTCCGGGTCACCCGTAGGGGGCAGCTGCCCAGGCACCTCCGGTACTGCCCGCGGCGTCACAGCGCGACCACGACCGCGAGGGCGCCGGCAAACGCGGCGGCAAAGGCGGCCATGACCATGAGTGGGGTCGCCAACTGCGGGTGCCGGTATGCGAGGTAGCCGAATGCGGTCAGGGTGAGCAGGACGACCGCCACGGTGAGCAGAACGACCAGGAGCAAGAGCGCGGACATGGGTCCCCCGGGGGTTGGTTGTGCCGGTCGGGCACACGGAATTGGGCAAAGCGGTGGCCCCTGCGCCACGGCCGGTGCGAGGGTCGAAGAAGACGCTGGCGCGTCTCGTCGCTCCGGACTGTGCTGGAGGCGGAGTTTGGCCGGTGAAGCCCGATCACGATGGGCAGACGAAAGACCCTATTCAAGGATTTGACCTGCGTCTTTGGTGCGAGGACTGGGCTTCATGCCAGCGAGGATCGTGCCGCCGGCGAGTACGGCTAGGACGACGATGAGGTCCTGGTCCGCCTTGCTGAGCATCTGAAGTCTCTCCGTTCACGAGCGGTACGACATCTGTGACGATGTGCACCACGTTCGCGAACAGCGGGTTGTTGCGTCAGGTTCAACGTGTGGCCGAACAGGCGGCAACACTCACCGCACAAGAGGGGAGAACATCGGGTGCCCGGAAGTCTTGAGCCACGAGGAGACCGTCGCACGCCTGAAGAGGCTGCTCTGGCTGAGCAGCTGACCGCGCTGTTCGACAGCCTCGACATCTCCTACCGTCGATATGCAGCTGGCCGCCCGTATGACCACTCCACCGTCTATCGCTACCTCCGAGGAGAGCGTCCACCTACCTGGGGTTTCATCCACGATCTCCTGTACGCCGTCGCTGAGGCACAGGGGTCTGTGCCGACCGCAGAAGCGATTGGGCTCTTTCGCAAGCTGCACAACGATGTGCTGAGGGCCGGGGGCAACCCGCGGCACAAAGTGTTGTTCCTCGAGCAACAGCTCGCAGAGGCTCACAGAAGAGCCCGTCAGGCAGCGGTGAGAGAGCAGCACCTGACTCAAGCCGTGGAGGAGCACCAGAATCGCATCCGGAGCCTGGAGCTAGGCCACCGTGAGCTCGAAGCCGCTACGGCCGCAACTGCTGCCGAGACCGAGGATGAGCGGGCTCAGCTCTACGCCGAGATTGAGGATCTGAAAGTCAAACTGGTACGGGCTCGCAAGCTGCATCAGCAAGCAGAAGAGCGCTGCGCTCAGTTGGAGCGCCAGCTTGCCGAGTCCGAAGCAGAGGCCCAGCGCGCGTCGCTCGCTCTGTCACCTCGTCCTGACGAGACAGAGGAGGAGCGGAGGAACGCGGCTGAGGAGGCTGCCAGGATCGTCCAGGCTGCCAAAGAGGAAGCTCAGGAGCATCGCGCCAAGGCGCAGGAGGAGTTGCACGAGCTGCAACAAAGGAAGCGTGACCTGGACGAAGAGCTGTCCCGGAATCTGCCGCGTCCTGGTGCACCGCTGCCTCCGCGGCTGCTGATGCCGGCCCAGACCGGCTTCTCCTCTGCGTCAGTCGGTAGTGGGCCGGACGAGAACTTGGAAAACTGGGCCGGCATCGTGGTCGCCGGCAGGTACCGCTTGGAGCGTGAACTCGGGCGCGGTGGGATGGGACGTGTGTGGGAGGCGCTGGATACGGAGACAGACCGCACGGTCGCCCTGAAAGGACTGCGGGAAGTTGCAGACCCCGTGGAGCGGGAGGAGTGGCTGCGGCGGGCACGGCGCGAAGCGCAGGCGCTCAGCCTCGTCAGGCACCAACACGTGGTCGGGTTCCAGAATGTGGTCGAGGAGAGCGGCCAGGTGTGGGTCGTCATGGAGCTGTTCGCGCCTCGCACGCTGGGCGATGTGCTGCGTGAGCACGGACCGCTGACTGTGATGGCGGCGACGGACATCGGGATCCAGATTCTCCAGGCTCTGAGGGCGGTACACGAGGCTGGCGTCGTTCACCGCGACGTGAAGCCGGACAACATCTTGTTTCACGCAGACGGAAGCGCACGATTGATGGACTTCGGGATCGCCACCTACACGAGAGCTCCCCGAGTCACTCAGGTTGGCACGGTCATCGGCGCGCTGGAGTATCTGGCACCGGAACTCGTCCTCACCGATCCAGAGGAACGCAGGTCGGCCTCGCCGGCCTCCGACCTTTGGTCCCTCGGAGTAGCGCTGTACGAGATGGTGGAGGGAAGACGCCCCTTTGAGGGCGTGACCGACTTCGAGATCCTTCAGGCCGTGCGCGAATCTCAGATTCCGCCTATGCGGTTCGCCGGCCGACTCGGGCGCCCAATCACCCTTCTTCTCCGCAAGGATCCGGATCGCCGTCCGACAACCAACCAGGCGGAGAGCCTGCTGGAGTTTTCTCGGCGCGACGGTACTCCGCCGCATGGTTACAACCTGGACGAGCTTGATCGAAATCCGAAGGAGGGTTCGCCTCGGTCGCAGCAGAGAGAGACTCCTGGTTCTACCGGACTCCGTGACTGGCTATCACGGTTGGGACGCCGCTCAAGTTAGGAGTGCAGGCTCAGACCTCGTGCGGCGGGCGGTCGGCGGCGGCCAGCGTGTTGAGCACTGGGACCAGAGCGGCAGCGTGGAGACGACGGTGCCTTTCTGCATTTGCAGACATCAGGGCGCGCGATGACGGGCAGGCCCGCATTCACTGACCTCAGTCAGTTGGTCACCGAGGCCGCTGACAGTGCGGGGGATCGCGGTGGCCGGGTTCGCGATCCGTTCGGCAACATCTGGTGGGTGGTGAGCCGGGTCGAGGATGTCGAACCTGACCGGGCCTGCGAGCGCGTATTCGAGCCGAAGTGTGCCGCGGCGATGCGCATGGCTGAGGAGACGCTGAACGCCGCAATGAGCGGTCGGGACTCGGGTGGCAAGCGCCCCGCCGCGCCTGACCCTTTGAGCCTTTCCGGGACTTCTTCCAGGGATCCGGCATGGCCGCCGCCCTGGACCTAGACGTCTTTGAGTGCGTCGGCGGCGACCGCTTGGAGCTCGCGTTCGCGGGCGCCTCGCTCGCGGGCGGTGAACAGCCGTTCGGCGTAATGCGGGGGCAGGGCCACGGTCAGATGGCGGATGCGGCTTTCGTCGGTGGTGCCGATCGGGCGGTATGGCCGAGACGGGCGCGGGTGTCGATGGCGATGCCGCCCGTAGTGGCGGCGGCCTTGGGGGCGCGTGCCCGTGCGCGGCCGACGGTGGCCGCGTCCACGCCGTCCTTCGGGAGGGCCGGCACGAGGTGGCGGTGCAGGACGTCCTGAGCTCCGTCGACGTACTCGGAGCAGTACCGGGGCTGGGACATCGCCGCGCACTCGGCCCAGCCTTCGATTCCGTCGGAGGTGACGACGCGGACCAGCAGGGCGTCTCGGCTGATCTCGACGCCACAGGAGGTGCGGAAGGGGGCGACGAGCGGCAATACGATGCGGTGCAGTTCGACGCCGGAGATCTTGGTCTTCATGTGCGGGTGGCTCCTGGTGGGTTGTTCAGACGGCGGTGCCGAGGAGGACGTAACTGCGGCGGTCGTGGAAGCCGACGACGCGTGCTCCGTCGGCGAGCAGGCCGCCGAGCACCTGCCGTACGGCCAACCGGCCAGTCGCGGGCGGTGACGGGGTCCGTGCGGCTCGACAGGACCCTGGCAGGGCTGATCGGGCAGGAGAGCAACGATCCGGCGGAGGCCCTCCGGCTGTGGACCGAGCAGTTGGGCCCACCCTGATCGCCGTCGACAGGCCCCACTTCGTGGCCTTCGTCGCCGCCGCCTCTACCCAGGCCGCCGTGCTCTTCGAGAGGCTCGTCTCTTGCTCGTCAATCCGGGGCGTCTTCTGGCTACTCGTCTCCGGCCCGATAGCCGCCGCGAACCAGGTCCTGCTCCTGTTTGGCGGACCTCTCCGGGATGCCGGCCGAAGCCGGCGGCTGCTTCGTCTCGGGTGGCTCCCGCAACAGAGGCAGCCGGCCACCTGGGCGCGCGGCTCGTCCCCGAGCAGCAGGCGCTGCTGACAAGCTCGGCGTACCGCCCCGCCGAGCGGCCCGCCCCGGCGTCGACGGCTTCTGCGCCCGGGTCCCGGCGAATCGTGCCGTTGGCAGAATTTCGAATGAGGAAGCTGGTGACGTAGGAGAGGGCGTTGTTCCACAGGTACTCGCGGGCGATGTATCCGCTGTCGGTGGGGATGTTGTCGCCGCGGGGCAGGGCGGAGGAGCGAGCGGTGCTCATCGCAGCCGCCGAGAGGTGCGAGCGCAGGGCATGTTCGGTGAATGCCTGGTCAGGATCAGGCCGACAGTGAACGGGGCTTGACAGAGGCCGTCCGATGCCGTGTTCTCACAACAGGGGCGACGACGGTGGGGGAACGATGGCGACAGCGTCAGACGACCGGCCCGGTGCCGAGCCCGTGGGCGGCGGGAGCCAGCAGCACAGCGCTCCGAAGCCACCCGACAAGGACAACCACGCCATTCGGAGAGACGTCATCCACGTGCTCATCGTGATCCTCGTCATCCTCATGCTGGGCGCCGTTCTCGCGACAGCCGGCGAGGGCTGCAGCAGTAACTGCGTCGGCCCCTGATACGGGCCGCCGGAAGCCGTGGATCCATGCGTTCGTCCGCTCGACCATCCACGAGGCGTTCCTGAAGCTCGCCTGCTGTGTGATCACCCACAGGCGAGTCCAGGCATTGTGTTGGCTCCTCTGGGAATCTGCTGTCTTTCAAGGTGCGAAGGCCAGGTTTCCGCTGGTCAAGTGTGAAGTTGCCTCCGCTGCCATAGAGATGACACGTCGTGTTCTCTCTCTAGTGGAGGTGCCAGATGCCGTCGGTGACCGAGTCGATCGAGGAGCGGGAGGTCGCTGCCCGGCAGCGGGTGGAGCTGGTGCGAAACGAGCTGGACCGGCTTGTGGCCGAGCTGAAGGCGGCGGAGGCCGCGCGGGATCGCCTGGTGATCGCGAAGGAAACGGTGAGTGAGGTGCTGTCCGAGGCCGGCGAACCCAAGGGCGTGCGAGTTTCCCGTGGCCGGCCGGTTGAGCCGGAACCGCCGGTGGTCCGGGCGGCCCGGCTCGGTGGAGATCGAACAGGTGCGGTCCAAGGCGAAGCGTCTGGCCGCGCCAGGCTGGCTCGTCGAGGACACCCCGGCTTCTTCAGCGTCGCTGTTTCGCAAGGCGGCGGCTCATGACCATGGTCATCGACCACAGCACCGGCTACTTACGCGTCGGAGTGCTCCGGCAGGGTGAGCCAGTCCGACCAGGAGATCTCTCGGCCGAGGAAGCGCGGCTGCTCGAACGGCCAGTCGGCGGCGATCCACTGCGGCACCAGCTCATCGAGGGCCTGCTCGACCTTGCTGCCCACCAGCTCGTCCACCACCCACCAGGAGATCTCGCCGTCCGCGCCGGCCTTCTCCGGCGGGTCGATGTAGACGCAGCCGAGCAGGGCTGTCTCCGCCGCGTCGAACAGCGCGTAGTTGAAGGACTGGTGGGCGGCGATCTCCTTCTCGTGCCGCAACAGGTCGGCCTGGTCGGCCTCGTAGGTCATGGTGGCCGCAGGCCAGCCCCAGGCTGGGCCGAAGATGGTCCACAGCCGCTCGCGCGAACCCATCACCGCGGGATAGTCGAGCGGGGTGTCCGTCTCCCGGATCGGCCGCAGGTGATGACCACTGCTTGGCAGCGGTACCAGGACGGGATGGACGAAGTTGTCGGGGAGCCAGCTCATAGCGCCCGACCGTAGCAGCGCGCGGTCCTCAGCTCCTTTGGATTTCGCCCGTATACCGCCAGGACCGGCTCTCATGCCGGGCAGTGCCCGCGATCACCCGATCGAGACTCCCGTTCGATCGACAGACTCCATGAGCGGTATGGCAATGGCTTCTGAGTAAACCCAGGCCTGGCCAGAGGCAGGGAGACGCTGGAGGGTTGGGAGCGAATCGGTCGGCAGTGGGAGTGGGCGGCTCATCCCGGCCGGGGCCGTCGACCGCCCCAGACTCCCGGCCAGCCGGCTTGAACTCAATCTGTTCGACGTCGGTGAGATGGACTTCTTCCATGGAGCCGACGCAGCGTCTGCCGTCCTGAAAGTAGACGTCCTTGAGTGCGTCGGCGACCGCTTGGAGCTCGCGTTCGCCGGCGCCTCGCTCGCGGGCGGTGAACAGGCGGGCGGCGAGGTCCGGCCGCGGCTTCTTGATCTGCGCAGCTGCGCGCCCACGGGTTTCGGTACGGGACGGGTGCACGCCCCTTCCAGCGCCCTGTCGAGACTGCCGCTGACGGTCATGTCCGGATCTCCGGTGAGGTCAAGGTGCGCCCGGTTCAATGCCGGGGCGCAGTGCCTTGCCGATCTCGTCCTGGGTGAGGGTCGGTTCACCTCCGCTCTTGTGGAGGTGAACCGTTGATCTAGTCCGTTGCATCGCCGAGGGCGGGGGCCTCTCCGCGCGAGCGGGGGTGAGCCGAGCACAGGGTACGTCCCCGGCCTTGCGCCGGACGCGGGCCTCTGCCTCGCGCTCCTCGGCGTCCGCGATCCTCTTCAGGACGGTGCGCTGTGGCCGCGGATGCGGATGCGGGTGCGGGTGCGGGTGCGGGGTCATAGCCGCATGACGATGAGGGCGGTGTCGTCGGTGAGGCCTGCTGGGGGGATCAGGTCTGTCAGCAGGGCGTCGGCGAGGGTGTCAGGGTCGGTGGCGCGGTGTCGGGCGACCGAGTCGGCGAGGCGGGCGAGGCCGGTGTCGATGTCCTCGTGCCGGCGTTCGACGAGCCCGTCGGTGTAAAGGACGAGAAAGCAGCCGTCGGTGAACGTGGTCTGGGCCTGGGGGCGGGGGACGTGTTCGGGGCGGGCACCGAGGGGCGGATCGGTGGCCTGGTCGAGGAAGGCGACCGTACCGTCGGGGCGGCACAGGGCCGGCGGGGGGTGGCCGGCGCTGCTGTAGGTGAGGGTGCGGGGGTTCCAGTCGATGAAGACGGATGCGGCGGTGGTGGATTCGGCGCCGTCGACGGAACGGGCGTACAGACCGAGGACCTCCAGTGCCTGGGCGGGGCCGGCGGCGACGCGGGAGGCTGCGGACAGTGCGCTGCGGAGCTGGCCCATGACGCCGGCGGCGCGTAGGCCGTGGCCGACGACGTCACCGACTGCGACGGCGGTACGGCCGCTGCCGGGCAGGTCGACGAGGTCGTACCAGTCGCCGCACACGTTCAGGGCCCCCATGGCGGGCCGGTAGCGCACCGCTGCACGGTGGTGGCCAAGGGGGCGGAGGGCGGGCAGCATCGCCTCCTGCAGGTGGAGGGCGACCTCGCGCTCGCGGGCGTGGGCCTTGCGCAGGCGTTCGTTGACCTCCTGCAGTTCCCGGGCGCGGGTGTAGAGCTCGGCTTCCAGGACCCGTGCGCGATCGCTGCCGGTCCGGCCGCCGCGGGCGCGGATGAGTTCGGTGACTTCTTCGACCCGGTGCAGCAGCAGGGCCACGCTGCCGTCGGGGGCGAGCACGGGGACGTTGACCGGGCTCCAGTACCGCTCCTGCCACACTCCGGGCCGTTCGGGGTCTTCCACGTCGTAGCGCTGCAGGGCCATCGTGTCGCGCTCCCCGGTGGCCGCCACCCGGCGCAGTGAGGCGTACAGGTTGCGCATGCCGGTGGCGGCGGGATCGCCGGGATTGTCGGGGAAGACATCGAACAGGAAACGCCCGATGAGCTGGCTCCGGATACGCCCGGACAGCGAAAGATACGCCTCGTTGACGTCCGCGTACACCAGGTCCGGCGTCAGCAGCGCCGCACCGGCGGGAAGGGCCTGGAAGACCGCCTGGTAGTCGATGCCGGGTACGTTCACGCTGCCGCCTGCCTGCGGGCTCTCGTCGGTCATGGGCGTCCCCACCATGGCACGCGCGCGGGCAACAGTCCTGTCGTGGTGCGCCGTATGGACCGTCCGGCCCCGACCCGGAAAGGTCGACATGAAGCGGGCAGCAGTACTGCCAGTGGCGGAGCTCGGCAGCATGCAGCTGATTTGCGATCTCTCGGGTTTTCGCCTCCTGGGAGGGGTGGGGAGGGCGTTAGGTGGCTGTGCAGGGGGCGATGCCCTCGCCGGAGGCGTGCATGGAGGCGGCGGTGACCTGGCAGGCGTACAGGCTGTTGCGGTAGGGCAGGGGCTGCAGGCGGATCAGGATGTGCAGGAGCCTGGCGGCGCGGCAGGCCGGATCGGGGCGGCCGTGGTGGGGCGCGGGATGCGGGTTCTGTGGCGGGCTACGACGGCGATGGCAACGGCGGCAGAGTAGTCGGCGCTCGTGACGTCTTCGGGGTCGGCCGTGCCGTTCGCCAGACATGGACGAGTTCATCGAGCGTATGCCGCGGCTCGGCAAGGTGACCCTGTTCGCTCCGTACGCCGCCAGCGGGCTCGGCACGGACCACTGGCCGTCAGAACAGCGCGTCGGCCCGTTCTCGTACGCGGATGAGTCGAGCGACTCGAGAGGGCTCAGGAACGCCCGGGCGGACCTGGCAGACTGTGCGCCGCCTGAGGGGAGATCGTCGTGCCTGAAGAACTGACCGTACGCCGCATACTCGGGGACCAGCCGTTCGCCGAGATCGGTCGGCCGGAGTGGGTGGTGACCGCCACACGTCACGGCTGCGTCATCGCGGCCGGCGACCTCGGCCACGTCCCGTGGCACGGCAAGGGTCACTGGCTCGGCCACCGGATCGGCGTGTACGAAGCCGACACCCTCCGGCCGCGCCACGTCGTCGCCTCGCGCTACTCCATATGTGCCGTCGAGCCTCACCCGGAGCTGCCGATCGTCGCCGTGGGCACCGGCCGCTACGACGGTTCGTGGGACTTCGAGGGGCAGCTGCTCCTGGTGCACCTCGAGACCGGGCTCGTGACGGACCTGCTGAGCAAGAGCCGCCAAGTGCGGCACCTGCGCTGGCTGGAGGACGGCAGGCTCGCAATGCTGCTCTCCCCCGAGGACAAGGACGGCGGTTTCCGCACAGGCTTCGAGCTGGCCGTCGCGGCGGACGACTGGCTGTCCGCCCCGGCCGGTCTGGTCGACCCCGACCGAGTTCGACAGCCGATGGTCGAAAGCGGGCTCCTCTACGACCCCCATGTGGAGGACGCCCTGGCCCGCCTGACGGAGGGCCGGTGGCGGAGGCGGGCGGAAGTACGGGACCTCACGGTGCTGGCCGACGGCAGGGTGCTGGCTACCGGTCGGCACACGGACCTCGAATGCTGGGATCCGTCCGGCGCGCTGACCTGGGCTCTACCAGCCGGCGGGGAGGGAAGCGTCCAGGTCGAAGCAGCCCCTGACGACGAGTCGGCGTGGGTGACGTACCGGGGCTTCCGCCGCGACGGCGGGACGGGGCGGCTGGTCGACCGGGCGACCAGCGTTTGCCGGATTTCGACGGCGGAGGGCGGTGTGGTGGACTGCGTGGACATGCCATCGGCCCCCGCATGGAGCGCCACGGGCGAGGGCTGGCTGGCCCTGCGCCCGCTGGGGCGCGACGCAGAGGCCGCGCTACTGCTCGACCCCGCACACCAGGAGGCGGCACAAGTCCGGCTTGCGCCCGCTCGCTCCAACTCCCCGGCGTCGCTACGCGTCAGACACAGCGCCCGCATGCTGTACGTGGACGGTCCCGGCCCGGACGGCGACGCTCCGTGGATCCATGCGATCGAGCCGCCAAGCGCCGACGGTCCCGCTACCGTACGCGCCCTCTTCCCCCTGCACTGGGACCCGACGTCCGCGCTCCAGCCCTGGTTCGGCCCCGCCGTCGAGCTGGGAGACACCCTCGTCCAAGCAGGCCGGTCGTACGAACGGGGGCCCACCTACGCAGAAGCCCGCAAGGGCACGTACGTCGTGAACCGTCGGCTCCCGGACGGCACGGCACGCTGGGTGTACGAGACCGACCAGCCGATCGCCGGTCTCGACGGCGACGAGCGCAAGGTGTACGTCGTCTACCTCACCGGCGAGGTGGAGACGCTCGACACGGCGACGGGCGAGGTGCGGGACCGGCACACCCTGCACGCGCACGGCCACCCCGTCACGCCGGTGTCCGTCGCGTTCCGGGCGGACCAACGGCGACTGGTCGTGGGGACGGCGGACGGGAGGATCCTGGACTGCACGGTCCCGAGGTGACCGGGCCGTGACCCGCAGCCGCCCGCCGCACTGCTGAAGTGCTCGGCCAGAAGCAACCCGCCGATGAGCGCCCACCGCCGGAGCGGAGCAGCCGCAGGACGGCACACTCGAAGGCGCCGCCCGTGGTACGTCGCCGGTCACGCCGGAGCTGGCCGTCCCATGGTTCGACGAGGTCCGTGTGCCGCCGGAAGACCTTCGCCTTCGTCGGTAGGAGACGCGGCTGCGCGTACGGGAGGAGCAGCAGCGCAGCGGGTCGGCGGCGGCTCCCTGGGTTGGCCGGGTCTGGGCTCGGGTGGCCCTCTGGCACACCACCCGCAGTGCCTGGTGTCGCGCCGCTTTGGTGTTGTGCCTGCCTCCACGCCGTACACGCGCTCGCCCATTTGCCGTGGACGGCGGACTCGCGGCGTGGCAGGTCAAGCGGTGGCGCTCAGGCGTCGTCGGAAGCGAGCACCCCTCCCGGTGGAGGACCGGGTCACAGCGACAGGCTGCAGTGGCCGCGTCGCCCGGACGCGTATCCGAGCGACGTGACCACATCGGAGCAGACATGCCGGGCACACTTCACTGAGCCGTCAGCCTGTCCTGCGGCTGCGTCAGTTCCCGGTCATCCGCAGAGGCTGTCGTCGGAGTAGGAGAGGTAGGCGATGCTGCTGCTGCCGGCGACGTACCACCGGCCCGCGCTGTTCCTGTACATGCTGCCGAGATCGCTGTTGGTGCCGTTGTAGCGGATCTCGGACCCGTTCCAGAAGAGATTGTTGTCGGCCCTACCGAAGGTCTGCGGCCCAACCTCTCCGTCCGCCTTGAGTCCGCGATCGCTCTGCCACTCGATCGTTGCGGCTCTGGTGTTCGGGCCGAAGTCACAGTCGAGGCCGGACTGAGGCAGGTATCCGTCAGCGATCAGGACTCCCTGCCACAGCCCGACCACGCTGTTGTGTCTGTTCTTGGTGGTGGAGAGTGGGCCCTCGTCTCCCCAGTCATCCGTCACCGTCCCGGAGCCGTACACGCTTCCCTGTGCCACGCTCGCGTGCGCTGGTGACTGCACGCCCACTGCTACCACAAGTACCGCAGCAGCGACCGCACTTCTCCATGCCCAGCCATGGACAGAACGATTCAACGGAACCCCCAGCCAATCGTCTTGGACTAGACCGCGGGTACGGTCGCACGCCCGTCAGCGCGTGTACAAGACATCCGGCATCTGACCGGAGTTCCGTCAGCATCTGGGAGCGGACGCCTGCGGATCCGTCTGCATCCAGCCGGCTGGACGTCATGCGCTGATTGACTGTGCGTCGTGACCGAGAGGATCGAGATACCGGATGCGGAGCGCGACTCGGGGGCATCGGGTGATCATCGAGGCGGTGGCATGAGTATCCGGTGCAACAGGGCGTGGCGGGATCAGCCCGATCGGTTGGGCGAGGGACGGCGCCTGGCAACGAATCAGGACCAAGCTCCAGGCCCAGGCCGAGGCAGCCGGAGGCATCGACTGTCGGGTGAGCGTGAACCACACCATCGTACGCGCTCACAAGCACGCCGTCGGCGCCTTCAAAGAGTGGCTCCAGCGGGAGAACCGGACGACCACGTCGTCGGGCGGTCCCGTGACGGGTCTGAGGACGAGAATCCATCTGGCGGCCGATGCCGGTGCTGTCCGCTCCCACTGCTGGTCGCAGCCAGACACCGTCAAGACTGCCTCGCAACTTTTGCTCGGTGAGGAAGTGACACGGATGGCGAGCACCCGCTGCCACCAGGCCTCTCGGGTGTCCGGGTCGGTCTGTCGGACCGGTGCGTCAGCAGGCACAGTGAGCACTGGCGCCTGGTCTTCGCCGCCCCGGATCGGCCACCCATCCGACGTTGGAGGACGGCTCGCGGTCCAGTTGCACCCCGGAGCAGACCCGGAAGCGGCTGAAAGACATCGTGGGGATCCCCTTTCCCCAGCTATGAGGAGCAGGCACTGAAGGAGCTCGCCAGCCGCCGCGGCGTCCTGCAGCGCTGGGGGCTGATCGGCGACCAGGCACGCGCGACCTTGGTGGCCTCGACCACCTCTGCGGTGCTGAACATCCTCGTCTCGTTCGTGGACGACAACCTGCTCCCCGAGCTGCGGGAGCCCGAACGCAGCGCGGCCGAGCCGCAGATGGAATTCGTGCGCGACGGGCTCCACTACAGCCCACGAGTACGACGGCGTACAGCCCGGCGTGGTGCAGGCCATGACGTAGGAGAGCCCTGTCAACGCGGCGCGGTCAGGAACGGGGGCGTGGCCGCGCTCCTCACTCTCACCGTTCAATGCCAGCCGGTATATCCGCCCGGGTTCGCAGGCCCTGTGTCCGCGCCCATGAGACCGACCAGGAAGAGAACCACCACGATCAGCGCAAGCACCACCAGCCAGAAATGGTCCGCGAATCCTGAGGAACTCGGGCCTCGCGGACGATCGTCGCCCCGACCCTCAGCGGCGCTGTCCTCGTCGGCCACCCCGCACCCCCTCCGTCCGTATCCATGGCACTGCGCCACAGGGTCGGCGTCAAGCCTCCCGGCGCCCGGGTTCTTCGAGGCAGCGGAGATCGACATCGGCGATGGGACCGATCAAGCAGTCACGTTCCTGTGGCAACGATGCAAGGTCGCCGGTCAGGGGACGGCTGCGGTGGACAGCGCTGCGTGATGCCTCGCCTCACACTCTCAGCCCCCAGCACGACTAAGGGTTGTCCCGTAAATGATCTTTAGGTCACCTCGGCCGTGCTTGGCCCCAGTGTGGCCCGCTCGTTCATCCGGCGAGGGCGAGGTTATGCATCCGGGCGATGCCGCGCATGGCGTGGTGGACTCCGTCGCCTTTGAGACGGCAGCCGCGGAGGATCTTCCATGTCTTCATGCGGGCGAAGACGTGCTCGACGCGGGCGCGGACCTGCTTGTGGGACTTGTTGTGCGCTTCCTTCCAGTCCGCCAGGTCTTCGCCCTTGCATCGGCGATGGGGCATGACGAGTCCCGTGCCGGGACAGCCGCCGTCGGCGATCGTGAGTGTCCTGCCGACGGCGGCCTTGGCGCCGGATTCCTCCCACGCCTTGCAGTCGTTGCGGTTCCCGGGCAGCGGCCGGCCGACCACGGCGACGAGCCTGGTGTCGGCGTCGATGACGACCTGGTGGTTGGTGGAGTATCGGTAGTTCTTCGACGGCTCGGCGATGGTGTGGTCGCGGGTGGGCACCAAGGTGCCGTCCACGATGAGCACGGTGTCCTTGGAGAACCGCTTGCGGGGCTGGAGCGCTAGCATCGGCCCGAGATGGCCAATCACACGGTCCGCCGCCGACTTCGACACCCCGAACAGTGGCGCCAGCTGGCGCATCGTCAAGTTTGTTCGCCAGTAAGCCGTGACCAGCAGCGCCCGGTCTTCCAGGGACAGGCCCCACGGTCGGCCCTTGCGGGCCGCGTCCGCGCCCTCGCGCCGCAGTACGGTCACCAGCTTCCCGAAGGCACGCGGGCTCAACCCGGTGAAGGGGGCTATCCAGGACGGCTCCGACGCCGTGATCACACCAGCCACGTCGGGATCATCGCGCCGGGCCAACGTGCTCCCGTTAGCAAGCTCTCCCCGCCTCAGTGGAACTCGTGGACCACCTGGATCTCGCCGACAATGTGGGCGTTGAAGTCGTCAAGCTCCTCGGCCGGAACCCAGAGCTCGAGGATCGTCCGCCCGCCCGCCTGCTGGATGGGATACCAGCTCAAGAACTCCGACTCGACCTCAAAACGAGTGACGAAGCCGGCTCCATCGTGCTTCACGTTCCAGTCCCGCGCGATCCTGATCGCGTAGTCCTCGTTGAGGACCGGGTAGAAGATCGGCTGCTCGGGCAGCCGGGGCGGCCACGCGCGCCAGTTCAGCTCCCGAACCAGATCCAGCTCCTTGGGGCCGGTGGGGCGCCACAGGGTCGTCGTTGCTTGCTGGCTGGTCATGTGCATCGCTCTCTGAACGTAGGCCGCTGGTACGGCGGGTCGGGAGACCGGACGATACCGGCACCGCGAACTCGGCAGCTACGCAGTTTCCGCACCTGGCCAGCTCAGTGACCAGCAGTTACGGGACAGCCCTTAGCTGGGAAAGCAGGGTGCGAGGCTCGCCGTCTGCCGCGGAGGCGGACGGCACGTGTGGACCGGATAGCCCAACACCGGAGCATGGGCTGATCGTTGGTCACGGTGTGACGAGTTCCAGGGCTGCCGGACGCAGGCAGTCATTACCTGGCACTCCTAGCGAAGGAACTGCCTCGTGAGCTGCCGCACCACGCGGAAGGCGGCTACGACGGGGCGGGGCCCGGGTGTCGGTCCGATGTCGAGGACGGCCACAGCCGTCCCGCTCACCTACGCAGTCGGTTCCGGCAGAGAGACATTCCGCTCTGGCCGGCCCATGCAGGTCGTTCAGCGTTCCTCGTCCGGGTAACCCCACTCGATGACGCCCTTCGCCGCCGGGGCGGCCTCGGTCACGGCGAACGCGAACGAGCTCTCGAACTCCGGCTGCCAGTGGCCGAAGCGGGTGATGCTGAGCGGGAACTGCGTCTCGCCCGACACGTAGTGGACACCGTTGTCGCAGGCCGTGCCGTAGCTGATCTGGTTCTCGATGCCCTCGTCCCGCAGCAGCTCACCAATCGATTCGGCGACCGCCTCGGCCTGTGCCGCATCTGTGAGCTGTGAGACGGTGAAGTGGATGTTGATGTTGACTGACATGTCCGCAGGCTACCGGCCGCCGAGGTCGGAGGGTGATTCGAACGGTGCGTGATCGGGCTCCGGGTTCCACACGAGTTGTGGGCGCAGCGGCACGACGAGGGCCTGGGCGCCGCCCGCACCCGCGGCGCCCGGCTCGGCCGACCGCCGGCCCTCGACGGTCACCGAGCCCACCCCACGCAGCTGTTCGGCCCGGGCGGCGTCGGCCGGGCCCTGTGGCAGGTCGCGGGCGTCGGCCGTCGTGTGGAAGGCACGCACCCGGTACGGGGACGCCCTGCCATTCCAGGAGGAAGGCGATGCGACGCGGGGCTTCGTCCGGGGTCACGGCAGGGGGTTTCCGCCGGGGGCGTTGACGCTCTCGCCGGTGATGAAGGAGGCCTGGTCGGAGGCGAGGAAGACGTACGACGGTGCCATCCCCGCCGGCTGCGCGGGCCGCCCGAGCGGGACTGCTCCCCGAACTCCGTCGGGTCGGGCATCGTCGCCTGGATCAGCGGGGTCCAGTCCGGGCCGGGCGCCACCGCGTTGACCCGGATACCCCGCTCGGCGAGCATCTGGGCGAGGCCGTGGGTGAAGGAGATGACCGCGGACTTGGTCATGGCGTAGTCGAGGCGGTGCGGGCTGGGCCGGCAGCCCTGAACGGAGGTGGTGTTGATCACCGCTCCGACGCGCGGCACGCAAGCCGGCACGGCCTTGGTGAGCCAGAACATCCCGTACAGGTTGGTCTTCATCACCCGGGTCGAACTGCTCGGTGGTGATCCCCTCGATGCCGTCCGGCTGGGCCATCTGGTAGGCCACGTTGTTGACGAGCAGGTCGACGCCGCCCAGCTCGGACACCGTACGAGCGACGAGAGCGCTGCACTCGTCCTCGTGCCGGATGTCGCAGACGAGGCCAGCGCCGTGTGCGGCCAGCCTCGCGGACAAGGCGGCAGGTCGCCTCGGCCTCCTCCGCTTCCTCGGGCAGACGGGGGAAGTCGACATCGGCGCCTTCACGTGCGAAGGCCAAGCAGACGGCCCGGCCGATCCCGGAGTCCCCTCCGAAGACCAGCGCCCTGCGACCGTGCAGCAGACCGTGGCCCGTGTGGTCGGCCTCGCCGTGGTCGGGGCGGGGATCCATCGCCTCCGTCGAGCCGGGCTGGTCCTGGCCCTGATCCGGGAAAAGGGGCCAGGGGATGCAGCCCCACCGGATCGATGAGGCGGCCGGGGCTCCTGCGAGGCATCACGGTCTCCCTGCGGCTGGGGCGGGGAGCGGTCTCGCGGCGGGTCCTCGGCCGTCATTCCTCCGCGGCTTCCCCGCGGTCCGAGGCAGGAGCCGTCGGGACGACGCGCTCGGCCCACAGCGTCTTGCCGCGTCCCGCAGGCCTCACACCCCATCGCTGCGTGAGCTGAGCGGTGATGAACAGGCCCCGTCCGTTCTCGTCCGTGTCCAGGGCGCGACGCAGGTGGGGACTGGCGCTGCTGCCGTCGGTGACCTCGCACACGAGGGCGCTGTCGCCGTCGCGGATGAGGCGCAGCTGGATCGGGCCCTTCGCATAACGGACGGAGTTGGTGACCAGTTCGCTGACCACGAGTGCGGTGTCGTCGATGACGTCCTGGGCCAGTCCCCATTCCGCCAGTTGGTTCACGACTCGCTTGCGGGCCTGCCCCGCGCTCTCCGGGGTGTTGGGGAAGGCCCAGGCTTTCGTCTGGGAGTCGTCCAGCGTCCGGGTGCGGGCCAGCAACAGGTAGGCGTCTCGTGCAGGCCGGCGTGGCGCGAGGGCGTCGGCACACGCGTCGCACACGGCCTGAAGAGAAGGTCGCGGTTCGGCGAACCGGTCGCTCAGCAGGCTCTGCACCGTTGTCCCGGGAGCGGACCCGGTCAGCAGGGCGGTGTTGTAGACCAGCAGCGTGGTGCCCTCGGGCAGCGCGCGTTCGGTGAGCGCGTAGTGCGCGAGGCCTTGGCCCAGGGGTGGACCTGCCGCGACATCGAGCATTTCGACCTCACCACCCGGATGCACCAGGAACGGTGCGGGGTGTCCCGCGCTCGCCGCGGAGCACAAGCGGGTCACCGGGTCGTAGACCATGCAGAGGCAGGTGGCGGACGGTCCGTCGCCGGCCTCGGATCCGGTCGCGTCCGCGAGGATGGTGGGGCGGCTGGCGAGGTCGTGGAGGCGGTGGAGGATTTCGTCCGGCGGCAGGTCCAGGTCGGACAGCGCTTCGACGGCAGCGCGAACCTCGCTGATCGCCCCTGGACGCGAAGTCCCCGAAGTCGTGTCCCCGGCAACGAGAGCGACCCGGGACCCGGAGAGGGGGATGACATCGAACCAGCCACCACCCGTGCCTGCCGGGAGGTGGGTGCGAGCGAGTTCGACCGCCGCGTCCACGGAAGGCGGCGTATGGGCGAAGCCGCCCGACAGCACGCGGGCGACCGAGCGCTCGCGGCTGTAGAGACGGGCGTTGTCCAGGCACTGGCCGGCGTGCGTGGTGAGCTGCTGCGCGAGCCTCAGGTCCTGGTGGTCGAACGGGGTCGGGTCACGCCACCGGTAGAAGCAGGCCAGTCCGAGCGCCAGACCCCGCGCCCGTATCGGGACCAACATCATCGAATGCGTGCCCGCCCTCATGATCCGGGCGTCCCGTCGACGTTCCGTATCGACCCAGGGGGCGTTCGGGCTCAGGCGTCGGATCAGCTTGGGGGCCAAGGTGTCGAGGACCGTGCGGTGGGGGGTTCCGAGCGGGTACACGTCGACCTCACCGACGCCGGGAACGCCCTGCTGGTCGGGGCCGGCGACCGACCGGAACCCGGTGCGCCGGACCGTCTGGTCGCGGTCGAGAGCATCCGCGGAAGGAGCTCTGCCGCGCAGGACCTCGTCGTAGACGTCGACGGTCACGGTGTCGGCCAACGCCGGGGAGGCGACCTCGCAGAACTCGGCCGCCGTACGGAACACGTCGAGCGTGGTACCGATCCGTGCGGCCGCCTCGTTCAGCAGCTGCATCTCTGCTTCCGCCCGCACACGGGACGTGATGTCCGTCACCGCGGCGGCCAGCCCCAGTACGGTCCCGTCGGCCCGCTGCAGACGGAACACGGACGCCGAGGCGACGGCTTCGACCGGAGGGTCACGCCGGTCACGGACGCGGATGCTCACATCGAGCTCAGGCGTGCCGGTTTCCAGTACCCGGTGAGCCACCCGTTCCAGGGTCTCCGGATCGGAGACGTCGAAGAACCGGAGGATCTCGGGCAGCGTACGGCCGAGCAGCCCGTCCACCGACACCTGCCGCATCAAGCGAGCGGCCGTGTTCGCCCGCATCAGCCGCAGCTCCTTGTCGTAGACGTGGAGGCCCACGGGCGACTGGAAGAACAGCGCGTCCAGTACGGCGGCCCCCATGCCTTCGGGCACGGCCCAGCTGTCCGAACGATCCTCACCGACCACTGCAGACGTCCATTCGACGAAACGGTGAACCCCGCAGTTTTCATGCAACGCCTCCCCTGCCGACCCTGCCACTGCAGTGACAAGGTCGGGTGATGCGCCGGCCCGTGCCTCGCCGAAGGTCGGAGAAGCACAGGGAGCAGCGCATACGGGAGGCGCGAGCACGGCTGAGGACGTGCCCCGGAGTCCTGGAGATCGGTCCGCTGCGGGAGTCCGTGGGGAGGCGAGACACCGCCGTTCGCTTCCGTCGATAGGCCACCGGAGTGAGCGCGTCCCCGGACCGGCCTGTGCCAGGCAGAGATCAGCGCATCCGTACGGACGGCTTCGTCGGAAGCCACGATGTGCAGACAGCCGTGAGTGATGAGGGGGCGCACATGCTTGCACTGACGTCGGCGCCGGTCACGACGGCTGAAATCGACGCCGATCCTCCCGTGGCCACGTCAGACGCCCCAGAGGCCGCGGCTTCCGTCCTCGAGAGGCCTGGGGGCGCGACTACGCCATTCTCGTGCGGTCGACCCCCTCTTCGCCCGCGACGTGGCCGACAGCGTGGCGGCGCTGGTCGCCCGCGGCGGGAAGCGCCGCCGCACCGCGATGGCGTCCTGTGGCTGGCGGGCCGCGGGCGGCTCGGGGTCCCCCAGAATGCGGTTCGCGCGGCGGACGCCCACGCCCCCGGGCCGCCTGCGGTCGGCTACGGCTACGGCGACGACGGTGCGGCTGGGCGTGCGTCGTAAGGCCTGGTCAGCGGGCCGAAGGTTTAGGCTGGAGGTACAGCCTTACTGGCTTCTCGTGCGTCAGCCGTGTGGCAGCTTCGCCCCACAGGCGGACGCGATCGTCCCCTTCAGGGCGGAGTGTGCCGGTCATGACGAAAGCCGACGGCTCCTCCGTCGTGGAGCGGCTTCTGCAAGCCAGCCAACTGGCTGCCTTCGACGAATTGCCGACCCTTGTGCGTGCGCACGCGCGAGCCGCCGGGCTGGTCGATGCCCGCATCTACGTGGCCGACGTTCGCGAGGACGTGCTGCGCGAGGTCACCGGTGCAGACCTGGCGGCGGTCGACGACGGGGAGGAGTTGCGGATCGACACCACGCTGGCCGGGCGGGCCTTCCAGAACATCCATACCCAGCACCACACCACCGACGGACGTCGTAGGCATTGGCTGCCGCTGCTGGACGGGACGGAACGGCTGGGGGTGCTCGCCTGCACCGCGGAGAGCGACGCAGACGAAGACACGCTGGCCGGGATTCAAGGTCTCGCGTCCGCGGTGGGGCTTCTGATGGCCTCGAAGCGAGGCCACAGCGACACGTACGCGCGGTTGATCCGCACGCAGCTGATGACGGTGTCCGCCGAGATGCAATGGGCGTTGATGCCTCCGCGCACCATGGCCAACGGGGCGGTGACCATCGCGGCCGTGATGGAACCGGCGTACGAGACCGCGGGCGATGCCTACGACTACGCCCTGGCGGGTCAGGTGGCCCATCTGGCCGTGTTCGACGCGATGGGCCACGACACCACCGCAGGGCTGACGGCCAATCTCGCCATGGCCACGTGTCGCAACCGGCGACGGCAGGTGGCCGATCTGAACGAGGTACGTGACGCCATCGAGTCCACACTCATCGAGCAGTTCGCACGGGACAACTACGTCACCGCCATTCTGGCCGACCTCGACCTGCGCACCGGCCGGCTGAACTGGCTCAACTGCGGCCACCCGCCTCCTCTGCTCATCCGTGAGGGCCGGTGGGTCACGGCCCTGGACGGCCACCCCACCCACCCACTGGGTACTGATCTCGGGCTGCCCGCCACCGTTCACCGCGAACAGCTCCAGCCGGGAGACCGGTTGCTGCTCTACACCGACGGGATCACCGAGGCGCGGGACCGCCATGGCCGGGAGTTCGGCGTCGAGCGATTCGTCGATTTCATCAACCGCCGCCAAAGCGACGGCCTCCCCGTACCGGAAACTCTGCGCCGTCTGATCCGTGAGGTCCTCAGCCACAACGAGGGCCGTCTCCAGGACGACGCGACCGTGCTCCTGTGCGAGTGGCACAGTCAGCCCTGAGTCTTGGCCTCAGCCTGGAGTCTCGGCCTTCGGAAGTGCCTGGCCGCAGAAAGCCCGGACGAGGTCGAGCTGCCGGAGAGCGACCTGTTGTCCGGCCCCACGCCTCTGAGCTGGGCGGGCGGGGAGGGGGCTGCTCGGAGCAGTCGCGATGGCGCCGCCCCGCGACGCGGGTCACCGTGTTCGGAGCGGCAGCAGCACGGCCGTCGCTCCACGCCATGCCCGAGGAGGGCCCATGTCCGCACGCCACGCCGTCCTGCGGAGTCTGCACGACATCGGGCTGGCCGCCTGGTTCGGAGGTTCCCTCATGGGCGCGGTCGGCCTCAACGGCGCAGCCAGGGCACAGAGCGGCGGCGACTGGGGTTTCGGTGCGCGGATCGCGAGTAGCGGCTGGTCGAAGTGGGCGCCGGTCGGCACCGCCGCGATCGGGATCCACCTGGTGGGGACCAGCGGGCTGCTCGCCGCGAGTGCGGCTCGGGTCGTCACCCAGCGGGGTGTCGCCGCCTCCACGGTCGCCAAGACCGCACTGACCGGCGCCGCAATGGCGGCGACGGCCTACACGCGCGTGCTCGGCAAGAGGATCGAGTACGTCTCCTCGGAGACCACGGCAGACCAGGAGACGGCTGAGCGACGCCCCGGGGAGACGAAGAAGGCCGAGCATCACCTCGCGGTCTTGCAGTGGGTTGTCCCGGCCCTGACGGGTGGCCTGCTGATCCTCAACGCGCTCGATGGCGAACAGCGACGCCCCACACAGCAGCTGTACGCCATGTGGAAGCGCTACCGCCGGATCGCCCCCTACCTGCCCCACCCAGGCCACTGACCGCTCCCCCACTGCCCCTGCGGGACGAGAAGGGCTGGCCCGGAGGGACAGCTCGGCGGCCACCAGCCCGACGCCCAGGCACACGGCTACGGCCCCGTACCCCGTACAGCCGCCACTGCAACCCGAGCGGCAGCCGTAGGTCGGCCACGCGCGGTGGATCCCGACGTGTCCGACGTGGGAAGTGAGTTCTGGTCCGCTGTCGGGTGCGCGGTCGAGTCGGGCGAGGCTATGCCGCCGGGGCCAGTTCGGCGCGGCCGAACAGCAGCACGTGGCCGGAGGGGAGTTGGCGCAGGATGCGCGTGAGTACGCGCGCTGCGTCGGAGGGGAGCCGGGCAGCGGGTTCGACACGTTCGCCGCCCGTCAGACGCCGGCCGAGCCCCGACAGGACCAGGTGGACGGCTTCCTCGGCCCGTTCGCGGGTGGGGAAGGCACTTCTGCCGGACCTTCTCCAGCAACTCCTCGTACCTCATCACGGGCGGCTGAGGCAGGGGCGTACTCGGGTCGGAGACCACTTGGGGGCCGCATTTCTGACGCTCGCAGGGAGTGGTGCCGGCAGGCGTGCCGCCAGCTGGACTCGTACGAGCAGTCCCGCGACGACCGAACCATCTTCCGTTCGCCCAGCGCCGGCCGCATGCCGCCTAGCGCATGTCGCGTCGCCCAACGAGCAAGGCGCCGAGCCGATGCATCCGTTTCGATCAGCGCAAGGAGCCCGTCGACCTGCCCTTGGAGACAACGGCCGCGGGGCAGCGGGTCACCTGAATGCGATCCGACCACGCACCTTTAGATGCGGTCCAGACCGACGACGCGGGTGACCGCGTCCTGGACCGTCACGGTGTTGGGGTGGCCCTGTTGCGGGACCGCCGGCGCGGCCGCGGGGTCCGGCTGGAGGACCACAATGCGTTGCCCCCCGCGTGCGTGTGCGGTGATGCGCTCCCGCTCACGCTCGGAAGCGACGAACAGCACCAGCGGCGCGAGCTGCTCACGGAGCGGGGCGACCCGGCCGGCTACCGGGCAGATGACCGCGTAGGGAACGCCCTTGACGTACACCGGTAGACCCATGGCGAACTCGGGCGTGCCCTCCCTCGAAACCCGGGGGTAGCCGCCGGTCTCCTGGTACACGAACGCGACGGCGGGCTTCTTGAGAGCGGCCTGACGCTTCAGCAGGGCATTGATGGCGTCCTGGTGCCGATGTCGTGCCCGCTCCGCCTCCCGGTTCACCCGTTCCAGTTCTTCTGCCTTCAGCAGATACTCGTCCTCTTCCCGGATGTACTGCGGGGCCGTCCAGACCACGCGTCGGGCTTCCAGAGGGTAAGAGGTCGGCCGCTGCCGGTCGTGGGGGCTGATACGACAGCTGAACACCCATTGGAGGAAATCGGTCAGTGGGACTTGCGGCCCCGCCTCCCACCAGCCCGCCACGAACTTGGCGAGCCCCTCCGCGACGACCTGGTCGCCTTTGTCCCCCGCGACCAGTCGGACGGACGGCACCAGACCGAGCCAAGGCGGCCTCGGTCTGTCGCTGAACCACACCGACGTCACCTCGTCCGCCAGCATCCTCTCCGTACGGCCTTCGAGGTCCGCGGCGGTGATGGGTGACAGTTGCGCCTCCAGCGCCACACGCCAAGCCCCGCCAGGATCGCTCGCCATCACGTCCGCCCGCCATGCGCCCCCTGGGCCGCGCACCTCCATCTCCGTGTGCGCACCCGCAGCGCGCGCAGCGGCCGCCAACTCCAGTTTGAGCAAGTGGTGCGCCATCGACTCACCGGCCGCCGCACAGTTCGGGGCCCCAGGAGCGTGGGCAAAGAACCTCAGCCCGGTCGCCGAGACCTTCGCCCGTAGTGGGTGCCGACACTCATCGCACACCAGCGGCGCCACCGGCCGCACTCGCCAAATGTCCTCCCACGCCCGCCCGCAGCCGAGATCCGGCAGGTGCGCGAAGACCGTCCCCCATTGCTCATGTACCGCACGGAACCCCACGGCTGCCCCCTCCTTTGTCGGTCTGGACAGAAGTGTGCAACAAGGGTTTGCCATCGCAGCCACCGATTGCTCGCACAGCGCTACCCGCGTATCCCTCAAGCCAGCTCAGATGCTGTGGAGCGCGGGCGGGAAGGTCGTCGAACGAGTCGCTGGCGAGGGCGCCTGCGGCGCATGTGAGGCGCAGGCACGTGAGCACTGATCTTGTGAAGGATCAGCTGCACAACAATCGGCGAGAGATCCGCGGGGACGACCGAGTGATACACGTCACGCGATGACCGGCCGCAAGCGCCCCCGGGAACACTCAGACACGACACTGTCGATGCTTTCGCCATCGACTCCTGGCAACGTGCCCTTGTATGCAACCGCCCCGATCCCGGTCACAGTGGGGCCCGCGCGACTGCAGGTGGCAGGTGCCGTCCGGGGCGCTGCCGGGCTCCACGACACGGCGTACGACGAGGCCTGGCCCAGCGGCGAGAGGTATCGCCAGGAAGCATGTTCCCCCCGCCCCGGTGGACCGGTGGACTTCGTCGCTCGGGCCGCGGACCATACTGGTCGTCGAGCCCCCCGATCACCCACTGGACGGTTCCATGGCCAAGAGCACCTCTCCATCGACCACTGCCCCTGACACGGTATGGCTCGGACGGGGGCGTCACGTCGGGCCCGACGCCGAGCGTGACGTACGACGCAACCTGCTCGCTCTCAAGGCGGCCAGAGTGATCGACGACTTCGTCGACCTCGACCCCGTCGAGGCGGCCCGCTCGACCGATATGTTCCCCCGGGACGAGTCCGCCGACCCCGGGCCCTCGGCCCGTCGCGTGTTCGAAGCACGCTGGCGCGTGCCCGGCAACGTCACCGTGCGCGCTCAGCTGACCACCTATGAGCCCGAGTCCCGCCGCGTCGAGAAGGAGAGCGAGGTCGCCTGGGTGCTGGCCGCCGAGGCGGAAGGGGCGTGGCAAGCGAGCTGGCCGTCACCCGCTACCGTGTTCTGGCCCGACAGCGAGCAGGTCGCCTGGGATCACGACAAGGTGGCGGGCGGGCGTCTGCGGACGGTCAACTACCTGCCCAAGGACGACGGCGAGCTGCGGCGCGTGCTGCGGGACTACACCCGGCAGAGCTGGTTCATCCATGTCGTGGTGCACGAGGCGATGACGCCGGACGCGCTGGGGCGGCGGCCGGTCACGGCGTTCCTGCCACCGAGCCTCAAACACAGGGTGATCGAGCACCGGGCCACGCCTGAGCAGGCCCTGATCGCAGACTTCGCGACGAAGCGCGAGCTGGGCGTGGGGCTGCCGCGCGGCGGGGCCGTCGTCCTGCCCTCCACACCGCCGACCCCGGGCTACGACGCGGAACGCTTCACCGTGGGTGACGTCTTCCTGGACGGCACCGAGCCGACCGAACTCCTGCAGAAGATCGTGGAGTTCGCGTCACTGCCACGACCGCTGCCGGACGGCGCCGAACAAGCCCTGACACGACTGCGCCAAGGCTGGCACCTGCTCACCCCGGATGAGGAACTCGTCCACGCACGGGCCATGGTCACGCGATACGCCGAAGCGCTCAAAGCCATGACGGCATCCTGCGACCTGTATCGCGAGGCCGCCGAGTCGGCGCACGCCGCGCTCGCCGAAGCCACCAGCGGCAACAACGCACCCAGGACACCCGCGCCGGCTACGGCCGAGCAGGACACTTCACCGCTGAAGTCCCTCACGAAGTCACTCGGCCTCTTCCGCAGGCCTGACCGTTAGACACCCGAACAGCCGACGACCTGGGCCATGGGTAATTCTGGCTGATCACTGACGGCCCGGTCCACATCCATGGGGGCTGCACCGGCTCGTGCGGGCGGCCGGGTTCACTGGCATCGACGACACGGAGGCGTTGGCGGAGAGCTGGCAGGTCACGGACTTCGCCGACGCCGGACGGCAGCAGCTGGGGGCATGCACCTGGGCTGTACGCGAAGCGGCCCCCCTTCCGTCAGAGCGTGGACGCAACGAGGGCGAACGCTGCCGCGGCAGCATCGCTGGCGGCTGACGGAGTCGCAGATGTCTCACATGTACTGGAAGTACCGGTCGTGCCAGTACGCGTTTCCTATCTCCTCCTCATCGTCGCCGTCCTCGGCCACTTCGCCCGCGGCCGCGAGCGCTCTCACCAGCTCCTCGTCTCGGTGCGCCTCCAGGACCGACGGTCCGTCGTACGGTTCGCGAAGCAGCTCGGCCGGTACGAAGGTGCACCCCGCCGCCGTACAGATGCCGTCGAGCCACGTCACCAACTCCTCGGTCAGGCCCGCTTCGCCGCTGGGTACCCGCTCACCGGCCACCAGATGGGCGGTGACGAAGTGTCTGCCGAAGTTGCTCATCGCGACCGACATGGACTGGGCAAGGCCCGTCGCGTCCACTGGGACATGGATGACACCGTAGAAACTGGCGTCCTGAGCCAGGCCCATGGAGCACGAGTGTCCGAAGCGTTCTGTGAGGGAGCTTGCAAGCCGGGCGAAGCAGTCCCGCGAAGCGTCCAGGTCGAAATCCGCGGGGCGTTCCAGGTGGCGAGGGTCGTCGTGCTCCAGGAGGAGCGCGCGGATCTGGTCCATCGGGAGCATGTCGCGCCTTTCCGTCATTTCTCGTGCGGGGAAGGATGGTGTGTCCGGGGTCCCCGGGGCCCCCTATGGGCATGCCACTCGGCATCATGTTCTTGCTGCGCCGGCGATCAATCGCAGTGATGAATACACGTGGAGCCCGACGCCGACAATCATCCGACCGGCTCCGCCCTGCGAAACGAAGCGCGTCAAGACCCAGGGCTCGGCGCACCGGGCGCATCCATTGCCGTCCGTAGTTCGGAAGACAGAGCCGAGGGCGGAGTCGAAGGCGGGAGCGTGCCGTGGAAGCTGAGGGGTTGTGGACGGTGGCACCCGATGCCGGGCGGCCTGAGGGCCGTACCTGCGCGCATCTCCTCGCGGTGAAACGACCGTCCGAGCACCCGGGCGACGCGTGCGAGGACTGCCGTGCCCTCGGCTGGAGCTGGGTGAGGCTGCGCTGGTGCACGACGTGCGGACACATCGGGTGCTGCGACAGTTCGCGGGGCCGGCACGCCTACAGCCATCATGCGGCAACGGGGCATCCGGTCGTCCTCTCGCTCGATCCGGACGAGAAGTGGGGCTGGTGCTACGTCGACGAGCTCTTCCTGGTCGAGGCGCCCCAGACCTAGGGCGTCGCCCGTGGAGCGCGGCCAGGGGCGGAGTCGCCGTCGGTCGCCGGGGCACACGGGCGCGACACGGCCCCGGTCCACGCATCACGGCCCTCAGCACCGCCGGCCCCATCAGGTGCGCCGCGCAAGTCCGCGATCATCGCCGTCCCTGGGAAGCCTCCGAGCCTGTGTCGGCCTGCTCACCCCAGCCGTGGAGTCGAGTGCTGTCAGGCAGCCTTCCCATGAGTCGGATGGGGCCGTCGTCTTCCGCGCGCACGGCCAAGGCCGGGCCGCGTGCCGTTGCGGAGACGGCACCGCGGACCGTGAGCGCGGAGAGGTGCCGGCTGCCCGCGGCCAGGTAGTAGCGCGCGCCGGAGGGTGCCGTCCAGTACGTACCGGAAAGCATGTGCTGCCCGAACCTGCTGCACGCCGCCGTGTCCGCCGGCTCCGGACGGGGGCTCCGCACCGGCAGGGCGTCGCCTGCCCGCACTTCCAGGGCAACCGTCACGCGGGCGCTTCCCTCCCAGCTCTCCGCCCGTAGGCACGTCCAGTCTGCGGGACCGCCGCGTTCGGGGAGGCTCTGGCGGGCGAACTCCCACCGGTTGACCGCGCGGACGCCGCTGTCGCGCAGGGCGGGGAGCGTGCAGGCGGAGCGGGCCCAGGCGTCGAGGCCCGCCGGGGAGGTCGCCTCTCGGGGCTGGCGCGCCGGGGCCCCGGTGCCCGGTCCGGGGGTCCAGGTCAGGTGGGCCGGGGCCAGCCCTCCGAGGTCCGCCAGGAGGAAGGCGTGGTCCTCGACGATGCGCGTCGAGGACCGCAGCTCCACCACAGGTACCCGACCGCAGTCGCCCGGCACTGCAGGTACGGAGATGGTGGCGCCGTCCGCGGTCACCGTCAGCGGGCGGGCCGGCAGATCGGGGTGCCGGAGGTCTCGTACGGAACCCTGGTCGATCCAGGGAGCAAGCAGGAATCGGGCGGTTCCTGCCTTCCTGCTCACGACGAGGGCCGCGCCGGTGGTGACGTCGGTGTCGTCGGCTCGGGCGAGTTCGAGGACCGCCGGTCCCCGGCCGACGAGTGGTTCGGTGTACCGGGCGACCCGTTGCTCGTCGTACAGGAGAACGACGGCGGATCCGTCGACCGTTCCGGCGTAGAGGAGCCGCGGAGGTGCGACGGGCGGAGCCGTCGGCGTGCCCGCCACGCCGGTCACTCGCGTACCGGAGCGGTCACCGCCGGTGGACCAGGCGCCGAGGGCGCGGGCCAGGAGGTGCGTGTCGTCCGTCCTCGTGCCTCGGGCGGGCCACGTGGTCAGGTCGACGCGGGCGGTGTCGGCCCAGCGCTGCGCGGGTGCACGTACGAGCTGCTGTGGGTCGGTCGCTCGGCTGGAGACCGCGGAGGGACCTTGGGCGAGGTTCGGGGCGTCGGTGGCCGGGGCCGCGCGCAGGACCAGTACCCCGCTCGCGGTGACGGCGAGCACGGCGGCGAGCGCTGCCAGGCGCGTCCGCTGTCGACGCCGCAACAGGTCCGTGGGGCGAATCTGTACGGTGCAAGGGTCGAACTGGGCCCCTTGCAGGAGCGATTCAGCATCCCTGCCCACGGCGTCGCGGAGGCGTTCGGCCTCCTTGAGGGCCTCCGCCGGCTCCCGTACGCGCGCGGCGGCGAGCAGCCTGGCGGCGGATCCCGTGTCACGTTCTTCGAGGACGAGGAGGGCGAAGGCGGCCCTCACCTCAGGGGAGACTCCCCCGAGTGCGCGATCGAGCGCGGCCTCCCCGTCACCCCCGGCGCCAGGAAACAGCCGGAGTCCCAGCACCGAGGGCAACAGGGGCCGCACCGAGAACGGGCGAGTTCGCGTGGCAGCCCGCAGAGCCGCGGCCACCACCCGATCCTGCAGCCACTCCAGCACCTGACTCGAGGAGCCGCCTTGGGCGGGGACCCTTGGTCCGGGTCGCGAACGCCGGGCTCCGGCAAGGGATTTCTGTACGAGGGCATGTGCGACGAGTACGCGGTTGTGGCGGCCGAGCCCGGGCGGAAGGACCAGGTGGGCGAGCCGGAGCAGCCGGGGATATTGCTCGACGAGCACGGCCTCGGCGTCGTCGCGACGCGGGCGAGCGGGGCCGCCACCGCCGCCGATTCCGCCCCGTCGGAGGAGGCGGGGGTGAGACCAGGGACGAGGGCGGGCACGGTCGCGGGATATCGCGGTGCCGTGGAAACGGTCGTGTCGCATGACAGGCCAACGACTCGGCGCCCGGCCCGGTCACCTCAGACGGGTGACCGGTCGTGCCCCCGCCAGGGTGGGCGGCGGGGGCGCGGGCTCGTCTGACGGGGCCGCCTTCCTCGGCCCGGCCCCCTGCCGATGGCGCAGTGCGGTGACGCCGGGGTGACGGACCGGGCCCCGTACAGTCCGGCGCATGCGGTGGTCCCGTCGGCGCCGGCGCGGGACTACACCGGCGACGTCGGGCACCGTGCCCGGCTCACATGGCGGCGTGGACTGCTTGATGGACGGCGCGGGCCAGGCGTGCACCCCACAGCGAGCGGGGCCCGGCGAAGGCGTGAACCTCCTCGCCCGGGCTCGGGACGCGGGCGGCGATGCACACGGCATCGGTGGGTGTGCCGGAACAGTCGTAGCCGGCGTCCAGGAGCGCCTGAACCTTCGCTTCAGTGGCGGTGGCGACTGCGTTGACCAGTGCCGCGTCACTCAGGGCTACCGGCAGCGCCGCGATGATGTTGATGGTTCCCGGCGCCGCAGGGTGCACCGTGCCTTCCGCAGGCGAGGCCGCCCAGCCGCGGACCGTGACGCCTGCGGTGGCAACGGCTTGCGCGCCGCCGTCTGCGGCCTGGCCATGTGCCGTGACGTCCGCGGCCGTCAGCAACCCCACTCCCGCGCCACCGGCACCCGCCGCCGCGGCCAGGTCGGCGAGGTGCCGGTCCGGGTCGGTGCGCTGGTAGCCGTGGGAAACTTGGGCGTTGAGCACCCATGCACGTTCTCCGAGACCGCCACCGAGCACCGCGCTGCTGATCATGCGCCAACCGGGCCCCGCCCGCCACAGCAGAGCGTGCAGCCGCTCACCACCTTCCATACGGCCCAGCTGCTGCATGGACAGCAACGGGGTGGCGGTGTCGGGCGGCGGGAGCACGGCGGTCACCGGAGGGTCACTCCTTAGGGGGAAGAACGGCCGGCCGATCGTAGACGGAGCCCAGTTCTCGCTGCGGGCGGCATCACCCTGCCCCGGCGGGGTGCCGAGGCGGGAGCGGCAGGGCGGTTGTGGACCGTTGGTCAGCCGATGATGGCGACCGGGGCATCCCAGGCGTTGCGGTCGACGGTGATGGTGTGGCCGCCGCGGCTTTCCCTGCTGTTGGCCTTGTACTGGTGGGCGCGGCTGTGGTTGGTGTACAGCTTCGGATCCCAGGGCCAGTCCTGTGTGGTCGTCTCTCGGCCGTTCCACAGGGCGTACCAGAGGTTGCCGGGCAGATCCGTGCGGTCCTTGGCCGTGGCGATCGCCTTGGCGCTCGAGGTGCTGAAGCCGTAGAGGCCCGCGCGGTAGGTCTTGGCACGCAGCGTCTTGGTGCAGGACCTTACGTAGGTCAAGGTGGCGTCGTTGCACGCCTTGTCGGCGATGTCGTACGACTCCATATTGAGGTAGATGGGACTCCCGGGGCGGATGCCGAGGGCCGAGGCCTTGGCGATCGCGTCGTTGGCGTTGCTCACACCCATCGAGTGCGCGGTGGCCGCGGTGAACCGCTCTTTGTTCCGGCTCTTCTGGCACGGCGGCTGGGCACCGACGTAGAGGGGGATGACCCGCCAGCCGAGCGAGTCGACCGACTTGACCCAGGACTTCGTGAGGTTGGGCTGGGCGCAGCCTCGGTTCTTTCCTCCGACGTAGACGGCGACGCCGCCGTAGTAGCCGTCCTTCTTCCACGCCTTCATGGCGTTGTAGGAGGGCGCTGTGCAGGCGTCGAAAGCACGGCCGGTGTAGGTCTTCTGCGTCGGCCACGCCGGCGCCGCCATCGAAGTCTGTGCCGCGATCCCCGCCCCCGCTGCAACGACGACACCGGTTGCCGCCCAAGCGACGTATCGGCCCTTTCTCGACAGCCGGTGCTTGGCCATCCCCCACCCCCATCGGATCCAGCTCCGGCAGTCCGAAGCTTGATCACCCTAACCGGCGGAAGTGGAGCACCTGCGACCCGCCCGGAGGCTGGTCCGCAGGCTGGGTCCGGAGGCTGGGTGGTGAGGCCAGTGGCCCTGTGACTCTGTGGTTTGCCGATCACGACAGTCGTTGCGGAGAAATTCCGCGAGGGTTCTCGGGGGTCGTGCCAGGGTGAGGGCGTGGGAAAGAGCGAGATGGCAGACGTGTTCGCGTCCGGGCGTCGCCGCGGGAGTCTCTACGCGTATCGGGTGCGCGGGCTCGGCCGCAGTGGGGTGGTTCTGTGGGTCGGCGGCAGGGGCGACGAACCCGATCAGGTGGTGTCGTTGCCAGAAGCTGATCGCTGTCGGGTGCCGGTGTTCACCACCGTTCGGCAGGCACGGGTGTATGCGATCCGACGGGGGCGCGGACTGGCCGCTTCCGGGGCCGACACCCTGGAGCTCACCCGAGTTCAGCATTGGCTGGAGGCCCCGGAGCGCCGGCGCGTCCCCTCGGGTGCCGTGCTGGAGGCGTGGAACTTCTTCGAGGATCTGGCCCGAGGACTCGACGAGGTCCGTCAGCTGCCCCAGCAGGACGCGGTGCATGACAGTGCGTACGAGAAGCTGTTCGGGGACGAGTACGCCGCGTGGACACCTGCGGAGAAGCGGGCGGTACTGGAACTGATGAGGGTGGGGGTGGAGCTGTGGAACTCCTGCCCGGTGAGCGTCAAGCCCTGCTCGAGCATCGTCTCCGACAGCGGGCGGGGCGCCTCCGGGGATTCGTGACGTGCGGGTCGGTTGGCTCGCTCAGGTGCTACATGCGGCTTTGACCGGGAATCGGTCCATGACGCGGCCGTCCGAGCGGTTCACGGCTGCGGCCGACAAGTCATCACTGCGAGCGGGCAGGTATTCACCCGCCCCAGAAGAGCGGCCGCGTCTCGCGGGCGCACCGTAAGGAGTCCACGCCATGTCCCAGGTCAAGGAATCCATCGAGGTCGACGTCCCCGTTCGTACTGCCTACAACCAGTGGACACAGTTCGAGACGTTCCCTCAGTTCATGGACGGCGTGGAGAGCGTCGAGAAGGTGGACGACATCCTCACCCACTGGGTGACCAGGATCGGCGGGGTGGACCGGGAGTTCGATGCCGAGATCACCGAGCAGATCCCTGACGAGCGGGTCTCCTGGGTCACGGTCGGAGGCGAGAGCGACCAGTCGGGCGTCGTCACCTTCCACCCCATCGATCCCACCCACACCGAGGTCACCCTGCGCATGGACTTCGACCCCGACGGACTGGCGGAAAACGTCGCCGACAAACTCGGCTTCATCGACCGCAAGATCGCCGGCGACCTCAAGCGATTCAAGACCTTCGTCGAGGAGCGCGGCGGCACCGAGACCTGAGTCGTCGCGTCGGGCCGGCTCACGCACCGTCCGAGGCTGGTCGCGTACGGGATCTGGTGAGGCAGGCTGCCCAAGGTCGAACACCCGGTGGAGGTCTCACCAGCTCCGTGTGCCGGGCCCGCCCTTGAACGGCCCGTCGATCTCGGGGGTGATCCATCCACCGTAGAAGTCACCCGGCTGGCACGCGACAGCTTCTCCGTCGACCGTGCAGAGAGCCTTGCCCGGGTAGAACGCGAGATGCCCCCCGATAGCCGTGTACGCGTCCCTCGGTCTCTCGTAGCTCCAAGCAGCCCGGCGTACCAGCGTCGTGCCGACCGCGATGTCCCAGTGGGTCGCCGTGCCCTTCCACTCGCATACCGTCATGTCCGGTGACGTGCGCAAGTACTCCATGCGCACGTCACCGCGGGGGAAGTAGAAGGCCGGAGGATGGCTGGTCTCCAGGAGGCGCAGCCCCTCGTTCGTGGATGCGACGACCACGGAACCCACCACCACGGCCAGGTGGCGACTGTCCGTCTCGACCCGTGGCGGACGCGGATAGTCCCAGACCGACTCCCGACCAGGCATGGCGGACACCCCGTTCCTCCCATACGTCCTACCAGGACTTCGCAGCGGCCCCGTGGGGCGGATGCACTGGGATGCAGCGGGGCTCTGCTCGGTACGACGGAAGCCGGGTGGCGTTCCGGCAGCGCGTACTGCAGCGGTTCGTCTGCCGAGCGCGTGGTGCAGATCGCACCCTGCAGTCGGTGCATCGCGCCGGCGGCCGATGACTGCCGTGTGCACCGGCGCCGCTCGCGCGCTCCCGCGCTCGGCCTGGCAGCTCGACTTCCTCCTAGGAGTCCCTACGCGTGCCTACGCGTCCGCCCGCTTGGCTGTGACCAGCAGGTACTCCCAGTCCATGGCGCCGTCGGCGAGGTGCTGCGAGGCCAGTTCGGCGAGGGCTTCGTCGAGGGCGGCCACCCGTTCCGGGTCCTCGGAGATGAAGCGGTACGTGGCGATGGTCGGTCCGTAGCAGGCCTTGAAGAAGTCCCGGAACTCCTCCGGTCGCGCGAACCGGTCGACTCGCAGCGGCTGCCGGCGGGCTTCCATGTCCGTCACCCGGTCCCCCAGCAGGGAGCGGACGTGGTCCGGGTCACCCCACAGAGGCGGCGGCTGGGCGCCGGGCGGGGGTGGTGGAGCGTACGGGCGCATCGTGGCGAACATCTGCCCGATGAACCCCTCCGGGGTCCAGTTGATCAGGCCGATGGTGCCGCCCGGGCGGCAGACCCGGACCAGTTCGTCGGCCGTCTCCTGGTGGTGCGGGGCGAACATCACGCCGACGCAGGACATGACCGTGCCGAACTCGCCGTCCGCGAAGGGCAGGGCCTCGGCGTCCGCCTCCTGCCAGTCGAGGCGCGCACCGCGCTCCCCCGCGAGGTTGCGCCCGATCTCCAGGAGCTCCGGGGTGAGGTCGGAGGCGACGACGTCGGCACCGAGAAGGGCGGCGGGGATGGCCGCGTTCCCGGAGCCGGCCGCGACGTCGAGGACACGGTCACCCTGCCGGATGCCACACTCCCGTACCAGCACGTCCCCGAGCTCGGAAATGACCTGCGTCGCCACGGCGGGGTAGTCGCCCAGGGCCCACATCGCCCGGTGTTTGGCCTTCAGGTTCTGGGGGGCGGCATGCTCGTTGCTCATGTCCCTCATCCCTACCCTGCGGAGGCCGGCGGGGGCGGGGCCAAGAGGGTGACGCGCCGAGGCGTCCCCTGCGGGCAGACTGAGGCGATGCGGGTGGAGAGTGTCCTCGGGTTCAGGCGGTCCGGCTCGCCGTGACTGTCGGTGCGGTCGCTGCCGCACCGGTCCTGTTCGTGGTCGGTGGCCCGTGGTCGGTGGTCGTGGTTGGTGGCCCGTTGCGGCGACGTCTGTTGCGTCGCCACGGCCGCGAGGACTGGGACCTTTTGTCTATTTCGTCGCCACGAACGTGGTTGTCCGGACGCTGTGCCTGCCGTCGGAGTACGTACTCCGACGGCTCCGTCCTGGCCGAGCCTGACCTTGTTTCGGGACGAGCACGGCGTCAGCGTCGCAGCAGGGCGCAGACGAAGTCCTCCTGGACGGCGCGGACCTTGGCCAGAAGCTCCGGCTTCATGCTCTTGCTGGTCTGGGTGTTGATCGAGAACGTGAGGGAGCGCCTGCCGTCCGCGGTACCGGCCGCGAACTGGGTGTAGCCGGGGAAGTTGCCCGTGTGGCCGTACACCGTGCCGCAGCGCGTCGTGTAGCGGAAGATCGCCAGTCCGCCGGCGTTGACTCCGGGGCCGGCGGGCTCCGAGGCTGCGCCGGGGATGAAGGTCCGCTGCTGGTGCCTGGTCTCCTTCGACAGGAAGCCGTGTCCGCCGGCCCAGGCACGGATGAAGGCGTTGAGGTCCTTCGGCGTCGAGACGATTCCGCCGGAGGCCCAGACTCCCGAAGCGCTGAGGACCTCGCTGATGTCCTCCGGCGGGGCAGGCGGTGTCACGTCGTAGCCGTGCAGATACGGCCTGGGCAGGCGGTAGCCCTGGGGCAGGCTGGTCTGCCGCAGGGCGAGTGGCCGGTACACGAGCCGGTCGAGCAGCCGCTCGTAGCGCTGCCCCGTGACCGCCTCGGCCATCAGCGCCACGGCGATGTTGTCCGAGTTCGAGTACTCGTACCGCGATCCCGGCGGGAACACCAGGTCGTCGCCCGCGACGAAGTCGAGCAGCCGGCGGGAGTCGAAGTGATGCCGGGGGTCTTCCTGCAGGATCTCGAGGAACGCCGGCGCCGTCGAGAAGTCGGGCAGGCCGCTGGTGTGGTTGAGCAGCTGGCGGAGCGTCACCTGATGCCATCCGGTGGGCAGGGACGGCAGGTGCTTGCCGATCGTGTCGTTGAGATTCAGCTTGCCCCGGTCCACCAGGCGCAGGGCGACCGCTCCGCTGAAGGCCTTGGCGACGCTCGCGATCCGCATGTGGTCGGTGGTACGGGGCGGGCGGCCCGTCGTCGTGTCGGCGACGCCCGCACGGTAGACCGCCTTACGGTCGCCCTGCCGCATCAGCACGATCACTCCGGGCGGCCCTCCGGCCGTACGGACGAGATCGTTCAGCTGCTGCTGCAGCGCCCCGTCCGGGGACTGCGGCGTGGCCGTGGCCTGTGCGGGCTGGACGAGGGCGGCGAGTACCGCGGACGCGGCCAGGCCTACGACGGACAGCCGCATGCGTGCGCGCGAACGGGAACGGACTTCAGAGCGTGCCGACACGTGGGCTCCTTCGCGGGACGCCGGGCGGGGGCCCTGGTTCTGAGGGCCCGCGCCCGGTTCAGAGGGTCCGCCCCAGCATCGGACGCACCGTCGGGATGCGCCCGCCCCGTGCTCCATGCGGGCTAGTCGCCGCGTCCGCCGGAGGCCTCCGAGGGCTTCTTCGAGGACGAAGCCGCCGCACAGGCGGCGCGCCGGGCAATCGAGGAGCGTGCCGCGGCGATGGGACGGAACGAGTCCCCGCATCCGGCGCCCCTCCCACACCTTCTACGACGTCATCCGGCACGCCGAGGGGTGTTGCGAAGTCCCGGCGCCTTACCGGTCGGCCTTGTCGCAGGAACCGCACGCTGGAAGTCACCTCCGGTACGCGTCCCTCGTCTCCGCCCAGGAACTGTGCGGCAGCCTGGTTGAGCGGATCGGTCGCCCACCACGCGGGCCCAACGATCAGTCGCCGGACGCATCCCCGCGCCATCGTGGTGATCCCCATCCGGATTCACGCGCCGCGCCCGTCCCGCCCCGCCCCGAACCCCGCTAGGCCGTGTCCGAGGGGTCGCGTGACAGGCTGACTGGTGAATCGTTCCGTTCGTTGTGGGGCGGGGTGATCTGACAGATGCGGAGTGGGCCCGGCTGAAGCCGCACCTGCCGAGGAGCGCAGGCCGAGGCGGGCGGTGGAAGAGCCACCGGGTGGTGATCAACGGCATTCTCTTCCGGCAACGGACCGGCATCCCGTGGCGGGACCTGCCCATGCGATTCGGCAAATGGAAGACGTTGCATGACAGGCACCGCAGGTGGTCGGCGGACGGCACCTGGGACAGGATCTTGCAGGCCGTCCAAGCCGACGCCGATAGCGAGGGCCGTCTCGACTGGACGATGGCGGGGGTGGACTCGCCGGTCTGCCGGGCGCATCAGCACGCGGCCGGTGCACGCAAGCAGCCTCCGTGTGTCCCCGGGAGGCGAAGTCGGCCCGCTCATAATCGGGACGACGAAGGGCTGGGCCGTTCCCGAGGAGGGCTGACCACGAAGATTCATCTGGTGGGTGTAGGCGGGCGGCGTCCGCTGGCCGTGCTGATCACACCGGGGCAGGCAGGCGATGGACCGCAGATGATCCCGGTACTGGAGCGCGTCCGCGTGCCTCGCTGGGCCAGCGGGCGCCCTTGCACTCGGCCGGAGCATCTCAGCGGCGACAAGGCGTATAGCTCCCGCCACAACCGCCGCTATCTGCGACGCCCACAGATCTGGCACACCATCCCCGAGCACCGCGACCAGCAAGCCCACCGGCAAAACGCGGTAGCAAGGGCGGGCGACCCACCGGAATCGACCGGACCCGGTATGCCCGCAGGAACGAGGTCGAGCGCACGACAACGCCCTCAAGGGCTTCCGTGCCATGGCCACTCGATTCGACAAACGGCTTACGTCGTCCACGGCACGGTGACCGTCACCGCGATCCGGCTCTGGCTCCGCACTTGAGCCCCTTCTCGCCTGCTTCCTCTCCGCCCTGGCCTACCGCAGGACGGGTCGGTTGGCGGATGTGTACTCGGCCGCGATGTCGAACACGCTGGCACAACGTGGGCATTCAGCCTTGCCGAAGAGGTAGGCGATTCCGTCAGCGAGTGCCTCGCGCCCGTCGCGGACGGCAGTCTCGTACATCCACCGGCCGGTACCGGAGAGCGCCTCGGAGGGCGCCGGCCGTAGGTCACGGCGGTCCACGTCGCCCAGGTTCCAGTCCCGGATCGCTGAATAGCGCCCGTGGTCCCCGACGGCGATCGTGACTTCCACGGCGCAGTGGGGGCACGCCAGGTGGTAGAAGTCGTCCGTGAAGTCCCCCAGGACGGCACTCCAGTGGTACTCCTCCATGGCCGCGAGCGAATCGAGGAAGGCCGGGAGGTAGTCGACCGGCCGCGATTGCAGGTGCCGGTCCAGCAACTCGCGGAACCCGGAGATCTCGTCGGCGCAGTTCGCCAGCAGATCATCGCAGCCATGATGTCCTGCCGCGCACCGCAGAATCGTTCCCGCCAGTCCACGCGCCCGCGCGCTCCTAGAGGCAAGGCACATCAGGCGCGGCAAGGCGGCAAAGCTGGCGGGGAAGACGAGGTCGTGTTCGAGAACCAGCCGGTATCCCAGTTCCTTCCATGCTTCGGCATCGTCCTCGAGCTCCACCTGTTCCAGGAGCACGGGGACTCGATCGACATCCCCGTAGCAGTCGTGCATCTGCGTCCAGTTCACCACCTGGGCATTAAAGCGCCTCATGACGGCCTGATCGGGCGTCCCTGTTCTTGACTCATCGGACAGGCCCTAGTACACGCCGCCCGGACGGACCCACCAGCACTCGAACGACCCCGCGTCCGGGGCCGCGACGAACACCTTCGTGTCACAGAAGGCCAGCTCGGCCATCCGGTTCAGCGCCGGCACGTCGTCGACGACGATCGGTGTCGTCTCCGCCCACACTCCGAGGCGAGCGGGCAGGGCCACCGCGACGACGCGAAGCCCTGCGCCCGCCTTCGCGTACAGCGGCCTGCCGTCTCCGTAGACGGCAGTCGGCGCCCCGAAGAACGTGTCATCACCGAGGGCGCCTTGCACGATCGTCTCGAAGGTCTGCCACCATGCCGACCCGATCCCCGTCCGGGCCCAGAACTGCTTGTACGCCACCGCCCGCGCCTTCCGGGCGGATTCCTCCTGGTTCCACCGGACCTCATCCGCATGCTGTTCCGCGTGCCGGCGCGTTGCCTCTTCCTCCGCTGCAGCCGCATAGCGCGGTGCCGTCCAGAACCGGCCCCGGTAGACGTCGCCGCCAGGGGCGAAGGCGCCCTGCACGTACCGTTCCTCGTGGGGTGCGACGCGCCCTTCGAGGATCCACCCCACCGCGTCGTCCAGGGATATGTCCGCGACCGCGCTCCAGGAGTCCTCGGTCGTGTACCGGGCGATCACGCCACGCACCGACCGCCGCCCTTCAGCCGCCTTGGTGACGTGCAGCGAAGGGACAGCGGTCATCCACGGCCGGGGGCGCTCCCGGTCGTCGAACCAGCAGACCTCCACCTCGTCCGCGGCGTACCGCTCCGTACGTTCCAGGACGTCGTCCTCGGTGATCGGCGACAGTTGGGCCTCCAACGCGAACCGGCGTCCGCCCGGGGAGACGGCCAGCACGTCCGCCCGCCAGGCGCCGTGAGGCGCGGCAGCCTCGAGGACGGCGTCCCAGCCGGCCGCGCGGGCCGCGGTGGCAAGGTCGGACTTCAACAGCAGGTGCTCCACACTCTCCCCCGCGAGCGGGCAGTCGGGCGTCCGTCGGCGGTGGGCGAAGTGCGGGAGGCCCAGCACCGAGCGCCGGGCAACCATCTGCCCTTCGCACGCCGGGCAGTGCAAGGGAGCCCGGGCCCGATGGATCGCCTCCCAGCTCACCCCACAGCCCAGATCGGGCTGGGTGGCGTCCAGCCGGCCGTGCTCGGCGTGCTGGGCGGTGAACGGCATTGCCGGAGGCTTCCCCGGCCCGGCCGGCTCCACGCCGTCCGGCGGCGTGAAAACAGGTGGCGTGCGCCACAGCCACGGTGCCAAGCTCCTCTCGACGAAGGGGCGTAGCTCAGCCAGGCCAGAGCAGCGGACTCCAAACCCGCGCGCCGCAGGTTCACATCCTGCCGCCCCTGCCATATACCTCGATCGCGATGGTCCCGCCGTGGCTCCCGACGTGCACGGGCGCCGGGTTGCCGACGGTACGGAGGCGTCTCTGCCCCGGAATCCGGAACTCTGCAGGCGGGCCTGCCGGTTCGCGAGGCGGCGCGGCGCACGGATCACGTCTGGGCGGGCGTTGTTCGCGTCGTCAGGGCCGCGGCGAAGAGAGGGAGTGCGCAGGCGGACAGGAGCAGCCATCCGGTGCGGGAGGCTTCGGCCAGTCCTGCCGGGGCGACCCCCGCGACCAGGCCACCTGCGAGCGCGATGCCGACCGCCGAGCCGACCTGGCGCGCGGTGGACGTGATCGCCCCGGCCACGCCGGCCTGGGAGCGTGGCAGGCCGCTCACGGCGGTGTTGGTCAGGGGTGCGTTGGCGAAGCCGAAGCCGACGCCGATGAGGAGAAAGGCCGTCAGGAGAAGCGGCAGGTCCGTGTTCTGGTCCAGGTTCACCAGGCACAGACCGCCGGCCGCGGTGAAGCCGCCTGCGACGAGCAGCGGAATCCGGGGCCCCCAGCGCCCCACCAGGATGCCGGACCAGGGGGCGCACAGGGTGGCGCCGAGCGCCATGGGCAGGGTCGCGACGCCCGATGCGAGCGGTGTCCATCCGCGGGCCTGCTGGAGGTAGAGCGTCGTGAGCAGGAGGCTGATGCTCAGCGCGACGAACACGGACACGGCGCCCAGTACGGCGGCGGTGAAGGCCGGTCGTCGGAACAGCCCGAGATCCATCAGCGGCTCGGGCGTGCGGCGCTCGACTCTGACGAAGGCCACTGCGACGAGGACGATCAGGACGTCACACGTCAGTGCGGCGGGCGATGCCCAGCCGATGCGAGGGCCTTCGATGAGCAGGCCGACGCCGAGGAACAGGGCCGCGGTCAGGAGGAGTTGGCCGGGCAGGTCGAGCCGCCGGGCACGCTCGGCGCGGGATTCCGGTACGAAGACGGCGACGAGGACGAGGGCTGCGACGACGACCGGGACGTTGATCCAGAACACCGACCGCCAGCCGAACGAGGCGATGAGCGCCCCGCCGGTGACAGGACCCGCCGCCATGCTGAGCCCGAAGACCGCTGCCCATACCCCGATCGCCCGCGCGCGCTCACGGGCGTCCGGCATCGCGTTCACGACGATCGCCAGTGCCACGGGGCTCAGCATCGAGGCGCCGATTCCCTGGACGGCACGGGCTGCGACGAGTACCCCGAGCGACGGTGCGAAGGCACACGCGAGGGACGCCAGGCCGAAGACGGCGAGGCCGGACCGGAAGACCCGGCGTCGGCCGAAGCGGTCGGCCAGTGCGCCGGACACCATGAGGAGGCTGGCGAGGACGAGCGTGTAGGCGTCAACGGTCCATTGCAGAGCATGGGTTCCGACGCCCAGACCGCGTCCGATGTCCGGTAGCCCGACGTTGACGATCGTCGTGTCGACCCCGACCAGGAACATGCTCAGCGCGCACACGGCGAGCACCGTCCAACGCCTCCTCACGCTCAGCGCGGGTGGCACGGTGGCCGGGGCTGTGGTTGTGGCTGTGGTTGTGGTTGTCGCCACGGGTATCCCCCTCCTGCTCCGGTCCGTCTGCCGGCCGAAGTCGTCTGCCGCCCAGGCTGGGACGCGCGGGCGTCGATCGGCGAGAAAATTTGCTGAGAACGCGAATTCGGGGTTCCCGGGGAGCAACACGCTCTGGCTGCGAGCATCTGGCAGGATCGGCGGGTGGCCCGGCATGCGGTGACTTTGAGCAGAATCGAGCTCGCAGACTGGCGAGCTGTCCATTCCTGGGCTTCCCTCAGCCAGACCTGCCGCTTCCAGACCTGGGGACCGAACACGGAAGAGCAGACGCGCGTGTTCGTGGCGACGGCGGTCGAGGCCTGGGCTCGCTCGCCTCAGCATCGGTTCGCCTATGCAGCGCGCCTCGGGAGCGAAGTGGTCGGCATGGGTGAACTCCACATCCGGAGCCGCGGACATGGTCAGGGAGAGATCACCTATGCCGTACATCCTCGGGTCTGGGGCCAGGGCGTTGGGACGGCGATCGGGCAGGAACTGCTTGCCGGAGGGTTCCGAGAACTCGGCCTCCACCGCATCTATGCGACGTGTGACCCGCGGAACCTGGGGTCGGCACGGGTGCTCGGCAAGCTCGGCATGACGTGGGAGGGACGTCATCGTCACACCACGCTGATCCGGGACGGTTGGCGGGACTCTGAGATGTTCAGCATCCTCGAAGAGGAGTGGCGCGAGAAGAACGGCCCGGACTGCGTCGCTTGAGCCACCCAAAAATCCGTGCCGGCTGCCGCGCCCGCGGACGTAGCCTCGGGGAGTGCTCCAATTCGTCCTGGCCGTATCGGTGTTGACCGTGGCCATCGCCGTGTACGGCGCCATCGGCCTGCAGTGGAGGCGTCGGCGCCGGATCCGGCGCGACATCCTCGCGACCGTCACCGCGCTGCGGCTCGAGCCGTACCACGCCGCCGCGATGGTGTCCCGGGCAACGGAGGCGGCCGCCGCCGAGCTGCTGCTCGGCGGGTACCTCGACATCGACGGAGAAGGGGCAGCGCTCCTGACCGAGGCGGGGCGCGACCCCGGCCGGGTGCCCGACCATACGCTTCATACGCTCCCCGCCGCCCTGCTGGAGGCCGTACGTCGGCACGATCCCGAGCCGGTGTCGATCGGATGGATCGACTGGTGCGACGAGGAGTACCAGTCGCGGCGCATCGCGTACCGGAACGAGCAGGACGCCCTGCTGCCCGAGATCCCGCGCATGCCGGACGGTGAGGGGCGGCCGGTGCTGGCCTGTTGCGCCTGCACGGGAGTCGTCACGCTCGTCACTTTCTGGCTGCTGGCGGGCGTGCTGCTGGTGATGGCGCACCCGCACGGAGTCCTGGAATGGGCCGCCGCGGCGGTCGCCGCCGCCGGCCTGGCGGCGCTCTGGTACGCCGACGATGCCCACAAGGCCGTCCGCGACCGCACGGCATTGCAGGACCCTCTGGGCGACCGGGCCCGTGCCGCGTCGCATCCCGCCCTCGTGGCGCTGGACGAGCAGCAGCGGTCGCACGTCCTGCGGAGCATCGCCGACCACAGCAGGTGGCGGGGCACCGACCCGCAGCCCCAGGAGAGCGGTGACGACGACGCGGACTGGATGGACGACGACTGGTGGGTGGACGCGTACCACTACCGGGCTTCCGACCACGAGGACGATGGTGAAGGCGGGGCCGGGCCTGAAGGCGAGATCGACGGCGAGTCTCCTTCACGCGGGAAGCCGTGGACCGCTTGAGGGGTGAGAGGCCGATGCCAGGCCTGGGTTCGTCTGTACGTCACAACTTCCAGAGGGTCCGTGGCGGACCGCTCTGTGGGTGCGAGCCGCTGCCGTCGGGTCGGCGTGGGCCGGCTGCTCTGTAAGCGTGCCCTACAGCTCGAATTCGAGGTGCTGGACATCGAGCATGCGGACCTCCTCGAGGGAGCCGGCACGGCGGCCGCCGTCCTGGAAGTAGACCTCCTTGAGGGCTTCGGCCGCGATCTCCCGGAGCTGGTCCTCGGTGGCGCCCTGCTCCTGTGCGTCGAAGAGACGAGCGGCGTGGTGGGGCGGCAGTGCGACGGTCAGGTGGCGGATCCGGTCCTGGTCAGTGGAGCCGATCGGCGCGGTGTAGCCGAGGCGGGCGCGTGTGTCGATGACGATCCCGTCGGTCGTCGCCGCCTTCTTCCGCGCCTTGGCGCGGATCTGCGGCTGCCACCGCTTCTTCACCTCGCTGTCCATCGTGGCGGCGAGGTGGGCGCGGGGTCGCTTGATCTGGTCCTTCACGTAGCGCTCGACCGTGCGCTGGGTGATGCCGAGCAGCTCGGACACGGCCTTCGTGCTGCCCTTGAACTGCTTCACCAGGTACCGCATCTGCGCACCGGCGCTCTTGGGCGCCGGGCGGGTGAACGTCTTCTGCACGGCGGCGTCCAGGCCGTCCCCGAACAGGCTCATCGCCCTCTCCTACTCTCCGCTGTCGACGTCGGTGACGGAGCCGTCCTTGATGTAGCGGGCGAGGTTGAGCTCCGGGGCGTCGAACCGCTCACGGACCTCTTCGCCCCACAGGACGTCCTGGGTTCCCTCGTGCTTGACCAGACCGGGGTTGATGCCGAGCTTGAAGCCGCCCGGCAGCGCCTTGCCCTCCCGGTACGGCAGGAAGTCCAGCGGCGAGGGCCCGTCGGCCGCGTAGACGACGCAGTCGGAAAGGACCGCGACCGGGTACTGCCCGGTGAACGACGCGTGCTTGACGATCTTCCGGTGCAGGTTGATCCGGGTGCGGGAGATGACCGCCGCGCGGATGTCCGGCCGCCAGGTGGGGCGGGAGAGGGCGCGCCACGGCTCGCCCGGCCGCCAGCCCTCCCCGCGCGGGCGTTCACGCAGCTTCCCGAGACCGCCCTTCACCGTCGCCTTGATCGCAGAGGCGACGACGGCAAGCTCGGGGTCACGGCTCCTGTACTCGTCCATCGCCGCGAGGAAGTCCTGCGGCGGCAGATCGGCGTCGACGCCGAGGTCGGCCATCGTCGCGAGGTAGGCGTCACGCAGGTGGGTGTACCAGCGGTCCAGGTAGCGGCCGTTGTCGTACCGGACCCACGCTTCCCGTGGACGCACCTCGTAGCCGAGCTCGACCGCGTACGCGACGGTCGGCGTGGCGTACCAGGCCGGACCTTCGGGGCGCTCGCCCTTCGGCGTGAAGGGGCTCGGCAGCAGGCTGCCGTCCAGATCTGCCCAGTCCTTGCCCACCTTCACCCGGGACAGGTCGACGTGCGACAGGTCCACGAGCCAGCTCCCCGGGAGTTTCGGGTCGAACGTCGGGGCCTTGACGTGCGACGGGGCTCCGAGGCCGAGGTTCAGGCCGTTGGCGCCCGCGGCGAAGGCCATGTTCACGTCGATGCCGACCAGGTGGCGGCGCAGGCATTCGGCGTCGGTGAGGGGGCGGGCCCAGTCGTACGCCTCCTCGAACAGCTTCTCCGCCGGGCCGCGGACATGGAATCGCGGCAGGTCCTTCAGCAGCGGGTGGCCGTCCGGGGCCTCGCACGGCGCGCAGTCCACCGGGTCCTTCCCCAGCGATCCGGGGTTGTGCTCGGAGTGCCGCTTGCCGTCGGCGTCCTGTTCGGAGGCGCGGGTCGGTGGGTGGAGTGCGGTCATCAGCTCCAGGCCGGTGACGGCGGTGGAACCGCGGGGCGTCATCACCCTGGCCGCGTACACGCCCAGGAGCCGGGCGAGTTCCGCCGGGGGCAGTTGCCCGGCCTCGCCCCAATGCCGGGTGTCCAGCGCGTTCCACGAGGGGATGCACAACTGGACGCAGGCACGCTCCGAGCCGACGGCCGGGCGGTAGATCCGCGCCCATGACCCGAACCCACGCTTGGTCAGCTTCCACTCCGCGCGGACCAGCTGCTTGATGACCTTGTGGTCTTCCGGCAGACGTCCGGCATGCCGCTCCTCGTCGGTGAGGGTGGCCGGCAGGCCGTAGCGCTCGAGCGCGGCCTCGGTGAGCACGAGCAGCGGGTCGGCCGGTTTGCCGGGGCCGGAGAGCTTCGGCTGCCCGAGTCTGGCCTCGACGAGGGTCCAGTCCATCAGGGAGGAGAGGCTCTTCGCGGGCACGTCCAGGACCAGGCCGCCGGGGCAGTACGCCAGCACCTGCCCGGACTCGTCGACGTCGACGACCGCGAGCGGGCCGTGGGTGAACCGGGGGTCGGTGCCGGGCACCGGGGCTGCCACCTGCGCCGCCGTATGATCGCCGGAACGGCGTGACGGCGAGGCGCTCCTGGCGGTTCGTGCCGGACGCGGCACGGTTTGCTCGGCCGGTCCGGTCACAGTGGCCGGTCGAGCCACAGCCGCCGGAGCGACCGGGACCTGGCCTGCGGACTCGACCGCTCCCTGCGCCGAGGTCGCCGGGCCGGTGAGGGCCGCGTCCGGCTCCGCGCCTTCCGGCTCGGCCGTGTCGGGCTCGGGCGGCGTGGAGTTGTTGTCGAGCGGGAACTGAGCGGACCAGCCGTCCAGAAGTCGCTGATAGGCCTGGCGGCGTGGGGGGCGGGGTTCGGCGCGGCCGGCCTCCCAGTTCTTCACGGTCTGCGCCGTGGTCTGCAGCACCTGTGCGAGCCGGGCCTGGGTGATACCGGCGGCTTCGCGCAGCCGAGCCCGCTCGGCGGGCCCGGGCAGCTCGGGCTCTCCGGCGAGCAGCGCGTCCACGGCTGCGAACAGCTCATCCTCTGTCGGCATCCTTCACCTCCAGTGCGAACGTTAGCGCAGCCGGCTCACAGATTCGCACTCCAGTTGTTCGTCAGATTTATCCTCCGATTATCGACACCGGGTCGGGAGTGGTCAGAGGAATCCCAGTCTCGAGGACGGTCCTGCGTGTACGGCGGACCGGGCGGTACGCTGCTGCGCGAGTCGGGCTACGGCCGGTGGGCCGACCGCGTGGAGCGGGAGATCCTGGGCCGCAACGTCATCCCGAGCGCCGACCGCGCCGCCGAGGGTGAGGCTCCCTGACCGGATCGCTCGCTGACCGGTCGCCATTGGGCCCTACGCGAAGCGCTTCTCGTACAGCCAGTTCCAGCGGGTCACCAGGACGAGCGCCCACACCAGACTCGCGGGCGACCATCGTTCGGCGAAGGCGGCGAGGAGCAGGGGTACCGCGATCATGGGCAGGCCCACCGCCACCACCCAGCGCGCGCCTCGTCCTGACAGTGCTCCGGCCACCAGACCGACGCCCAGGAACACGGCGACTGCCCCGCACATCAGCCACCGCATGCCGATCGGCAGCCGTCCCTCCACGTGCTCCACCGCAGCGCCCAGGGCGGCGGCCAGGGACGCGAGGGCGCCGGTCGCCACGCAGTGCATCGGCAGGGAGAAACGCGGAGCCAGCACCCCGAAGCCGAGGAGGGGAACGCCGCTGGAGCGGCGCACCGCCAGGGCCCACAGCGCCAGCAGCAGAGCGAAGGACCCCACGGACAGGCTGCCCAGATCGGCGTTCCACTCGGCGCCCGAGGCCGCCTCGACACCCTGCGCGATGCCTTCGCCGAGCACGATCAGGGTGAACAGGCCCAGCCGCTCGTCCAGATGACGTGGGTCGAAGCGGGCGGCCCGGAGGAGCTCTCCGTCCCTCCCATGACTCCGGTCCCCCGCCTCCTGCTGCTTCCGGAGCCGCGCCATGAGCCGGTTGCCCGACATGGCGAACGTCAGGGTCAGATCGATGGCGAGCCCGCCGGCCCACAGCCAGTACCGCACGGGATCCTCGGCCCACACGGAGACGATCCACGGTGTGACACCCGCCGAGAGCTGCGCCATCGGCCAGTCCGCCGGGACCTCGCCGCGCCCCTGCCACACCCGTGAGGCGAGCAGACGGACGAAGACATAGGCGAGGGCGAAGGCGTCCCCGTGGTCCGAGCGGACCTCGGGCACAGCCGCGGCCATCACCGCGAGTCCGAACATGCCGATGAGAACGGTGCGGGTGTGGACCTTGTCGGCCGCCACGTTCCCGTACGTCGTGAAACACATCCACGCCGTCCAGAACGCGAGGAACAGCACGCAGTACAGGGCGAGGTCGGCGTGGTCGGGTGCGCCGTGCAGCAGATGGGCCAACTGGGCGACACCGGCGACGGCGATGAGGTCGAAGAACAACTCCAGCCATGAGGCGTGCCGTTCGGACTCACCGTCGGAGTCCGGGCCCGGGTCGGACGCTGCGGCGTGCTGAGCGGTCATGACGGTGAGTATCGGACGAATCCCTCATGAGCCCCGGACGGTCAGGCGGCGCGCCGCGCCGTTGTGGCCTCCTGGCGTACGGTCGCCTACGGCGCTCGTTCACTGCATGTACATGTAAGTGTCGCGCTACGGGTGGTCCAGGGGCCGCTGCGACGACACACGGAGGCATCACGCTCTGGCAGTCAACCACCCCCCTGCAGAGGAGACTTGTGTGTCTCGCTCGATGATCGTCGGATCGGCTGTGCTGGCCGTGTCCATCTCCCTCACCGCAGCGGCACTGGCCGCGCCGGTCCAAGGCGAGGGTCGACTCCACGTCTCCGCCGGTTCACTGCCGGCCGTCAGCCCCCGCGCGGAGACACCGGTGCTGCACGACGACGACGAAGGCGGCAACGCCGACGCGGACGACCCCGCCATCTGGCGTAACGCCGCGGCCCCCGGCCGCAGCCTCGTCGTCGCCACCGCCAAGGAGGGCGGTCTGCGCGTCTACGACCTCGACGCGCGGCTGGTGCAGTCGATCGCCGCGCCCCCCGCCGCCGGTGAGGACGACGCCCCTGGCCGGTTCAACAACGTGGATCTCGTCCACGGCCTGAGGCTCTCCTCGGGAAGGGCCGATCTGGCCGTCACCAGCGACCGCGGTCACGACCGGCTGCGTTTCTACCGCATCGACCGCGACCGCACCGGCGGTCCGCTGACCGACGTCACCGACCCGGCCGCACCGTCCGTGTTCTCCCGGGACCAGGCCGAGGTCAACGACCAGCGAACCGCCTACGGGCTGGCGACCTGGACGGACCCGGCGACCAAGAAGTCCTACGCCCTGGTCAGTCGCCGCGAGCGCACCGGTATCGCCCTCCTGGAACTCCTGCCGACCGCGAACGGCAAGGTCACGTACCGGAAGATCCGCAGCATCGACCTGCCCTCCTCTTTCCGGCTGCCCGACGGCACCTCGTGGTCCCCGTGCGGCGAGCCCGGTGAGCTGCCGCAGGTCGAGGGCATGGTCGTCGACCCCGAGAACGGCACGCTGTATGCCGGCCAGGAGGACGTCGGCATCTGGCGCCTGCGTGCCGACCTCACCGGCACCCCGAAGCTGATCGACAAGGTCCGCGAGTACGGCGTTCCCGGCACCTACGACGAAGCGAGCGAGGAGTGCACGCCGGGCACCGACCCCGGCTTCGGCGGCACGAAGATCTCCGCGGACGTCGAGGGCCTGACGCTGCTCACCGAGCCGGACGGCGACGGCTACCTCCTGGCCTCCAGCCAGGGCGACGACACCTTCGCCGCCTACGACCGGGAGCTGGAGGACGCCAACGAGTACGAGGGCGGCTTCCGGGTCGCGGCCGCGAGCGGTACGCCCGATGGATCCGAGGAGTGCGACGGCGCCGCGGTCCTGAACGCCCCGCTCGGGTCCGCGTACCCGAACGGCCTGCTTGTCGTCCAGGACGGACACGACGCCCCTGGTGACGGCGATCGCCCGTCGACCAACTTCAAGTTCGTCGACCTCGGCAAGGTGATGAAGACCCTCGACGACTGACCCGCCCGCCCGGAGGCCCCGCACGGCTTCGCGTCCCCGACCGAGGGGCCTCGCCGGTGTGATGTACGGGCCTCCCACGGAACCGGCGAATGAGCGAGCGGGCGTCGTCTGCGGGAAGGGGCTGTACTCGCAGGCGACGACCACTCGCTCTCCTCGCGCCTGCCCACACTTTCCCCGCGCACACCCGAGTGGCCTTGCTCAGGGGTTGGGCCGTCGTCGACCGCGCAGCCGTCCGACGCGGCACGGGCGTCGGCACGGGCGTCGGCTCGGAATCGTGGGGTAGGCGGAGCGTACGAACCGACCCGAGGAGACGCCATGTCCGGATTCATCACGCGCATCAAGCACTTCACCCGCACCCCCCAGGGCCGGCGGGCCATCGCTTCGGTCCGGCGCGCCGCCGCCGACCCGCGCAAGCGCGCCCAGGCCCGTACGCTCCTCGGTCGTCTGCGCGGACGTCGGTGACCGGCGCAGGCCTGGGCGCGGTGCCCGTCACAAGGGCTGTGTCCAGCCGTTCCGTACGGCGTGGGCGCCGAGTTGCATCCGGGTCCGGACTCCGGCCAGGTCCATGAGGTGACGCAGGCGACGGTGCAGCGTGCGGGGTGAGAGGCCGAGCCGGGTCGCGGCCGTCAGGTCCGTCAGGCCGGCCAGGAGCAGGGCGAGTATCTTGCGGTCGAGGTCGGTGGGGCCTGTCTCGCCGGCCTCGACGATGCGGTCGGTCTCTCCGCCGGTGTCCGAGAGGTCGAGCGGGTGGGCGTTGTTCCACACCGTCTCGAAGAGCGCGTCCAGGGCGTCCAGCAGGCCGCTGCGGTGCAGCAGCGCGGCGCCGGGTTCGCCGGCCGGCGTGACGGCGAGCGGGACGAGTCCGAGGTCGGCGTCGGCCAGGACGAGCTTCATCGGCAGCCGGTCGGCGACCCGCAGTTCCACGCCGTTGCGCAGTGAGTCGATCGCATCGTCGATGATGCCCGGCTCTGCCAGCACGGCTCGGTCCAGTACCGCCCGGAAGTGCACTCCGCGGTCGATGGCCACGGGTTCGGCCGTGTTCTCGTCGGGCGGCAGGGCGACGAACGGAGCGGTGATGAAGCTTCGCACCTGCGTACGGGCCGCCTGCTGCACCTGGAGGAAGCGGTGGCGGATGGCGTCGGCGCCCGTGATGACCTCGATCAGATCGCTGATGCTGGTTCCGGTCATCGCCGCCCGGTGTTCCTCGGCGAGGGTCACCAGCGCCCGCTCGGCCGTGCGCAGACCGTCCCGGCGCTGGCTGATGAGCGCGCCCAGCGCCATGGCCGGCGGCGCGGCGGTGTACCGCTCGTCCGCCGATCTGGTCACAAGGCCCCACCCGACCAGGCGCGACAAGGCCTTGTCCGTGTGGGCCTGCGACAGGTCCACCGGGTCGGCCAGCTGCGTAGCCGTGGAGTCCGGCCGTCCGAGCAGCGCCCGGTAGACGACTTCGTCATCGGGTTCCAGGCCCAGAACATCCAGCATCGGCGACCGACTCTCTTCCACTTGCCGCAGCGGGGAGAGTATGGGCCACGACGGCGGACCCTGAACAGTCCCTGGTGGGAGCGGGTGCGCGGAGGAGGGCCCCGGGAAGTCGCCTCCCCGGGGCCCCACGATGTGTTTCATCGCAGGCCGTACGCCCGGATGATCTCGTTCTTGACGCCGAAGCCGCTGTCCGTCCCGGCGCTCGCGCGGAGCGAGACGAAGCCGCCGGGCTTCCGGGCCGTCCTGAACGAACCCGTCCAGGAGCGGCCGGCGCCCTTGGCCAGGGTCACCTTCTGCCAGGTGGCGCCGTCGTCGTACGAGACCTCCAGCGTCACGCCGGTGACGGTGCCGGGAACGTCGCCGAGGTCCGTCGACACCGGCGTGAGCACGATCCGCTGGGTCGCGTTGCTCCTGATGTCGCCGTGCAGGTCCGACTCCAGCGCGTAGTCCAGGTTCAGTACGGAGAACGGCTCGAACGAGTCCGAGTCGACGGTGTCGGACATGAAGGTCCACTCGGTGTGGGTGCGCGTCGACAGCCGGAAGAGGTCACCGGGCCGCTCCACGTCGAGGACGGCGCGGTAGGGCAGGTTGCCCGCCGGTACCTCCTGCCACTGCATGTCTCCACCGACCGGGTTGTCGTGGATCATGGTGTCGCCCTGGAAGACCCGCAGGCGGGACGGTGTCTCGCCCCAGGGGAGAAAGCCGCCGAGGCGCATGGTGTCGCTGGCGGAGGCCCACGCCTGCACGTTCCAGGTCATGTGGTTCTGCCGGCGGGAGTTGTACACGCCGAAGGACTCGCTCTGAGCGGGCCGGGTGGCCGGGGCGAACCAGTCCAGGCGCGTGGTGCTGCCCTTCGGATACGTGTTGTCGCCCGAGACCATCACCCACGGCAGCGTGCCGTCGGTCCCCTGTGCGTGGGATTCCCGCCAGACCTGGCCGGGGGTGACCCACTCGGTGCGGGTGCCCGGGTGCCACTCGGGTTCGGGGAAGTTGAACGACGGGCTGAGGGTGAAGTCGGCCCGGTAGCCCTCGGACTGCCTGCCGCCGGCCGCCGCGTAGTAGCGGGCGTCGATCCGGGCGAGGTCGCTCTTGGCCGGCTTGTAGACCAGTGCCCGGTCCGGCACCTGGCCGGGGTAGTCCCGGGTCAGGTCGTAGACGAACGGCGTGTACTCGGTCTGCCTGACGGTCAGCTTGAGGGTGCCGGACCTGGTCATCGAGACGAGGGCCTTGCCGGCGTCGCGGTGCACGGTGGCGACCGGGATGGGCGACTCGCCCACGTACTCCATCAGGGCGCCGACTCCGTCGTTGACCACGATCAGCGCCTTGGCTCCGGCCGCGACCGCCGCCGCCGTGCGTTCCTGCGGCGAGACCTCGTCGCTGCGGTCGACGACGACGACCTTGCCCTTGGCCTTGACCTTCGCGAAGGCGGCCGGTGAGCCGTTGCCCGCGTGGACGGCGTCCAGCCGGTCGGTGGCGGTGTCCAGGGCGCTGCCCGCCTGTACCCGCGTCTCGAACTCGAGCCGTCCGCCCGGCGTGCCGAGGCTCAGCTGCGGCTCGCCCTTGCGCCAGCGGGTGATCAGGATGAACTCGCCGTGCCGCATCGGTTCCGTGGGCGCGACGTAGACGTCGTCGTAGGTCGGCGGCAGGACGTAGGCGCTGCGGAAGTCCATGTACGGGTCGAAGCCCTGGTAGTGGATGTTGAAGTCGACCTTGCGCTGACGGTCCTCGGTGCGCTGCGGGGCTTCGGTCCGGAGCAGGTGTGCCCTGCTCGCGTCCAGCACCACCTTCGCGGATCCGTCCTTCAGCACGGTCTCGGGGTCGACGAGCACGGCCAGCCCTGAGCGGTCGGCCTTCTCGCCGCCCACGTCGAGGTATCCGGCGACCGAGTAGAGCCCGGGAGCCATGCGCATGGTCGTCGAGCCTTCGACGTAGAGCGACCACGGCCAGGCGTCCCCTGCCAGGTTGACGGTGACCCAGCCGGCGGCGGGCTTGCCGTCCCTGCCGACCAGCTCGATGTCCAGGTCGTAGCGCTCGTCCTCCTTCAGCAGCGCCAGGGAGGTGCGGGTGACCGGCTGTCCGGTGGCCGCGTCGGTGGCCGTCACATAGCCGGTGCTGCGGCCGGCCGGGGCGGTCCGCGGATCGCCGGTCACCGGGACGGCGGCGGTGCCGCCCGCCGGGACCCTCACCGTCCTGGCTCCCAGCGTGAACGGTCCGTCGGGCGCCGTGAGGTTCAGCGTGACGTCGGCGGAGCCGGTGTTGGTGAAGGTCAGGTCCTTCGTGACGGCGACGTCGCCCGGCTCGTGCGGCCAGGTGTAGTTGCCGAAGAAGAGCGATCCGGTGCCGCGGACCGTGGTGCGCACGGCGGCGGCCACGTCGAGACGGCCCGTCCCGACTTCGTACGGCGAGTATCCGGAGTCCAGGCCCTTGGCGGTGCTCATCAGGTGTTCCTTGAGCTGCGCGCCCGTCCAGTCGGGGTGCCGCTGGGCGAGGATCGCCGCGGCGCCGGCCACGTGCGGTGTGGCCATCGAGGTGCCGCTGATGGTGCGGTAGAGGCCTTCGCCGCCGTCGGCCATCTCCTGTGATCGGGCGGCCGTGATGTCGACGCCGGGCGCCGCGATGTCCGGCTTCATGCCGCCCGAGTGGGCCAGCGGGCCGGTGCTGGAGAAGGACGCGAGCCGGTCCTGCTTGTCCGTGGCTGCCACGGTGAGTGCCGAGGCGGCCGCGCCCGGGGCCGAGATGGTCTCCGGGCCGGCGTTGCCTGCGGCTATGACGAACAGGGTGCCGTACCGGGCGGACAGGGCGTCGACGGTCTGCGACATGGGGTCGCTGCCGTCCGTCGGGTACGAGTCGCCGAGGCTCATGTTGACGACGTCCGCGCCGGATTCGGCGGCCCACTGCATGCCGGCCATGACCCAGGAGTCCTGGCCGTGGCCTTCCTTGCCTCCGAGTACCTTGCCGACGAACAGGTCGGCTCCGGGGGCGACACCCTTGTTGTCCCCCGCGGAGGCGGCGCCCGAGCCGACGATGGTGCCCGCCACGTGCGTGCCGTGTCCGTTGACGTCGGTGACGGCCTCGCCCGGCACGAAGCTCGCCGTACCGTCGATCAGGCCCGCGAAGTCGGGGTGGTCGACGTCGATGCCGGTGTCGAGCACCGCGACCTTGGCGCCCTTGCCGGTGTAGCCGGCCGCCCAGGCCTCGGGGGCGCCGATCAGCGGCACGCTCTCCTTCAGGTCGGCCTTCACACGGCCGTCGAGCCACAGCTTCTCGACTCCCGCGCCCAGTGTCGTACCGCCCTGCGGCGCGACGCTGCTCCAGAAGGTGCGGGCCTGCCGCTTCTCGGTGCTGAAGGCGGCTGCGCCGATGCCTTTGAGCGTGCGGGTCAGCCTGCTGCCCCGGGGGGCGGTGGGCTCGGCGGCCGACCGGGACCCCTGCCCGGTGTACGTCGCGATCAGCGGTACCGTCGCAGACGTCGCGTCGTCGTACCCCATCTCGATCAGATCGGTGACGTTGAACAGCCGTCGGTCCAGCCGGTCCGTGCCGAGCAGCGGCACGGCCTCGTCCGGGACGACGAACAAGTCGCCCTTGACCTCCTGGAGTTTCACCCCGCCGACGGCGCTGTCCGGCCTGTCGACGTCGGCCGTCTGCCGCCCGTCGGCCGCGGTGGTGACCGTGACGACGTCGCCGGTGACCAGGGTGACCTTGTGGGTCGCCGAGGGCTTGGCCGAGACGGCGGGCCTGCTCGGAGCGGCTTGTGCGGGCGCTTGCAGGACCGCAAGCCCTGACGCCAGAAGAGGCACCGCGGTGGCCGCGGCGATCAGCCGCCGGCGCTTGCGCAGCACGACGTACGCATGAGAGAGGGAGTACATGCCATGGGTCTATCGACCGGTGAACGCCGTCGTGAAGGCCTCGTGGGGGCAAGTCCTCGCCATGGCAGAGACTTGTCAGCCACGGCACACGATTCCGGCCGGGTGGGCGTGGTGCGCCCCGCGCCTCGCCACGTGGCCCGAACGCTGCTCAACGGCCGGAAACGGACGGGGGATTGCCGGTCGTCCGAGGCGGGCAGGTTTAGAGAGCCGCGGGACGGGCAGCGTCCGTCCTCGCGACAGTGGCGATTGACGGCAGCACATGCAGCACATGCGGGAGCACGCACGACGCACAGGGTGGGCCGCCTTCCTGCAGGCGGGCAGTTCGCGTGGTGGTCCGCACTCCGTTGCGGGCCGAGGAGAGAAGGAGGTCGGTCCCATGACCGTGCGTACCGTCGAACTCCCCCAGCTCTGGATGCCCTACCCGCTGCGGGTGAACCCCTGCCTGCCGGCCCTGCGCCAGGAGAGCGAGTCCTGGGCACGCGAGATGGGCATGCTGGGCGGCGGTGAGGGTCCGTCGGTCCGCGGCTCGATATGGACCGGATCCGCGTTCCACGCCATGACCGTCGACCAGCTGACCGCCTGGACCCTGCCCGACGCGTCGCTCGCCGACCTCCGGCTCAACCACCGGTTCAACATCTGGGCTCTGGCCTGGGACGACTATTTCGCTGCCGCCTTCAAGCAGACCGGCGATCTCGCCGGCGCGCAGGCTTTCACCGCCCGGCTGCACGGCTTCCTGCGACCGGAGCCGGGGTCACGGATACCGGAGCCGACGAATGCCGTGGAAAGGGGAATCGCCGACCTGCAGCAGAGCCTTTTCCCGCCGAGGCTGGCGCACTGGCGACACGAGTTCAACCGGGCACTGGCGAAATACATCGATGCGGGAGTGGAGGAACTGGCCAACAGCCGCAGCGGCCGCATTCCCCATTTGATCGATTACGCCCCGTTCCGGCGGGAGAGCTTCGCCGCTCATACCGCCCTCTATTCGGTGGAGTTGGCCACCGGAGGACGAATACCCGAGCGGATTCGCCACCACCGGACCGTGCGCGCTCTGCTCGACGCCTTCATGGACTTCATGGGGCTGGCGAACGACGTCGCCTCGTTCGAAAGGGAGGTCCATGAGGAACACGACGTCAACAACCTCGTGCTCGTCGTCGGCACGTCCCTGGCCATCAGCCTCCACGACGCCGTACCCGCTGCCCTGAATCTGGTGAACGCCCGCCTGCGGGACTTCGAGCACCTCAGGCAGCAGGCTCTGCCTCAGCTCGTCCGGCGGTCCGGGCTGCAGCCCGCCGAGCGGGCCGAGTTGGAGACGTGGCTCCAGGGAGCGTGCAGTTTTCTGTCCGGCCTCCATGCCTGGTACACCGGAGCCCCCCGTTACACCTCCGCGGACCACACATGACGGGGGTGCCGGCGGCGGACCGGCGCCAAGGGGCACCGACCGACACGCGTCGGCACCCCTCGCCATGACACCCCCGGCGCCCGTAGGCCAGCCGTACGGGCCGGCCTACCGCCTGCGCAGAAGGCGTCGTCCCACGCGCGTCCACCACGAGGCACGAGGTTCGCTCCGCGGCTCCGGCACGGAGCCGGTCACGCCGGGCACGCCGGTCACGCCCGTCACCGCACTCGGTGGCCCCGGCTCCCTTCCACTGCTCTGGGTGGGCGGGGCCGGAAGCGGCGCCGGGACGTCGGGCGCCTGGGGCGGGCGGGCGGCGAACGTCACGGGCAGTGCCGTCAGATGCCGGGCCCAGGTGGAGGAGCGCCAGGTGAGGCTCTCCTCCGGGACGGCCAGGGCGATGTCCGGGAGGCGGGTGAGCAGGATGTCGATTCCGGCGTCGGCGATGATACGGCCGATGTCCTGGCCGGGGCACTCGTGGTTGCCGGCGCTGAAGGACAGGTGCGCGCGATTGTGGTGCACGGGGGCCGAGGGGTCCGAGCGGATCGCCTTGTCGACGTTTCCGGCGGCAAGCCCGAGCAGGAGCATGTCTCCCGCCTTGATCTGCTGCCCGCCGACGACGGTGTCGCCGTTGGCCCATCGGCCGGGGCACACCATCAGCGGCGGCTCGTCCCAGAGGACCTGTTCGACGGCCTCGGGCAGGGTCATCTGACCACCGGCCAGCGAACCGCGGAACCGGGGGTCGGTGACGACCATGCGCAGGACGTTGGACATGAGGTTGGCGGTCGTCTCGTAGCCGGCGAGCAGGATGAGGCGTAGGTGGTGCTGGACCTCCTCGTCCGTGAGGCCGGCGGGGTGGGCCATCAGCGCCGAGGCGATGTCGTGCCCGGGGCGGGAACGCTTGGCGACGACGAGCTGTTCGAGGCACTCCAGCACGTAGGCGTTGCTGGCGAGCGAGGTCTCGGTCGCCTTGAAGAGGTCACGGGCCGCGTGTACGAGCTTGGGGCCGGCCTCGTCGGACATGCCGAGCAGGTGGGTGAGGGTGAGCATCGGCAGGTGCTCGGTGAACTGGCCCACCAGTTCCACCTCGCCGCTCTCGCAGAACGTGTCGATCAGCTGGTGGGCGAAGCGGATGATGTGGCGGCGGACGCCCCGGTGGTCGAACTGGCTGAGGCCGGCCGTCACCGCTCCGCGCAGACGCTGGTGTTCCTCGCCGTCCGCGCAGACGCAGTCGGGGCGCCAGCCGATCATCGGCACGAGCGGGGACGTGGCGGGATCGATCTCCCCGCTCTCCCAGCCGTGCCAGACGCGGGGGTCACGCGAGAACTGAGTGGGGCGGGTGGCCACTTCACGGTTCTCGGAGTAGCCGAGGACCAGCCAGGCGCGCACGTCGCCGTCGAGCAGAACGGGCGCCACCGGTCCGTGAACGGACCGCAACTCCTCGTACAGGCCCATGGGGTCCGTCTCGGCGGCGGCTCCGTAGAGCCGGGTCACCCCGTCTCTTCCCGAGGCGGTGTGGGCCGGGCAGCCGGGGGGCGGGGTGGCCCCGGACTTCTCGGTGGCCTCTTCGGCAGGTGGCACGGTCATGCGTTCTCCTGGTCGGCGGCGAGGGTGAACAGGTAGACCATCAGCGAGAGCAGGGCGTCGCGGCAGGACGCCCGGTCCCGTGCGTCACAGGTGACGATGGGGACGGATTCGCCGAGGGCGAGGGCGGTGCGCAGATCGGGCAGGGGGTACTGCGGAGCCTCCGGGAAGGTGTTGACGGCCACGACGAACGGGACCCGGCGGTCTTCGAGGCGGGTGATGACCTCGAAACAGACCTCGATCCGGCGGGTGTCGACGAGGACGACGGCGCCGAGCGCGCCTTCGAAGATCCCGTTCCACAGGAACCAGAAGCGCTCCTGTCCGGGGGTGCCGAACAGGTAGAGGATCAGCTCCTGGTTGATGCTGATCCGTCCGAAGTCCATCGCGACGGTCGTGGTCTTCTTGCCCTCGGCGCCGGGGTTGTTGTCGATTCCGACGCCTGCCTGCGTCATGGTCTCTTCGGTGGTCAGCGGCGGGATCTCGCTCACCGACCCGACCATGGTCGTCTTGCCGACTCCGAAGCCGCCGACGATCACGACCTTGACTCCCCTGGCGCCGTGAGGCAGCAGCACGTCGGTGCCGCGCGGGCCGGCGTCGGTCGTGTCATAGCTTGCGTAGTCCATGGATCACCGCCTCCAGCAGGCCTCGTTCGGGGAATGCCGCCACGGGCACGGGTGCGATGGCCTCGACCCGCTCTTCGTCGACGAGCCGGGACAGCAGCACGGTGACGACGCTGAAGGGAAGACGGAGGTACGCCGACACCTCGGCCACGGAGAGCGGGTACGTGCACAGGGTGAGAATGGCCGCCTGCTCGGGCTGCATCGCGGCTTCGGGCTCGGACCTCGCCGCGATGAGGGTGACCAGGTTGAACTTCTTGGCCGAGGACACCTGGCCACCGGTGATGACATAGAGCGGAACGGGAGTGCCTTCATCCCAAGGCCCCTGGTTCTCTGATGTCACATCGCCTGCCCGATGTCCTCACGAGGAGGGCTGGTCATGTGCTGGCCGATGCGGACCACCAGTGTCCGCATCCGGTCGCCCAGCAGTCCGGCGTCCACCTCGTGGTCGGCGAGTACCGCGAGATAGGCACCGGGACCGGCCGCCATCAGGGAGAAGTACCCGCCGTCGGCCTCGATGCCGACCATCCGGGTCGAGTTGTCCCCGTGCGGGAACATCTGCGCGATGGCCTTCGCCAGGCTCTGGATGCCCGAGCAGGCTGCGGCGATGGCGTCGGCGGTGTCGGGCGCCGTGTTCGCCTGCCCGATGCACAGGCCGTCCGACGACAGGACCACCACGTGTCGCACGTACGGGACGCCGCCCACGAGCTCCTTGAGCATCCAGTCCATGTTGGGCAGTGGCTGCATGTTACTCGACCTCATCTGACGGCTCGTTGTGTGGAGGGGAAGGTTCGGCGGCCGATCGCTTCTCGCCGTTGAACGCCTCCCACATCAGGCCCGGCTCACGGGATGAGCCGGAGGTGCCCCCTGGGGCGGCCGGAGCGACGGGGGGCGTGGGAGACGCCAGTACGACCGGCTTCGGGACGGGGGACTCCCGTCGCCGCTGCGGAAGCCCGTTGGCGGTCTTCCTGGCCTCGCCGGAATCCCTGACGGTCTCGCGCGCCGGCGCCCGCCGGGGGAGGATCATGCCGCCCGTACGGTTCCGCACCGGCTCCGGGGCCTTCACGACGGGCTGGGGCACGGTGGTGATCAGACGCCGGGGAACCAGGACGACGGCCCGGACGCCTCCGTAGGCGGAGGTGCGCAGGTGGACCTCGCAGCCGTGCTCGCGGGCCAGCCGGCTGACGACGGGCAGGCCGAGCTGCGTCACCTCGCCGAGGCCGGCCAGGTTGATGCCCGACTGCGCCTGTGCCATGACGCGTTCGACGTGCTGCCGGACCTCTTCCGTGAGTCCGACCCCGCGGTCCTCGATCTCGATCGCGATGCCGGAGGGCACCTCGCTCGCGGTCACCTCCACCGGGGTGTGCGGCGGCGAGAACGTCGTGGCGTTGTCGAGCAGTTCGGCGAGCAGGTGGATCAGCGGCTCGGCTCCCGGGCCGACCACGGCCACCTCGGCCACCGCCTGCAGCTTGACGCGGGGGTAGTCCACGATGCGTGACATGGCGCCCCGCAGGACGTCGTAGAGCGGGATCGCCTTGGACCACTGACGCCCGGGCCTGGCGTCGCCCAGGACCGCGATGCTGGCCGCCAGGCGGCCGATCAGCGCGTTGCGGTGGTCGATGTCCTGCAGGCCGCGGGAGACGACGACATCCGTGCCGTGGATGATCTGCATGGAGTGGAGGTCCTTGGCGAGCTGGTGCACGATCGCCTGAACCCGGCGCGCGACCGCCACAAGGGCCCGCTGGGAGGCGTCCCGTGTGTACTCCTCGGCCTCCACGGCTTCCAGGAGCGTCTGCAGAGCGCCTTTCAGCGCTTCGGTGAACTCGCCGTCGAGGTGTTCGCCGAAGTCGACGGCCTGCAGGACCTCCGAGGCCGGATCGCCCTTCTGCAGGCGGGCGACGGCCGCGGGGAGGAGCTGCTCCGCCATCCACACGGTGGTGGCGCGCTGATCGGCCAGCCGCCCGATCAGCGCGGCCACCCGCTCCGCGTGGGCCTCGTCCGCCTCGGCCCTCGCCCGCGCGTGGCGGGCCGCCTCCGCCGCGAGCAGCCGGTGCGACGTCCCGGCCGAGGTGATGACCGTCAGGACGACCGCGACAAGGCCGCACCAGGCAACCGGTGTCCGTATCTGAGCAGGGGAGACGACCCACGCTATGACGGAGGCCGCGGCGAGAACTCCGGGAGGGAGGAGCCATACCCGGGCAACTCTTTCGGTTGACCGGGGTCTGGAAATCACACCTGCACGAACCATCAGGGGGTCCCTATACGGTCTGAGATGAGCGGACTGAGGCAAATGCGGTGCGCTGAAAGGAACAACGGGCTACCGTCGGACATGTGTGCGTGTTCCGACGAGGCCCCTACGGGTCGCTTCGACAAAGCGCCGATGGCCGCTTTCCCTGCGCGGCCACATTCCGCACGCACGACAGCGTCCATGACTCGCTGTGAGCGCAGCGCAACACATCGGGGAGCATAGTCAGTTCGGGTTCGTCGTGTGACATTGCCGAAAGGACAGCCTCCACCGGTCACCTTCCACCCATAAAGCAGCCAATCACCGAGCCTAAGAAGCAATGAACTGATCAGATTCAGTCGCCGGCTCGCCGTGAGCCCGGCGGACACCGCCCTTCGCAGTCAGGTGCGGGGCTGGAGGAAGGGCAGGGCGCGCGGGTGTACGGCGCCGGTGTCGCGGCGCAACAGGTCGGCGTACGTCTCCCGGCGGACCGCCTCCCGCGCCCGGCCGTCACGGCAGAAGACGACCGGGAGTCTGCGCGCACCGTTGTAGTTGTTGGCCAGCGAGTAGCAGTAGGCGCCTGTCGCGGGGACGGCGACGACATCGCCGGCGCGCGGGGATCGCAGGGGGACGTCGCGGATGAGGGTGTCGCCCGACTCGCAGTGCCGGCCGACCAGGTCGCAGCCCTCTCCCCCGCCGACCCTGTTCACCACGGTGGCCTCGAACCGCTGGCCGTACAACATCGGTTCGAGGTTGTCGGCCATGCCCCCGTCCACCGCGACCAGCGGGCGTTCGCCCGGCTTGACCGTGACCACGCGGTACAGGGTCAGGGCCGTCGGTGCCACCAGTGACCGGCCCGGTTCCACGATCAGCCGGGCGTCGCGGGGCAGGTGTTCCCGCGCGGCGTCGGTGAGGGTCCTGACGTACTCGTCGATGGTCGGGGGCCGGTCGCCATAGGTGTAGCGCACGCCCAGGCCGCCGCCGAGGTCGTACACGCTGTGGCTGCCGAGCCCGGGGAGTGCGGCGAGGGCCTCGACGGCGCGCCGGAACGGGTCGGTGTCCATGAGCTGGGATCCGACGTGCACGTGCAGTCCGTCCAGGCGCAGCCGGGGACTACGGCGGACGCGGTCGGCGGCCTCTCTCGCCTGGCTGCCCGTCAGACCGAACTTGGAGCCCCGGTGTCCGGTCATCATCGCGGCGTGCGTGTCGGCGTCGACCTCGGGGACGACACGCAGGAGCACGGCCTGCCGTCCTGTTGTGACCAGGTTCTCCAGGCGTTCCAGGTCGTGGAGGTTGTCGATCACGACGGTGCCCACCCCGGCGGCGACCGCCATGGCGAGCTCTCCGTCGGTCTTGGCGTTTCCGTGCATGACGATGTGTGCGGGGTCGGCTCCGGCGGCGAGCGCCGTGACGAGTTCGCCTCCTCCCGCGATGTCGACGCCCAGGCCTTCCTCCACCAGGGTGCGGACCACCTCGGTGCAGGGGAAGGACTTGGACGCGAAGACGGCTTGGCTGTTCGGCCAATACCGGTCCAGGGCCTCGCGGTAGGCGCGGGCCCGGCCGCGCAGGGCCGCTTCGTCCACCACGAGCGCCGGTGTGCCGAACCGGTCGGCGAGTTCCGTGAGGCTGCACCCGCCGACCACGAGCTGGTCGTGTTCGTCCAGGTGAGAGCCGTCGGGGAAGAGTTCGACGAGGGGGTGGGCAGGGGTGGCCGCAGGTCGGTCGATCAGCATGGAACGCGCTTCCGTTCGGTTCGGCGGGTGTTCTCCTGTGGCTATCCTGGCGGGGCTCCACCGGAAGTACCGCTGCCGATCGGCCGACGAAACGAGACCAGCATTGTCCGATCTCACAACCTCCTCGGACGGTGCCGCCACCCTGGGCGGCATGCTGGACGGCGCCGGGCCCGCGGGCATCCGGCTGCTCACGGCCCCCGCCGGTCTGGGTGCTCCCGTGCGGGGGACGGTCATCTACGACGCCGGGGACCGGATCGCCGAGTCGCCCGGCGGGCTTCTGCTCCTGGTCGGAGTCGATCCGTCGGATCCCCGCGCGCCGGCGCTGCCGGGCCAGGCGGCGGGCCGCGGCTGCACCGCCCTCGTCGTCAAACGCCGGGGGCAGGACATGGCGCCGCTCGTCGGCGAGGCCGAGCGGCACGGTGTGGCGGTGCTGGCCGCCGAGGACGATCTGCCCTGGCGGAACATCGACGCCGTGCTGAGCTGCGCGATCACCGGCGCCGGCGCGTCGGCCGTGCTCGGGGCCGTGCCCGTTGCCGGCGAGTTGTACGCGCTCACCGACCATCTCGCGTCGGTGGTGGGCGGCGCGGCCGTGGTGGAGGACCTGGCCCGGCGTGTCATCGCGTACTCGAGCGTCCCGGGAGCCCGCATCGACGCGCCTCGCGAACGCGGCATCCTCCTGCGCCGGATCGAGGACCTTCCGGGGCGACCCGATCAGCCGCGGCAGTACCAGCGGGTGCTCGCCTCGCAGACGGTCGTCCGGTTCCCGGCCATCGAGGAGGAACTGCCGCGTGCCGCCGTCGCGGTGCGGGCGGGAACGCTCCCGCTGGGCACCCTGTGGGTGATCGAACCGGAGGGCGGCATCTCCCCCGAGGGCATGACGGCGCTCGCGGAGACCGCGCGGCTCGTCGCCCCCCACCTGCTGCGGCTGCTGAACCTGCCGGAGGCCGAACGGCGGCTGCGCCGCGAGACCTTCCTGGCGTTGCTGGACTCGGGTTCGGCGCCGGAGGAGGCCTGCGCGCTCCTCGGAATACGCACCGGAGTGCCCTTCCGGTTGCTGGCGTTCGCCGCGCCCGGGACGGCGACGGCCACGGAGACGTTTCCGGTCCTGAGCGCGGCTCTGGCCACCGTCCTGGAGCACGCGGAGTCGGAGCTGACCAGGCATGCGGCCGCGCACCGGCCGGACGTCACCGTCGCGGCGACGGGCGGGGTGGTCTTCGTCCTGGTGCCGTACTCGGCGGAGGCAGGGGACGGCAGCCGGTTCGCCGACACCGCGCTCGCCGCCGTACGGCGGGCGGTCTCCCCCGGGATGCGGGCCGCGCTGAGCCGCTCGTGCCGGAACGCGGGCGCCTCGGCCTCCCTGCGCCGGGAGGCCGAGGCGATTCTGCGGGCCACGGCGGACGCTCCGGTCCCGGCGGGCGTGACGGCGGTCGCCGACGTCCGCCACCGGATCCTGCTCGACCGGATCGGGGACGAGCTGGAACGGGACCCGTGGCTCCGGCTGTCCGGCGTCGACGAGCTGGTCGCCCACGACGCCGGACAGGGCACCGGTTACGGGGCCTCGGTCATGGCCTGGCTGGACGAACTGGGCGACATCGCCACGGCCGCGGGCCGGCTGCGGGTGCACCCGAACACGCTTCGGCACCGCCTGCGGCGTGCGCGGGAGCTGTTCGGCCTCGACCTCGACGATCCCGATGTCCGGCTGGCCGTCTGGCTGGAGCTCAGGAGATCGGCCCGGCCGGGGCATCGGACGCCGTGACCTCGGACGCCGGGGGTACGGGCTCCGCGTCCGTTCGCTCCAGCTGGGAGTGGCGCCGGCCGAACCCGAGGTAGAGCCCGGCAGCCAGCAGCAGCCACGCGCCGAACAGACCCCAGGTCAGCCCGGGCAACAGCCATGCCAGGTACAGGCAGGACACGGCGGTCAGGACCGGGACGAGCGGATGCAGCGGCAGCCGGAAGGGGCGCGGCGCGTCCGGATTCGTACGCCGCAGGACGACGACGGCCGCGGCGACGGCGACGAACGCCATCAGGGTTCCGAGACTGGTCAGATCGGCCAGCTGCTGGAGCGGCACGAAGGCGGCGAGCAGTCCCACGCCCGCTCCGACGATCCACGTGTTACGGGCGGGGGTGTGCCGCTTGCGGTCGACACGGGAGAAGACCCCGGGAACGAGCCCGTCGCGGGCCATCGAGAAGAGGATGCGGGTCTGCCCGTAGAGCGTCACCAGCACCACGCTGAAGATCGACACCACCGCTCCCGCGGAGAGCACCAGCGCGGGCCATCCGGCGCCCGTGACATCCCGGAGGATCGCGGCGAGCACGGCCTCTCCGGCGTCCGCCTGTTCGCCGAACCGCGCCGAGTCCTGCGCGCCGACACCGGCCAGCGCGACCGCCGCGTACAGGACGGTGACCGCAACCAGCGTGAGCAGGATCGCCAGCGGGACGGTACGGCGGGGGTCGCGGACCTCTTCTCCGGCGGTGGAGACCGTGTCGAAGCCGATGAACGAGAAGAAGACCCCGGACGCGGCGAGCGTCACCCCGGCCACGCCGTGCGGGGCGAAGTCGGCGAACCGGTCGCCGTCGAAGGCCGTCAGGGCGACGGCGACGAAGAGGACCAGGACCCCGATCTTGACGCAGACCATCACCGCGTTGGCGATGGCCGACTCCCGCGTGCCGCGGACCAGCAGCAGCGAGCAGAGCAGCACCACGGCCAGCGCCGGCAGGTTGACCGCGCCGCCGGCGCCGGGCGGCTGGCTGATCACATCGGGGAGCGTGAACCCGAACAGTGCGTCGGTGACCTCGTTGAGGTACTGGCCCCAGCTCACGGCGACGGTGGCGACGGCCACTCCGTACTCCAGGATCAGGCACCAGGCGACCAGATACGCGGCCCCCTCCCCCAGCGAGGCGTACGCGTAGGAGTAGGTACTGCCCGAGACCGGCACCGCGCCCGCGAGCTCGGCGTAGCACAGGGCCCCCAGGCCGGCGACGACAGCCGCGAGCGCGAACGCGAGCACGACGGCGGGCCCCGCCTTGGGCACGTTCGACGCGAGGACGAAGAAGATGCCGGTTCCCACGACCGAACTGATGCCGAGCAGGGTCAGCTGCCCGAGCCCCATGGTGCGCTTGAGCCCGTCCTGCGCGCTCCCTCCGTCGGCCTCGCGCACCAGCTGGTCGAGTGGTTTGCGGCGCATGACCGCTCTCGTGAACGTCGGCATCGTCCGTGCTCCTCAGGGATCCGTCCGCCCGGGGCACCCGGGCGCTGCTGGGATCCTGTAGGGCGACGACGACCGGGCCAACGGACCGGCCGCCTGTGCTCGACGGACGACGTTGTCCGATCGGCCATAGACACGGCAGCGCCGGTGATCGGCCGCCATCGGCGACGCGCCCCGGCCGACGTGGCCGGCCGGGGCGTGGGCTGTCAGCCGTTCTCGCCGACTGCTCGTCCGGTGCTCAGCGGACGGCGAGGGCGACGATCTGGGTGACCGCGTCCTCGGCGAAGTTGTCGTCGCTGACCAGGATCAGCGTCCGTTCGCCGGACGGAAGGCGCGGTCCCCATGTCATGCCTTCGGTGTTGTCGACCGTGGAGAGGCCCAGGGTGTCGAAGTCGGCGACGAGCTTCTTGCGCATCGGTACGACGGCCTGTCCGGCCAGGGATTCCCTCGCCTGCACATCGGTGGCCCCACGCGTGGTCGCGTCGTAGAGGCGAACCTTGTACCCCGCGCCGGCGACCCAGGTGCGTTCCAGGACGAGGTAGCGGTCGGGGTTGTCGGGGAAGGCGAGGAGGGACGGGACGCCGGTGTCCGGGCCCCAGGGACTGGTCGGGTCGGACTCGGCGAAGATCTTCTCGATCGGGTACGCGTACTGCCCGAGCACCCGGCCGTCGCGGGTCTGCTTCGTGACCCGCACGAGCGCGCCGCGCTGCAGGTCGGGCACCGGCCCGTCCTGGAGCAGCGGACCCTCGATCGCGCTGGTCACCACCCTGCCGTGGGGCCCGAAGGTGATCGCCTCGATCGCCTGGTTCCGGCGCGGCCCGCGCTCTTCCGTGGTGACCTCGTAGTTCGGCGGCAGGGGAAGGCGGCCGAGGTGGGCGCCGGTGGGCGCGGCGAACTGGATGGACGGCTGGATCACCGGTGCGCCGGCCGCCGTGGGCCGGTCGCCCTCCTGCGCCCACCAGTAGGTGCAGGTGCGCGGGTCGACCCGGATCTCCTCCGGATCGACGGCCTTGCCGTCCGCGAGGGCCGGTGACGGGTAGACCGAGCCGTCCGGCTGGAGGAAGGGGCGGGTACCGGTGAATTCGACGGAGTGCACGCCGTCGGCGTCCACGTCCAGCGTGGCGGTGTAGAAGCGGGCGGGCTGGAGGTTCGAGCGGTCGTCACTGATGAACACGTACTCGCCGGTGCACCGGTTGCGGTCGATGCCGGAGAGCCCGCCGACCGTGGTGTCCAGGAAGTCGAGCTTGTGCGGAACGATCTTCTCGCCGAGCAGGCGAGCGCGCGCAGCGTGCTCCGACTTCCTTTCGGCGTCCGAAGGTTGGGCCGCCAGGGCGACCGCGGGAGACAGCGAAGCGGTCAGCAGCAGGGCCGCCGCGAACACACGGCGCGTCAGGGAAGATCTCATGCCGATGATCTTGGCCCGACCCGCCTGCGCGCCGCAGTCACCCAACCGGGTATTGCTGCGGAGTCTTCGGCGACTCCACGATCACCGAGCGTTCAGCGGCGCCCGTCAGGCCGTCGGGCCGGCGGCGTTCTCCGTCGTGCCCGTCATGCCCGCCCTGCGCAGGGCCGAGCGCCAGGCCAGGGCCACCGCCGCCTCGGCAAGGCCGAGCAGGACGAGCCACAGGCCGAGCAGCCGGGTCAGGACCTGGGCGGACTCCGTGGGCAGGGCGAGCACCACGATGCCCGCGGCGATGCCGAGGGCCGCGACGCCCATGACGACCCCGCGGTGCGGCATGAACTTGCTGGCGACGGCCGTGTAGAGGGTGAGAATGCCGGACACCAGCCAGACACCGCCGACGATCAGGGAGAGTGCGGCGATCGTCTGCAGCGGGTTGCGCAGGCACAGCACCCCGCCCAGGACGAACAGCACGGAGATGAGCAGCCCCGGGAGTCGCTCGCCCTGTTCCTTCTGGGCGAACACGCTGACGAACCGGAAGCCGCCGATGACCAGCAGGTACAGCCCGATGAGCACGGCCAGGACGTGCAGGGTCACGTCCGGCCAGACCAGCGCGATGACGCCCGGCACGAGCGTGACGATCGCCGCGCCCAGGATCCAGGTCCACGAACGGCCGAGGCGCGCCAGCTGGTCGGCGGGGTCGGCCGGGGCCGCCCCGGCGGCAGTGGGTCCGGGTCCCGTGGGCTGTGTCGGGCCTTGGGGAGTGGTCATGGCTCCTCCTCGTCAGCACGTGACCGAGCGGTGCGTCCCGCGGGCCGCGGTGTCTCTGCTACCAGCATGCGCCCGGGGTGCTCCGTCGGCCTCACGTGCTGCCGGTGAAGCCCGTCGTCACGGACGTCGACCGTCAGACGGGGCCCTGTCCGCCACCGAACCACCCGCCCGTCCGGTAGTACACGGCGATCTCCTCCCGGTACTGCGGGTCCGCGAGATGCTTGTCGGTGTGGAACTCGGGCGCCCCCCTGACCTGGTCCTTGGTCAGGCCGAGGTGCACCGTGTGGTTCTCCAGGTCGAAGCGGGCCACCGTGTTCGCGGGGAGCAACACCTCCTTGCCGAAGATCCACACGCCGGTGTCGACGACGACATACGCGTCACCGACCTCGTGGGAGTGCTTGTCCACCTTCCCGATGTGCCCATCGGTGGCCTCGACGCTCCAGCCGGTCAGGTCCGTGCCCACCAGATGGCTGAACGCCTGCCCGTAGCTCCACACGTTCTCCGCCATGCCCATCACCACTCCGCTCCGAGACGTCCGGTCGAAACACACGCCTGCCCCCCGACCGCGGACCCACACCCGCGGGGCATACGGGGTCGTACACCGCGCGAGCGGCATCGGAGGGACAGACCGACGCGGTGGGGCCGGGGACGGTCCGGGGGCGCATGAGCCGCCCTGGGCAGGTAATACGGCGTCAATGACGAACCCACATGAGGCGGGAGAACGTTCCACCGACACCCGGCGGCATCGTCTCGGACGGCTCGTGACCGGCCGCGGCGGGGCGGACGTCCGGTTCGGCCTGCGGTTGGTGACGGGCGCGGCTCTCACCGCCTTGGCGTCCGTCCCGTTCTCCCTCGCACTGGTGCTGATGGAGTCGCGCTGGGCCCCGCTGCTCCATCTCGACCAGGAGGTGGCCGAGCGGCTGCACCGTTCCGCGCTCGGCAGTCCGGCCCGGGTGCGGGTGCTCGAGTTCCTCACGCACGTCGCGTGGGGGCCGCTGACCATGCGCCTTCTGGTGGCCGTCGTGGTGGTGTGGCTCCTCCGGCGGAGGGCCTTCCGGCTCGCCGCCTGGGCGGCCGTCACCGCGACGGCAGGCGGGCTGACGGGACTGCTGGTCAAACACGTGGTCGAGCGTGCCCGGCCGCACCTGCCGGATCCTGTCGCCCAGGCGTCCGGCTTCTCCTTCCCCTCCGGGCACGCCATGACGGCCACCACCTCCTGCGCCGTACTGCTGCTGGTCCTGCTCCCCCTGGTCCCGCGGGCCTGGCGGCCGGTGCCGTGGGTCCTGGCGGTCGTCGCGGTGCTCGGTGTGGGCTACACGCGGGTCGCGCTGGGGGTGCACTGGGTGAGCGACGTGGTCGGGGGCTGGTTCCTGGGACTGGCGGTGGTGACCGCGACCGTGCTCGCCTTCGAGGCGTGGCGCGGGGACATCGGCCGCTCCCGCACGACGCCCGCCGAGGGGCTGGAACCCGAGGTCGCGACGGACACCCCGGAGCCGGCCGACCGCCCCGGCTCCCGATGAGACGGGTGGCGTCGTGGGCGGGCGGTTGCGTCCTCGCTCTCAGGGAAGGCGAGACGAGCGTGGACGACAGCCGAGGAGGGACGGACGATGGCACAGGAGCCGTCATTGAGAGCGGTCGGGTGGGCCCGTTCCCTGCCGATCAGCAGAGGTGTGAAGACCGCGAGGGACTGGACGCACGACCATCTGGCGGCCGTCGGCTGGACGCGTACGGCGCCGGATCTGGTGGACTCGGTCGTGCTGGCCGTGTCCGAACTGGTCACCAACGCCCATGTGCACGCCCGCAGCGACGCTCAGCTCATCCTGACGTGGGACGAGAAGTGCCTGCACGTGACGGTGCACGACTCCTCCCCCGAGTTGCCGCACCAGCGTGAGGCGAGCGACGCGGCCCTCGGGGGAAGGGGCATGTTCCTGATCGACGCCCTCGCCGACGAGTGGCAGGCCCGTCCCTGTCCTCACGGCAAGGACGTCACCGCCTGCTTCCAGCCGCCCCCGTCCACCGGCCGGACGTAGGCGTGGCAGCGCCGCGCTCACTCACCCGGGTTCAGGGGGTGGCGGTGCCGCTTGTCACGGGCTTCCAGCCACCGCCGTTCACCGCGTACACCGTCAGCGCGCGGTTGACCGTGTCGCCGTGCTGGTCGAAGGCGACGCGGCCGGTGACGCCGTCGAAGGCGAGCCCGGCGACGGCCCGCGGGAGCTTCGCCCGGGCATGGTCGGGGAGGGTGCCGCCGTTGGCCGTCACGACGTCCTTCACCGCCTCGATGAGGGCCCAGGTCGCGTCGTAGGCGTACGGGCCGTACCAGCCGGCCGGCTCCGGGTAGGCCGCCTTCTCGTACCGGGTGAGGAAGTCCCGACCCGCCCGCGACTCCTCGGCGGGCAGACCGATGTTGGTCGCCAGGTCGCCCTCGGCCTGCGGATTCGACGTCAGGTACTGCGTGTCGAAGATGCCGTCGCCGCCCATCAGGGGAACGTCCACCCCGGCCTGCTGGAGCTGCTGGGAGAGCGGCGCCGCGGTGTCGTAGTAGCCGCCGAAGTAGACGGCGTCGGCGCCCGAGGACCGCACCCTGACGGAGAGGCCCCCGAAGGCGCGTTCCGCGGGATCGACCTGTTCGGTGCCGACGACGGTCCCGCCGAGCCGGGTGAACTCGGCCGTGAGGCCGGAGGTGAGGGCCGTGCCGTGGGCGCTCGCGTCGTCGATCACGTACAGCTTGGTCTTCTTCGCCTCATGCAGGTACCGGGCGGCGAAGGGCCCTTGGTCGACGTCCGTGGCGATGGTGCGGAAGTACGTGGAGTGGGGGCGGGCCCTGGTGCCGGCCGCCCAGTCGGGGCCCAGGGTCAGGGCGGGGTCGGTGTTGCCCGGCGACACGTTGACCACGTCCGCCCGGGCGAGCGGTGGCACCAGGGTCCGGGCGACCGCGGAGTTGAGGGGGCCGACCACCCCCAGCAGCTTCTCGTCGGACACGAACCGGGCGCCGTTGAGCGCGCCTTCGGCGGGGTCGGCTCCGTCGTCCAAGGCCTTGATCTCGAACTTCACACCGGGGACGTGCCCGGACTCGTTCGCGGTTCTCACCGCCAGGTCGGCGGAGTTCTTGATGCCGGCACCCATCGGGGACAGCCCGCCGCTCAGTGGTGCGTCCACCCCGATCACCACCGTGACGGAGGGTCCCGCGCCGCTGCCGGCCGCCCCACCGCGGGGCTCGTCGTCGTCCCGGCCGAGAGTCCAGGTCAGGACGGAGCCGGTGGCCAGCACGGCCAGCGCCGTGCCGAGAACCGCGGAGCGCCGGGTGAGGCCACGTCGCTGGGCGGACGCGACGCGCTCACCGTGCTGCTGCCCGCCGGTCGCGCCGAGCGTGACCGCGTCCTCCGGCGGGGGTACGGGCGCAGGCGGGGCCGTCGGCCGGTCCGGCACGTTGCCTCGCGCGGTCCCGGCGGCGGCCTCGGAGTCGAGGACCGTGGGGGTGGGGATCGAGGGCGTCGGCGACGGTGCCTGCTGCGGCATCGTCGGAGCCGAGGCGTGCTCCGCGGCCGCGTCCGACGGCTCATCGGGTGCCGGTGCCGGTGTGGGTGTGGGGGTCGGTTCGGGAGCGGGGGCCGGTGCGGGAGTGTCGTGACCGGGCTCAGAGGTCCGCAGTACCGACGCGAGCATCTCGGCCGCCTCCGCCGCGCTCAGCCGCTCCGCCGGGTCCTTGGTCAGGAGCGCGTCGAGCACCGGGGTGAGCGGGCCGGCGTGGACCGGTGGCCGGTGCGGACTGGTGAACACGGCTACGGCGAGGGCGTGGAGCCCTTCGGCGTCGAACGGCGGGCGACCCTCGACGGCGTGGTAGAGCGTGGCGCCGAGCGCCCAGAGATCGTTGGCCGGGGTCGGACGCTTGCCCTCCAGCTGCTCCGGCGGCATGTAGTGCGGCGTTCCGATGACGATCCCGCTGTGACTCAGCCTGGTCGTGGCGTCCGCGAGGTGAGCGATGCCGAAGTCGGTCAGAACGACGCGGTCCTTGGCCAGCAGCACGTTGTCCGGCTTGATGTCGCGGTGGACGATCCTCGCCTCGTGCGCCTCGGAGAGCGCGTCGAGCATGACGGCGCCGATCTCGGCCACCCGCCGTACCGGGAGACGGCCCCGCTCGCCGATGGCGGCGGCCAGGGACTGCCCTCGGACCAACTCCATGATGATGACGGGGGCGCCGTTGTGCTCCACCACGTCATGGATGGTGATGACACCGGGGTGGCTGAGAGTGACCGCCGCGCGGGCCTCGCTCGTGAAACGGCGGAGCAGCGCGGCGCGGGAACCGTCGTCCATGCCCGGCGGGAAGAGGATCTCCTTGACGGCGACCTCTCGCCCGAAGAGCTGCTGGTCCAGGCCACGCCAGACCCGGCCCATACCGCCCTGGCCGATGCGCTCGACCAATTGGTACCGGCCGGCGATGAGTTCGGGATTCTGCTCGGTCACGCGCACACTCTAGGTCCTGCCGAGACGGCCAGGTGGCGGAAAGGCGTGCTTGATCACGCTCATGTGCCGGGACGCGAAGCGTCCCGTATCGACCACGGCCATCGGCCACGGCCGTGGTGTCAGTCCGCTGACGTATTCTTCCGGCCACCGCACACCGACTCGGAGGACCGAGAGAATTGACTGGCCTGTCCGCTTTCCCGCTGCCCTTTCACGCTTCGCGCTCCATGGCGTTCGCGAAACCCCGAACGCTGCGGGAACTTCAGATGATGGAGTGCAGCGCGCACATTCGGGCGAAGGCGGGGTGGTTCGAGAAGATGAACGACGCCGACATCGTCGCCCGGTGGACGCAGGAGGCCGTGGCCCAGGGCCTCACCGAAGCGCAGGTTCGCTACGTGCTCGACGAACTCGTGCATTACGCCGCGCTGCGGGACGGACGTACCGGCGTCGAGGTGTCCGCCGTCGACGGGGTGTGGCAGTCGGACACGCTGGTGGACGAGAAGCTCAGGACCCGGCTGCGCGAGGCGGTGGAGGTGCTGGAACAGGTCCCCGAAGAGGAACGGGACTGGCACCCCGGGTCCGACGGCCAGGTACTGGATCTGGTGCATCCTTCGCTGTTCTGCCTGGTACGAGAGGCGAGTGGCGCGCCCGAGCGGGCTTGGCACAACCCGACGGACCGGTACTCGAAGCACGAGTTCTCGGAGAAGTTCCAGTGGCTGCCGACCGACGTCGAGGTCGGCGACGACGGCGAGGTCGCCTTCCGTTCGTACGTCAACAACGTCCACCCCGAGCATCACCGCGAACTGGGCTCGGTCCTGCCGGACTTGTTCGCGCGCATGCGCCCGCTGCTGGAGAACGTGCTCACCGATCTGCGCCACCCGCGTCCCCTGCGGATCGAGGCCGATCCCTACGGGTGGTACGACTCGCAGCCGGAGTATCCGAGCAGGTCCGCCTACAGTGACGACGCGACGTTCACAGAGGCCCGTTACGCATGGCAGGAGGCCCACGACGAGTGGTGGGAGAACCGCCGCCCGGTCGTCCCTGACGCCCCGGACTTCACCCCGCCCGAGATGCCCGACGCAGCCGGCCGAGTCGACCTGCGCGGCCGCGGCCTGCAGGTCATCGTCAAGCTCGCCACCATTCATCTCACCCCGGAGAAGCCCGAGTACGCCGGTGGTTCCTGGCACGTCGAGGGGATGCTGAACGAGCGGATCGTCTCGACCGGCATCTACTACTGGGACAGCGAGAACATCACCGAAAGCCGGCTGAGTTTCCGGGCGGCGCTCGACGACCCGGAGTACGAGCAGAGCGACGACGACGGGATGCGTGAGGTGTACGGCCTGGAGAACGAGGACGCACTGAACCAGGTACTGGGATCGGCATCGACCCCGGCGGGTCGCTGCCTGGCGTTCCCGAACGTCCTGCAGCACCGCGTCGGCTCGTTCCGCCTCGCGGATCCCGCCCGCCCGGGGCATCGCAAGATTCTCGCGTTCTTCCTCGTCGACCCGTCGGAAAGGATCGTCTCGACCTCCGATGTGGCGCCGCAGCAGCCCTGGTCCGGAACCTCGACCATGACGCTCGAAGAGGCGAAGGCCTACCGCGAACAGCTCATGCAGGAACGCAAGTTCTTCGTCGACGAGCACAACGAGCAACTGTACGAGCGGGAATTCTCCCTCTGCGAGCACTGAACCCGGATCACGACAGGCATCCCTCCCACGAGAAGGAGAGGGATGCCTGGGTGTGCGCAGCGGTGCTGCTTGCTTCGCCCCGCGGTGTCTACGGCTGCGCGATCGGGGTGAACAGGGCGTTGATGGTCCGGTTGGCGTTCATGGTGAGCTGGTAGCTCGGGTTGTTGCCGTCCTGCTCGATGCCGTCGACCCCCCAGGCGTCGAACTGGAAGCCGGGGTTGGGGACGGCGGTCACGGTGACCTGCGTACCGGGGGTGTAGGGACCGAACTGGCTGACCCGGACCTCACCGGCACCCTGCGGGTCGTGCGTCACGGTGAGGGAGACCCGGTTGGTGACCGTGGAGGCGCGGTAGGCGGCCACGGCGTCGACGTTCAGGCGCGCGGCCTCGGCGTTGTTGTTGTTGGCGTTGCCCAGGGCCTGGTTGTTCCAGGTCCGCTCGGTGTTGGAGTACGCGTTGACCACCGTGCACGCCTGGGGGCAGGACTGGGAGTAGGCCATGAGCGTGCGGTGCTGCCCGTTGGGCGTGACCCAGCCGTAGTTGAACGTGCCCGCGGGGGTGGTTCCGTTCTGCCGCGCGATCGTCGCGCGGTCGTGCTTCAGGCTGAAGTTGTGGCCGATCTCGTGCGCGAGGTTCTCCCAGGCCGTCACCGATCCGAGGCTGGTGACCGAGAACGCGGCGGTGTCGGTCGTCGCGGACGCCGCAGGATCGGGCAGGCTCGCCGCCCCGGAGCTGTCCTCGAACGGGACGGCGGCGATCAGCGCCACGAGGTCGGCCCCGAAGGTCTGGCGCTGCGCGGCCGCCGTGGCACCGAGAACCGGGTTCGCGGGGTTGCTGATCATGGACAGCAGCGTGTTCACGTTCTCGCGGGGGACGTTGGTGGCCGCGGTCTGGTACGTGTTCACGACGTGCACACTGGCCGGCACGTTGCTGAAGGCGAGCGCCCTGTTGAGCTGGTTCACGCCGTAGGTGATGCTCGACAGGACCGCCTGGACACTGCCGACGGTGGCGACGGTGGCCGGGGTGTATCCGACGACGATGTCGATGGCGGCCGGGTCGTTGAGCGTGGCCGCGCGCAGACCCGGCTTGGGCGGGTGCTGCGGGTGGTGCGGGTGGTGCGGGTGGTTCGGCTTCTTCCCGGGGACGGTGACCGTGTCGACGCCCTGCCCGCTGGGCGGCAGCGCGAGGGAGTCGATCTGCTTCAGCTCGTACCAGCCGGGGCGCTTGCCCAGCGGCTGGTACTCGAACTGGCGGAAGTTCTCCCTGATGACGCCGGAGAGGGTGACCGGTCCCTTCCTGCAGGCCCCGATGACGGAGACGGAGATGGAGCGCTCCGGGTTCTTCGGGTCATGGCCGCTCCAGAAGACCGTGCCGTTCGCCTGCCGCTGCGTGAAGTCGGCCACGGCGGTGAAGCCCTTCTCATGGCCGAACAGCGGGAAGGTGCGCTGCTCGGGTGCGCCCTCCTTCGGCTTGCCGCACAGCGAACTGAACGCCTTGGCGTCCGCGCGCTGCTCGGCGGCGCGCACCACCCAGGGCTCGTGCTCACCCCCGCCCCCGCCGGACGCGGCGGAGGCGGGTGCGGTCAGGGCGAGTGGCAGGGTGGCGGCGAAGGCGGTCGCCGCCGCGCAGGCGGCGACCAGGAAACGTCGAGACATGGGGGCGTGAGCCTCTCAGTGGGGGGTTTCCGCCATCCATTCCGTGGCAGGTGGCACTCCACTCCCGCCCGTCCGTCCCGCACGGCCGACCGGGTCGAGGTTCACCCGATTACACGGGCCGGACGAGCAGCCTGCGTCCGGTTCGGGAACGCTGGGCACCGGTGGTGCACCGTGCCGGGAGGATCCCCTCGTACGGAAGCGAGCGGCCCCCGCCTCATGGCGGGAGCTGCTCTCCTTGTCGCACCGCACGTGAGTCCGCTCGCCTGTCCCGACACCAGGTCGGCAGCCTTCGTGAAATCGCCGCCGGCCAGCGGGACTTCGGGCCCGTCGGACGGTCTCAGGCGAGGCGGAGGCGCGCCGTGACTCGTTTGCCCGAGGGGAGCGGCTCCACGCTCACGCTCTCGCAGACGGCGACCAGGATCTCGACCCCGTGCTGGCCGATGCGGCCGGGGTCGTGGCCCCGGGGGACGGGGGAGGCCTCCGCGCGGTCGAACACCGAGATCTCCAGGGTGTCCTCGAAGAGTTCGAGCAGGAGCCGGCAGGGGCCCGGGGCGTGGCGTACCGCGTTGGTCACCATCTCGCTGACCACCAGCCGTGCCAGATCGACACACCGGCGGGGCACCGGGACGTGCTCCGTCGCCGTCGGGCCAGCGAGGAAGTCGGCGGTGAAGTCGCGGGCGGAGCCGATCATGCCGTCCTCGGCCTCCGCGCCCTCGTAGTCGACACTCCCGGACCGCACGGGCCTCCGGGTCGCACGTTCCGCGGCGATCGCGTCCGTCATCCGCCTGTCCTCCCCCTCACACGGCTGCGTACCGTGCTTCACTCTCGTAACTCGCCCTTCCCTGCTGTGCGCTTTCCATTCGTCCATGGGCCGAGAATGCAGAGAATACGGACAGGGCAGCCCTCTCGGGGAGGGGTGTCAGGATGTCCGAGCGCCCTCGCCGTGCCAGTCCAGGCAGACCACGAGGACGTCGTCCGGCGTGGTGCCGAGTGCTTCGCGCAGCGCCCGCACGACGGCCTGGGGCGCGTCACGGCCGGGGATGTGCCGGGTACGGTCGATCACCCGGCCCACCGAGCGGTCCAGGGCCTCGTCGTTTCCGTCGGGTGCGGCCTCGCTCCGGTCCCACGCGAGGAAGACGAGCCGGTCACCGGGGAGGACGCGCAGGCGCTGGGGGGTGTAGACGGTGTCCTCGAACATCCCCAGGGGCAGCTGGCGGTCCAGGTCGATCCGCTCGGTCACGTTTCCACGCAGCCGCCACACGGTCGGCGAGCCCGCGTCGACCACCCGCACCTCGCCGGTGGCCCGCGCGAAGCTCAGCAGGAGGGCGGAGAGGGAGGTCTCCCCCCGGTGCTGCCCGTACAGCGCCTGGTCGGTGAGGCTCGCCTGGCCGACCAGGTCGAGTCCCGCACGGCGGGCGTTGCGGATCGCGTTCAGGGCGAGGCTGCTCACCAGAGCGGACTGCGTGCCGGGACCGGTGCCGTTGGCCACGACCAGCGTCAGCTCCTCCTCCGTCACGCACCAGTCCAGGACGTGCCCGCCCGAGGTGTAGGAGGGCTCCCAGTAGGCGTTGAGGTCGAACTCGGCAGCCGTACATGTCCGTCCGGGGAGAACTCCCCACTGCATCTCCGCGAGGACGCTCAGGGGGCGCGCCCTGCGGGTTCGGCGGTACAGATCGGTGTGCCGGTCGGCGACGCGCAGCGCGTGTCCCAGGATCTCGGCGACGTGGACGAGATCCTCGGTGGACCGCGCTGTGACCCGGTCCGTGGGAAGGACGACCACAAGGACGCCACACCGGTCGCCCCGAACCGTCACAGGAAGGAACACGGTCGCCGTGGGTCCGTCACCACCGGAAAGATATGGTTGCTGGGTGGAGAAGGCACGACCCGCGGGCCCTGACCCCACGGTCACGTGCTGCACCCCGGCCGGAGCCTGCACCGGTTCGACGGGGCGCAGTGACGTCAGCCCGTAGTCGACGAGCAGCAGGTCGACGGAGAGTGCCCCGACGTGCTGTGCCAGATCGACCCGGAGGGAGTCCAGAAGGCGGTGTGGCGGCGCTCCGCGCAGCGCGCGTTCCGTTGTCACGCGTCGATCCACCGAATCCGTACCGCCTTCTGGAGAGATGTGGAGATGACTGGCGTGTCGCACGGCCGACGTCCCCGGCCCCGGACGTCTGAGGAGTGTCGGTAGCGATGGACACGAACCCCGCCCCGTCCCGACGGGAACCGGAGGAGACGACGCAGGCCGCCCGCGAGCTCATCGAGCTTCTCGAGGTGCTGTGGGAGCGCGGCCGGGACATGGTGTCGTCGACACCGGTGTCGGCGACTCAGCTCCGCGTGCTCTACAGCCTCGATCGCGAGGAGGGCATCAGCCTGCGCACCCTGGGTGAACTGCTCGGCTCCGCGCCGCCTTCGGTGAGCCGCATGTGCGATCGCCTGGAGGCACTGGGATTCGTGCAGCGACTGCCCAGTCCGGTCAGCCGCCGGCAGCTCGAACTGCACCTGACCGCGCACGGGAAGGCGTACCTGCGGGACCTTCGGGTCCAGCGCGAGGAAGCCCTGCTGGCCGTCATCTCCGCCATGTCCCCGACGAGCCGCAAGGCGTTGCTGCGCGGGCTGACCGGGTTCCAGGACGCGCTGGGCGAGGCTTCCGCCCCGCCCGCGTCCCGCCCTGGTGCACCGCTGAAGAACGTCCGTACCGCCTGACGTCTGCGCGCCGTGCGCTCCGGCCGGCCGCGTGCCCCATGTCCCACTGGTCACCCTCTGGTACGACGTGTCTATCCCGGGCACGAGCCAGGTGTTGCCTCAAGGATACAGTTGCCACACGGCAACTATGAACACAGGGTCACGCCCGGACGGGACACCGGGGCACGGGCATGGGGCACGGGGACGCGCGCACGGGGACGCGGGCGCTGCCGGGCGTGCCGGAGCGGCCGGTCAGGAGCCGGCGGTCTTCGACGGTACGGAGTCCTGTCCTCCCTCTCGTCCGTTCCAGTCGAGGCAGACGACGAGAGCGTCGTCCTCCAGCGGGGTGCCGCCGTGGTACGCGGCGAGCTCCCGCAGGACCGCCCCCGGGACCTGGGTGGGCGGCAGCAGCCTCGTCGCTGTGAGCGCGCGGGCCAGCGCCCGGTGCCCGTAGCTCTCCCCCTCGGGAGATGCCGCGTCGTACACCCCGTCGCTGCCGAAGAGGAGCCGGTCCCCCGGGCGCACCGTGAAGCGCTGGGGGACGTAGACGGACTCCTCGAACATGCCCAGGGGCAGCTGCGCGTCGAAGGAGATGGGCTCGACGGAGCGGTCCCGAAGGCGCCACAGGCGCGGCGAGCCCGCGTCCAGGGCCTCCACCTCGCCCGTGGCGAGGTCGAAGCGCAGCAGGAGTACGGAGACGAAGGCACTGCCGCGGTACTGCGCGTACACGGCCTGGTCCGCCAGGGCCGCCTGGTCCGCGAGTCCGAGGCCGGCCCGGCGGGCGTTGCGGAGGGCGTTGATGGCGAGGTTCGTCAGCAGCGCGGCCTCGATGCCCTCCCCCATCCCGTTGGTGACCGTCAGGGTCAGATGGTCGCTGGAAGCCGACCAGTCGTAGTTGTCCCCGAAGATCGCGTAGGCGGGTTCCAGATGCGCGCCGAGGGCGAACTCGGGCCGGGCGCACGAGCGGCCCGGCAGGAGCTGCCACTGCATCTCGGCCGCGAGCGTCAGCCGCGCGGCCCGCCGTGCCAGGACGTACAGGTCCGTGTCGCGCTCCGCCACGAGGATCTCGTGGCCCAGCGCCTCGCAGATGTGCCCCAGCTCGGGCAGCAGGAGCGCGAGGTCGCTCGTCGTCGGCAGGACCACGGTGAGGACGCCCATGCGGTCGCCCCTGACCGTGACCGGGAGGTGTGCCTCCACGGAGTCGGCCACGCGGATGACGTACGGCTCCTGGGCACCGAAGGCGCGTCCCTGCGGGCTGTCGTGGATCAGGACCGCCGGTGTCGCGTCGGGCACGCCTCCGACGAGCTGGAGCGAGCGCAGCCCGTAGTCCGCCAGCCGGAGTTCCACCCGCCGTGCGCCGCAGTGCTCCCGCAGGCCCTCCTCCACGACGCTCACCAGCAGGTCGGGGGCGGCCCGGCGCAGCGCCTGCTCGACGGCGGTGATCTCTTCCACGTGCTTCCGTTTCTCCTTCGTGCCCGAGGCGCGGTCCCGTCCGTGGACGGGACCGCGGGCCGTTCTTCTAGGCTCTGTGACCGGCCGCGATCAGGGCCTCGGCCACGTCGGCGTGGAGCGGGGTGGTCATGGTGAGACCGGTGATCTCCAGGATGCGCCGCACAGCGGGCACGGGCGCGGCGAGATGCAGGTCGCCCCCGGCTTCCCGGGCCTCCCTGGCCGCCCTGATCAGGACGTTCAGTCCGGACGAATCCATGAAGCTCAGCGGGGCGAGGTCGAGGACGAGGTGGTGCCGGCCGTGCAGGAACTGGTTGGCCATGTGGTGGTGGAGCAGCGTAGCGGTGTCCAGGTCGAGTTCGCCTCCGACGGTCAGCACCGCGGTGCCGGCGTCGACGGTCTCCACCTCGACGTCCAGGTTCACTTCTCGTTCGGTCATGTTCCCTGCTTTCCACGGGTGGGGGAATGGTCGGTCGTGGCGTGCGGTGGGCATGTGGTCACATCACCCGTACGCCGATCAGGCACGTGTCGTCGTCGGTGTCGGACTTGCTGTGCGTCAGCAGAAGGTCGAGCCGCCGTTCGAGGGTGTCGGCCGGGGCCTGCGCCGTGGTCAGCAGCTGGGTGACGGAGTCGTGCACGGATGTGTCCCGCCGCTCGACGAGACCGTCGGTGTACATCAGCACCGTGTCGTCCGCTTCGAGCTGGATCTCCGCCTCCTCGTACGCGGCGTCGGCGACGGCCCCGAGCAGCATCCCGCCGAGCATGGGCAGGGCGGCGGCCTCCGGGCCCCGTACGAGCACCGGCGGCAGGTGCCCCGCCCTGGCCCAGCGCAGCGTGCGGGTCTCGGGGTCGAAGATGCCGCAGACGGCCGTGGCCGTGACCTGCGCGGTGAGGTGGTGCGCCACGCTGTTCAGCCAGGACAGCAGCTGGGCGGGGCCGGCGCCGGTCACGGCGAGGCCGCGCATGGCGTTGCGCAGGACCACCATGCCGGTCGCGGCGCCTATGCCGTGGCCGGCGATGTCCCCGACGCAGAGCAGGATCTTCTTCGACGGCAGCACGACGGCGTCGTACCAGTCGCCGCCGACCAGGGACTCGGTCTCGGCGGGCCGGTAGCGCACGGCGACGTCGAGGCCGGGGGCGGCGAGGGGAGCCTTGGTCGGCGGCATGATGGCGTGCTGCAGCTGAAGGGTCAGGCGGTTGCGTTCCGCCGCTTCCTGCTCCGTGACGGCGAGCCGGTCACGGGTGGCGGCCAGGGCGACCTCCGTCCAGTGCTGCGCGGAGATGTCCTGGAAGGCGCCCCGGACGGCGAGGAGCCGCTGCTCGTGGTCGAGGGCAGGTTCGGCGATCACCCGGATGTGACGGGTCACTCCGTCCCGGCGCAGCATGCGGAAGGCCGTCGAGCTCGGCCGCCGCTGGTGCAGCACCGCACGCAGGAACCGGCCGATGGCGACGGCGTCGTCGGGGTGGGCGTGCGCGGTGAGGTCGCGCACGGAGACGGGCGCCTCGCCGGCGTCCTGGCCGAAGAGGTCGAAGAGCTGTCCGCTCCAGGTGATCTCCCCGGTGAGGACGTCCTCCTCGAAGCCGCCGATGCGGCCGAGTCGCTGGGCGTTCTGCAGCAGGCTGGCGAGCCGGGCGGACTCGTCCTCGATGCGCCAGACCAGCAGGACGCTGTCACCGTGCCGGCTGATGCTGATGTCGGCGGCGGTCGCGAGCGGCACCTGGTCCACGAGGGCGGTGAGCCGTGTCCGGCGGGCGCGGAACGGCTCGCCGGTGGCGTAGACCCGCTCGATCCGTTCGAAGAGTTCACTCTCGCCGGCCGCCGTGGGGTACGCCTCGAGGAGCAGGGCTCCGTCCACGGCGCCCCGTGACCGGCCGGCGGGATCCTGGAAGTGGGCGTTGGCGTGGCGGACGCGGAAGTCCCTCAGCCGTCCGTCGGCGTCCAGATCCGGGGTCAGGACCAGGACGGGGTCGTAGAGCCCGTCGGCTAGTTCGATCAGTTCGGAGACCGCGTCGGGCTGGGCGGCGCGTGCCCCCACCGGCTGCCCGGGGGACGTCTCGAGCGTGTGGGCGCACAGTTCGGCCAGGGCCTCGATCTGGCGCTCCACGGCCTGGGGCTGGGGCTCCAGCGGCCGGGGCCAGCAGATCTCCAGGACCCCGTGGATGCGGCCGCCGGTGCCGGCCGGTACGGCGACCCGGCCGCCGTCGGGGTGGCGTGTGTGGCCGATCGAGGGGATGCCGGTGGCTCCGAGCGAGGAGTACCAGACCGTTCGACGGCCGGTGAGCGCCTGCCGGGCCGCGGTGGCCACCCCCGGCGGTACATAGCGCCAGCGGGCGGGCTCGTCCGCGCCGAAGCCCGCGTGACCGCGGAGCGTGAGGGAGGAGTCGGCGCCGGTGGTCCAGATGGCGACGGCGCTGGCGCCCAGGGGTACGAGGGCGTGCGCCAGGAGGGACTCGGCGAAGGCCTGGCTGTCCCCCGCGTTGAGCGCGGCGCTCTCGGCCGTACGCAGGCGCACGGCGACCGACGCGCCGGGCTCGGCGCCCGTCCCCGGCTCGGCCGTGGTCCGTCGGACGAAGTCCTCGGCGACCTCGGAGACCCGGTCGCGGGCGGCCTGGTTGACGATGTCCGCGGCCAGCTCGAGCTGCGAGATCCCGGCCTGGTCGGCCAGCGCGGCGAGTTGCTGCGCCGCCCGTGCCAGGCCGCACCCGAGCCGCTCGACGACGACTCCCTTGGCGACCTCGATCAGGGCACGCCCCTCGGCGGCGGCGTGCGCGGCGCGCACCTCCGCGCGGAGTCGTTCCACCGTCGCGGCGAGCCTGCCGACCGCCGTGCGGTCCTCGGCCAGGCGTCGCTCCGCCGCCGGCGGGGCGGACGCCGTGGCGACTGCGGCAGGCTCGGCCGGCGTCGGAGCGCCGTCCCCCTGGGGACCCACGGCGGGGTGTTCGCCGTGGTGGTGGGGAGCACTCAAGACGGTGACTCTCCTCGGGTACGGCGGCGCTGGGCCGCGGGACGAATCAGGGGCGGGCGGAGGCTCCGCCGGACGGCGCTCGACGGGATCCGCCGGGTCGCGCCGTACGGGCGGCCCGGCGGGGGAACCGTGGCGCTATCCGTCGTGGAGCCACCGGTGGATGCAGGCGACGAGGTCGTCGGCGTCGACCGGCTTGGTCACGTAGTCGCTGGCGCCCGAGGCCAGACTCTTCTCGCGGTCCCCCGGCATGGCCTTGGCGGTGACCGCGATGACGGGCAGATCGGCGTGGGCCGGCATCTGCCTGATCCGGGAGGTGGCCGTGTAACCGTCCATCTCCGGCATCATGACGTCCATCAGGACCAGGTCGATGTCGGGGTGCGCGGCCAGCGCCTCGATTCCCTCACGCCCGTTCTCGGCGTGCAGCACGTTGACGCCGTGCAGCTCCAGGATGCCGCTGAGCGCGTAGAGGTTGCGGGCGTCGTCGTCGACCACGAGCACCGTACGGCCGTGCAGGGTGGAGTCGATGGTGTGGGGAACCGGCGGCCGGTGCTCGCCGCGCACCAGGGGAACGACCTCACCCGGCTGGTCCGCGGACAGGTGCAGGGCGATCCGCTCGCGCAGCTCGTCGAGGCTGGAGATCAGCTCCAGCGGTCGTCGGCCCGCCAGCTCCTGAAGAGCCCGCTCGTGTGCGTCGGTGAGCCTGCGGTTGTTGTGGGCGAGGACGGGGACGGTGCGCAGGGCCGCGTCCCCGTCCATGGCGTCCAGGAACCGCAGCGCCTCGCCGTCGGCCATGTCGACCTCGATCACCACGCAGTGGAACGGCTGGGTGGCGAGGGCTGCCGCGGCTTCCGCCGGCCCCACGGCCGCGATGACCTCCAGGTCCTCCCGGTCGGCGCGGCCACGGCCGGAGGTCAGCTCCGCGACGGCGTTCTCGGCGACGAGCGAGAGCAGCCCGCGCGGGCGCTCCTCGATCACGAGCAGGCGCCGGGGCTGCTGCCGTGCGTGCCGGGCCTGCGGGGCGCCCGGCAGGGCAGGACGGTCGGTGGGGACGGCGTCGCCGGAGGTCGTGGGCTCCGGGCCGCCGTCGGTGCCGGCGGCCTGGACGTGGGCGGACTGCTCCTTGAAGTCGGCCCGGGCGACCGGCAGATAGAGGGTGAAGGTGCTGCCCTCACCGGGCTCGCTGGCCGCGGTGAGGCCGCCGCCGAGCAGGTAGGCGATCTCCCGGCTGATGGACAGGCCGAGGCCGGTGCCGCCGTACTTCCGGTTGGTGGTGCCGTCCGCCTGCCGGAAGGCACCGAAGATGGCCTCCAGGTGCTGGGACTCGATCCCGATGCCGGTGTCCCTGACCCGGAAGGCGACCACGGGGCCCCCGCGGTGGACCGTCGCGGGCAGCTCGTCGTCCGACGCGGGTTCGATGCACAGCTCGACGCCGCCGCGTTCGGTGAACTTGACGGCGTTCGAGAGGAGATTGCGCAGCACCTGCCGCAGCCGGGTGTCGTCGGTGACCAGGTCCACGGGCACGCCGGCCGCGGTGGAGACGGTGAAGGTGAGGCTCTTCTGGGTGGTGAGCGGGCGGAACGTCGCCTCGACGTAGTCGAGAAGCCGGCGCAGCTGTACCCGTTCCGGGTTGAGGTCCATCTTCCCGGCCTCCACCTTGGAGAGGTCGAGGATGTCGTTGATCAGCTGGAGCAGATCGGATCCGGCCGAGTGGATGATGCCCGCGTACTCGACCTGCTTGGCCGTGAGGTTGCGGGTCGGGTTCTGGGCGAGCAACTGGGCGAGGATCAGCAGGCTGTTGAGCGGGGTGCGCAGTTCGTGGCTCATGTTGGCCAGGAACTCGGACTTGTACTTGGAGGCGAGGGAGAGCTGCTGGGCCCGGTCCTCGAGTTCCTGCCGCGCCTGCTCGATCTCCAGGTTCTTGGCCTCGATGTCGCTGTTCTGCGAGGCGAGCAGGGCTGCCTTCTCCTCCAGTTCCGCGTTGGACCGCTGCAACTCGTCCTGCTGTACCTGCAGTTGCTCGGAACGGGCCCGCAGTTCGTCGGCCAGCCGCTGGGACTCGTCCAGCAGCTCGTCGGTCCGGGCGTTGGCGACGATGGTGCTGACGTTGACGCCCACCGTCTCCATGAGCTGCTCCAGGAAGTCCCGGTGCACGGAGGTGAAGGTCGAGAAGGACGCCAGCTCGATGACGCCGAGCACCTGGTCCTCGACCACGATCGGCAGCACGATCAGGCTGGCCCGTGCCGTGCTGCCGAGCCCCGAGGAGATGTACATGTAGTCGCCGGGTACGTTCTCGGCGGCGATGATCCGGCGGCTGCCGGCGGCCTGACCGACGAGGGACTCGCCGAGCCGGAACCGGTCACGGCCGGCGTTCCCCGCGGGAAGCCCGTAGGACCCGACGAGCCCCAGCTCGACGCCGTCCGCGCCGTCCTCCGCCAGGTAGAACGCGCCGTACTGGGCGGAGACCAGCGGGGTCAGCTCGTCCATGACGAGCTCGGCGACGACGGCCAGGTCGCGGTGGCCCTGCATGAGTTCGGAGATCCGGGCGAGGCTGGACTTGAGCCAGTCCTGCTCCTGGTTGGCCCGTGTCGTCTCGCGCAGCGAGCCGACCATCGCGTTGATGTTGTCCTTGAGTTCGGCCACCTCGCCCGAGGCGTCGACGGTGATGGAGCGGGTCAGATCGCCCTCGGCGACCGCGCTCGCGACCTCGGCGATGGCGCGGACCTGGCGGGTCAGGTTCCCGGCGAGCTCGTTGACGTTCTCGGTCAGGCGCTTCCAGGTGCCGGAGACGCCCTCGACCTCGGCCTGACCGCCGAGGCGGCCCTCGCTGCCGACCTCCCTGGCCACGCGGGTCACCTCGGCGGCGAACGAGGAGAGCTGGTCCACCATCGTGTTGATGGTGGTCTTCAGTTCCAGGATCTCGCCGCGCGCGTCGACGTCGATCTTCTTCGAGAGGTCGCCGTTGGCGACGGCGGTGGTGACCTGGGCGATGTTGCGGACCTGGCCGGTCAGGTTGTTCGCCATCGAGTTGACGTTGTCGGTGAGGTCCTTCCACGTGCCGGCCACGTTGGGCACCCGTGCCTGTCCGCCGAGCCGGCCCTCGGTGCCGACCTCACGGGCGACTCGCGTCACCTCGTCGGCGAAGGCCGAAAGCGTGTCCACCATCGTGTTGATGGTGTCCGCGAGCGCGGCGACCTCTCCCTTCGCCTCCACGGTGATCCGGCGGGAGAGATCGCCCCGGGCCACGGCGGTGGCGACCTGGGCGATCGAGCGCACCTGGCCGGTGAGGTTGGACGCCATCACGTTGACGTTGCCGGTGAGGTCCTCCCAGGTACCCGAGGCGCCCCGTACGGTGGCCTGGCCGCCCAGGTTGCCCTCCGTGCCGACCTCCCGGGCGACCCTGCTCACCTCGTCGGCGAACGCCGAGAGCTGGTCGACCATCGTGTTGATGGTGTTCTTCAGCTCCCGGATCTCGCCACGGGCGTCCACGTCGACCTTCTGGGAGAGGTCGCCCTCGGCCACGGCGGTGGCGACGTGCGCGATGGAGCGCACCTGCGCGGTGAGGTTGCCGGCCATGGAGTTGACGGAGTCGGTGAGATCGCGCCATGTGCCGGAGACGCCCTTCACGTCCGCCTGACCGCCGAGGATGCCCTCCGTACCGACGTCACGGGCCATGCGCGTGACCTCGTCCGCGAAGGAGGAGAGCTGGTCGACCATCGTGTTGATGGTGTTCTTGAGCTCCAGGATCTCGCCACGGGCGTCCACGTCGATCTTCTGCGAGAGGTCGCCCTTGGCGACGGCGGTGGCGACGTGGGCGATGTCACGGACCTGAGTGGTCAGGTTTCCGGCCATCGCGTTCACCGACTCGGTCAGGTCCGCCCAGGTTCCGGAGACCCCGGGCACCTTGGCCTGGCCGCCGAGGGTCCCTTCCGTACCCACTTCCCGGGCGACACGGGTCACCTCGGAGGTGAAGAGGGAGAGCTGGTCGACCATGCCGTTGAACACACTGGAGATCTCGCCCATGAGCCCCTCGGCCGTGCCGGGCAGCCGGGTGCCGAAGTCTCCGTCACGCACGGCGGTGAGGCCGTCCAGGAGCCGGCGCAGCTCGGATTCCCCCACCGCCGCCGGCCCCGGCCGCGGCACGGCGGAGGGGCCCTCGATCGTCGTCTCAGACATGCCTCATCCTCGTTCGCTCGCCGGGTACCCGCAGGGACCACACCTGGTCACGGGCGTCGGTCGGACCGCACCCCCTCCCGTACGGCCCCGACCTCGACCGTTGCCGTACGGCAATTAAGACGACCCTACTCCCCCGTGATCGTCACAAGGAGAGCGGTGGGGAAGCAAGCGGCTTGAACGAGCCGGAACCGAGTGCCGGCATAGAACGGGGGACCAGGGGTACCCGCCGCTGCGAACCGGGCGGTCGCGCCCTGACGACGAGGGGAGATCCACTGTGCTGATGGCCCATCCCGCGGTGCTGAGCAACCTGATCGAGCAGTACGAGACGCTGAGGGTGCTGCACGCGGAGAACGGCGGCGCCGAGGTACGGCGGCGCCTCGACGACGTCGCGTACACGCTCTGCGTCTCCACCGGCACACGTGATGTGGACGCGGCCCTGATCGCCGCCCGGTACCGCCTGCCCGGCGCGCGCCCCGAGGACGACTCGGTCCTGATGGCCTGAATCAGCACGACCGCCGCGAGGCGGCCCCGCAGGGCACGCGTGAAGGAGTGCTTCCGGGCCTCGTATCGGGCCGGTTGTGAACGCCGTGCTTCGCGCGTATGTCACTCCATTCAGCATGCGAGACGCAACCGGACGCGACGTTGACGCGTCCGGTTTTCGCTGCAAGTCTCTTGGCCGTGAGCACTTTCGAGAACTTCTCCGCGCGGCTCCACGTCGATCTCCGACGTCAAGCCAGCGCCATCTGTGCCGTCGGTCGATAGACCCCCGGCAGGCCTTTCTCCTGCTCCTCACTCCACCGTGGACTGCCGTTCCGCGCGTCCACGGTAGATGACCGGATTCCCCGCGAGGAATTCTCCGGCCGTTTTTCCTTTCCCGCCGGTTCGGCGGTCGTCCTTCCTCCGTCCGGAATTCCGGCGCGTCCTTTCGTGAAACGCGCCTGCTCCGGGCCGGACAACGGTCTCGACGCGCCCTCTCTCAGCATGCGCGGAAGAAGTCGGCAGAAGCACGATCCAGCCGCTCCATCGAATGTGAACAGGACTGTCCATGACCACCATGACATCGACCCGACGACGGTTCATCACGCTGCTCGGTCTCTCCGCGGTCGCGGTGAGCTGCGGCACGACCGCGGGGACCGCCGGAAAGGACCGGACCCGGACGCTGCGGTACCAGGGCTGGGCGGGACAGGTCACCTTGCCGGAGCTGGCCGAGGACCTCGGCTACCTGGGGGATGTCAGGCTGGAGTGGGTCGGCAACACGATCAGCGGACCTCAGGACATCCAGTCCGCCGCCACCGGACAGACGGACTTCGGCGGCGCGTTCAACGGCGCGGTCGTCAAACTGGCTGCGAACAAGGCCCCCATCAAGGCTGTCATCAGCTATTACGGCGCCGACCAGCACGCCTACAACGGGTATTACGTCCTTGAGGACAGCCCGATCCGCTCCGCCCGCGATCTGGCCGGCCAGAAGGTCGGGATGAACACCCTCGGAGCCCATGCGGAGGCCATGCTCGACATCTATCTCCAGCGTGGCGGGCTTTCCAAGGCGGAGATCGGCAAGGTCGAGCCGTTGGTCGTGCCGCCCGTCAACACCGAGCAGTCGCTGCGCCAGAAACAGATCGGGGTGGCCGTACTCGGCGGCATTCTGCGGGACAAGGCCCTCGCGACAGGTGGAATCCGGCCGCTCTTCACGGACTTCGACCTGCTCGGCGCCTTCAGTGCCGGCACGTACGTGATGACGGACCGCTTCCTCGAGCAGAACCCCGGGACGGCCCGGACCTTCGTCACCGCCGTGGGGCGGGCCATCGAGTGGTCGCGCTCCACTCCGCGCGACGAGGTGGTCGCCCGGATGACGGACATCGTGAAGAAGCGCGGACGCAACGAGGACGCCACCCCCCTCAAGTACTGGCGTTCCTGGGGTGTCGCCGAGACGGCCGGCCGGATCACCGGCAAGGAACTGCAGCTCTGGATCGACTGGCTGACCGAGCGCGGTGACATCCGGAAGGGCCAGGTCAGGGTGGACGACCTCTACACCAACACGTTCAACAAGGCCGGCGAGGTCGGCACGGCGCCCACCTCACCGGCACCCTCCGCCTCGCAGAGCGGGAGCTGATCCGATGCCGGCATCCACCACACCCAAGATCGTGTTCGAGGACGTACGGAAGGTCTTCACGGTCAAGGAGTCCGCCACGAGGGGCGGTTCGGGGACACGCGGGTCCACGGAGTTCACCGCCGTCGACGGCATCGACCTGGAGATGGCGGCAGGCGAGTTCGTCGCCCTGGTCGGCCCCAGCGGCTGCGGCAAGTCGACGCTCCTCGACATGCTCGGCGGCCTCACCCGCCCCACCGGCGGAAGGATCCTGCTGGACGGGACACCGGTCACCGGTCCCGGCCTGAACCGCGGCATCGTCTTCCAGCAGTACGCGCTGCTGCCCTGGCGCACGGCGCAGGGGAACGTCGAGTTCGGCCTGGAGGCCACCGGAGTACCACGCCGCGAACGGGCCGCGCGAGCACGGGAGTTCCTGGATCTGGTCGGTCTGTCCGGGTTCGAGCACCGGCACCCGCACGAGCTGTCGGGCGGGATGCGGCAGCGCGTGGCGATCGCCCGCAGCCTGGCCTACGACCCGGACGTGCTCCTCATGGACGAGCCGTTCGGCGCGCTGGACGCCCAGACCCGTGAGTCGCTGCAGGACGAACTGCTCCGCATCTGGCAGCGGACGGGCAAGACCGTCGTCTTCATCACGCACAGCATCGACGAAGCCGTCTACCTGGGGCAGCGCGTCGCCGTCATGACGTCCAGGCCGGGCCGCATCAAGCAGGTCGTACCGGTCGCGCTCGGCTCCCGTGCCGACACCGACGACATCCGTTCCGCTCCCGAGTTCGCACGCCACCGTCACGAGATCTGGTCGCTGCTGCACGACGAGGTCGCCAGGGCCCAGCAGTTGGAGAAGCAGGAGGCATCCGCATGAGCCTGACGACCGGCACCACCACCGAGAAGGCTCCCCCGCCGCCCCCGGCGAGCCTCGACGAAGGCGCCCCCACCACCGCCCCGGCCCTCTCCTCCTCCGTCACGCGCTCGGCGCCCGCGCCGCCGCCCCGGATCCCTTCCCGGGCTGTCCCTGTCCGCCGGGTGCTCCGGCGGACGGCGTCCCTCCTGGCGACCGGGGCCACCAGGTCCGCGGCCATCGTGGCCCTGCTGTTGCTGTGGGAGACCGCCCCGCGGCTCGGGCTGGTCGACCGGACCTTCCTGCCGCCGTTCAGCGAGGTGCTCGTCGCCTGGTGGGAGCTGGCGGCCGACGGCCGGCTCGCCGACAACACCTACGCCAGCCTGGTGCGTTCGTTCAGCGGATTCGGTCTGGCCGTGGCCGTCGCCGTACCCCTCGGGCTGCTGATCGGCTGGTACCGGCCGGTCGCCGATCTGCTCGGTCCGCTGCTCGAAGTGTTCCGCAACACCGCCGCGCTGGCCCTGCTGCCGGTCTTCGTGCTGCTGCTGGGCATCGGGGAGACCTCGAAGATCTCCATCGTGGTGTACGCGTGCACCTGGCCGATCCTGCTCAACACGATCAGCGCGGTCCGCACGGTCGACCCCACGCTGCTGAAGCTCGCGAAATCGATGGACCTGTCCGCACCCCGGCTCTTCCAGAAGGTCATCCTGCCGTCCGCCGTGCCCGTGATGTTCACCGGCATCCGGCTCGCCGGAGCGGGGTCGATCCTGGTGCTGGTCGCCGCCGAGATGATCGGGGCCAAGGCGGGGCTCGGCTATCTGATCAACGCCTCGCAGTACAACTTCGCGATCCCGCAGATGTACGCGGGAATCATCACGATCTCCGCCATCGGCGTGACGTTCAACCAGCTCCTGGTCGTCCTGGAGCGCCGGCTCAGCTCCTGGCGCGTGTCCGCCGCCTGATCCGGACCGGCCCGCCCTCCTCGCAGCACCCGATCATCTCTCCGCCCCGATCCGAGGAACCCATGACCGCGACCAGCCCCCGCACCCTCCATCTCAACGCCTTCCTGATGAACGCCGGCCACCACGACGCCGCCTGGCGCCACCCCCGTACCCAGCCCGAACGGGTCACCGATCTGCGCTACTTCCAGCAGCTCGCCCGGACCGCCGAGCGCGGGCTGCTCGACTCGGTCTTCCTCGCCGACGGCCTCGCCCTGTGGGGGAACGCCCGGTACAACGCGCTCGGCGGTTTCGAACCGCTCACCCTGCTGTCGGCGCTGGCGGCGGTCACCGAGCACGTCGGGCTGATCGCCACCGTCTCCACCACCTTCAACGAGCCGTTCCACACCGCCCGCAAGTTCGCCTCCCTGGACCACATCAGCGGCGGCCGGGCCGGCTGGAACATCGTCACCTCCGGCACCGTGAACGAGGCCCGCAACTTCGGCCAGGAGGAGCACCTGGAGCACCGGCTCCGCTACGAGCGGGCCCGGGAGTTCGTCGAGGTCGCCACCAAGCTGTGGGACAGCTGGGAGGACGACGCGATCCTGCTCGACCGCGAGCGGGGCATCTACGCGGACACGGACCGGGTGCGGACGATCGACCACCGCGGGGAGTACTTCGGGGTACAGGGTCCGCTGAACGTCCCCCGCAGTCCTCAGGGCCACCCGCTGCTGGTGCAGGCCGGTTCGTCGGAGGACGGCAAGGAGTTCGCCGCGCAGTACGCCGAGGCCGTCTTCACCGCCCAGCAGACGCTCGCCGACGGCCAGGCGTTCTACAAGGACCTCAAGTCCCGGCTCGCGCGCCACGGCCGAGGCGAGGACCGACTCCTGGTGCTCCCGGGCATCGCGCCCGTCATCGGCTCGACCGAGGCCGAGGCACGTGCGCTGGAGCAGGAGCTCACGGAGCTGCAGATCCCCGAGTACGGGCTCGCCCAGCTGTCCGGCATGCTCGGCACCGACCTGACGGGGGTGCCGCTGGACGGGCCGCTGCCCGAACTGCCCGAGGAGCGGGACATCAACGGCAACAAGAGCCGTTTCACGCTCGTCGCCGACATCGCGCGCCGCGACGGCCTGACCGTGCGCCAGCTCATCGCACGCCTCGGAGCCGGACGCGGCCACCGCGTCTTCGCCGGTACTCCGGAGCAGATCGCCGACGAGCTCCAGGAGTGGTTCACCCAGGGCGCCGCCGACGGCTTCAACATCATGCCGCCCCTTCTGCCGAGCGGGCTGGAGGACTTCGTCGACCAGGTCGTCCCGATCCTGCAGCGCCGCGGCCTGTTCCGTACCGAGTACAGCGGCCGCACGCTGCGCGAGCACTACGGGCTCGCGCGCCCGGCCAACCAGAGCGCCGCGGTGGCCGCGACGGCGGCGGCAGCGGGGCGGCCCGCATGACGCGGCCGCACGCCCGGCGCGCTTCGAGCAGCCGGCCGCCCCTCGGGGCACCGGGAACGCCAGGCCGCCCACCGACCCTCACCTTCTGACCGCTTCGAAAGGACCACTTCCATGACCACCAGCACCGGCTTCGACGTCCGCAGGATCGGAGGCCGTATCGGCGCGGAGATCCTCGGCGTGGACCTCGGCGCCGACCTCGCCCCCGCCGTCGTCACCGAGATCAACTCCGCGCTCCTGGAACACAAGGCGCTCGTCTTCCGTGATCAGCGGCTCGACGAGGCGGGCCAGCTCCGCTTCGCCTCGCTCTTCGGCGAGCTCACCACCGCGCACCCGACCGTGCCGTCCGTCGACGGCCGGCCCCAGATCCTGCCCGTCGACGGCGACGAGGGCATCCGCGCCAACCACTGGCACACGGACGTCACCTTCGTCCGGACGCCGCCGAAGGCGTCCACGCTGCGCAGCATCGTGGTCCCGCCCTACGGCGGCAACACCCTCATCGCGAACACGGGCGCCGCCTACGCGGATCTGCCCGGGCCGCTGCGGGAGCTCGCCGACAAGCTGTGGGCGGTGCACACCAACGACTACGACTACGCCGCCCCGAAGAGCGAGAAGGCGGCCGAGCACCGCAGGCAGTTCGTCTCCCGGCGGTACCGCACCGCCCACCCGGTCGTCCGGGTCCACCCCGAGACCGGGGAACGAGGGCTGTTCATCGGCGGCTTCGCCCAGAGCATCGTCGGCCTCGGCCCCTCCGACTCCCGCGACCTGCTGCGCCTCTTCCAGTCGTACGTCACCCGTCCGGAGAACATCGTGCGCGTGGCCTGGCAGCCGGGCGACCTCGTCCTGTTCGACAACCGGATCACCCAGCACTACGCCCCCGACGACTACGGCGACCTGCCGCGCCTGCTGCACCGCGTGACCGTCGCGGGCGACGTCCCGGCCGGGGTCGACGGAACGCGCAGCGAGGTGATCGAGGGCGACGACGCCGCCCACTACACCCCAGCGGCGGCCTGAGCCCCCCGGCCGCCGGGCAGGCGTCCTGCCCGGCGGCCCGTCGGGCGTCCGACCCGGGCCGGCCGGCCCACCGCACTGCGGAGAGGCGATGCCGATCGGGGGGGCGCGCCCTGCCGGAATCGCCATCCCAAAACCCGCTGCCTCCCTCTTACGGCCGGAGAAGGGCCTTGATCATCCCGTCTTCCTTCGCCTGGAACATGGCGTAGGCGCGCGGCGCCTCTTCGAGGGGCAGGACGTGCGTGGCGAAGCCTTCCACTCCCAGCGGATCGCTGTCGTCGAGCAGCGGCAGGATGTCGTCCACCCAGGCCCGGACGTTGGCCTGACCCATGCGCAGCTGGATCTGCTTGTCGAACAGGGTCAGCAGGGGCATGGGGTCCGCCACACCTCCGTAGACGCCGGAGACGGAGACCGTGCCGCCGCGCCGCACCAGGTCGATCGCCATGTGCAGAGCGGGCAGGCGGTCGACGCCGGCGTGTTCCATGAGGGGACGGGCGAGGGCGTCGGGCAACAGCGCCGTGACTCGTTGTGCGGCCGCGGCCAGGGGCGCTCCGTGGGCTTCCATGCCCACCGCGTCGATGACCGAGTCCGTCCCCCGGCCGTCCGTCAGGTTCCGCACCTCGGTGACGAGCCGTTTGCCGTGCCCGGTGAGGTCGAGCGTGCGCACGCCGGCTTCTCTCGCGCGCTGCAGACGGGCGGGGACGCGGTCGACACCGAGGACGAGCCGGGCGCCGCGGTGCAGGGCGATGCGGGCGGACATCAGGCCGATCGGCCCGAGCCCGAGCACCGTGACGGACCCGCCCGGGGGGATGTCGGCGTACTCGACGGCCTGCCAGGCCGTCGGCAGTACGTCGGAGAGATACACGAACCGCTCGTCGGGCGGGCCCTTCGGCACCTTGACGGGCAGCGTGTCGCCGAAGGGCACGCGGAGGTACTCGGCCTGACCGCCCGGAACCTGTCCGTACAGCTTCGTGTAGCCGAACAGCGACGCGCCCTTGTCGTACTCACGCACCTGGGTCGTCTCGCACTGGGAGTGAAGACCCTGGTCGCACATGAAGCACTGTCCGCACGACACGTTGAACGGGACGACGACCCGGTCCCCGGTCGAGAGCGTGGACACCTCCGGTCCGACCGCCTCCACCAGACCCATCGCCTCGTGCCCGAGGATGTCGCCGGGCTCCAGGTAGGCACCCAGGACGTTGTACAGGTGCAGGTCGGAGCCGCAGATACCGGTCGAGGTCACCTTGACGACGACATCCGACGGATCCTTGATCGCGGGATCGGCCACCGACTCCACGCGGACGTCCCGCGTACCTTGCCACGTCAGTGCGCGCATGAGCTGTGTCCTCCTTACGCACCGGGCACCGCGAGGGCATGGGGGGACGCCGCTCGGTCCGCAGGCACGTTCGCCCGCGCGGTGCTCCCGGTCGCCACGTCTACCAGTAGTGACGTCGGCCGCCCACCGCGTGGCCCACGGCTCCGAGGACCCACAGGACGGCGCCGATGAGGACCAGGATCATCCCGATGGTCCACAGAAGGGATATACCGGCGACGAGTCCGATGACGAGCAGGATGAGTCCGACAACGATCATGGCTTACCTCAGTCTCTGGAGGGGCCGGACTCCCGGTGAGTCGGCCGACGCCCGCGGGTGACAGGGCAGATGTCCCGTCACCCACGAACGGCGCCTACCCCCATCCGGCGGCCGTATGGGTTCCCGGCGGCGGTTTCCCGGCTTCGTCCCGGGCCGGGGAGGCCGCCGAGCCGGTCCTCGCGCCGCACTCCCGGGGTGCCGGACGGCCGCACACGCGCCAGCCTGGGGGGAACCTCGTCCGACTTGGGAAGCGACTTGGAGGGTCTCCTCGGTGGACCGACGTCGACTGCCCCGCCTGCGCCGGTGGCCCGGGCGTGTGAAGGAGAGTGCCGCGGCGCTCCGCGAGCGTCGGGCGCGGCTCCAGGCCGAACGGGACGCGGAGGACCACCGGGCCTGGGAGGAGTCGCTTCCCCCGGAAGCGCGTCACGAGGGCGATCCCCCGGCGCGGGGTCCGGCGGCGTCGGTGCCGTGGCCGGTACGGGTGGCCGCGGAGGCCGGCTGGCGGTTCCTGGTGCTCGCCGCCACCCTCTGGGTGCTCATGCGGGTCATCGGGGCGGTACGGCTGGTCGTGCTCGCCTTCGTCGTCGCGCTCCTGGTCACCGCTCTGCTCCAGCCGACGGTGGCCCGGCTGCACCGAGCCGGCCTCGCCCGGGGGCCCGCCACGGCGCTGACGGCGACCTGCGGTTTCGTGCTCCTCGGACTGGTCGGATGGTTCGTCGTCTGGCAGGTGCTGGACAACGTCGACGACCTCTCCGACCGCGTCCGGGAGGGCATCGACGAACTCAAGCAGTGGCTGATCAACAGCCCGCTCCACGTCACGGAGCAACAGATCAACGACATCGCCGACACCTTGAGCGACAGCATCGGCACCAGCACGAGTGAAATCGCCTCCACCGGCCTCCAGGGCGTGACCGTGCTCGTGGAGGTGATCACCGGCCTGCTGCTCGCCATGTTCGCCACCCTCTTCCTGCTGTACGACGGCAAGCGCATCTGGAGGTGGACCCTCAAGCTGGTCCCCGCCGGAGCCCGCCCCGGCGTCGCGGGCGCGGGTCCGCGCGCCTGGCGGACACTGACCGCGTACGTGCGCGGCACGATGATCGTCGCCATGATCGACGCGGTCTTCATCGGCCTGGGCATCTACTTCCTCGGCGTACCGCTGGCCGTCCCCATCGGCGTGGTGATCTTCCTGTCGTCCTTCGTGCCCCTCGTCGGTGCCGTCGTCTCCGGGGCGCTCGCGGTCGTCGTCGCGCTCGTGACGGAGGGGGTGTTCACCGCGCTGATGGCCCTGATGGTCGTCCTCGTGGTGCAGCAGATCGAGGGACACGTGCTGCAGCCGTTCATCCTCGGCCGCGCCGTCCGGGTCCATCCGCTGGCCGTCGTCCTGGCCGTCGCCACGGGCGGCACCGTCGCGGGAATCGGCGGAGCCGTCGTGGCGGTACCGCTCGTCGCCGTCGGCAACACCGTCGTCGGGTACCTCCGCGCCCACCCCGCCGGAGGCGAGGCGGAGGCGGTGGAGAGGTGAGCGTTCCCGTGACGCGGTCTACCGTCGGGGCGTGGGAACGAGGCGCAGCAGCCCGTGGAGCACGGCGTCGATCGTGTCCTGTGCGGGCTCGTCGGTCACGTGGGTGAGCAGCCGGGCCAGAGCGCGCAGCAGGTGGGGCGAGGCCATCACCCTGGGGTGCAGGACCGGCCGGAAGCCGTAGCGGGAGAAGACCAGATCACCGGCGACGTTGCCCAGCCGGTAGTAGCGCGCCCAGCGGCGCTGGATCTCGACCGGGTACTGGTGCAGCGCGTGTTCCCGGCGTGGCCCGGCCGGCCGGGCGAGCGCCAGGGCGATGATGTCCGCCGCCACCTCGGCGGCCTCCATCGCCTGGGCGATGCCCTCGCCGCTCCACGGACTGACCATGCCGGCGCTGTCGCCCACGAGCAGCACGCCACGCCCGTACTGCGGACGCCGGTTCAGCCCCATGGGCAGCGGCGCGCTCCGCAGGGGCGAGTCGGCGTTCTCCTCGCGCACCCCCCACTCCTCGGGCAGGCGGGGCAGCCAGTGTTCCAGGGCCGCCCGCAGGTCCACCGGTCTGCGCCGCCGTTGCTGCGGCAGGGCGCCGAGGCCCACGTTGACGCGCCCGTCCCCCATCGGGAACACCCATCCGTACCCGGGCAGGTCCCGTCCGGTGCGGGGACAGCGCAGGTCGGCCCAGAGTTCCAGATAGGGGTCGTGCGTACGGGCCTCGCTGCGGTAGTACCGGCGGGCGGCCGCCGCGACGGGTCGCTTGCCGTCCCGTTCGAAGCCCAGGCCCAGAGCCGTGCGCGCCGAGGCTCCGTCGGCCGCGACCACCAGCGGGGCCCGGTAGCGGACCGGTTCCTGGCCGGCTCCGCGCGTGGCGGAGACGCCGATGACGTGTCCTGCCCGGTCGGTCAGAGGGCCCGTCACCTTCACGTGGGTGCGAAGGCGCGCCCCGGTGGCGCTCGCGTGAGAAGCGAGCAGGTCGTCGAAGTCGTGCCGGCTGCGGGTGAGTCCGAAGTCGGGAAGCGCCCCCAGGCGCGGCCAGTCCAGCTCGGCTTCGAGGCCTCCGCAGACCCAGCGCATCCCCTTGTTGCGCATCCAGCCCGGTGCGTCGATGTCGATGCCCATCCGTACCAACTGGTAGACGCTGCGCGGTGTCAGCCCGTCGCCGCACACCTTCTCCCGGGGGAAACCGCTCTTCTCCAGGAGCAGCACGTCCACACCGGCTCGCGCGAGGTGCACCGCGGCGGCGGAACCGGCCGGTCCCGCCCCCACCACGATGACCTGTGCCTCCTCGTCGCCGGCGCCGTCGGGGCCACTGCCGGCGTCGCGGCCGCTGCCGGCCTCGTCACTATTGGTGATCACCCCACCACTATGCCCCCGGCCGGGGCTTGCGGAACGTGTGGCACGGCCGAACCGGCTGCCGGTTCCCAGCCCGCCGGCGCCTGGAGGAGCCGCTCCCCTCCAGGCACCGGCGACGCCTCAGGGCCTGCGGGCGTGGAGGACGTGGGCGCCCAGGGCAAGCGGGGTGTGGCCCGTGAGTTCGAGACCGTGCTCCTCGAGCAGCCGGCCGTAGTGGTCGGCCGTGCGCTCGCGGCCTCCGGTGTTGCACATCATGTGGAGGTCCCACGCGGTGGCGAGCGAGGGCTCGGCGCCGGCGGGCAGCAGGCGTTCGACGACGAGGAGGTCCGCCTGCCGGGGCATGGCCTCGGCGCAGTGACCCAGAATGCTCCGGCACCGGTCGTCGTCCCAGTCGTGCAGGACACGGGAGAGGATGTAGACGTCGCCGCCCGGGGGTACGTCCGCGAAGTCGCCCGCCCGGTAGTCGCACCGCCCTCCGACACCGATGGCGTCCAGGTAGGTCCGCGCCGCCGCGAGGACCTGAGGGCGTTCGAGGAGGACTCCCCGCAGGGTGGGGTGAGCGGTCAGGATGCGGCCCAGCAGCTCTCCGGTGCCGCCCGCGACGTCGACCACGGTACGGGGGCGGCCGGAGGCGGTGGCGGCGGTGAGGACCGGGTGCGCGGGGAGAGGATCGAACATGGCCGCGCTCGACGCCATCGACTGGTCGAAGAGGGCGGCGAGTTCGGGGTCGCGGGCGAAGTGGTCGAAGTGGTTCTCGCCGTAGAGGTGCTCGAAGCCGGGTTCTCCGCTGCGCACGGTGTGGGTCAGATGGGCGAAGGACTGGTAGAAGGGGCCGCCGTACATCAGTGCCAGGGGCCGCATCGAGCCCGGCGCCTCCGGGTCCAGGAGCGCGCCGACGTCGGTGAGCCGGTATCCGTCCGGGCCTTCGGCGACCACGCCCAGCATGGCGAGGTACCGCAGCAGGGTCATCGTGCTCTGCGGGTGGGCCCCGACGGCCCGGGCGAGCTGTGAACCGTCCACCCCGGTGTGGCGGTTCATGGCCTCGGGCAGCCCCAGCCGCGCGCACGCCGCCAGGGCCTGGGTGGTCCAGGCACCGGTCAGCAGCCACAAGAGCTTTTCCGACGGCTGCGGTTCACCGGTCCCGCGCGGGTGCACCGCAGGGGCGAGGGGCCGGGCGAGGTGCTCGGCCAGTACGTCACGGTGGTCTCCGCTCGCGTACAGCTCGACGCGCCGGTAGGCGGTCTTCGTGTCGGCGGGGGCCGTGAAGTAGAACACGGTGCCGTCCTCGTGCGGGTTGTAGCCCCCTCCGTCGGCGGCCGCACCGTGCCGCTCGAAGCTCGCCAACAGCCCGCGCAGCACCAGCGGGTCCGGGCGGGCGACGTCGAACGCGAGGTGCGCCTCATGGTCCCGGCGGCGCTCCTCGGCAGCGATCACGGACAGGCCGGAGCCCGGTGGCACCGTCAGCGCGAACACCTCGACCGCGCGTGGCTCTTCGGCGGGACCGCGGACCACGGGACGGAGAATCCTTACGTCAAGATCGGCCGGATCCCGGCGATGGCGTGCGGCGAGCCGCTCGCGCACCACGACACTGGGCTGCGCCTGCGCGTCGGCGGGCAGCCCGCACGCCGCGAGGTCGGCGCGCAGCGCGTGCTCGTCGGGCGGGAACACGAGCACCGCCGCGTGCGCGAACCGGCACCGGTCCGTCAGCGCGCGCAGTTCGGGACCGTCGAGGCCGGGCAGCACGCGTGACAGCAGGACCGACGTGTCCTGTTCACGGACGAATCCGGCTGTCGCGCCGAGCCGCTCCGCGTCGCCTCCGGCGTGCGCCGGCAGCGAGGGCGTCGGGATCGCGGGCACCGCGTTCGCGGGCGTCGCGTTCGCGGGGGGCATGGTCGCGGGGGGCATGTTCGCGGGCATGGTGAAGGGATGTTCGGGATGCATTCCCTGTCCGTGTGTGAAGGAGGAAGCCCGGGCCCGGCCACCGGAGCCCGCCGTGCACGCGCACGGCAGACCCAGGGCCTGGCCCGGAACGGGACGAAGAGAGGAGAAGAAAGGAGGAAGTCGGTCAGATGCCGACGTAGTTCTCGGCGAACCAGTCCTGCTGGGTGCGCGAGGTGCGCAGCGAGTCGATCCGGGAGCGGCGCAGACGCTCCTGGAAGAGGGAGCCGTCCTCGGAACCCTGGGCGCTGCCGTGCAGAAGGCGGATCATCCAGTGCGAGAACTCCTGTGCCCGCCAGATGTGGGCAAGGCAGCGCGCCGAGTAGGAGGCGAGCGGCTCGGGGTCGCCGTGGGTGAGGTGGTCGGTCAGGGCCCGGGCCAGGATCTCCGCCTCCAGCACCGCGAGGTTGGCGCCCTTGGCGGCGGACGGGCTGATCAGTGCGGCGGCATCGCCCACGAGGAAGAGCGAGCCGTGGCGCAGCGGTTCGAGCACGTCGGACTCCAGGTCGACGACGGCGCGCTGGACGACCCGGCCGCGCAGCAGGGGTCCGTACTCGGTGGCCCGCATGCGCAGCGCGAGCTCGTCCCAGATACGGTCCTCGCTCCAGTCCTCCGCCCGGGTCCCGCGGTCGCACTGCAGGTAGTAGCGGGTGATCTCGGCGGAGCGGGCCATGTGTCCGGCGAAGCCACGCGGGTGGACGGCATAGCCCACGGCGTCGAGGCTCGGCGGTGCCTCGGCGAGCAGGCCCAGCCAGGACACCCCGTGGTCGCGGTGGTGGCGCCGGACCGCGCCGGGAGGAAGCGAGCGCCGCCCCGCCCCGTGGCGGCCGTCGCAGGCGGCGACGTACCGTGCCCGCCACCGTCCGGGCCGCCCGTCCCCCTCCCGTACGGTCACCGTGGGAGCGGGGCCGTCGGCGTCGGACACGGCGACCGCCTCGGTCCCGAATCGGATCCGCCCTCCGGCGGCGATGAACTCGGCCAGCAGATCGGTGACCAGCTCGTGCTGCGGGTAGACGGTGTGGGGCTCACCCCTGCCGAGCCCTCGGTAGTCCAGGCGGAACCGGCCGTCCTCGGTACGGAACTCGCAGACGCTGTGCTCGTGGCCGCGCCGGCGCACTCCCGCGTCCAGGCCGTGGCGTTCCAGGATCCGCACGGTGTTCGCTGCGAGGAAGCCCGCCCGGGCCCGGTTCTGGATGTGGTCCCGGTCGGCACGTTCCAGCACGACACAGTCGATTCCGCTGCGAAGTAAGAGGTTCCCCAGCACCAGTCCGGCCGGGCCGGCCCCGAGGATGACCACATCAGCCGAGTCCTGGTCGGACCGGGCGTACTGACTCTCTGTCACAACAGTGGATCATAGGCACCGGCGATCACGGGGACGGTCGAATATCACCCGAATGCAGTACATGCTGCGAAAAGGATTCTTCCCGGGCGAGGCCGCCCCACGTGCGCCCGACACGTCCTCCTTACCCCTCGGGGAGGGCTGCATGCCGATGATCCATGTCACTGTCGTGGGATCTTCAGAAGGCCACCGCGCAGCCCTTAGCGTTGCCGAAACCGAAACAGGCCGGGCGCGACGCGGGCGAGTGCCGATCCCAGGGCACCACGTGCGCGGGGACGCGACGGCGATCCGTTGTGCTCATCACCGGCAGGGTGAAGGGATCAGGATGTTCCGCAAGGTACTGGTGGCCAACCGCGGGGAGATCGCGATTCGCGCGTTCCGCGCCGGCTACGAATTGGGTGCGCGCACGGTGGCCGTCTTCCCCCACGAGGACCGCAACTCTCTGCACCGGCTGAAGGCGGACGAGGCATACGAGATCGGTGAGCCCGGACATCCGGTGCGCGCCTACCTCTCCGTGGAGGAGATCATCCGGGCGGCCCGCAAAGCCGGTGCCGACGCCGTCTACCCGGGGTACGGATTCCTGTCCGAGAACCCGGATCTGGCCCGCGCCTGCGAGGAGGCGGGCATCACGTTCGTGGGTCCGAGCGTGCAGACCCTGGAGCTGACCGGGAACAAGGCGCGTGCCGTGGCCGCCGCCCGGGAGGCGGGCGTCCCCGTCCTCGGCTCCTCGGCGCCCTCCACCGACGTGGACGAACTGGTGGCGGCCGCCGAGGGCATCGGCTTCCCCGTGTTCGTCAAGGCCGTCGCCGGCGGCGGCGGTCGCGGCATGCGGCGGGTCGAGGACCCGGCCACGCTCCGCGAGTCCATCGAGGCGGCGGCCCGCGAGGCCGAGTCCGCCTTCGGCGACGCGACCGTCTTCCTGGAGAAGGCCGTCGTCGACCCGCGCCACATCGAGGTGCAGATCCTCGCCGACGGCGAGGGCAACGTCATCCATCTCTTCGAGCGCGACTGCTCGGTGCAGCGGCGCCACCAGAAGGTGATCGAGCTCGCGCCCGCCCCGAACCTCGACCCGGAGGTACGCCGGCGCATCTGTGACGACGCGGTGAGGTTCGCCCGCCGGATCGGCTACCGCAACGCGGGCACCGTGGAGTTCCTCCTCGACCGCGACGGCAACCACGTCTTCATCGAGATGAATCCGCGCATCCAGGTCGAGCACACGGTGACCGAGGAGGTCACCGACATCGACCTCGTGCAGTCGCAGTTGCGCATCGCCTCCGGCGAGACCCTCGCCGACCTCGGCCTGACCCAGGAGTCCGTCGTCCTGCGCGGCGCCGCGCTGCAGTGCCGGATCACCACCGAGGACCCCGCGAACGGTTTCCGCCCGGACACCGGCATGATCAGCGCCTACCGCTCTCCGGGAGGCTCCGGCATCCGGCTCGACGGCGGCACCACCCACGCCGGTACGGAGGTCAGCGCCCACTTCGACTCGATGCTGGTCAAGCTGACCTGCCGGGGACGGGACTTCCGTACCGCCGTCGACCGGGCCCGGCGCGCGGTGGCCGAGTTCCGGATCCGCGGCGTGTCCACGAACATCCCGTTCCTGCAGGCCGTGCTCGACGACGCGGACTTCCAGGCCGGACACGTCACGACGGCCTTCATCGAGCAGCGCCCGCACCTGCTCACCTCCCGCCACTCGGCCGACCGCGGCACGAAGCTGCTCACCTACCTCGCCGACGTCACCGTGAACAAGCCGCACGGCCCCCGGCCCGAGCTGATCTCGCCCGCGAGCAAGCTGCCCGCGCTGCGCGCCGGCGAGCCGGCCGCCGGTTCCCGGCAGAGGCTCCTCGCGCTCGGCCCGGAGGGCTTCGCCCGGAGCCTGCGCGAGTCGCCGACCATCGGCGTCACCGACACCACCTTCCGCGACGCCCACCAGTCGCTCCTCGCCACCCGGGTCCGCACCAAGGACCTCCTGGCCGTCGCCCCCGCGGTGGCGCACAACCTGCCGGAGCTGCTGTCGCTGGAGTGCTGGGGCGGCGCCACCTACGACGTCGCGCTGCGCTTCCTCGCCGAGGACCCGTGGGAGCGCCTCGCGGCCCTGCGCGAGGCCGTGCCGAACATCTGCCTGCAGATGCTCCTGCGCGGCCGCAACACCGTGGGGTACACCCCGTACCCGACGGAGGTGACCGACGCCTTCGTGCAGGAGGCCGCGGCCACCGGCATCGACATCTTCCGTATCTTCGACGCGCTCAACGACGTCGACCAGATGCGCCCCGCCATCGAGGCCGTACGGGAGACCGGGACCGCGGTGGCCGAGGTCGCGCTCTGCTACACCTCCGACCTTTCCGACCCGGCGGAGCGGCTGTACACGCTGGACTACTACCTGCGGCTGGCCGAGAAGATCGTCGCCGCGGGTGCCCACGTGCTGGCGGTCAAGGACATGGCCGGCCTGCTGCGCGCCCCCGCCGCGGCCACGCTGGTCTCGGCGCTGCGCAGGGAGTTCGACCTGCCGGTGCACCTCCACACCCACGACACGGCGGGCGGCCAGCTCGCCACGTACCTGGCAGCAATCCAGGCGGGGGCGGACGCGGTGGACGGGGCGGTGGCCTCCATGGCCGGTACGACCTCTCAGCCGTCGCTGTCGGCGATCGTCGCCGCGACCGACCACTCCGCCCGGCCCACCGGCCTCGACCTCCAGGCGGTCGGCGACCTGGAGCCGTACTGGGAGAGCGTGCGCAAGGTCTACGCCCCCTTCGAGGCGGGTCTCGACTCGCCGACCGGTCGCGTGTACCACCACGAGATCCCGGGCGGCCAGCTCTCCAACCTGCGTACCCAGGCGGTCGCTCTCGGCCTCGGCGACCGTTTCGAGGACGTCGAGTCGACGTACGCCGCCGCGGACCGGATGCTGGGCCGGCTGGTGAAGGTCACCCCGTCGTCGAAGGTGGTGGGTGACCTCGCGCTCCATCTCGTGGGCGCCGGGGTGGCACCCGAGGACTTCGAGGCCGCGCCGAACCGCTTCGACATCCCCGACTCGGTCGTCGGCTTCCTCCACGGCGAACTGGGCACACCTCCCGGCGGCTGGCCGGAGCCGTTCCGCAGCAAGGCGCTGGAGGGCCGCGCCGGGCCCAAGCCGATGCGGGAGCTGACCGCGGAGGACCGCACCGGCCTCGCCAAGGACCGGCGCGCGACTCTGAACCGGCTCCTGTTCCCGGGGCCGACGCAGGCCTACGAGGCGCACCGGCAGGCGTACGGCGACACCAGCGTGCTCGACAGCAAGGACTTCTTCTACGGGCTGCGCCCGGGCAAGGAGTACTCCGTCGACTTCGGCCCCGGTGTCCGGCTGCTCATCGAGCTCGAGGCCGTCGGCGAGGCCGACGAACGCGGCATGCGTACCGTCATGTCCACCCTGAACGGCCAGCTGCGGCCGATCCAGGTGCGCGACAAGGCGGCGGCCGCCGATCTCCCGGTGACCGAGAAGGCCGACAGGTCCGACCCCGGCCATGTCGCCGCTCCGTTCGCCGGTGTGGTCACGCTGGCGGTCGCCGAGGGCGACGAGGTCGAGGCCGGTGCGACGGTGGCCACCATCGAGGCGATGAAGATGGAGGCTTCGATCACCGCGACGAGGACGGGCCGGGTGTCCCGCCTGGCCATCACCAGGATCCAGCAGGTGGAGGGCGGCGACCTGCTCGTCGAGATCGGCTGACGCGGCGGGCGGGGGCGCCGCGCGCCACCGCCGGCAGGCGGCCGGGACACCGATGCGGGTGCCCCGGCCGTCGTGCGTTCCCAGGGGCCGTCCGTCACGGGGGCTCCCCCGGGCTTCCCGAGCCGGAGCGGGGCCGGGCGATCGAACTTACGATGGACGGGAGCCGGCGGGCAGCTCGTCGTGCCGGCCGGGCCGGAGCTCGCAGGGCGGAGAGGCATGGCACAGGCCGGCGACGCAAGCCGAACCGTCATCCTGACGGTGGACGACGATCCGGGAGTCTCCCGCGCCATCGCCCGTGACCTGCGGCGACGCTACGGCGGCGGGTACCGGATCGTGCGCGCCGAGTCCGGCGAGTCCGCCCTCGACGCACTGCGCGAGCTGAAGCTGCGCGGCGACCTGGTGGCCGTGATCCTGGCCGACTACCGCATGCCGCAGATGAACGGCATCGAGTTCCTCGAACAGGCCCTCGGCGTGTACCCGGGGGCGCGCCGCGTGCTCCTGACCGCGTACGCCGACACCAACGCGGCCATCGACGCGATCAACGTCGTCGACCTCGACCACTATCTGCTCAAGCCCTGGGACCCGCCGGAGGAGAAGCTCTACCCGGTCCTGGACGATCTGCTCACCGCCTGGCGCTCCAGCGACTACCGGCCGGTGCCCGAGACCAAGATGGTCGGCCACCGCTGGTCGGCGCACTCCTCGCGGGTACGCGAGTTCCTGGCCCGCAACCAGGTGCCGTACCGCTGGTACGCGTCCGACGAGCCCGAGGGGCAGCGGCTGCTCGAAGCGGCCGGCACGGACGGACACCGGCTGCCGCTGGTGCTCACGCCGGACGGATCGGTTCTGATCGAGCCGGACGCGCCGGAACTGGCCGCCCATGTGGGGCTCGCCACCACGCCGGCCGCCGAGTTCTACGACCTCGTCGTCATCGGCGGCGGTCCCGCCGGGCTCGGCGCCGCGGTCTACGGGGCGTCCGAGGGGCTGCGGACCGTGCTCGTCGAACGGTCGGCGACCGGTGGACAGGCCGGGCAGAGCTCCCGCATCGAGAACTACCTGGGCTTCCCGGACGGCGTCTCCGGGGCGCAGCTCACCGATCGCGCCCGCCGTCAGGCGACACGCTTCGGCGCCGAGATCCTCACGGCGCGCGAGGTCACGGGCCTCGAGGTCGGCGGTGCGGCGCGCGTCGTGCGGTTCTCCGACGGCTCCGAGGTCGCCGCACACAGCGTCATCCTGGCGACCGGCGTGTCCTACCGGCAGCTCCGGGCGCCGGGCTGCGACGACCTGACCGGGCGCGGGGTGTACTACGGCTCCTCCCTCACCGAGGCGTCCTCGTGCGAGGGACAGGACGTGTACATCGTCGGCGGCGCGAACTCCGCCGGGCAGGCGGCCGTGTTCCTGGCGCGCGGCGCGAAGTCGGTGACGCTGCTGGTGCGCGGGGAGTCCCTGGCGGCGTCGATGTCGTACTACCTGATCCAGCAGATCGAGGAGGCGCCGAACATCACCGTGCGGCCGCGGACCGTCGTGGAGGAGGCGCACGGCGAGGACCATCTGGAGCGCCTGACCCTTCGCGACGCGGTGAGCGGCGCCGCCGAGGTGGTCGACGCCCAGTGGATGTTCGTCTTCATCGGGGCGGCCCCGCTGACCGACTGGCTCGGCGGGACGGTGCTGCGCGACGAGCACGGCTTCATCCTGGCCGGTCCGGACCTCACGCCGGACGGACGGCCGCCGGGCGAGTGGGAACTGGACCGGCCGCCGTACCACTTGGAGACCAGTGTTCCCGGCGTGTTCGTGGCGGGCGACGCGCGCGCCCAGTCGGCGAAGCGCGTGGCGTCCGCCGTCGGAGAGGGCGCCATGGCCGTGATGCTCGTCCACCGCTATCTGGAGCAGTCATGAGCGACCGGCCGGTGCCCTGTGATCCGCACGAGATCGGCTCGCTGTTCCTGTTCGAGAAGCTCACCGCGGAACAGCTCGGCCGGTTGTGCGTCGAGGGGCGGATGGAGCGGTTCGAGCCCGGTCCGGTGTACGTCGAGGGCGACCCGGCCACCTGTTTCTACGTGATGGTCGAGGGGACGGTGGTGCTCTCCCGCAGGGTGGGCGGCGACGACGTGGAGGTCAGCCGGACCTCGCAGCGCGGTGTGTACGCGGGAGCCATGCAGGCGTACCTCGGCGACCGGGTCCCGCAGACGTACAACAACACCATGCGGGTGACCGAGCCCACCCGGTTCTTCGTGCTGCCCGCGCAGTCGTTCGCGGACATCATGCAGGAGTGGTTCCCGATGGCGGCGCACCTGCTGGAGGGGCTCTTCTTCGGCTCGAAGAACACTCAGCGGGCGATCGGCCAGCGGGAACGGCTGCTGGCGCTCGGCTCACTGTCCGCCGGACTGACCCATGAGCTCAACAACCCGGCGGCGGCCGCCGTACGGGCCACCGCGACCCTGCGTGAGCGGGTCGGCAAGATGCGGCACAAGCTGGCGGTGATCGCCCAGGGTCCCTACTCGCGCGAGGCCCTCGCCTCGCTCATCGAGATCCAGGAACGGACCGCCGAGCGCGTCGCCAAGGCGCCGGTGCTGACCCCGCTGGAGGCGTCGGACCGGGAGGACGAGCTGACGGACTGGCTCGACGACCACGGCATCCCGGAGGGCTGGCGGATCGCACCCACCTTCGTCCAGGCGGGGCTCGACACGGACTGGCTGGAGCAGGTCGCGGCGACCGTGGCCGATGACATCCTGCCGGGGGCCGTCGGCTGGCTCAACTACACGGTGGAGACGGAGCTGTTGATGGACGAGATCGACGACTCCACCAACCGCATCTCCCACCTGGTGGACGCGGCCAAGCAGTACGCGCAGCTCGACCGCGCGCCGCACCGCGACGTCGACGTCCACGAACTCCTCGACAGCACACTGCTGATGCTGTCCGCCAAGATCGGCCCGCGGGTGCGGGTGGTCAAGGAGTACGACCGCTCCCTGCCCGCCGTCCCCGCCTACCCGGCCGAGCTCAACCAGGTGTGGACGAACCTGATCGACAACGCGGTGCACGCGATCGGAACGGCCGGAGGCGAGGGCACCCTGACGGTCCGCACGGCCAGGGAGGGCGACCGGCTGCTGGTCGAGTTCCGTGACACCGGCCCGGGTGTCCCCGAGGACATCCGCAGCCGGATCTTCGACCCCTTCTTCACCACCAAGCCGGTCGGAGAAGGCACCGGTCTCGGTCTCGACATCTCCTGGCGGATCGTCGTCAGCAAGCACCACGGCAGCCTCCAGGTCGAATCCGTCCCCGGCGACACCCGGTTCCAGGTACTGCTGCCACTGACCACCCCCGAGACCGCCGAGGAGCCCACATGACCGAGATCGACGGAATCGACCCGACCGTCCCGCCCAGCGGCACGGGCTGCTCGGACTGCGACGCGTCGGACGGCTGGTGGTTCCACCTCCGGCGCTGCGCCCAGTGCGGCCACGTCGCCTGCTGCGACTCGTCGCCGGCCCAGCACGCCACGGCCCACTGGAAGTCCACCGGGCATCCTCTGGTGCAGAGCTACGAGCCGGGCGAGGAGTGGTACTGGAACTACGCCACCGACGAGATGTACGCGTCCGGTCCCCCGCTGACTCCTCCCGGCGGTCACCCGGCCGACCAGCCGGCCCCCGGCCCCGCCGACCGCGTCCCCCGGGACTGGCAGAACCTGCTCCACCGCTGAGGACCTGCCTGAAGCGGAGCCCTCCGGGGACGGGCCCGTTCCGGCCCACCGACCGTGCGCCGACGTCGGCTCGCGGTCGTCCGCACGGTCCGCCCTCCGCGGACGCCGTGCGCGGGCCTCAGGCGTAGGTGACGGTGACCTTTTCGAAGCCGAGCGCGGCCAGCAGCCCCTGGAGCATGGCGGTGGTGTTGCGCTCGGCCCGGCTCGTGAGGTCGCTCTCCCGGGCGGCCTCACCGATGTGTTGGGCGGCGAGACGGTGGACGGCGGTCTCGCCGGCGGGGTTGTCGGAGAAGAGGTCGCCCAGCCGGTCGAGGAGCCCTCGCTGCTTCGAGACGGTGTAGGACCGGTCGGGGTCGAGGGCGGGGTCGCCGAGCCGTGCGTGGGGCAGGCGCAGGGTGGCGGTCGTACGTTCCGCGTCCACGGTGACGGCGTCGGAGCGCAGGTGGGAGAGATCGACGTACGAGCTGACGCTGCCGTACGCCACGTACAGGGTGCGGGTGCCCCGGATCGCGTCCGGCAGGAACCGGGCGTCCTTCTCTAGGTCCACCACGACCTGGTAGGTGCCGAGTGCGCCTTCGTGACGGTTCATGTCCTGGATCGACTTCAGCACGGCCGGTCCCGAGCGGTCGTCGGTCTCGGTTCCGAACAGGTCTCCCAGGCCCGGAAGTTGGACGAACCTCGCCAGCAGGACGAAGGCCAGGGCCAGGGCGAGGAGTACGGCGGCGACGGCGGGCCACCTTCGGGGGCCACGTTCACGTCCACGTGGCGACGGCATGCGCGAGGGTCCGGTCTCTGTGTCGTCTCGCATAGAAGTCTGGTGCCCTCCGCACGCGCCGTCATTCCGAACGGCCCCCGGATTGCGCGGCCGGGTCCCGGGTAACCGGGTTCAGCCGAAGAAGGCTCTGCGAGGAGGGGACGGACATGAAGGCGTGGAGAGCCGTGCGGGTCGACAGGGCGGCGAAGGAGAAGCGCGACGCCCGGGCGACGCCACCGGAGGAGGAACCGCGGCGGCGCGGACCCGGCCGGGTGGTCCGGGGGCTGGTGGCGCTGGTGGCCCTGGCGGGGATGGTCGCGTTCGCGATCGTCCTGGCCCGGCTCACGCTGAACGCGTCCCCGGCATCCGTACCCCTCACCCACAGCAATCTGACGCCGGGCAGTTCGATCCGCGCGTACCTCCAGCAGCCGGGCTTCGTGGACACGGTCAAGCAGCTCGGCGGCAACCTGGCGCTCGGCGTGCCGTTCGGCATCCTTCTCCCGCTGCTCTCCCGCAGGACCCGCGGTCCGCTGCGCGTGTGCCTGCTCGCGGTCGGGACGATGCTGCTGGTCGAACTGGTCCAGGGCGCGCTCATCACGGGCCGGGCCTTCGACGTCGACGACGTCCTCCTCAACACCGCCGGCGCGCTTCTCGGTTACCTGCTCGTCGGTCGCCGTCTGGGACGCGCGGTCCATCCCCGTACCCGCCGCCACTGGTGGTCACCGAGGCGCGCGGAGGACCCCGCCGGCTGACGCGTCACCTCCGGTTCGCTCACAGGCCGTACTCCGGAGCGGGGTCGAGGAGTGGACGCGGTCCCGGCTCCCGGCCTGAGCACGCCGGCAGCGTGGTGAAAACGGACCAGTGAGGGTGAGCGCGGCCCACGCGCGCGGCCGCCGGACCGGCCTAGCGTGGGCGGAGCGGGGATGCCCCCGCCCCCACTCGCTCGAGCCTTCACCGAGGACTGATCCCATGCCCATGCAACCCTGGTTCCACGATGCCAAGTTGGGCATCTTCCTGCACTACGGCATCTACGCGGTCGACGGCGTGCCCGAGTCCTGGTCGTTCTACACCGGGCAGGTCACCCACGAGCGGTACATGCGGCAGCTGGACGGCTTCACCGCGTCCGCGTACGAACCGAAGGCCTGGGCGGAGCTCTTCGCCCGCGCCGGGGCGCGGTACGCCGTCCTGACCGCGCGGCACCACGACGGCGTGGCGCTGTGGGACACCGACCACGGCGATCTGAACGTCGTGCGGCACACGCCCGCCGGACGCGATCTCGTGGCCGGGTACGCCGAGGCCCTGCGCGAGAAGGGCATCAAGGTCGGCCTGTACTACTCGCATTCGGACTGGAACCACCCCGACTACGCGAGCGTGGTGCACCCCGAGCCACCGAACGAGGACGTGGCCACCCACCCGCTCGTCACCCCGAAGGACGGGGTCGAGGACCCGGAGGCCTGGGCGCGCTTCGTCGCGTACCGGGATGCCCAGGTGGGCGAGCTGGTCTCCCGTTTCCGCCCCGATCTGCTCTGGTTCGACGGCGAGTGGGAGCGCAGCGAGGAGCAGTGGGGCATGGCTTGGCTCGCCGAGCGGATCCTCGCCGGGAACCCCGAGACGGTCCTGAACTCCCGCGTGCTCGGCCACGGCGACTACGCCACCCCCGAGCAGGGCGTGCCGCTCCTGCCGCCGGACGGGCCGTGGGAGCTCTGTCTGACGATGAACGACTCCTGGGGCTATCAGCCCCAGGACCGGAACCAGAAGTCGGTCCGCCGGCTGGTGCGCCACTTCACGGAGACCATCGGTATGGGAGGCAACCTGCTGCTGGCCGTCGGCCCCCGGGAGGACGGCACGATCCCGGCGGAGCAGGCCGAACGGCTGGAGGGCCTCGGGGCCTGGATCGCGCGGCACGAACGGGCGGTGTACGGGACGGTGGCAGGGCTGCCGGCCGGACACCACTACGGCCCCAGCACGCTCTCCGCCGACCGCCGCACGCTCTATCTGGTCTGCTTCGACACCCCGCGCGAGTCGGTCTCGCTGCGCGGCCTGCACAACAAGGTGGAGCGGGTGACCGTGCTCGGCACCGGCACGGAGCTGGCCCATCGGGTGACCGGCGGACTCCACGACGTTCCGGGAGCGCTCTGGATCGACGCCCCGGAAGGAGCGGACGTCGACGAGTCCGCGACGGTCCTCGCCGTCGAACTCGACGGTGAGCTCTGCCTCTACCGGGGTACGGGCCGGGACTGATTCCGCTGCGTCAACCGCCGGCGCGCACCGCGCGTGGGGACACGCCCAGTTCGCGCCGGCACGCCTTGTTGAACGCCTGCAGATCGTCGATTCCGACGGCCGCCGCCACCGCGGGAATCGGCAGGGTCGACTCACGGAGCAGATGCCGTGCCCGCTCCATGCGCCGCCGCCGGACGTACGCCACGACGGTGGAGCCGGTCTCGGCGCGGAAGAGGCGCAGCAGATGGTTGTGCGAGACCCCCGCGGCCCGCGCCACGTCGGGGACGAGGAGCCGCTCCGCGAGATGCGACTCGATGTACGCGACAGCGGCGGCGAGCGAGGCGTGCGGCCCGCTCTCGCGTCCTGTCGGCTCGGCAAGTCCGGCGAGCTCCCAAAGGGCCGTCCAGACCTCGGCGTCCGCCCTGCGCGGAGCGCGCGGGGCCACCGCGATGGCCCGCAGCAGAAGTTCCGAGAGCGCCGGGGTCCGCGCACCGGCGTCCTGGACGACGGGCAGGGTGACCGTCTCCCCCGTACCGGGGAGGCTCAGGTGCGCGTACAGATGCTCGGACCGCCCGCGGTAGCGGTAGCGCACTTCCGCTCCCGGCGGCACCAGGCTGACGTACCCGGGACGGATGACGTGGAGCACGCCGTCGACGACGAGTTCGGCGGTGTACCGGTAGAGGTGCAGCTGCCACAGATCCGGCAGCCGGAACACATCGACCGGGCTCGTCGTGCCATGGACTCCGATGCCGAGGCTGAACACCCGCGGCGGCTCGTCCAGCCGTACCGCGCAGGACCGCCCCTGTCGCACCCGGACACCCTCCGTCACGTCGGAAATCTACCAGCGAAGGAAGTGCGGGGCGGCCGGCGCCGACTCCGGCCGCCCCGCACGCTCGTGGGGCCCTGCCGCGTCCCTGACACGGCGGGGCCGTCGTCAGGCCCCCCGGCCCGCCAGCTCGACCAGGGATACGAGCACTTCTTTGCCCGACTCCCGCTCACGCGCGTCGCAGAGGACCACCGGGGTCCCCGGGTCGAGGTCGAGCGCGTCCGCGACCTCCTGGGCGCTGTAGTCCCGGGCGCCGTCGAAGCAGTTCACCGCGACGACGAAGGGGAGACGGCGGCGCTCGAAGTAGTCGATGGCGGGGAACGAGTCCACCAGGCGGCGGGTGTCGGCGAGGACCACCGCGCCCAGCGCACCTCGCGCGAGTTCGTCCCACAGGAACCAGAAGCGGTTCTGTCCGGGCGTGCCGAAGAGGTAGAGGGCCAGGTCGTCGGAGAACGTGATGCGTCCGAAGTCCAGGGCCACGGTCGTCGTGCGCTTCTCCGCGACGCCGTCCAGGCTGTCCAGCGGACGGCCGGCCTCGGTCAGGATCTCCTCGGTGTTCAGGGGCCGGATCTCGCTGACCGATCCGATCAGGGTGGTCTTGCCGACCCCGAATCCGCCGGCCACGAGGATCTTCAGGGCGACGAAGGGGACGTCAGAGGGCTCGGAGTCCATCGATCACTCTCTTGAGGATGCGCGGGTCGGGGAGTTGAGCGGGAGGGACGGGCGGGGTGACGCGGATGAGACCGGCCTGCAGCAGGTTCCCGAGGAGCACCCGTACGACGGCGAGCGGCAGCCCGGAGTCGGAGGCCAGGTCGGCCACGGGGTGCGGCCGTGCCGTGCAGAGCCGGTGGAGCTGCGCCTCCTCCGGTGAGAGCAGTGGGGAGCGCTCCGGCGCCAGGCACCCGTGGACGAGGCTCATCAGGTCGAACCGCTCGCCGCCGGCGGGCCGCGCGCGGCCCGAGGTCATCGCGTAGAGGCGCACCAGCGGGCCGGCCTCGTCGTCGTACCAGCGGTCGTCGTCGTCACTCATCGACGCGTGACACGGCGGGCTCCGCACCGCGCGCCGGGGTACCGAGATGGGCGCCGACACGCTTCACCAGCCGGGCCATCTCGTAGGCCACGAGGCCCACATCGGCGCTCGCCTCGCTGAACACCGCGAGACAGGATCCCTCGCCCGCGGAGACGACGAACAGGAAGCCGTCCTCCAGCTCGACCAGGGTCTGGATGACACCGCCGGCGCCGAAGTGACGCCCGGTCCCCTTGGCGAGGCTGTGGAACCCGGAGGCGATCGCGGCGAACCGCTCGGCGTCGTCCCGGGTCAGCCGGGCCGACGTGCCGACCGGCAGCCCGTCGCCGGAGAGCACGATCACGTGCCTGATCTCCGGCACGTGGGCGACCAGTTCCTCCAGGAGCCAGCCGAGGTCACCTGACCGGTACAGATTGCCGTTGCCGTTCATCGGCTCTCTCCTTCACGTTCTGGCTTGTCCTCGCCCGCCGGTCGCGGCGGCGACGGGCGGTCCACGGTCCCCCGGGCCCAGCCGGCGCGGAACGACGCCATGGTGGCGCGTGCCTGTTCCGGCGAGCGGCGGGGACCGGGATCACTCGGCGGTTCGTACGTCTCCCCGATGCTCTGTCCCTCCAGGTCCCGGCGGCGTGCGCGGCGCGGCAGGGGGGTCTTGTCGCCGGGCGACACCCGTGGGGCCGGCGGAGGTCCCACGGGGTGCGGAGGTGCTGCGAGGTGCGGAGGTGCTGTGGGGTGCACTGGGGGTACGGAGACGGGCGGTGCGGGGACAGGGGTTACGGGGTGCGCGGGGGTTACGGGGTGCACAGGAGGTACCGGGTGCCGGGGCGCCGGGGGCGCCGTCTTCTCCGCTGTCCTCTCCGCCGTCCTCTCCGCCGTCCTCTCCGCCGTCGGCAGCGCCTCGTGGGCGGCCTTCGGGCGGGCGGCGTGCCGCCCCGGCGGACGACGGTGCGGAAGGCCGCCGGCGGTTTCCGTGGCCGGCTCGTCCCGGCCCGGCTCACGGGCCTCCTCGCTGAGGAGGGCCGTCGGCAGCAGGACCACGGCGACGACACCGCCGTACACGGAGGGCCGCAGCCCCACGCGCGCGTCGAGCCGGTGCGCGAGGCGGTTCACCACGAAGAGGCCGAGCTGTCCGCTGTCGAGCAGGTCGACACGGCCCGTGTCCTCGATCCGGCTGTTCGCCTCGTCGAACCCCTCGGCACTCATGCCGAGACCCCGGTCCTCGATCTCCAGCACGACTCCTGATCCCACCCGCTGGCCCCGTACCTCGACCTTGGTCTGGGGCGGCGAGAAGGCGGTGGCGTTCTCGACGAGTTCGGCGACGAGGTGCGTGAGGTCGGCGACCGCCGCTCCGTGCAGCCGTACGCGGGGAATGTCGTGGACCTCCACCCGGCCGAAGTCCTCGACCTCGGCGACAGCGGCCCTGACCACGTCCATCAGGCCGACGGGACGCCGCCAGCCGCGGCCCGGAGCGGCACCGGCGAGGATGATCAGGCTCTCGGCGTGCCGGCGCATACGGGTCGTCAGGTGATCCAGCCGGAAGAGGTCCTCCAGCTCCACCGGATCCTCGTTGCGGCGTTCCATGGTGTCCAGCAGCGTGAGCTGACGGTGCAGCAGGGCCTGGCTGCGGCGGGCGAGGTTCACGTAGACGCCCGAGATCCCGTGGAGGACCTGGGCCCGTTCCGCGGCCGACTCAACCGCGGAACGGTGGACGGCGGCGAGCGCCGCGCCGACCTGCCCGATCTCGTCGTCGCGGCGGGCGCGCAGCGGGGCCACGGCGTCGAGGTCGACACTGTCGCCGGCGTGCAGGCGCCGGATGGTCTCGGGAAGCTCGCGTTCGGCGAGGGTGAGGGCGGAGTCGCGGAGGTCCGTGAGTTCGCCGACCAGGCCCCGGCCGATCCGCACCGAGATGAGGAGCGAGAGCAGTACGCCGACCAGTCCGAGCGCGACGGCGATCCCGGAGCCGCCGAGCACGGCGAACGAGAGGGGATCGGCACGGTCGGCGGCGGCGGTGCTCGCCCTCGTCTGTGCGGCGCCCAGCTGCTGGAGGACGGTTCCGGCAGGCTCCTGCCAACGGGCGGCCTCGGTCGCGGCCCTCGCCTGCGACGCGCTGCCCGCGGCCAGAAGGCTGTCCTCGACGGTCCGCAGGACGGTCATCTCGGTTCCGGTGAGGACGGTCCGGTACGCGGCGGCGTCCACCGGCGGCAGGTCGTCCACGGCCGTCGCGAGGAGCCTTCGTCCCGTGTGGGCCGAGCCCACGAATTCCTGGTACTGCGCGGGGTCCACCCCGCCCGACGTCTGCACCGCGCCCATCAGGGAGTCCTCGCGGGCGATCATCTCCCGGGCCCAGGCGAGTTCGAGGACGACCCGCGCCGCGGAGGCGTGCTCGGGGTCGTGCAACGCGGCGAGGGATCCCTGGAGCGCGAGCGCGCGCTCGATCACGCGTCCGTAGGCGTCGTAGACCGGCTTCCAGCCGCCTCCCGGACGCCGCGCCTGCTCGCGCAGCGCGCCCAGACCGTCGAGGTCCGCGACGAGGCGGTCGACGCGCCCCGCGAAGTCACCGTCGATGCCCTGAACATCCAGGGTGCTCTCCTGGGCACCCCGGCGCAGTGCGGTGACGGCGGTGTCGGTGTCCTTCTCGCGGCCCTCCTGGGACTCCGCGCGCTCCGCGCCATCCGCGCCATCCGCGCCATCCGCGCCGGGAACGGCGAACCGGCGCAGGGCTCCCGCGCGTTCCGCCTGTACGGCGGTGACGACGGAGTCCACCGGCTTCAGCAGCGTGGTGTTGGCCTCCTTGAAGCCGTTCAGTTCCGAGACGTTGCGTGCCGTGGTGACGGTCGCGAACGCCCACAGCGCCATCAGGGACACGGCGGGGACCATCAGGAGGCAGACGGTCTTCGCCCGGATCGAGCGTGGCACCAGCAGTGCGCTCATCGGTTCCTCGAAACAGTCAGGGGCGGGGAGTTGCGGTCGGGGACGGGTTCGGCGCTCATCCGGCGGAAGGCTCCGCGGTGGGCGGAAGGCCGACCTCCGTGCGCCCGGGGACCCCGTCGGGGGCGGTGGCCCCGGGAGCGGCATGCCTCGTCGTCGGTGAGAGGGCGACGAATGCGGAGGCCAGGAAGAGGAACGAGCCGAGTACGACGGCGAGCGGGAAGACGAAGTCCATGGCCGTGACTCCGTCGAGCACCGCGCGGGTCGGGCCGATCGTGATCCGCACGGCGGCCATGCCCGTGTAGTGCATGCTGCTGACGGCAGCGCCCATGACGAGCGAGGCGATCACGGCGCCCGCGGTTCCCCGGACCGTGAGTGCCGCCCAGAGCGCGGCGGTTGCCGCGACGACGGCGATGACGAGGGACAGGGAGACCAGCGGCAGGTCGTAGCCGACGTTGCCGTTCAGCCGGAGGGCGGCCATGCCGAGGTAGTGCATGGCCCCGACACCGATCCCGGTGCCCAGGCCGCCGAGCAGCAGGGAGCGCACCCGGGAGCGGCCATAGCCGACGGTGAAGACCCCCGCGCCCACCACGGCCATGGCCACCAGCAGGCTGAGGAAGGTGAGCGGCACGTCGTAGCGGATCGCGGACCCCGCGACTCCGAAGCCCAGCATGGCGATGAAATGCATGGTCCAGATTCCCGAGCCGATGGCGGCGGAGGCGGTCAGCAGCCAATTACGGCGCGAGCGGCCCTCGGTGGCCAACGCCCGTACGGTGCACCGCAGTCCGAGAGCGGATCCGACGCAGGCCATCGCGTAGGCCAGGACCGGGGAAATCCAACCGGCCCCGAAATGGTGCAGGTGAGCCACATTCCCTCCGTTCACAGTTCGGTTCGCGGCGATGGACGCTAACAGTCCGTATGGGCGGCGGGAATTCGGCGAAATGTTTCCTGACCGTGATGCGAACCGGTCGGCGGTACGGCGTGCTGCCCTACCCGTGAGTTCGGTGACGGTCTATGCGTGTCATTCGGACGGGCCGGAATTCCGGACCACCCGGGCACACGCCCACGCGTGATGTGGATCACGGGAATTCCCGGGGTTTTCTGCCCTAGGGGGACCACCGGACCTTGACGGTCCGGAGCCTGGCATTCCGCTCTGTTCGGCGGAACCGCGGACTCACCAGAGGCCGGTGGGTTCCTGCACCACCCGGAGCGTCGTGGCGTCCGCGTCCGCGGCGCCGCCGATCCGGCCTCCCCGCGACCGGGCGAGCAGCCGGAGGTACGCGACCGACTCGGCGGTGACCACCTCGCCGGGCAGGAGCACCGGGACTCCGGGTGGGCAGGCGGTGACCCGGGCGGCGGAGGCCATGCCCACGGCCTCGGCGCAGTCCACGACTCGGTGGTGGCCGAAGAAGGCGGCGCGGATGGTCAGCCGGCCGGGACCCGGGGAGGGGAGCGCGAGCCTCAGCGGCTCCGCCGGGTCGTCGTCGGAGGTGGGCAGGGCGTGCAGCGCGTCGAGAAAGGCCTCGGCGTCCGGCTCGGCGTCCTCGCCCAGTGCCAGGGTGAGCACGCTCCCGGTCGCACCGACGAGGCGGTGGCCGAGGCCCGCACGGTCGAGGAGCCGGTGGGCCTGGGGGCCGGCTACCCCTCCGACGCGGGTGTTGATCGCGATCCTCAGCGGGTCGGCGCCGGCGATTCCGGGAACGTCGCCGAAGCCGTCGGCGACCAGCGAGAAGCGGCCCTCCTTGCGGACGCCCGCGCCGATCGCGGCGGCCGTCTCCAGCGAGGCGAGGACGTGGTCCCAGTCCCGGGCGAGCGACTGCGGGGGGAGGGAGTCGCAACCGGTCTGCCGGGTCAGCTCCACGGCACGCTCGACGAGCGGCCTCAGCAGTTCGGCATGAGGTCCGTCCCCGAGCCGCAGTACGGCAGCGGGTCCTGAGGAGACGGAGAGGTCCGCGCCGTGCGCGAGGGCGTCGGGCAGGAGCCCGGGGTGCCGCCCGAAGAGGGGGGAGCGCCGGCTCTCGTCGACGATCAGCGGTACGCCCGAGGCGTGCGCGGCGGCGGCCAGTGCCCGGATGTCGGCCACCGCGCCGTACCGCGTGGGTGATGCGACGAAGGCCGCCGCCACGTCGGTGCGCTCCCCGGCCGCCGCGGCCAGGTCCTCGGGCCGTACACAGTGCGCGATCCCGTGCTCCGGGTCGAGGACCGGCGGGATCGTGCGGGCGTCCAGGCCGGACACGACCAGGCCGTCGAGCAGCGGGGCGGGGGCGTCCCGCTGGACGAGCACGGTGCCGCCGAGCGCGGGGACGATCAGGCCGGTGATGCAGTGGCTCAGCGGGCTGCCCTGTGCCAGGACCCAGGTCCTGCGTGCAGCCGTGTTCTCCGTGAGGGACATGTCGACCGGGCTTCTCCCCCACCGATGCCTGCCGCCGTGTCAGGGCGAAGCCGCGCGGAGGGGTGGGGGGACACGACTGCGCACGGCATCCGTTCTCCATCGTCACCGGCCGACCGCGGCGCCCCCGCCTCCCGGAAGTGGGGTGCTACCGCCGACTTTCGACAGGTGTGGGAGCCCTTGCTACGCGTCGTCCGTGGAGAGACCCGAGCGGTAGGCGATCCGGGCCGCCTCGACCCGGTTGGACACCTCCAGCCGGGCCAGGAGCTGGGTGACGTGCGCCTTGACCGTGCCCTCGGTCATCCCCAGTTCCGTCCCGATGTCCGCGTTGGAGAGCCCCCGGCCGAGCAGCCGCAGCACGTCGGTCTGGCGGGCGGTCAGCGAGGCGACGCGCGGGTCGCCCGCGGTGGTCGCCCCACCCCCGTCCCTCGTGGTCAGGTCGATGACGTGGCCCGTGACCGTGGAGCCGAACGCCGCGTGGCCCTCGGCGACGCTGCGCAGCGCGCCGAGCAGCTCGGCCGGCGGCGTGTCCTTGACGAGGAAGCCGACCGCCCCGGCCGCGAGGGCCTGCTCGACGTACTCGTCACGGCCGAACGTGGTGAGAATGAGGACGGCGGGCGGATTCGGCAGCTCTCCGAGCCGCCGGGTCGCGGTGATCCCGTCCATGCCGGGCATCTGCACGTCCATCGCCACGATGTCCGGAAGCAGGCTGCGTGCCTGGTCGACCGCGGAGTGGCCGTCCCACGCCTCGGCGACCACACGCAGGTCCGGCGCGGCGTCGATGACGGCCCGCAGCCCGTCCCGTACGGCGGAGTCGTCGTCCGCGACGAGGACCGTGATCATGAGCTGAACCCCATGGCCCCATGCTCGCCCGGATCGTGGAGGCGGGCGACGGGACGGACCGTACGGGTGAGGCCCGCGGCTGCTCGCCGTGCCCCGGGCCCTCTCGCTGGCTACCGTGGCGGCATGGCCGCCACGCCGCTCTCCCGCTGGCCTCCGCGGCGCGTCGACGCCCTGGTCACCGCGGTGGTCGTCGCCCTCGGTATCGCCGATTCCTGGGTGAAGCCGTCCAGCGGTCTGCTGACCGGTCTGCCGACACCGGTGATCGCGGCCTGTGCGGCGGCGGTCGGCCTGAGCCTGTGGTGGCGCAGACGCCAGCCCCACCTGGTGGCGGTGTTCGTGACGGTCATGCACGTGGTGTCCTTCACCCCGGTGGCGCTCGCCGCCGCGATGTACACCGTCGGCAGCCTGGACCGGCGGCTGAAGGTGCTCTGCGCGTACGGCGTGGCCGGGTTCGTCGCCGGTCTCGCGGGGCTGCGCGGAGGGCTGCCGAACGCCGGGATCCGGGAGGCCGCGTACTCGCTGGCCGCGATCGTCGGGCCGCTCGCCGTCGGCTACGCGGTCGGTGTACGGCGTGATCTGACGGCGGCCGTGCAGGCCCGGGTGGCCGTCCTGGAGCGCGAGAACCGGCTCATGGACGAGCGGGCGAGGGCCGAGGAGCGGGCGGAGATCGCCCGGGAGATGCACGACGTGGTCGGCCACCGGGTGAGCAACATGGTGCTGGCGGCGGGTGCCCTGGAGTCGGGCCCCGCCGCGGGGGTTCCGGAGGCGGCCCGCACGGCCGAGCTGATCCGGTCCGACGGCCGTCAGGCGCTGGAGGAACTCCGCGAGATCCTCGGCGTGCTCGCCCCCTCCCGGGTGACGGCCGGAGAGGGGGCGGGCGTACGGGCCGCGGTGCCGTCCGGGCCGGACACCGAAGAGCTGTCCGACCTCGTGGCGCACGCGCGTGAGCGCGGCCAGGAAGTGGAGCTGCGGGTGAACGGCCATCCCGAGATCCTGCCGCTGCCGATGCAGCGCGCCCTGCACCGGATCGTGCGCGAGTCGCTGACGAACGCCGCCAAGCACGCTCCGGGCGCGACCGTGCGGGTGGACGTCGACTGCCGGGCCGACGGCGTGCACCTCTCCGTCGCCAACACGGCCCCCACCCGCGCCGCTTCGCCCGACCTGCCCAGCGGCGGGCACGGGGTGGTGGGCCTCAGCGAGCGGGTCGCCCTGCTCGGCGGGACACTGACCGCGGGGCCGCACGACGGGGGCTTCCTGCTCTCGGCCTTCATCCCCCACCGCCGGGGAGCACCCTCACGAGGAGCGCCATGAGCATCCGTGTCCTGCTCGCCGACGACAACGAGATCACCCGGCGCGGACTGCTGTGGATCATCGACGCCGGCGACGGCATGGAGGTGTGCGGCCAGGCGGTTGACGGGGAGGAGGCCGTCGTGCGGACGGAGGAGACCGGGCCGGACGTGGTTCTCCTCGACATCCGGATGCCCTGCGCCGACGGCCTGGCCGCCCTGCCCCGGCTGCTCGCGCTGCCGAAGCCGCCGAAGGTGCTGATGCTCACCACCTTCCACGACGACGAGCAGGTACGGACGGCGCTGCGGGCCGGGGCCTCCGGGTTCCTGCTCAAGGACACTCCGCCGGAGGAGCTGCTGCGCGCGATCCGCGACGTCCACGGCGGGCGGTCCGCCCTGGGCCCGCCGGTGGCGAGGCGGCTGGTGGACGGCCTGGTCCGCGGCGCGCCCGCGCTCGGTCCCGAGGAGCAGGGCCGGCTCGACTCGCTCACGGGACGCGAGCGGGACGTCCTCCGGCTGCTCTCCCGGGGGCTCACCAACAGCGGCATCGCGGCCGAACTCGGCACCACGGAGGGGACGGTCAAGGGGTACGTGAGCGCCGTCCTGGCCAAGCTGGGCGCGGAGAGCCGGGTCCAGGCGGCCCGCGTGGCGTTTCGCGCGGGCCTGGACGCGGACTGATCCCGCCCTGCCGAGCGCCGCCTCGACGGGAAGAGAGGGATCGGTATTTCGATCCATCGATCAGTACGATCGATCGAACCACTTTGAAGGTTCCTACAGTTCCTACAGTTTTTCCGGCGGAGTCGCCCCCGGACGCCCCTCGGCCGACTCGCCGCAGGACGCGCGGACCCGCAGCTCGGGAAGCAGATCGAGGTGGCGCCGGGCACCGGCGGCCGCTCCGGTGGCGTGTTCGCGCACGCGCTGGAGCAGCAGGGTGGCGGCGGTGTGGCCCACCTCGTACTTCGGTGGCGCCACGGCCGTCAGCGGCAGGTCGGAGAGGGCCGCCACATCGTCGTCGTACGCGACCAGGGCGAGGTCGTCGGGAACCCGGATCCGTCCGCCGAGCCCACGCAGGCTCTGGAGCAGCAGAATCGCGTCGGTGTCGCTCAGCACGATGGCGGCGGTGACCTTCCCCTCGGCCACCAGCCCGGACAGCCGCTCCGCGGCGGCGTCGATGCCGGCCGGGGCGCGCTCACCGGGCTCCAGCACGATGGGCTCGACCGCAGGGGCGGTCACCCCGAGGGCCCGCAGCGCCTCCTCGTACCCGGCCCGCATCTGCACCGTGGTCGGGCTGTCTCCGGCGACGAGCACGATCCTCTCGTGCCCCAGGCCGACCAGGTGCCGGACGGCGAGCCCTGCGCCGCCCGCGTGATCGGTGCAGACCCGGTCGAGGCCGGCGGCCCCTGTCCCCACCTCCCCCCGGCGCTCGAGGAGGACCGCGGGCACGGGAACGTCGCCCTCGGTCTCCGCTCCCCCGATCCCGCTCGGCCAGCTGGGCGTGAGCAGCAGACCGTGCACGCCCGCCTCCAGCATGCGCCGGATCTGGGTCTCGTCCTGGTCGAGCCGGTAGTTGGAGTACCCCAGGACGAGCCGTCCGCCGGCCGCCGTGACGGCTTCCCTCGCCCCCCGGACGACCTCCCCGAAGTAGTGCCGGGACTGCGGGACGACCATGCCGACGACCACGTCCTGCGGTTCCCGCGCGCGCTCCGCGGAACGGGACTCGGGAAGGGCCTGTGGCGTACGGCCCCGGGGTGCCGGGGTGCCCGGCCAGTGGACGGCCCCGCGGACCCGGTCGAGGCGGCCTACGGACGCCAGCGCCTCCACGTCCCGGCGCGCCGTGACGGCGGAGATCCCCAGGTGCTCGGCGAGGTCGGCCACGCGCAGGCTGCCGTACTCCCGCACGAGCTCCACGATCCGCTCATGGCGTTCGTCCACCGTGTACCGCACACCGTCTCCCGTTCGCCCTGGTCAGCCCTCCGCCCCTGGCAGATCACCCTACTCGTCCGATCAGAACGGGCGATTTCGAGCGATCGCTCGATCGATCTTGACGATCGAAAGAGCGATCAATATGGTCGCGGCATGACCGCCACGTTCCCCGTGGGTCCACCGCAGCCAGGAGGCGGTCCACCCGGGGGATGCGGCATTCCCCCGAAAGGAACACCGTGCCCGGCGCACCCGGGGCCGTACCGCTGTACATGCGGCTGGCCGAGCAGATCATCCAGGACGCCCAGCGAGCCGGAGGCGCGACCTCAGGGCTTCGCAGGATCCCCGCCGAACGGGTGCTCGCCACCTCGTTGGGGGTCAACCGGCAGACCTTACGGCGGGCGCTGGAGCATCTGCGGGCCCGCGGCCTGGTGCACACCGACCGCTCGGGCACCTATACGTACACGGGTCGTGCGGTGCCGGCGCGGCCGACCGCGGGGGCACTCCCCCAGCCGCTGTTCCCCGTCGGCGCGGCCTTCGACGGCCTTGCGGTCCGCTCCCACGCCCACCTGTCGTACGAGCCCGTACCGCCACCGGTCGAGGCGCTGCTCGGCCTCGCCACCGAGCAGCCCACGCTCGTCCACCGCCATGGGCTCACGCTGTTGTGCGGGGAGCCGGTCCAGGAGACGATCTCGTACTTCTCCCCCACCGCGGTCGCCCATGTGCCCCGGCTGGGCAGGCGGGTCCGCAGGCTCCGTACCCGGCCCGCCCAGTCCGAGCCGGACCTTCGCCATCTGTACCTGTGGATGGTCGAGTCGGGGCTGCAACCCGTCCGCCGTGACCGGGTGCGGGTGGACCGGTCCGGCTGTGAGCGGATGTGGCTCGCGGTCCGGCAGTTCGTGCACGACCAGTTCGACCGGCCGCTGGAGGTCACCGACCTGCGGGTCGACCCGGCGCGCGGGGAACTCGACTACGCGTTCGTGGTTCCTTCCTGAGCAGTCCGGCCTTCCGGTCGCCTCGCGCCGGGGTCGCGGCTATTTCGATCAGGGCGATCGAAAGTCAGGGCCGGGGGCGCGATCCGGGCCCGGGACCGGATCGCGCGGGACCCCCCACTTTCGTCACTTCGGATGCCGACCATGGGCACCGGTTCGGGCCTGGAAGCGCCGGGACGATGGAGGAGTGGCGCGGCGCCGCCCTCCTCTCCCCCTCCTCGGCAGGGCGGCGCCGCACCCCGGTGAATGCGGCACTGCTGATCCCGTGGACACGCGCCGTCGACGCGACGGCCGCCACGGAAGCGATGAGGGGGACCGTTCCGCCCGACAGGGGCGCACCAGAGACCTGGAGTTCGCCATGAACGCACACAGCGGTATCGCCGTCCTCCCCCGCCATCCCCGCGCTGCGGCCGACGCCCGGCATGTCCTGGACCGGATCACGCCCGACGGCGGCGACGAGGTCGACATGGCGGCCCTGCTCCTGAGCGAGATCGTCCAGAACGCGGTCCGGCACGCGGACGGACCGGCCATCGAGGTCGCCCTCGGCTACGACCGCAGCGCCGGCGTGGTCACCGGAGCCGTCTTCGACACGAACCCCCACATGGGTTCGGGGGCGCGGTCGAGCCGGGACGAGCAGGACACCGTCGAGACGGAGCTGGAGTCGGGCCGGGGGCTGGACCTGCTGGACGCGGTGGCCGGGGCTTGGGGAGTGACCACCGTGGGCGACCACGGCAAATGGGTCTGGTTCACGGTCCACGCCGGCTGAACCGCGGCCCAGCGCGGTCTTGGCGATGGGCGGCAGCGCCCGTGGCCGTGTGCCGGCCGCGTCTCAGCGCGCGCGTCCGGCAAGCAGCACCGCGTTGAGGGTGGCGTAGTCGAATCCGCCCTCCAGCGCACCCGTCGTGCCGTTCTCCAGCAGTTCGCGGGCGGCCCGCCGGACCAGCCCGTACGCCGCCTCGGCGATGGAGGATCCCGCGCTGACGCGCGCGGCTCCCGCTGCGGCGAGTTCCGGTACGGGCAGTGTGCCGGGGCCGGCGAGCACGTTCACCGGCAGGGGCTGGGAGGCCACGAGTGTCCTGACCGTCTCCGCGTCCGGGGTGCCGAGAACGAAGACGCCGTCCGCCCCGGCCGCCGCGTAGGCGCGGGCACGGGTGAGCGTCTCGTCCAGCCAGGCCGTGCGGTCACCGGGCGGAAGGCGGTGCGTGTCGATGCGGGCGTTGACGAACAGCGGGACGCCGGCCCCGTCCGCGGCCGCGCGGGCGGCCGCGATCCGTTCGGCCTGTTCGGCGACGGGCCGCAGGGTGTCCTCCAGGTTGATCCCCACGGCTCCGCTCGCGAGAACACCCCGTACGGTCTCGGCGACGCCGTCCGGGTCGGCCGCGTAGCCGCGTTCGACGTCGGCGGTGACGGGCACGTCGACCACGGCCGTGATCCGGGCGATCGCGTCGAGTGCCTGATCGCGGGTCAGGTGATCGCCGTCGCCGTGACCGAGCGACCAGGCGACCCCGGCACTGGTGGTCGCGATCGCCCTGGCGCCCGCCGCGGCGACCACACGGGCGGACGCGCCGTCCCACGCGTTGGGCAGGACCAGCGGCGCGCCCGGCACGTGCAGGGAACGGAACAGCTCGGCCTTCTCGAGAAGTGTCGCCATGAACGACATTGCACCACGAGGCAGCGGGGAACGATCCGGCCCGCAGTCCGGTGGCCCGAGGCGGACGCGGAGGACCGCTCAGCCGCCGCTGGAGGAGCGCGCCCGGAGCCTCGGCAGGACGAAGAGCCGGTGCCTCGGAGCGTCCGGCTGGTCGAGCCTGCGGACGAGCAACTCCACGGCGGCGGAACCGACTTCGTGCTTCGCGGGGGCGATCGCGCTCAGCGGGATGTCGGCGAGCCCCGCCACCTCGTCGTCGTACGCCACGATCGCCACGTCGCCTGGCACCTGGATCGACCGCGCGCGCAACCGTCTCAGCAGTACGAGCGCCTCCTGGTCGGGATGGGCGATGACGGCGTCGACGCGGCCCTCCGCCGCGGCGTCGAGCAGCTGCTCGAAGGGGCCGTCGTGCTCCAGGCTCCCGGGCCCCGCGTCCCCGGTGTCGAAGACGGACACCGAGCCGGGCGTTTCCAGCCCGGCGGCGCGTACGCCGGCCTCGAAGCCCTCGATGATGCCCTGTGCGGTCGGGCTGGTCCCGCGGACGAGCAGCATGATGCGGCGGCGGCCCGCCTCCACGAGGTGCCGCACGGCCAGGCGTGTTCCGTGCACGTGGTCGGACACGACATGGTCGATCCCGGCGACCTCGTCCGCCTCGGGGCGGCGCTCCACGATCACGACGGGAACGGGCAGTTGCTCGTACCAGCCGCGCGGCCCGGACGGGACCACGAGCAGTCCGTCGATCCCGTCGCCGACCATCCGTTCGACCTGTGCGCGCTCCTCGTCCGCGTCGTACCCCGAGATGTCCAGCACGAGCCGGACGTTGCGGGCGGCGGCGGCCTCGCGCGCACCCTTGATCACCTCGGGGTAGTAGTAGTCGGCGGACGGCACGATCAGTCCGATCACGCGCTCCCGGCCGCCACGGGACGCCGCTGCGGGCGCCGCCTCGGCCGTGGCGGTCTCTGCCCAGGTCTCGGGAAGCATGGCCCCGCCGTGGACACGCGCGACCAGACCACGGTCCGCGAGGATCTCCACATCACGGCGGACGGTGACCGGGGAGACGCCCAACTCGGCAGCGAAGTCGCTGACTCGGAGCGAGCCTTCTTCCCGCAGTCTCCGCAGGATCGCCTGATGCCTGTGTTCCGCGTGCACTGCCACGCTCCCCTCCGAAGACACCCCAGTTCACGGGCAGTGTAGCCATCCTCTGATCGATCCTGTCTGTTTTGCTTTGAATGGACAGTCGGTGGCTGTTCCTGTCCAAAGTGTTGCTGTCCTGCTTTTCTGCGTGTTAGAAACCCCACGCTTACGAGCCAGCGACAGCGCCGAGGCAACGACGCGCTCCTCCCGTAAAGGTCGTCTCCCATGCCATCTCCCTGGCGCCGCCGCACGTTCCTCCAGGCCGCGGGCGGGGGCACGCTCGCCCTCGGACTCACGGGGACGCTCGCGCACCCGTCCGCCGCCTCCGGCGTTCCCGCGTCCGACGGGGCGTCCGCCGCCGCGTCGGACGCCGAGTACGACGCGCTGCGCGGAAAGTGGCGCGACCTCATCCTCGGGACGGGGTTCAGTCCGACGGCGGAGCCTTACCGGACCATCCTCGGCGGGCTCGGCGCGACGGCGGCCGGCTACCGGGCGACCATGGCCCCGGCGAGCGGCTCGCTCTGGCCGGGCCGCTCCTGGACCGACCCCGAGCCCGACCTCGACGCGGAGTCGTACGCCTTCTCGGCGGTCATGAACGACAGCTACAACCGGCTGCGCACCATGGCCGAGGCCTACTCCCAGCCGGGCACCGGGCTGACCGGGGACGCCGGGCTCCGTGACGCCGTCATCGCCGGCCTCGACCACCTCTACGCGGAGGTCTACAACGAGACCACCGCGCGGTACGGCAACTGGTACAACTGGCAGATCGGCGCACCACAGGCGCTGATGGACACCTGCGTACTGATGTACGACCACCTGTCGGCGGAGCAGATCGCCTCCTACTGCCGGGCCGTGGACGCGTTCGTGCCGGACTCGGTCTTCGCCTCGTACACGGGCACCAGTACCGGCGCCAACCGGGTCGACCTGTGCCGGGGAGTGATCCTGCGCGGGATCGTCGGCAAGGACGCGGGCAGGATCGCGCTGGCCTCCCAGGCGCTGGCCCCGGTCTTCCCGTACGTCACCTCGGGTGACGGTTTCTACGCCGACGGATCGTTCGTCCAGCACCGCAACGTCCCCTACATCGGCGGGTACGGAGCGGTCCTGCACGACGGTGTGGGACGGCTGCTCGCCCTGCTGCGCGGGTCGAGCTGGGAGGTGCGGGACGCCGGCACCCAGCTCTTCCTCGACACGATCGAGAAGGCCGTCGCACCGTTCATCTACAACGGTCTGATGATGGACAACGTCAGCAGCCGGGGCATCAGCCGCGTCGGGACCAGCGACCACCAGCGCGCGCACGGGCTCATGGCGACCATCCTGCTCGTCGGTCAGGGGGCGAGCGCCGAGGAGAACGCCCGCTGGCGCGCGATGGTCAAGGGCTGGCTGCAGCGTGACTACCACTACCCCGCACTGAAGAACCCCGGACTGAGCCTGATCAGGGCCTCACTCCTGCAGGCCCTCCAGGACGACACCGCCGTCGAGGCCGCCCCCGAGCCCGTCGAGCACCGGCTCTTCCCCGACATGGCACGGGCCACCCATCGCCGCCGCGGCTGGGCGGCCTCCCTCTCCATGGCCTCGAACCGCATCGCCCACTACGAGTTCGGCAACGGCGAGCACGCCCGCGGCTATCACACCGGCGCCGGCTGGCTCTCCTGGTGGGGCAGCGACTTCGGTCTGGAGCAGTACTCGGACGCCTACTGGCCCACCGTCGACCCGTACCGTCTGCCCGGGATCACCGCCTCGCGCAAGCCCCTCGCCGACGGCGAGGGCGGCAACTGGGGGCAGCCGATGCCGGACGCCGCCTGGGTGGGCGGCACCACCGACGGCGAGTACGCCGCCGTCGGTCAGCACCTCAAGGGCATCTCCAGCACCATGGAGGCCAGGAAGTCCTGGTTCTGCCTCGACGACTCCATCGTCTGCCTCGGGGCCGGCATCACCTCCGCCGACGGTCACTCCGTCGAGACGACCGTCGACAACCGCGCGCTCGGCGCCGCCGGTGCCCCCGGCCTGACGGTCGACGGCCGAGCGCAGCCGGTGACGCAGGGCTGGACCGCCACCTTCGACGACGTCGAGTGGGCCCACATAGCCGGGCAGGCGGGGTACGTGTTCCCGGGCGGGGCCAGGATCGGAGCGGTCCGCGAGGAGCGCACCGGTTCCTGGAGGGAGATCAACACCGGCGGCACCCCGGACCCGATCACCCGCCGCTATCTGACCCTCTTCACCGACCACGGCGTCGATCCGGCCGACGGCGACTACGCCTACGTCCTCCTGCCCGGGGCCAGTGCCAGGTCCACCGCCCAGCGGGCCTGCGACAAGGGGTGGCTGCGGATCCTCGCCAACTCCGCCGATCAGCAGGGGGTACGGGTCCCGAAGCTGGGCTTCACCGCGGTGAACTTCTGGACGGCGGGCACCGTCGACAGGATCCACGCGGGCGGCCCCGCCTCCGTCCTCGTACGGGAGCACCGCAACGGCACGGCGACGATCGTCGTCTCCGACCCGGCCCGCCAGGCCACCTCGCTGAACATCGTCTGGAACCGCAGGGTGAGCAAGGTGCTCTCGAAGCCCGCCACGGTCACCGCCGCCACGACCGGCGCGTCGCTGAAGCTCACGTTCGGCGACCTCACCGGCCGGGCCGGCGCTCCCCAGAAGATCACCGTACGCCTCGGCTGACCCGAGGACCGGGGAGGCGCCGGCCCTGGCCCGCGTGCCGCGCACGGACAGGACGGCGCCTCCCCGGCCGCGAGGTCGCACCTCCCCCCACCTCACCCGGGGTGCGCGCCTCTCCAGCGGAAACCGCCCACTCCCCCACCGGAGGAATCCATGCGTCACGGCACCGTCCAGGGCACCACCTCACGCTTCTCCCGGCTTCGGACGTCCCGCCCCCGGCGAGGACGGCTGTTCGCCCCCACGGCGCTGGCCGCGGCTCTCGCGCTTCTCCCGGCGACACCCGCGCACGCGTCGGTCGAGTGGAACGGCGACGCGGACAACGGCGGCACCGCCGTGTTCGCCTCGGTGCTCTGCGACTCCCCGTCGTACGTGTACCAGCCGGACTGGAACGACGGCCGCGGGAAGATCTTCGGCTTCACCAAGGCGGCGGGCTCCGAGCGGTGCGAGGGCCACGGCATCGCCGGCCGCACCCTCACGTCCGGCAGGACGTACTGGTTCGGCTGGGAGTCCATGACCAAGACCGGCAACGCCCAGACGGTCTTCCAGTGGAAGTCGTGGGGCACCGGTGACGAGCACGACCAGAACTACCCGGTGATCATGAAGGTCGAGGACAGCCGGCTGAAGATCTGGTACGTCGCCCCGGGCGAGCAGTGGATCTCCGTCGGCAGCGTCGCCTGGACGCCGGGCACCTGGAACAAGATCGAGCTGGGCATCGACGCCCAGGCCTCCACCAGCGGTTCCTTCACCCTGTACGTCAACGGCCAGCTGGTCGCCGACCGCCAGAGCGCCCGCACGTGGGACGTTCAGGGCAATGTGCCGCGCTGGGGCTCGTACGGCTCCACGATCTTCGACGTCGAGTCGGTGCACTGGGTCGACGGCCTGAAGATGGGCACGACGCGGGCCGACGTCGACTGATACGTCGATCCGTCTACCGCCGCTGAGACACGTCGATCGGTCGTACCGCCGCGCCGCCGGCGTGTGTGAGTCCACCGTCAGTCCACCGGTTCGTCCACGGCGGAGCCTTCCTTCCCCTCCTGGTCGGTTCCGTCGTCCTCGGCACGGTCCCGGCGCGCGGTGCCCGCCACGTCGGTATGGGGCAGCTCGCTGTCGGGCCAGTCCGGTACCGGTATCGCCAGGGGGTCCTCACCCTCCGCCGACTGCTGGTTCTGCGGGTCGCGGGGAAGCGGCTCCGCCGTCTCCCCGGGATCGTCCGGAGTGCTCATCCTGCTCACCTTCCTCTGCCCTCGGTCCTGCGCCGGCCGAGACGGCCCTTTCCTTCGGCTGCTGACCGCTGTGGGAGGACGCAAACCTCGGCGCCGTCCCCGCCGAGCCGCCCCGGGTGCGCGCGACGAGGACGAAGGTGACGCTGATGAGGAGGGCCCAGGCTCCGAATTTGGTGAGCGGGACGGGTTGCCAGCCGTCGAGTTGATGGGGGTAGCTCCAGGCGCCGACATAGGTGGCCGCGTTCTCCGCGACCCAGAGGAAGAACCCGATCAGCGCGAAGGCCAGGGCCAGCGGCATCCGTTGACGGGCGGTGCCCACCGTGAAGTGGACCCAGGTTCCCGCCGTCGCCGCGAGCAGCAGGAGGGCCAGGACCAGTCGTGCGTCCGGGAGCCAGTGGTGGGTGAAAAAGTTGAGGTACACCGCGGCCGCGAGGGCGGCCATCAGGCGCGGCCGGTACCGGGACAGCGACAGGTCCATGATCTTCCACGCGCGACAGCAGTAACTGCCCACGGCGCTGTAGAGGAACCCGCCGTACAGAGGAACGCCGGCGACCTTGGTCACGGCGTCCTCCGGGTAGCTCCACGAGCCCATGTGCACCTTGACGAGTTCGAAGAGCAGCCCCACGACATGGCATCCCAGGATCACGGCGGTGTCCCGGGGGCCGTCCCAGCCGGCCTTCCGGGCGAGGACCGTCAGGGCGACGCCGTAGATCAGGAGCAGGTCGTAGCGCGCGACCGGCAGATCGCCGGGCAGCACCCGCGAGGCGCCGATGCCGCCGACGAGGGTGACGGCGAAGGCGACGGCACGCACCTGGTCGAGCCCGAAGCGCCAGAACTGGGCACACCCGTGGGCGATCCGCTGGAAGGTCATGCCGGAGCAGACTGCCGATCGGCGGCCGTTGGTTCCGTCGGACGTCCCGGACCACGGCCGCTCCGGACATCGCGGAAGATTCTACGCGCGTCGTCTTCAGTTCCGGCATATCGGAAAACACCATTCGGAATCTTCCCCGTTGGAGCTATCACCACAACTGGTCGCCAGAGGGCCGAATACGCCCCTGGCCAGGAGAGAATTCCGGACGCACTGTCCAAAAAAAGATCAAGAGGAAAGATCCGTGCGACGAAGACTCTTCGGCATGACCGCCTCCGTGGCGGTATTCGGAATACTGGGATCCCTCGTCACCGCCTGCGGCGCGTCCGACGACAGCGGGACGACGCTCCGTCTGGTGGCCCCCGAATACGGGGACAGCCCGGCGACCAGTTCCAAGGTGTACTGGGACAGGCTGACCGCCGCCTTCACCGCCGCCCACCCCGACAAGAGGGTCGAGGTGACGCTCTGTCCGTGGGCCGACGTCGACCGTGTGGTCACCCACATGGTGGAGGAGGACAACGCCCCGGACGTGGCGCTGATGGGCGCGTACTCCGACTTCGCCGCGCAGGGCCGCCTCTACGCCGCCGGCGAGGTGATGTCGATCAGGACGGAGTCGAACTTCCTGCCTCCCCTCGCGGAGGCGGGCTCGGTCGACAACACCCTCTACGGCCTGCCCTTCGTGGCCAGCAGCCGGCTGCTCTTCTACAACCAGGATCTGTTCGACGAGGCCGGCGCCGAGCCGCCGAAGACCTGGTCGGACCTGAAGGACGCGGCCAAGGCGCTCAAGAAGGAGGGGGTGCTCTACCCGTACGCCCTGCCGCTCGGCCCCGAGGAGGCGCACGCCGAAGCCATGATCTGGGAGCTGAGCAACGGCGGCGGCTACACCGACAGCACCGGCAGCTACAGCATCGCGTCCCCGCAGAACACCCAGACGTTCCGCTGGATCAGGGACAACCTGGTCACACCCGCTCTGACCGGACCGGTCCCGCCGGCCGAGCTCAACCGGCAGGACGCCTTCGCCGCGTTCCTGCGCGGCGACGTCGGCATGGTCAACGGCTATCCCTCGCTCCTCCACAAGGCGAGGGCGAAGGGCATGAAGGTCGGCACGCTGCGCATGCCCGTGTCGGACACGCTCGGCGACGCGACGACCCCGCCGACGGCGGGTGTCGCCGACTGGATGATGGCGTTCAAGCGGGACGGCAACCGCGAACTGGTCACCTCGTTCCTGGACTTCGTCTACGAGGACAAGAACCTCAGCGAGTTCGCCGCGCGCTACCACCTGCTGCCGTCGACGGTGTCCGCCACCCAGGCCTCCCAGTACGCGGCGGCCGACCCCGGCGCCGAGCAGTTCCTGACCGCACTGCGCACGGCCGAGCTCTACCCGGTCAACGAGCCGTCCTGGCTTCAGGTCAGCAACACCATCAAGCGCAACATCGGCAAGGCCGTCGCGCCGTCCGCCGACCCGAAGCTCGTCCTCGAGCAGATCGCCCAGCAGGCCCGGGACGTGTCGTAGAGGCGTCGACCCGACGTCCATCTCGTCGCCCGCACAGCGCCCACAAGGTGCGCGGAGCGACGACCCTCCCGCCTGCGACGCCCCGCGATCACCAGGTGCGGTCGAGCAAGTGGGCGAACAACGCGTCCAGTTGATGTGCGGCGGTCCCCGTCAGCGGCGTCTCTCGCAGGGTGTGGCACGCGATGTCCAGATGCCGGCGGGCTTCCTCGCGCGTCGCGATCCGGCCGCCCGCCTCCTCCACCAGCGCCGCGACGTGCTCGGCCGTATCCCCGTCGACCCGCCGGCCGGAGTCGAGCAGCGCCCCGAGTTCGCGCGCGGCCCTGCCCTCGCCCGCCAGTGCCGTGAGGACCGGGTACGTCTTCTTCCCCTGGCGCAGATCCGCGTGGACGGGTTTGCCGGTCACCGCCGGGTCTCCCCAGATGCCGAGGATGTCGTCCACCGCCTGGAAGGCGAGACCGAGATGGCGCCCGGCCCGTTCGAGAACGTTCACGGTCCGGTCGGGCGCGCCGCCGAGGACCGCGCCGAGCGCGATCGCGCAACCCAGCAGGGCGCCCGTCTTCTGCTCGGCCATCATCCGGTACCGGTCCGGCCCGACCGCGTCGGGTCCCCGCCAGGGACGGTGCTCGAAGCGCAGGTCCTCGGCCTGCCCTGACACCAGTGCGTTCAGGGTCCGGGCGAGGCACCGTACCGCGGCCGCCGTGTGCCGGCCCCGGGCCTCGGCGAGGCTTGCCACGGCCTGGGCGAAGAGCGCGTCGCCGGCCAGCACGGCCGGGCCCGTCCCGTAGGCCTTCCACACCGCCGGGCGCCGCCGGCGCAGGGCGTCGGCGTCCATGATGTCGTCGTGGAGCAGGGAGAAGGTGTGCACGAGTTCGACGGCCACGGCGCCGGGGACCGCGTCGGAGCCGTCCGCACCGACGGCCTCGGCCCCGAGGACGGCGAGCGCCTGCCGCACCCCCTTGCCCTCGGATCCGCCGGGCTCGGGGTTCCCGGCCGTATCGGCCCAGCCCAGCGCGTACGCCGCCATCTCGCCGGTCCAGGGATGCAACCGGCCCACCGCCTCCACCAGCGCGGGCCGGACCAGTTCACGGCAACGCTCCAGGACGTCGGCCACCGAACCGGCCGACGAACCGGCCGGCGGGCATACCGGCGGGCGGACGGGCGAGGGCGACATCGGAAGGGCGCTCACCGCAGCGCCTCCACGTCCGCCGTCCTCAGGGCTTCCGCCCCGACGGCCGGCAGCAGCGCCTCGGCCGCGCGTGCTCCGTCTTCTCCTGCGTGATCCGGCAGCGGCGCCACCCCCAGCTCGGCCGCGGCCTTGTCCACCATGTCCCGGGCGTGCCGCAGCCCGATGCGGTCCAGCGTCGAGCGCAGCTCGGCCAGTTCCGCGGCGGTGTTCGCGGCGTCGCGGCCCAGCCGGGCGCGGGCCTTGACCAGTCCCAGCCTCGACAGCGCCGTCCCGCGTGGCTCCTCCATCTCGCGGAATTCCTCCAGTGCCCGCGCGTACAGCTCACGGGCCTGCTCGTACCGGCCCGCCCGGTACAGCACGTTGCCGCGCATCTTGTGGTTGTACGCGAGCGCGCTGGACAGCCGCATCTCGCGGCACGCCTCCTCCGCCTGCGACAGCAGGGAGAGCGCGCGCTCGACGTCCCCGTCCCGCACGGACACCACGTCGGCGATGCCCCGCAGTGCCCACGCCCACCCGCGCTGGTCCTCGGCGCGCGACGCCGTCTCGGCCGCCTCCTCGAACAGGATCAGCGCCTTGTCGTAGGAGCCGGTGTTGCGGTGCATCTGCGCGATGCCCTCCAGCGCCCACACCGTGTGCCGGGCCTCGCCACGCCGGCGGGCCTCGGCGAGGAGCTGTTCGTGGAGCCTGCCGACGGCCTCGTAGTCGCCCTGGATGCGCCCCGTCTCGGCGAGCCCCGCCAGTGAGTAGCCCCGCACGACGACGTCCTCGCCCCGCTCACCCGCCTCGGCCGCCAGCCCCAGCAGCCGGTACGCGAGCCTCAGCGCACCGCGCTGCCGGGCCAGCGTCCCGCCGCTCCACAGCGCCCACGCCATCGCTCCTTCGTGACCGGCCGAACGCGCCGCGCGGAAACTCGCCTTCCACGCCCGGTCCGCCTCCTCGATCCGCCCGAGCCGTCGGCACGCCTCCGCCACGGCCAGCCCGCACCGCGCCGCCTCGCGCAGGTCTCCGGCCCGTTCCGCCGCCCGGAGCTCCTCGACGCCCCGGGCGAGCACCTCGGGCAGGGAGGAGTTCACCGACAGGGACCCGAGCACCCCCTGATACTCCGGCGCCGACGCCTTCGCCCGCCCGGCCTCACGTACCTGACCTGCCATCAGAACCTCCTCAGGTCGACTCGACGATCAAGCCGACGCGAGGAGCAAGACGTCGGTCACGGGCGCGGGTTCCCCGTTCGGCGCAATGTCCGTCTCGGTGCTGGCACCGGGTCATCCTCGAGTGCTACACGGCCGTCGGAAGGTCCTCAGCGAGACGTACACCGGCACCTCCGCGGTGACCGGCCCTGGAGCACCTACAGTGGCGGTCTGTGATCGAAGGCCCTCCCACGGCACCGCGCGGGAGGGGCCCGTCGCCCCTCTCACCTCGTCGGAGTCACCATGGCCCCGCCCTCGCACCCGCCCCGCCCACGCCGTTTCGGGGCGTCGATGCTGCCGGTCCTGCTGCCTCTGGGAGTGCTGATCCTGGTGGCGGTGGCCGTGGGGTCGTGGCTGCAGTTCACCGAACGACAGGCCAACGACACGGTCCACACGGTCGGATCCGGGGCCGCCGACCGGGTGGACGTGGTGGCCACGGTGCAGAGCGTCGACGCCGCGGGGAGAGAGCTCGTCCTGCGGGTCCGGGTCGTCCCGCGCGGGAGCCTCGGCGAGGAGGAGGGGACCGCCCCGACGGAGGATCTCAGCCTCCAGACCTCCATGGCGACCCTCAGCGACCTGGCGTTCCCGGCGCACGAGCGGCTCGCGCCCAAGGACGTGCAGGTCGCGATCACCGGTGGATCGATCGGCGACTACCCCTTCGACACCTACCGGACGGACCTGGAGTTCTGGGCCCTGATGGGCGGCGAGCCGGTGCCGGTGCGCATGCTCTTCTCCAACAACGAGACGCTCTTCGCCATCTCCGCGACACCCCCGCCCTCGGGGGAGGAGGCCGTGGTGGAACTGGCGCTGGCCCGCTCGGGCAGTCTGCTCGTCTTCGCGGTCTTCATGATGGTGGTGATGTGGGCGCTGGCGACGTCCGTGCTCCTGGGGGCCTGGTATCTGACGACCCGTAGCGAGGGTGTGGTCTGGCCGGCGCTCGCCTGGATGGCCGCCACGCTGTTCGCTCTCTCCGCGTTCCGCAACACCGCCCCCGGCACGCCTCCGATCGGCTGCGTGATGGACTGGTTCGCCTTCTTCTGGGCCGAGAGCATCATCGCCCTGTGCCTGCTCGTCGTGGTCAGCACGGGCGTCCGCGCCGCTCTCCGCGCGGACGCCCGGCTCGCCTAGGACCGGTTCTGGGGCGCGATCTCGAACCGCGGCGGCTGGAGACCCGCGAGGCAAGCGGTGTCCGGCGCGGTCGGGGTGGCGAAGAAGGACGTGGTGATCGTCTGCGCACACCGCGAGTCGGCGAAGACCACGTGGGCCACGTAGGGGATCGTGACGGCGGTGGACCGGCTCAGCGTACGGGCGGCGTACGGTCCGCTGCTGGGCGCGGTCTGGGCGTCGAACCCGCCGGACAGGACCAGGGTCGGGATGTCGCTGCGGGTCACGCTCCGGATCGAGCGCGGTGCCGCGGGGACGTCCCAGGCACGGCAGTCCGCGTGGAGCCAGGTGAGGAGCGGGGCGTTGGCCAGGACCGAGCGGGGGAACGACGGGAACAGGCGCCGCCCCGCGCGCAGGACGTCCTCCTCACTCTCGTACGGCGTCCACTCGCTGCAGAAGACGCCGAAGGCGAGCCCGTGGGCGAGCCTGCCCACGGCCTGCGGGCTGAGCTTCCCGCCCGCCCACTGCTCGGCGATCCGCTGCGGGTTGCCGCGGGCCAGCTCGTCGATGGAGCGGGGCACCCCCTCCGCGAGATGGCTGGCGAAGGTCAGCCAGTTCACCAGGACTCCGCCGTCCAGTACGACCTTGACCGGCGCCGGCTGCCCCGGGACCGTGACGGTCGTCGTGACCGGTCGGGCCTCGAGTTCACCGACGAGGCGTTCGAAGGTGCCCTTCAGGTTCGGGTAGCGGGTGTTGCAGGCCGCCTGGTCCGCGCAGGCCTTGAAGATGCCGTCGAATCCCTCGCGTGCGGCCTTCCAGGTCACCGCCCCGCCGGCCAGGGACGGCGGCAGGACTCCGTCGATGCCGACGGACCGGATGCCCTTCGGGTGCAGACGCATGTACTGGAGCGCCAGGTCCGTGCCGTAGGAGATGCCGAACACGTTCCACTGCCTGATGCCCAGCGCCCTGCGCAGACCGTCGTAGTCGGCGGCGCTCTCCGTGCCGTTGTAGGCGCTGAGGTCGACGCCGCGGTCGGCCAGGCGGTCGCGGCACTCGCGGGTCGCCTCGACGTGCAGGCGTCCGGTGGACCGTGCGCCGAAGACGAGGTCGAGGGCGTCGGCGACGAACTCGTCGACGTTCGGGCAGGTGAGCTCCGGGTCGGCCGAGTACGTCCCGCGCTGGGACATGAAGACCATGTCGCGGTCACGGTTCAGCCCGCCGGCGAGCGCCATCGGGATCTCGGAGACCGCGTCGTCGCCGGGCCCGCCGGCGAACCACACGATCGGGTCGGGTGCCGGCGTCCGGGTGGCCGCGGGGATGATCGCGACCGCGAGGGTGATCGTCCTGCGCCCCTTGTCCCCCTTGTGCCGGGACCGCTTCTCGGGCACGGTGAGCGACCCGCAGCGGGCCGTTTCGAGGGCGGGGATCGGGTCCGCCGTCCTCGGGCAGGGGCCGGGTTCGAAGCGGGCGTCGCCGGCCTTCCGGGCGACCGTCCCGAGCGGTTCGCCGGTGCCGGACTCGGCGTGTGCGGGCATCGCGGCGAGGCCGGCGACGAGGACGCCGGCCGTGACTCCGGCCAGCGTGGCCACGAGCCGGTGCGACGTGTACCGGTGCTGCGCGGGACCGTGCGGCGCGCGCCGGTCACGGGGTGGGCAGAGGGACATCATGTTCTCTCCGGGTCAGGGGTGATGGTGAACGGGGCCGGCGCGAGGCCGGCCACGCAACCGGTGTCGGGCGCGTGGGGACGCGCGAGGAAGGAGCTCAGGACGCTCTGCGCGCAGGGCGACTGAGGAACGACGAAGTGGCCGATCCCGGGAATGAGCACGGCGGTCGAGCGGGGCAGCGTACGGCCGGTGTACGGCCCCCAGCTCGCGCCCGTCTTCGCGTCGAACGTGCCGGAGATGATCAGGGTCGGCACCGCGCTGACGGTGGGCACCCGCTGGATCGCGGTGCGGTCCGGGACGTTCCAGACGCGGCACAGGTCGTGCTCGAAGGGCAGCTGCGGTGCGTGGGCCAGGACCGTGTCCGGCCATCCGGGGAACGCCCGGCGCCCCGCTTCGAGGAGGTCGGACTTCGAGTAGCCGGGCACCCATTCGCTGCACGCCACCGAATGGGTCAGACCGTGGGCGAACTCGCCGATGACGGGCGTGGCGCCGGCGGCCTGCGCCCGCGCGAAGCGCTCCGGGTTGCCGCGGGCGAGTTCGTCGAGCGCCGCCGGGACGTCGGCGGCGGGCATGGCGCCGCCGTCGGCGACGAGCAGGTTCACCAGCGTGCCCCCGTCGAGGACGACCTCGACCGGGTTCCCGCCGCCGGGCGGGGCCACCGACAGCCTCAGCGGGTTCGCCTCGAGCCGCCGGACCTGCTCCGTCAGCGTGCGCGAGAGGTCCGGGTAGCGGTTCTTGCAGGCGGGCTGCGCCTCGCAGGCCGCGAAGATCGTGTTGATCCCCTCCTGGGCGCTGTCCCAGGCCCAGGGCAGGCTCACGATCTGCGGAGGCACGACCGAGTCGATGGTCAGCGAGCGGATGCCCTCGGGGTGCCGGCGCAGGTAGGTGAGGCCCAGGTCGGTGCCGTAGGAGTACCCGTAGACGTTCCACCTCTTGATGCCCAGGGCCTTGCGCAGGTCGGCGAAGTCCGCGGCGTTCTCGGTGGTGTTGTACGAGCGCAGGTCGATGCCCTGGGCCGTCAGCCGGTCGCGGCACTCCTTCGCCGCGCGGACCAGGAGCCGGCCGGTGGAGGGCGCGTCGTACGGCAGGCCCACGGCCCGCGCGTTGAACCGGTCGATCTCCGGGCAGGCGAGGTTGGGCTGCGAGTAGAGCCCTCCGCGCTGCGTCATCACGATCAGGTCCCGGTCGCGGTTCACGTCGGACGCGATCAGGAAGGGGATGGCGCCGATCGCGTCACCGCCGGGGCCGCCCTCCATGAAGACGACCGGGTCGCCCGTCGGCTTCTTCGACGTGGCCGGGACGACCACGACGGTCAGCCGGATGGTCCGTGCTCCGCGGTGACTGCGGTTCTCGGGCACTTCCAGGGTTCCGCACCGCCCGGGAATCGGCTCGGGCGCGTCCGGGCAGGGGCCGGGCACGAAACGCGCCGGCTTGCCCGGCACGGGCCCCTGGAGAGCCTGCGCCGCGGCGCTGCTCGCCGAGGGGGCGACGGCGGCGCTGAGGAAGGCGAGGCCTGCCGCGGCAAGCGCCGTCCTGGTGCGCCTGCGGCGTGAGCGCCGCCCCGCGTACCGGTGTTCCCCCCGGTTCCGTACGTTCCTTCCACTCCCCCGAACGGGCTGTGGGCAGCCCGTTCTGATGCCCTGTTCCGTCATGTGATCGTGTCTCTCCTGCGTGGTCGACCCGCCGTCCCGGCCGGGAAGACGCCGTCCGGCTCGGCCCGCCGCCTGGTGCGTGCGGGCACATGGGTCAGCCTGCGTTCGAGGAGGAGGGTCGACCACCGGTGGGCTCCACTCGGAGCAGCCCGGCGCCACGGCGACCGGTGCCGGCGAACGTCAGGCGGCGGCGCTCAGGGTGTCCGCGAGACGGCGGCGGGCGGCGCGGCCCGCCGGGACGGCCGCAAGGGCGACCGCGCCGAGCACGGCGGTCGCGCACATCGCCACGAAGTACCAGACCGGTGGGGTGTGGGCGATGCCCGCGCCGATGCCGGTGGTGTCCGCCTCGCGGTCGATCAGCCAGTGGGCGAACGGGATTCCGAGGGCCGTCGCGGCGAGCGCGGCGGCGAGCGCCGTGCAGCCGATGGCCGTCACGGTGACCGCGGTGATCTGACGTGGGGACAGGCCGATGGCCTTGAGGGCCAGCAGGTCGCGTTCGCCCTCGCGGATGCCGCCGCCGATCGCCGTGGAGAGTTCGGTCAGGCCGATGAGCGCGAAGACGGCGATCAGGCCGACGACGACACCGCGCAGGGCGGAGAGCCGGTCGGCGGGGGTGGTGACCTCGTGGATGTCGAGGTGTCCGCCGGAGGTGGCGGCGAGTTCGGCGCGGACGGCGCGTGGGTCGGCGCCCGGTTCGAGACGGAGCTGGTAGAGGGCGGGGCGCAGCGTGGGGTCGTTCTCGCGCAGGGTGTCGAGCGAGGTGGAGATGACCCGGCCGCCGTTCTCCGGTTCGATGCTCCGGCCGACGAGGTGCAGGACCTGTGGGTGACCGCCGACGGTCACACGGACCCAGTCGCCGACGCGTACGTCGAGCAGGTCGAGCAGGCCCTGGCCGGCGACGGCCTCGTCGGGGCCGTGGGCGGGGCGGCCCTCGGCGATCGAGTAGGGGTAGGGCTCGGCGCGGGTGCCGAGGCCGCGCAGCGCGATGGTGCCCGTCTGGCCGGGGACCAGGGCGGCGACCTCCAGGCCGGGGTGGGCGGCGGTGATCTGGTCGCCGGCGCCGAGGAGCGCGGCGGCCTCGCGTTCGGTGAGGGTGGCGTCGGGGCGGGCGGTGAGCGCGGCGGCGTGGCCGAGACGCTCGGGGTGGGTGTCGAAGCGCTGGATCGTGGTCCAGGCGCCGACGGCCACCGTGACCAGCAGCAGCGGCAGGGCGAGGCGGACGATGGTGGCCGGCGCGCGGCGGCCGCGGCCGAAGGCCCGGTGCCAGCCGAGGACCAGACTCGCCGGCACGCGTAGTCCGAGCGCGCCGCGGGCGGCCCGGGAGAGCCCGGCCCCGGACGTCGAACGGGAGGACCGCCGGCCCGTGGCCGAGGCGGCGGGCACGACGGGGACGGGCTCCACGCGTCCGGCCCGCCACGCGGCGAGGCAGGTGGCCGCCCCGATGAACAGCACCACCGCGGCGGGTACGGCGAGCAGCGCCACGGTGTGGCCCTGGAGCCCCTGCCAGACACCGACGGCGTCGCCGAGGCGGCCGGGCAGGCGGTCGCCCAGCACCTGGACGGCCGCCGTGGCGAGGGTCGCTCCGAGCACGGCGAAGGCGAGGTGCTGGCCGAGGAAGGCGCGGACGACCTGGCCGGGTGTGAAGCCGATGGCCTTGAGGACGGAGATGTCCCGGAGGTGGCCGCGTACCCGGGTGCTGATGGCGCCGAACACCGCGAGGGCGGCGGCGACCAGCGCGCCGAGTCCGAAGAGCCCGAGGACCTGGCCGAGCAGCTTGGTGTCGCCCTGCGCCTCGGCGCGGGCCTGCTGCCAGGTGGAGACGTCGGTGACGGCTCCGGCGCCGAGTTCGGTGACGGCACGCTGGACGGCGTAGTCGGTGTCCTCCGGGTCGGCGAGGCGCAGTCCGACGACGTGGCCGCCGCCGCGTTCGTCCGGCACCGCGCGCGGCAGGGCCCAGACGGTGCCGGGCCGCTCCCCGGGGCTGTAGCGGGGCTCCGCGCTGTCGGCGACACCGAGGACGGTCAGGGTGCGGCCGGTCGGCAGGGTCAGGCGGTCGCCGGGTTCGGCCCACAGGGCCCCGGCGAGGCCGGACTCCAGGACGACGCCCTCGGGGTCGGCGTCGTCGAGCCAGCGGCCCGAGGTCAGCAGGGGCCGCCCGATGACCGGGGGCTCGGCCCCGGCGGCGCGCAGTTCCACGTCGGCCCGGGCGCCGCGGGAGGTGACGGTGCCGACGGCGGTGCGGTGGGGGCCGGAGAGCTGCTCGACCCCGTCGAGGCCGGCGAGGGTGCGGGGGTCGGCGGTGGGGCCGGTGTGGATCCACACGTGCGCCCCGCGCGACTGGGTGAAGACCCGTTGCCAGGGGTTGGTGGCGTAGCCGAAGAGCGCGGTGGCGATCAGCAGCGAGGCGACGATCCCGGCGGTGGCGGCGACCATGAACAGCGCCTCGCCCCGGTGGGTGCGCAGATCGGCGTGCGCCCAGCGCAGCGTGGCCCGCACGGTCAGTCCTTGAGTTCCAGTACGCCGGCGAGGCCGGTGCCGCGCGGCGGGGTGCCGCCGAGCTCGGCGTCGTCGGCTATCCGGCCGTCGAAGAAGCTGATCACCCGGTCCGCGGCGCTGGCGAGCCGTGCGTCGTGGGTGACGAGCACGATGGTCTGGCCGCGCTGGTGGATCCGGGCGAGCTGGCGCATGACCTCGCGGGTGCCCTTGCTGTCGAGGCTGCCGGCCGGCTCGTCGGCGAGGAGCAGCCGCGGCTGGTTGACCAGGGCGCGGGCGAGGGCGACGCGTTGCTGTTCGCCGCCGGAGAGCTCGCCCGGCATGCTGCGGGCCTTGCTGTCGAGGCCCAGCTCGGCGAGGAGCTTCTCGCGTTCGGCGCGGGCCCGCTTTGCGGAGGTGCCGGCGAGGAGGGCGGGGAGTTCGACGTTGTCGGCGACGGTGAGGTTGGAGACGAGGTTGAAGAACTGGAAGACGATGCCGATGCGGCGGCGCCGCTCCACCGCCCAGCGCGCCTCGGTCCAGCCGTCCGTGCTCTCGCCGTCGAGCCGGAGCGAGCCGCTGTCGGGACGCTGGAGGCCGCCGAGCAGGTGGAGCAGGGTGGACTTGCCCGCTCCCGAGGGCCCGGTGACGGCGACGAACTCGCCGCGCCGCACGGTCAGGTCCACGCTGCGCACGGCGTGCGCGGGCGCGCCCTCGCCGTGGTGGGTCTTGACCAGCCCTTCGGCGTGCACGAGCGGCACGGGTATGGCGGCGTCCGTCATCGCAGCTCCTCCAGCTCCTCCTGGCAGCGCTCCAGCCAGTCGAGGTCGGCCTGGAGATGCAGCATGGCGCCCTCGATGAGCAGGTGGGCGATGCGGTTGTCCCGGTTCTCGGTGGCGGCCAGCTTGGACAGGTTGCGCATGGTGGTGAGGTATTCGCGTCGCTGCTTGTTGATGAGGGCGATCTGGTCGGCGATACCGGTACGGGGGGCCAGGGCGAGCTTCATGAAGAACTCGTCCCGGACCCTCGGTTCGTCCGCCGTCTCGTCGAACCAGGCGCGCAGTGCTTCCTGCCCGGCGTCGGTGAGGCGGTAGATCTTCTTGTTGGGCCGACTCTCCTGGGCGATCTCCTCGCCCTCGATCAGGCCGGACTTCTCCAGCCGTCCGAGCGTGACGTAGATCTGCCCGACATTGGTGGGAGGGTACGCGGCGCCCAGCAGTTGCTCAAGGTCCTGCTTGAGCTCGTACCCGTGGGCAGGGCCCCTGGCCAGGAGGGCGAGAAGGGGAAGGCGCACCCGTGCTGTCCTCCCTCGCGTGCTCCCGGTGTGATCTGGGCTCTAGTATCGCCCATGCCTAACGGGTATACATGCCCTGTCGTCGGACGAAGGTGTACGGCGCGGTGCTCTGGGAGGAACCTATGCGGTGGATGCGTGCCGCGGGTAGGGGTCTTCTGGCGCTCGCGGTCGTACTGACGGGTTACGTCGCTGCCGGCGTCCCGTCCGGCGGTGCTGAGCCCGGTGGCGGGCGCGGCCCGATGACGCTGGCCACGGCCGGCGATCTCACCGGCTATCTCGCCCCGGTCCTGGAGGGCTGGAACCGCGCGCATCCGGCCGAGAAGGTCACCCTGGTCGAGCTGCCGGACTCGGCCGACGAGACCCGGGCCCAGATGATCACGGATCTCAGGTCCGGCGAGGGCAGGTTCGATCTGCTCAACATCGATGTGGCGTGGACGTCGGAGTTCGCCGCGGCGGGTTGGATCGCGCCGCTGGAGCGCGGCCGCTTCCCGCTGGAGAGCTTCCTGCCGCCGGTGGTGGACACGGCCACGTACGACGGAGGGCTGTATGCCGTCCCGTACGTGACGAACGCCGGGATGCTCTTCTACCGCAAGGACGTGCTCGACCGCGAGGGGCAGCGCCCGCCGCGGACCTGGGCGGAGCTGGAGCGGCAGGCCCGCACCGTCGCCCCGGAGTACGGCCTGGGCGGGTACGCGGGCCAGTTCCTGCCGTACGAGGGGCTGACGGTCAACGCCGCGGAGGCGGTGTACTCGGCGGGCGGGACGATCCTCGGGGACGAGGGCGAGCGGGTCACGGTCGACTCGGCGGCGGCCCGGGAGGGGCTGGGGTTCCTCGCCCGCGGCGTGCGGGACGGCTGGATCCCGAAGGAAGCCCTGACGTACAAGGAGGAGGAGTCCCGGCAGGCGTTCCAGGACGGCCGGCTGCTCTTCCTGCGCAACTGGCCGTACGCGTACGCCGGCGCCTCGGGCGCCCAGTCCAAGGTCGCGGGGAAGTTCGGCGCGGTGCCGCTGCCGGGCCCGGGGAGGGCGGGGACGAGTGTGCTGGGCGGGTCCAATCTCGCCGTGAGCAGCCATGCCCGGCACCCCGAGTCCGCGCGTGACCTGATCGCGTATCTCACGAGCGAGCGGGTGCAGCGCCGCGTCCTGAGCGAGGGCGCCCTGCCGCCGGTCCGGGCCGCGCTGTACGGGGATCCCGCGCTGGTGGCGCGGTTCCCGTATCTGCCCGCGCTACGGGAGAGCGTGCTCGCGGCGGCGCCGCGCCCCAAGAGCCCGCACTACGAGCAGGTGAGCCTCGCCGTGCAGGCCGTGGCCCATGACGCGATGGCGCAGCACCAGACACCCGAGGCCGCCGTGCGCCGCCTCGCGGACGAACTCGCGGCCATCGCCCGTCGCCGCTGACGTCTCCCGCACCTCTCTCCTCACCTCCGCACCTTCTTCTGCGACCTACTTACCTGTTAGGTATCAGCATGCGGACCGTCACGCTCTGACAATCGGGACAAAGTTGGGTATAAAACCCCAACAAGCGCCGTTTTCCGGCAGCTTCATTGACACCCTCACGACACACCTACTTAACATGCATGCATAACCGCTACCCGCTCTGGGTGGCGCGCACCCCTTCACGCAGAAATACAGGTCAACGGGTGATGCTCACAGCCCCAAGCCGCCGTCACTGGTGGCGCGACGCGGTGATCTACCAGGTGTACGTCCGCAGCTTCCTGGACAGCACCGGCGACGGGATCGGCGATCTCGCCGGGGTCCGGGCCGGTCTTCCGTACCTCAAGAAGCTCGGGGTCGACGGCATCTGGCTGAGCCCCTTCTACCCGTCGCCGCAGCACGACCACGGCTACGACGTCGCCGACTACTGCGACGTGGACCCCGTCTTCGGCGACCTCGCCGAGTTCGGCCTGCTGGTCGCCGACGCCCGCCGGCTGGGCGTCAAGGTGCTCCTGGACATCGTCCCCAACCACTGCTCAAGCGAGCACGCCTGGTTCCGCGAGGCCCTCGCCGCCGGCCCCGGCAGCGAGGCCCGCGCCCGCTTCCACTTCGCCGAGGGCCGCGGCCCGGACGGCGACCGGCCGCCCAACAACTGGCACGCCATGTTCGGCGGCCCGGCCTGGACCCGGATCACCGAGCCGGACGGCACGCCCGGCCAGTGGTACCTGCACATGTTCACCCCCGAACAGCCGGACCTGAACTGGCGCAACCCCGAGGTCGGCGCCCACTTCGACCACGCCCTGCGCTTCTGGCTGGACCGCGGCGTCGACGGCTTCCGCATCGACGTGGCGGCCGGCCTGTTCAAGCACCCCGCGCTGCCGGACTCCCCCGACCCGGAGGCCGACGCCCGCACCCGCGACTCGGTCAACCCGCTCGCCTGGAACCAGCCCGAGGTGCACGACGTGTGGCGCCACTGGCGGTCGGTGTGCGAGGAGTACACGGCCCGCGACGGACACGAGCGGCTCCTCGTCGGCGAGGTGTCGGTGCCGACCGCCCGTGAACACGCCGAGTACGTCCGCCCCGACGAGCTGCACCAGGCGTTCTTCTTCGACCTGCTGGGCGCGCCCTGGGACGCCGACGCCTTCCGCAAGGTGATCGACGAGGCGATGCGCGACATCGCGGGCACCGGCTCCACCGTCACCTGGGTGCTCAACAACCACGACCAGGTGCGCACGGTCACCCGGTACGGCGAGTCAGGCACCGAGGGCAGCGGGCTCGGAGCCGCTCGGGCGCGCGCCGCCGCCCTGCTGATGCTGGCCCTGCCCGGTGCCGCGTACATCTACCAGGGCGAGGAGCTGGGCCTCCCGGAGGTCGTGGACCTTCCGGACGAGGTGCTCACCGACCCGATATTCCGGCGCACCGGCAGCCGGGCCCGGATCCGCGACGGCTGCCGCGTGCCGCTGCCGTGGTCGGGGCACGCCTCCCCCTTCGGCTTCAGCACGGGGGCGGAGAGCGCCAAGCCGTGGCTGCCGCAGCCCGGCTGGTTCGCCGAGCACGCCACCGACCGGGCGCTGGCCGACACCCGCTCGTTCTGGCACCTGTACCGCGACGGCCTGCAGCTGCGGCACGGGCTGCCGCAGCTGGGCGAGGGCACCCTGCGCTGGCTGGACGCACCGCCCGGCGTGCTCGCCTTCGTACGCGGCGACGGACTCGTCTGCGCCGTCAACTTCGGCACCGCTCCGGTGCCCGCCCCGGTCTCCGGCGCCCCGCTGCTGTCCAGCGGGCCCTGCCCGACCGGCGTACTTCCCGGATCCACCGCCGCCTGGTGGATCAGTGACGACACCACCCTGGAGGGACCGCGATGACCATACGACGGATGACGACGGCCTGCTGCTCCGCACTCGCCCTGGCGCTCGCCGCGACCGCGTGCGGCGGAGGAACGGTGAGCGCCGGCGGCGGCAGCAAGGAACTGTCCGGCCAGACCCTCGACGTGGCCGGTGTCTGGTCGGGCGCCGAGCAGAAGAACTTCCAGAAGGTGCTGGACGCCTTCACGGAGAAGACCGGCGCCGCGACCCGGTTCGTGTCCACCGGCGACAACGTCTCCACCGTCGTCGGCAGCAAGATCGAGGGCGGCAACGCCCCCGACGTGGTGATGGTCCCTCAGGTGGGTGTGCTCCAGCAGTTCGCCGAGCAGAAGTGGCTCAGGCCGCTGTCCGAGACCACGAAGAAGTCCGTCGACGCCAACTACGCGCCGGTGTGGAAGAACTACGGCTCCGTGGACGGCACGCTGTACGGCCTGTACTTCAAGGCCGCCCACAAGTCGACCGTCTGGTACAGCCCCGAGGCGTTCGAACAGGCGGGCGTGGTGCCGCCGAAGTCGTACGAGGAGATGCTCAAGAGCGGGCAGGCCGTCTCCGACTCCGGACTGCCGGCCTTCGCGGTCGCCGGTGAGGACGGCTGGACCCTCACCGACTGGTTCGAGAACATCTACCTCTCCCAGGCCGGTCCCGAGAAGTACGACCGGCTCGCCCGGCACGAGATCGCGTGGACCGACCCCACCGTGGTGAAGGCCCTGACCACCCTCGGGGCGCTCTTCTCCGACAAGAAGCTGATCGCGGGCGGCCAGAAGGGAGCGCTGGGCACCGACTTCCCCGGCTCCGTCGAGAAGGTCTTCGGGCCGAAGCCCGAGGCGGGCATGGTGTACGAGGGCGACTTCGTCGCCGGCATCGCCAAGGACCAGTTCGGCAAGAAGATCGGCGAGGACGCCGCCTTCTTCCCCTTCCCGGCGGTCGCGGGCGGCACGGCGCCGGTGGTCAGCGGTGGTGACGCCGCCGTCGTCCTGAAGGACGGCAAGAACCAGAAGGCCGCGACGGCGTTCCTGGAGTTCCTCGCGACGCCGGAAGCCGCGGCGGTGTGGGCCGAGGCCGGCGGCTTCCTGTCGCCGAACAAGAAGCTCGACCTCGCCTCCTACGGCGACGACACGCTGCGCGAGACGGCCAAGTCGCTGATCGACGCCGGGGATTCGGTGCGCTTCGACATGTCGGACCAGGCCCCGGCGGCCTTCGGCGGCACCAAGGGCGTCGGCGAGTGGAAGATCCTCCAGGACTTCCTGCGCGACCCGTCGAACCCGGCCGCCACGGCCGCGGCGCTGGAGGGCGCGGCGGCCAAGGCGTACAAGAACTGAGGCGGCGGTCATGACCACAGCCACCGCTCCCCCGCCACCCCGGGCCGACGCCGCCGGGGGCGACCGGCGGGACAGAGGTCCGAGAGCCCGGGCCCGGCGCCGCCGGCGGTTCGCCGCCGTCGCCTTCGTCCTGCCGGCGCTGCTGCTGCTCGGCGCGCTGGTCGTCTACCCCGTCCTGTTCTCGGTGGGCCGCAGCTTCTTCGACGCGTCCGGGACACGCTTCGTCGGCGGGGACAACTACGCGGAGATGTTCCGCGACCCGGCCACGCTGACCGCGATCCGCAACAGCGCCATCTGGGTGGTCGTCGCGCCGACCCTGCTGACCGGCCTCGGGCTGATCCTCGCGGTGCTGGTGGAGAAGGTCCGCTGGGCGACGGCGTTCAAGCTGCTGCTCTTCATGCCGATGGCCGTCTCCTTCCTGGCGGCGGGCATCATCTTCCGCCTCGCGTACGAGGAGGACCCGGACAAGGGCGTGCTGAACGCGGCCGTGGTCGGCGTGCACGCCGCGTTCCGGGACGCGGCGTCGTACCCGACCGCCCGGGCCCGCGAGGGCCAGGGGCTCGACAGGCGGCCGGACGGCTCGTACGGGACGGCCGGCACGGTCTCCCCCGGGCAGAGCCTCGCCCTCGGCTTCGTCGGCGTGCCGCCCAAGGAGCTGCCCGCCGGGGCGCAGCCGGCGGCGGCCGGGAAGGCCGGTCCGAAGGACGTGGCCGGCGCCGTGTACCTGGACTTCACGCCCGGCGGCGGGGGGCGGCCCGGCGCGATCGACTCCGCGGAGCGGGGACTGCCCGGCATGACGGTGGAGGCGGTGCGCGACGGGCGGGCGGTCGCCACCGCGACCACGGCGTCCGACGGATCGTTCCGCTTCACCGGCCTGGAGGCGGGCGCCTACACGGTCCGGCTGCCGGCGGAGAACTTCGCGCCGCCCTACGAGGGGGTCTCCTGGCTCGGTCCCGCGCTGGTCACTCCGGCGATCATCGGCGCGTACCTGTGGATCTGGACCGGCTTCGCGATGGTGCTCATCGGCGCCGGTCTCTCGTCCCTGCCGCGCGACGCGCTGGAGGCGGCGCGGATGGACGGCGCCAACGAGTGGCAGGTCTTCCGGCGGATCACCGTGCCCCTGCTGGCGCCCGTGCTGACCGTCGTCTTCGTGACGCTCGTGATCAATGTGATGAAGGTCTTCGACCTGATCTACATCATCGCTCCGGGGCCGGTGCAGGAGGACGCCACCGTACTGGCCACCCAGATGTGGCTGGTGTCCTTCGGCGGCGGCAACGACCAGGGGCTCGGCAGCGCGCTGGGCGTACTGCTCCTGCTCCTGGTGATCCCCGCGATGGTGTTCAACGTCCGCCGCTTCCGCAGGAGTCAGTCATGAGTGCGACCGCCACGATGCCGGGCGGCCGGCTGCGCCGCTGGCTGGGCAACGGCCTGGTCCAGGCGTTCCTGGCCGTCGTCGGCCTGATCTGGGTGACGCCGGTCGCCGGGCTGCTGCTGTCCTCCCTGCGCTCGGCGAGCGACAACGCCGCGAGCGGCTGGTGGACGGCGCTGACCGGCCCCGGCCGACTGTCCCTGGACAACTACACCGCCCTTCTGGGCAACGCGGGCATCACCCAGGCCTTCTGGAACACGGTGCTGATCTCGGTGCCGACGACCCTCCTGGTCGTCGTCGTCGCGGCGCTCGCCGGATACGCCTTCGCCTGGCTGGAGTTCCCCGGCCGGGACTGGATCTTCCTGGGCGTGGTGGCACTCCTCGTGGTACCCGTGCAGGTGGGTCTGCTGCCGGTGGCGAAGCTGTTCGGGCAGCTGGGTCTGTTCGGCACGATCCCCGGCGTGGTGCTCTTCCACGTCGCCTACGGTCTGCCGTTCGCCGTGTTCCTGCTCCGCAACTACTTCGCGGACATCCCGCGCGAGATGCTGGAGGCGGCGCGCATGGACGGCGGCGGCGAGTGGCGGATCTTCACCCGCCTCGTACTCCCGGTCGGCCGGCCGGCGATCGCGAGCCTGGCGATCTTCCAGTTCCTCTGGGTGTGGAACGACATGCTCGTGGCGCTGCTCTTCGCCGACAGCTCGTCGCAGCCGCTGACGGTGGAACTGCAGTCGCAGGTACGGCAGTTCGGCAGCAACATCGACGTCCTGGCGCCGGGAGCCTTCCTCTCGCTGATCGTACCGGTGGTGGTCTTCTTCGCCTTCCAGCGTCACTTCGTGCAGGGAGTGATGGCGGGTTCGGTGAAGTGACGGCTGGGGCGGGGCCGGCGGTCGACGGCGTTGGACGGGGGTCAACCGTCGCCGATTCGCCGGTCCTTGCCCCTTCCTGGCGCAAGGCCGCGACCGCGCGGTGGGACGAGGACGTACGCGCCCGCCACCGCCGGGACGACCTGAACGTACCGGGCCAGGACGGCCGACCCGGCGAAGGAACTCGCGGCAGGTGGAGGCGGCCTCAGAACCGGTCGGTCGTGAGGTCCCCTGACCGGCCGAGCCGGCCCGCCCGGTCGCGGGCGACGGCGGCCTGGGCGGCATCGCCCAGTGAGTCCGCCAGGCGGGCCCTGCTCAGCCAGTTGTACGGGCTGTGCGGGCGCAGCGCGGTCCGCTCGCTGATCAGGACCCGCGCCACGTCGTGCCGTCCGGACTTCAGGGCGGCTTCGACGAGGGTCTTCTGAATCGCGTCGCGCTGGGCGTGGCTGCCGCCGAACTCGTGGAGCCGGCGCCGCAGCGGCCACAGCTGCTCCACCACGGTGTCGTGGTCCCCCGCCGCATGGGCGACCAGTGCCTCGCACACGGGCAGGCCCACCTCGGCGGTCATGGCGTGGTTGGTGACCACGGCCGTGCCCGGCTCCGCCAGCCAGCGCCGCCGGTCGGCGATCAGCCGGCGCGCCTCGGCGGTCCGGCCGGCACCGACGTAGGACATGACGGCGTGCACGTCGTTGAAGACGTAGAACGGTGGGTCGCACCGCGCCGACCACGCGTCCGCGAGCGCCTCCCACCGGCGGGTCTGGTCGGACCCCGCGAGTCGGAAGCGCCACAGCATGGCAGCCGCGTCGAGGAGTTCCATGGCCAGGCCCCTGGACCCCTCGTTGTGCAGTGCCGCGTCGTAGACGCCGAGCGCGGTGTCGGTGTCGCCCGCCTCCAGCGCGTAGAGCGCGTAGTGCCACCAGTTGTGGACCGTGAGGAAGTTGCCGCCGGACCAGTCTCCGCTGCGGGCGTCGAGAAAGGCGATGCCCTCCGAGAAGCGGCCCTGCATCTCGTAGGTGTGCACGACGGCGTGGATGGCCCACACGTCGTGGCGGTTCCGCTCGACCGCGGCCGAGCCCGTCTCCCGGGCGTGGGTGTAGTGCCCGGACTCCTCCAGGCCGAAGGCGTACATGCCGAGGAGCGGGCCCAGGTGAGGATCGTCCTCCTCCCAGGCGGAGAGGGCTCCGCCGATCCTGTCCCGCAGCCGCGGGGCGTCACCGGTGAGGAAGTCGAGCTGATGCCCGACGAAGAGCGCGAGCGCGTCGCGGGGGAAGGCCACCGTCAGCTCCTCGAGCACGGCACTGCCTCGCCTCAGATCGCCCGCGAGGAGACTTCCGGCGGCCTCCGCGTGCAGTCGCTCCCGCAGGGGCAGCCCGGTCAGGTCGAGGCCGGAGACGAACCCGTCGAATCGCCCGCGCGCCTCGGCGGCGTCCGCCGGCTCCGTGCCGAGCACTCCGAGGTAGGCGCCGAACGCCTGCGCCACCGGCGAGCCGGGGGCGGCACCGAGGAGGTCGCCGACCGCGCCGACCACCGCGGGGCGGAAGAAGAGCAGGTCCTCCACCGCACGGTCCAGGTGCGCGGCGGCCTCTGATGAGCCGTTGTACAAGTCGTGACCGTACCGGTCGGTCGCCAACGCTGATCACCTCGTCACGAGAGCCATCGGTTCGGCGCCGCAACGGCGGACGCCCCTCCCCATGGAGCCAGTTGTACGGCTCCTGGCACAGTCCCTGAACAGGTGATCCCTCCGGGCCGGGACGGGCCAGAGCCCCGTGAGGTCCACTCTCGCCTTCGTCCGGGCGAGTGACCACGGCGTTCACGTCGTTCGAATCCGCCGCCGCCGCGCATAGGCTCCCCGCACCGACCGTTCGTCACGAAAGGAGCCTCTTGTGGCGTCTCGCCTCAATCCGTACATCACCTTCTCCGGTGAAGCGAAGCAAGCCCTGGAGTTCTACAAGGAGGTCCTCGGCGGGACCCTGAACCTCAACACCTACGGCGACTTCGGCGCCGAGGCACCGCCCGGGTACTCCGACAAGATCATGCACGGCATGCTCGAGAGCACCGGCGGCTTCACCCTGATGGGCGCCGACAACCCGCCCGGGAGCCAGCACACGCCCGGGAACAACTTCGCGGTGAGCCTGAGCGGCGAGGACGCGGCGGAGCTGCGCGGCTACTGGGACAAGCTGTCCGCCGACGGCACCGTGTCCGTCCCCCTGGAGAAGCAGATGTGGGGCGATGTGTTCGGCATGTGCACGGACAAGTTCGGCATCACGTGGATGGTCAACATCAACCAGCAGTGAACCGGCTGCCGAGTCGTCGGCGCGTCGGCGTCCGAGAGGTTCGCCGGCGCGCCGTCCTCGCCGTGGGGCGGCCGGGTGACGGCGGAGAGGTCACCGCGCCGCCGATACGGCGGCCGCCCCCGCCCGGTCGTCGTCCATGTCGCTCTGGACCGTGCCGGACGTCAGATGGCCCGCCAGTCCGAGGAGGAGGAAGAGCCAGACCAGTACCTGCGCTCCCGTGCCCAGGTGAAGCGGCCGGGTGGCGGAGTGGGGCTGGGCTCCGGCGGGAGCGGGGGTGTCGCCCAGGATTCCCTTCGGGTACACGGGCGTCAGCATCATGACGTAGGCGGACAGCCTCATCCGGTACCGGACGACGGCCGCCGTCGCGCCGAAGACGGGTTCCGGCAGGCGACCCAGGACGATGCCGATCAGCCAGAACACCCAGCTGATCGCGAACCAGCCGGACTGCGCGAGGCTGCTGACGATCGCGGCCGGAATCATCAGGATGAGCCGGAAGAACACCGCCAGACGGTTGAGCGGGGTCTTGCGCAGCTCGATCTGCACCGGATAGTCGGAGGCGTCGAAGGCGAACGGCGGGTAGCGGTCGACGAGCAGGGTGGCGGCGGCGGAGACCCGTGTCTGATAGGCGAGTACCGAGCCGAGGAACGAGGCGATCGGATCGGGGAGACGGCCCAGGACCAGGGCGCTGAACCAGCCCGCGATCGTGACGAAGAAGGCGGCGAGCGAGAGGAGGAAGACGACGACGAACTGCGGGACGAGCAGCAGCCAGCGCAGCAGGACCGTCCACCGGCGCTGCCGCCCCGGCGGGGGCACGTCCAGGGGCGGACGCCACTCGCCTTCCTCGTCGTCGACCGAAGAACGTGGTTCCCAACCGGTCGCCATGGACGCCTCCGTCTCCTCCTGGTTGCCACGGTCATCTCGATGGTGTCGCGGCATGCGGGTCCTCGCACCACGGCATGGGCCACCAGGGCCTGCTTTCGCCACCCGCCGGTTGACCGATCGACCTGCGGCGTCGTAGTTTCAGCGCACCCGCTCGTGAGCTGATGGAAGGAGGCGACGTCGGATGTCGACCGTCTCCGCGCAGATTCGCCTCGCTCACGAGATCGCCTGGGCTCCCGGGCGCGTAGCACACGGCTGCTAGCAGCCCCTTTCCCGGCGTGCCCGATTGCGGCCCCGGTCTCTCTCGATTTCTGTTACTGCCTGCGGCACGCCGCTGCGTGCCGATGCGCGCGCTCCGGGTTCTCGCGCTGCGCAATCGAACGAGGAAGCTCCTGACATGACTACTGGGACGAACACACCGACCGTGCGCCGGAACGGGGGTCTGCCGTGGTAGAGGCGCGGATCACGGTCAACGGGAACGGAACACCGATCGCACCGGCCGCTCCCCACTCCACCGTGCTGGATTTCCTGCGCGAGCGCGGCCTCACCGGGACGAAGGAGGGCTGCGCCGAGGGCGAGTGCGGCGCCTGTTCGGTCCTGGTGGCACGGCCCGGAGTGAACAAGCCGACGGACTGGGTGGCGGTCAACGCGTGCCTGGTCCCGGTCGCGGCGCTCGACGGCTCGGAGGTCATCACCTCCGAAGGTCTCGCCACCGCGGGCGACCCCGGCGGGCCGCCCGCACTGCACCCGGTGCAGGAGGAGATGGCCGTCCGCGGCGGGTCCCAATGCGGTTACTGCACACCGGGGTTCATCTGCAGCATGGCCTCCGAGTACTACCGGCCGGACCGCTGCGCGAGCGCCGGCGCGCACGTGGCCTCGGACACCGGAGCGGACACGCCCACGGACGCGGCCGGCGGCACCGACGCCGAGCACGGCCCGAACGGTTTCGATCTGCACTCCCTCAGCGGAAACCTGTGCCGCTGCACCGGCTACCGCCCGATTCGCGATGCCGCGTTCGCCGTCGGTACGCCCTCCGAGGACGACCCGCTGGCGCGGCGTCGCGAGCAGTCCCCGCCCGAGCCGGCCGCCACCGAGTACACCCGCGACGGCAGCACGTTCGTGCGGCCCGGCACCCTGGCCGAAGCGCTGCGTGTGCTGGGCGAGCGTCCCGACGCGGTGGTCGTCGCGGGAAGCACCGACTGGGGCGTGGAGGTGAACATCCGTTCCCGCAGGGCGGATTACGTGGTCGCCGTCGACCGGCTGCCCGAACTGCGGGAGCTGCGCGAGGAATCCGACTCCGTCGTGATCGGGGCGGCGCAGACGCTGACCGAGATCGAGCGCCGGCTCGACGGGCGCGTCCCGCTCCTGGCCGAGCTGTTCCCGCAGTTCGCGTCACGGCTCATCCGCAACAGCGCGACCCTCGGCGGCAATCTCGGTACCGGCTCGCCCATCGGTGACAGCCCGCCGGTGCTGCTCGCGCTGGAGGCGTCGGTGGTCCTCGCCGGCGCCGACGGTGAGCGTGAGGTGCCGCTCGCGGAGTACTTCACCGGCTACCGGCAGAGCGTGCGCCGTCCCGGGGAGCTGATCCGGGCCGTACGCCTCCCGCTGCCCCTCTCGCCGGTCACGGCCTTCCACAAGATCGCCAAGCGTCGGTTCGACGACATCTCCAGCGTGGCCGTCGCCTTCGCGCTCGACATCGAGGACGGGATCGTGCGCAAGGCACGCATCGGCCTCGGCGGCGTGGCCGCCACCCCGATCCGCGCCCTCGCCACCGAGGCCGCCCTGGAGGGCAGGCCCTGGACGGCCGAGCATGTCGAGGCCGCGGCCCAGGTGCTGCGGGCCCAGGGCACGCCGATGGACGATCACCGTGCCAGCGCCGAGTACCGCTCCGCGATGCTCGGCCAGAGCCTGCTCAAGCTGTACGCCCAGACCACCGAGGCGGTGTCGTCATGAGTCATCTGTCCGAACGCCCCGAGAAGCCGGTCGTCGGCGTCTCGCTGCCGCACGAGAGCGCCGCCCTGCACGTCACGGGCGCCGCGCTCTACACCGACGACCTGGTCTCCCGTACCAAGGACGTGCTGCACGCCTACCCCGTGCAGGTCTTGAAGGCCCACGGCAGGATCACCGCGCTCCGCACCGAGCCGGCGCTCGCCGTGCCCGGTGTGGTGCGCGTGCTGACGGTCGCCGACGTGCCCGGCGTCAACGACGCCGGGATGAAGCACGACGAACCGCTCTTCCCCGACGAGGTCATGTTCCACGGCCACGCGGTCGCCTGGGTGCTCGGCGAGACGCTGGAGGCGGCCCGTCTCGGTGCGGCGGCCGTCGAGGTGGAGCTCGACGAACAGCCCTCCCTGATCACACTGCAGGACGCCATCGCGGCCGGCAGTTTCCACGGCGCGCGGCCCGTCATGCAGACCGGCGACGTCGACGCCGGGTTCGCCGACTCCGCGCACGTGTTCACCGGGGAGTTCCAGTTCTCCGACCAGGAGCACTTCTATCTGGAGACGCACGCGGCGCTGGCCCTGGTCGACGAGAACGGGCAGGTGTTCGTCCAGAGCAGCACTCAGCATCCCTCGGAGACGCAGGAGATCGTCGCGCACGTCCTCGGCCTGCACAGTCACGAGGTGACCGTGCAGTGCCTGCGCATGGGCGGCGGCTTCGGCGGCAAGGAGATGCAGCCGCACGGGTTCGCGGCCGTCGCCGCGCTCGGCGCCAGGCTGACCGGCCGGCCGGTCCGGGTGCGGCTCAACCGGACCCAGGACCTGACCATGTCCGGCAAGCGGCACGGGTTCCACGCCCAGTGGAAGATCGGCTTCGACGCAGACGGCCGCATCCAGGCACTGGACGCCACCCTGACCGCGGACGGCGGCTGGAGCCTGGACCTGTCCGAGCCGGTGGTGGCCCGCGCGATGTGCCACATCGACAACGTCTACTGGATCCCCCACGCGCGGGTGACCGGCCGCATCGCCAAGACCCACAAGGTCTCCAACACCGCCTTCCGCGGCTTCGGCGGGCCGCAGGGCATGCTGGTGATCGAGGACATCCTGGGCCGGTGCGCGCCGCTGCTCGGCCTGGACCCGACGGAGCTGCGGGAGCGCAACTTCTACCGGCCCGGGCAGGGTCAGACGACACCGTACGGACAGCCGGTCACGCAGCCCGAGCGGATCTCCGTCGTCTGGAACCAGGTGCGGGACGACGCCAGGCTCGCCGACCGCCGGCGGGAGGTCGCGGCCTTCAACGCGGCGCACACGCACACCAAGCGGGCGCTCGCGATCACCGGCATCAAGTTCGGCATCTCGTTCAACCTCACCGCCTTCAACCAGGCCGGCGCGCTGGTCCTGATCTACAAGGACGGCTCGGTCCTGATCAACCACGGCGGCACCGAGATGGGGCAGGGCCTGCACACCAAGATGCTGCAGGTGGCCGCGACCACGCTGGGCATCCCGCTGCACAAGGTGCGGCTGGCACCCACGCGTACCGACAAGGTGCCCAACACCTCCGCCACGGCAGCCAGTTCCGGGGCGGACCTCAACGGCGCCGCGGTGAAGAACGCCTGCGAGCAGCTGCGCGAGCGGCTGTTGCGGGTGGCCGGCACCCAACTGGGCGCGAACGCCTCGGACGTGCGCATCGTCGAGGGCGTCGCGCGCGTCCTCGGCCACGACAAGGAGCTGGACTGGGACGAGCTGGTGCGCACCGCGTACTTCCAGCGGGTCCAGCTCTCGGCGGCCGGTTTCTACCGGACCGAGGGGCTGCACTGGGACGCGACGTCGTTCCGGGGCTCGCCGTTCAAGTACTTCTCCTACGGAGCCGCGGCGGCCGAGGTGGAGGTGGACGGCTTCACCGGCGCGTACCGCATCCGCCGGGTGGACATCGTGCACGACGTCGGCGACAGCCTCTCCCCGATGATCGACATCGGTCAGGTGGAGGGCGGCTTCGTCCAGGGCGCGGGCTGGCTGACGCTGGAGGACCTGCGCTGGGACGCCGGGGAGGGACCGAACCGCGGCCGGCTGCTGACCCAGGCGGCGAGCACGTACAAGCTGCCGAGCTTCTCGGAGATGCCCGAGGAGTTCAACGTGACGCTGCTGGAGAACGCCACCGAGGAGGGCGCGGTCTACGGTTCCAAGGCGGTGGGCGAGCCTCCGCTGATGCTGGCGTTCTGTGTACGAGAGGCACTGCGGCAGGCCGCCGCGGCGTTCGGGCCGGCCGGGGTCGGCGTGGAACTCGCCTCCCCCGCGACACCTGAGGCGGTGTACTGGGCCATCGAGGCCGCGCGCGCCGGCCAGGCCGGCGGCGGCCGTGAAGTCCCCGCCGGAGCGACCTCGTTGAGCCATGCCTGACATGACCTGGGTCGCCGCGGTCGCGCGGTTGCGGGCCCGCCGGGAGACCGGCGTGCTCGTGACCGTCGCGACCGTGCGCGGCCACGCACCACGCAAGGCCGGTGCCAAACTCGTGGTCGGCCGGACCGAGACCTGGGGCTCGATCGGCGGCGGCAACATCGAGGCCGTCGCGATCGACCGGGCCCGCGAGCTGATCGGGACGCCCGACGCCGAGCCGGAGCTGATGGACTTCGCGCTCAACGACAAGGTCGTCGGCCGGCACGGCGTGCAATGCTGCGGCGGGGCCGTGAGCGTCCTGCTGGAACCGCTGCCGCAGGTCCCGGCGGTGGCGCTCTTCGGCATCGGACATGTCGGCCTCGAACTGGCCCGCGTCCTGGCCCGTCACGACCTCGATCTGCACATGATCGACACCCGCCCCGAGATGCTCACCGACGAACGGCTCGGGGTGCTCGCGGACGCGGTGGCGCAGATCCATGTACACCGCACGCTGCTGCTTCCCGAGGAGGTGCTCGCGGAACTGCCGCCCGGAACCCACGTCCTGATCATGACCCACGACCACGCCGAGGACGCGGCGCTGTGCGACGCCGCCCTGCGCACCGACGGTCTCGGCCCGATCGGGCTCATCGGGTCGGCCGCCAAGTGGGCGCGGTTCCGGCAACGCCTGGCCACCGAGGGCGGCCACGACGACGCCACCATCGACCGGATCAGGACCCCGATCGGAATCGCCGAGATCACGGGCAAGGAACCCGCCACGATCGCGGTCAGCGTCGCGGCGGACCTGCTGCGCACGTTCGAGCGGGACCGGCGGAGCCACACGGCGCGGGAGGGCGGGCCCGTCCGGGAGGCCTCATGAACCGGCCCGGGCCCGTGCCGTCGTGCCGCGTCCGCTGGGATGCCATTCGGTGAGCAGGATGGTGGCGTCGTCACGGAGCTTGTGGCCCTGGTGCTGCCGCAGGCCCAGGATCAGGCGCCGGAGGGCTTCGGGGGCGGGATCGCCCGCCGCGGTGGCACGGATGACGGTGTCGGCCAGCCGTTCTTCGCCGTACAGATCCCCGTCGGGCGAGCGGGCGTCGGTGACTCCGTCGCTGTAGAGGAGGATCCGGTCACCGGGCTGGAGGCGCTGGGAGTGCTCGGTGGGCGGGAACTCGGTGACGAATCCCCACCCGAGGGGCAGGTCGGACTCCCGGGCCAGTACCTGCGGCAGAACCCTTCCCTGGCGGATGAGCAGGGGCGGCGGATGTCCGCAGTTGATCCAGGTCAGCCGTCCGTCGGAGGTGTCCAGGTGGGCGACGACGGCGGTCATGAGCCGGTCGATGAACCACTGGTCCAGGATCCGGTCGATCGCGGTGACGATGTCGGTCAGCGAACCGCCGGAACGGCGGGTCGCGCGGCACGCGGCAAGCCCGGCGGCGCTGGCTCCGCCCGAGGCGAGGTCGTGGCCCATGGAGTCCATGACCGTCAGGTGGAGGCCCCGTTCGTCCAGGCTGTGGTCGAAGGTGTCGCCGCCGATGTCGTACGCGGGCTCCAGCACCGCCGAGGAGGTCACCTCCGCCGTACCGATCGTCCGCGGTGGCAGGAAGGCCCAGAGCAGCTCCGCCTGCACCGTCATCGCCCGCATGCGCTCGACCTCGACCAGCAGGTCGCTGTGGGACGACTTCGACACCACGAGCAGAGCCGCCACACCGGCGAGCGTCTCGCTGCGCCTGAGCAGGGCGTCCCCCAGTGAGGGCGCCGTCACCATCAGGACGCCGAGGCGCTCGATTCCGTCGATCATCGGCAGCCAGGCGGTGCCGCCGTCCCTCGACCGCTGCACCTGCTGCGTACGGTAGGCCAGACCCGCGAGCGAGGTGTCGATGTCGAGGTTCTCCTGCCGCGCGGCACCCGGCTGGGGCAGTGCGATGAGCCGGATCTGCTGCAGGTCCGCCACATACATGGCCGTGCCCTGGAGCCCCATGTGCCGCCCGGCGTCGTCGACGAGGCCCGCGAGCTCCCGTACGGACAGCAGTTGGGAGCGGCTCAACAGATCGGCCAGCACATCCTCGTACGTCGACACACGACCTCCGCGGTTCTCCTCAGGACGTCTCGCGGGGCGGCGGCAGGTAACGGCCCGTGGCTCTCAGGCTACGCAGACCCTCCGGTGATCGCCTCCGCACGGGCCGGGGGTGGCAGGGCGACACGGGCCGGGGGGTACGGCGACGGCGGGAGGGCCCGGACTCGTCGAGTCCGGGCCCTCCCGCCTTACCGCCCCACGGTGTCTCAGATCATCGGGCCGCCGAACGGGCCGCCCAGTCCGTAGTAGGTGCCGATGCCGTGGCGGTAGTCGGGGTCCTCGAGGTGCTTGTCGCGGTGGAACTCGGGAGCGTCCTTGATCTGTTCCTTGGTCCGGTCGACGAAGATCTTCCGGTCGTCCACGTCGATCCGCACCACGGTGCCGGCCGGGAGGAGGACCTCCTTGCCGAAGATCCAGACCCCGGTGTCCACGACGAGGTAGGCGTCGTCGACCTGGTCGGAGTGCTTGTCCACCTTCCCGATGCTGCCGTCGGTCGCCTCGACCTTGTAGCCGGTCAGGTCCGTGCCGGCCAGATGACCCGCGGTCGACTTGTAGCTCCACACCTGCTCAGTCACGCGAAAACAACTCCTCCGGTAGGCGAGGACGGCCAACGGAACGCTGCCGTCCTCCTCTTCCGTATGCCTTTCCCTGCGGGGCGCCTGCCCCGCCTCGGCTCCGCCTGCCCCGAGCCGGGCCAGGCATTCGCCCGAGTGAGCCCGAACCGAACCTGGAAGCGAGAATTCCGGCCCCGGGCATGCCTTTCACGCCCCTCTCACAGAGAGCAGGCGTGAAATCCCGGTCCGCGGTTACGAGCGGGGGTACGGCGCCGTTAGGACGGCGCGCGACTGCCCCCGACGGAACGGGTGACGATGTCTGAATCGAGCCGGCACGAGACCGCCCAGCCACCCCCGGCACCTCTGGTGCGGTCGTGGCGGACCACGGCGCGCCGGATCCACGGAGGGATCGGTCTGCCCGTCGAGGCGACGTTCCACTACGACCCCGACGACCCCTGGGCGGTACGCGTCGCCTTCCGGCCTCCGCTGGGCGAGACGGTCGACTGGACGTTCTCCCGTGAGCTGCTGCGCTCCGGGACCCGCGTCCTGAGCGGCGAGGGCGACGTCCGGCTGTGTCCCCTGCGCCGCGGAGGCAGGGAGGGGCGCGTCCGCATGCGACTGGGCCCGGTCGAGCGGTTCGCCGTGGTCGACGTCGACCGCGCGGGTCTGCGGAGCTGGCTGGGCGAGACGTACGGCGCCGTGCCCGAAGGAGAGGAGGCCGCGCGGATCGTCTGGGCGGCCGAGACCTCATCGCTGTTCGCGCGGCCGTAGACCCGGAGATCCCGCGCGACGGACACACGTATGGAGACGACAGGAGGACATGATGTTGGACAGCTGGCGTGCACGTGCGGCCTGCCAGGATGTCGACCCCGACCTCTTCTTCCCGGTGGGGACGGGAGCACCGGCACTGATGCAGGTCGAGGAGGCCAAGGAGGTCTGCCGACGCTGCCCGGTGAGGGAGGAATGCCTGCGCTGGGCGATGGACGACTCCCGCCAGGTGACGGGCGTGTGGGGCGGCCTGGACGAGGGCGAACGGCAGTCGCTGAAGCGAAGGGCGCGCCGCCGGGCGAACAGGTCGGATTGAGGCGGGCGATGATACCGGGGTGAACGATGAAGCGAACGAGGTAGACGAGGCGATCAGGGGCGAGCTGCGGCTCATGGACCCGGAGGTGCGGACGTCGCGGGCGGAGGCCAGGCAACTCCTGGACCCGGAGTTCGTGGAGGTCGGCGCCTCGGGCCGGCGATGGTCGTACGAGCAGATGCTGGCCGAGTTGCCGGCCATGACCGGCAACTCGGCGCAGGGCCCCCGGTACGAGCCGTCGGGCATGACGGGCGTCGTGCTGGCTCCGGGTGTGGTGCACCTGACGTACGAGACCGAGATCGAGGGCCGCCGGGCGCGCCGGAGCTCGCTGTGGCGCAGATCGTCGGACGAAGGGGCGGGCTGGCGCATGTACTACCACCAGGCCACGCCCATCCCGTCCCGGGGCGACTAGGCCCACCGCGCAGCGGCTCGTCGGCGAGTGGGTGAGGTGAGGTGACACGGCCAGAGCACTGATCGCGCGTCACCTCACCTCCAGGTCGCTACGGCGACGCGTCAGAAGAAGTACGAGCCGTCGACCGTGCCGTCCGCGTTGTGGCTGGCGATGAACTCACCGCCCGCCTGGGCCGGTTCGAGGTTGGCGAAGTCGACGGCATCCTGCCAGCTGGGCCAGCCGGCGACGGCCAGCCAGGTCGCGCCCGGGGCCGCGGCCTGCTCCTTGCTGCGGGCCGCCTTGAGGTCGCGGGCTTCATTGATCGACATGGCCATGGGACATCCCTTCCTTGGTGACTTACAGTAGCTGAATCGTAGCCTATCGTCACACAATGTGAGCGCATATGCCACGGCGGTAGCTCACGCGCGTGTCGGATCAGCCGGGCGCGGCTGTGGATCCTCCGCAAGCGGGGAGCCAGGCACTGTCCGGCGAATCCCGGTGCCGGGGAAGCCCCGGGTCGGGCAGGATGCGGCGGTGGACTGCTGGGAGTACTTCATCGCGCCGGACGACGAATCGGCCGCACAGGTGCAGGGGTTCGGAACGGCCGGCGCGTTCGAAGCGGTGCTCGTGGGCGACTACGATCCGTCCGATGCCGTGGTCGAGTGGGAGGGGCTGTTCACCGGGGTGACCCCGGAGGCGCTCGTCCACGCCGGCGAGCCGTGGATGCTGACGTGGCTCACCAACGACGGCACGTACGTCTTCGTGTTCTCGGAGCGTCTGCAGAAATCACTCGGCACGGCGGATCGGGAACAGCTCGACTCCGTCGCCCGAGCCTGGTCCCGTCTGCGTCGGGAGGCCGGCGACGACATCGCCGAGGCCGAGGCGGTCGACCACCTCGCCGACCTCGCCGGCTTGGCGCGCAGGGCCACGGACCAGGGGCTCCGGGTCTACTGCTCCGTGACCTAGGCGGGCACCCGTGGTTCTCCGTGTACGCACGGAACGGCCTCACCAGAAGGGGGTTGGTGAGGCCGTTCCGCCGTGGGGGGGGGGAGATGGTCACGACTCGTCGAGCATGCCCTTGCGCAGTTGCTCCAGGTTGCGGGAGAGCAGGCGGGAGACGTGCATCTGGGAGATGCCGAGCTCCTTGCCGATCTCCGACTGCGTCCGCTCCTCGACGAAACGCAGATGCAGGATCCGGCGGCTGCGTTCGTCGAGTTCCACCAGCAGCGGCGCCAGCGTGTGGAACTCCTCGAAGAGTTCGAGCGCCGGGTCCTCCACTCCGATGAACTCGGCGAGCGCCGTGGCGTCGTCCTCGCCGTCAGGGCCGATGGCCGCGTCGAGTGAAGCCGAGTTGTAGCCGTTCGAGGCGATCCGTGCCTCGATCACCTCGTCCTCGGAGAGGTTCATCAGGCTCGCCAGCTCCGCCACGCTCGGCGCGCGGCCGAGCCGGGAGCTCAGTTCGTCGGTGGCCTTGGCCAGCTCCAGCCGGGCTTCCTGCAACCGGCGCGGTACGTGGACCGCCCAGGAGGTGTCGCGGAAGAAGCGCTTGATCTCACCGACGATGTACGGGATGGCGAAGCTGGTGAACTCCACCTCCCTGGAGAGGTCGAACCGGTCGATGGCCTTGATCAGACCGATGGTTCCGACCTGGACGATGTCCTCCATCTCGTCGCCGCGGGCCCCCCGGAAGCGGCCGGCCGCGTAGCGGACGAGCGACATGTTCATCTCGATCAGCGTGTTGCGCGCGTACTGGTACTCGTGCGTCCCCTCCTCCAACACCGCCAGCTTGTCGAAGAACACCTTCGACAGCTCCCGCGCGTCCTTCGGAGCGACCTTGCGGGGAGATTCGAGTACGGGAAGGTCCTCCGTACCCGTCTCGACACCAGTCCTCGTCTCCGTCGTCACCTCGGTCGGCACTTGATGACCTTCTCTCGTCCGTCGGCAGCGGTTGCCCCCCGTGCTGGCTTCGCCTACCCCCACTTCCCCAGGACATGTCAGTCGACTTTCAGCCAGCTGTTTCAAGCCAGCGAGAGACGGGCCCGCACCCGCTTCCCGGTCAACTCCCGCTCCACGCGCACGCTCTCACACACCGCCACGACGATCTCGAGACCGTGCTGGCCGACGCGCTGGGGATCGTGGGGCCGGGGTGCGGGGGCGGCGTCGAGCCGGTCGGCCACCGAGATGTCCAAGGCGTCCTCGAACCATTCGAGAAGCACCCGGAAGGGGCCCGGCGCGTGCCGTACCGCGTTGGTCACCAGTTCGCTGACCACCAGGCGGGCCACGTCGACACGCTCCTGGGGCACCGGTTCGCCGCCGGCGGCCGGTGCGGCGGTGAGGAAGTCGGCCGCGAAGTCGCGGGCCGACGCGATCGTCGTCACTCCCATGTCGGCCTCCTCGTAGGCCACGCTCGCCGACAGCGACGGCCGACGCACCGCGCTCGCCGTGCCGTTCACCTCACCCATCGCCCGTCCTCCTTCGCATGATGCCGTCCTTTCTTCTGTTTCCCGGATTCCCCTGACTGCCCGCCGCACACAAGCCCGTGGGCGCCACCCCGTCGAGGGTTGGCGCCCACGGACCCGGGACACGACGCGCTCACTACCAGCGGTACCAGCGGCCCGTACGCCCCTGGGGCCGGACCACGAAGCCCAGCAACCAGAGGATGAGCGCGAGCACGGCTATCCACCACAGCGCCTTCACCGCGAAACCGGCGCCGAAGAGAACCAGCACGATCAGCAGAACCAAAAGAAGAGGAACCATTCCTATCGACCTCCAGGTGCTTCGCCTGCCCCGCAGTTCGTCAGACATCCCTGCGCATGCGCGAGTTCTCTCGGAGAATCGGAAATCGGAAATCGGGAATGGGAATGGGGATGGGAAGGGGAAGGGGAATCGGGATTTCTTCGGCTACGGCAGTGCGGCGCCCCGGGCGGAGATCCACAGGGCGTACCACTCGTCGTGGCTCAGGTCCGGCTCGCCCGTCGCCGCGTCCCGGCAGGCCCGGATGCGCTCAGGGTTCGAGGTACCGATGACAGGGGCGATGCGGGCCGGGTGGCGCCGCAGCCACCAGAGCACGATCGTCTCCGGTGTGGTGCCCTTGGCCTCGGCGAGCGAGGCCACCAGCGCGGCCGTGGCCGTCTCCTCCGGGGTCCCGGGTGCCGCCCCGGTGTAGCGGCCCTGTGCCAGCGACCCCCACGCCTGCAGTTCGATGCCGTGGGTCAGGCAGTGCTCGACGGTACCGGCGGGGAAACCGTTGGCCGCGGACTCCGGGACGTTGACGAGGACACCGTCCTCCAGCCAGGCGCGCCGGTGCAGGCTCATCTCCAGCTGGTTGGCCACGAGCGGCAGGTCCATGTGGGCCTGGAGCCGGGCGATCTGCGCGGCGTTCATGTTCGAGACACCGAAGCGGCGCACGAGCCCCTGCCGGTGGAGGGAGGTCAGGGCATCGGCGATGTCGGCGGGGTCCGCGAGCGGGTCGGGGCGGTGCAGGAGAAGGACGTCGAGGACGTCGGTGCGCAGCCGCCGCAGACTCTCCTCGACCCGGCGGACGATGGAGGAGCCTCGCAGGTCGTACAGGCCCGGCCGGTCCCCTTCGGGCAGGCGGATGCCGCACTTGGTCTGCAGGGTGATCCGCTCACGCAGGCCGGCCGAGCGGGCCAGGACCTCGCCGAAGACCGCCTCCGACTTTCCGTGCCGGTAGATGTCGGCATGGTCGAACGCGGTGATGCCGCTGTCCAGCGCCGCCTCGACGGCGGTCTCCGCCTCGTCGATGTCGGCGGCCGTGTGGGGCGCCGGGTCCCAGCCTCCGCCGAGGCCCATGCAGCCGAAGAGGAGGTGGTGGTCGGTCTTCTCGGGCGTCGTCACCGGGCCACTTTCGCACACGTACTCGAGACGGTGCCACGACCGGTCGATGCGGGGTTCTCCGGCGGGGACGAGCCGCACGGCGGAAGCCCCCATGGGGAGCCATGGGGGCTTCCGCGCTCCGCGGTGGGCGGAGCCGGGTCACGCCCTGAGCAGCCGTTCCGTCACCTCGCGGTAGGTCCGCAGGGTGAGCCGGAGCTGCTCGGTGTCGGGACCCGGCCCGTCCGCGCCGCCGTTCTCCTGCCAGCCCGCCCGCAACGCGGTGCTGCGGTCCCGCAGGGCGGCGATGAGCTCTCGCTCCGCCGCGGCGAGCACCTCGGCCGCCTCGGCGACCGAGCCCCGGGGCGAGTCGACGAACCCCGCGAGCGCATGGTGCAGGCGCTGTCCGAGGCGGTCGCGTTCGCCCTCACCGAGGAGCTGCCCGGCCGGGCCTCCGTCGGCGTCGGCACCGTGTCCCGTACGGGCCGCGGAGCCGTCGTCCGGCCGGTCCGTCGTGTCCCGTCCGCGAGGCGCGGCGGGGGTCGCGGCGGGAGCGTTCGTGCGGCTCCCACCGCTCCTGCCCGTGGCACCGGGGTCGCCGGGCGGGACGGCGGATTGGGGCGCCTTCGACAGCGGCATGGCCGGAGGCGGGGCCGGCGGAGCCGGTGTGCGCGGGGCGGGGAGCGGGGGCGGCGGCGGGGGCGCGCCGACCGGCGGCACCGTGGGATCGCCGGTGCGCTGGGCGGGCACGGGCGCGGAGGGTACTCCCCCGTTCCCGGTGGGCGCCGGTCCGCCGGCGCCGCCCGCCGCGCCCGGGGCCTTCGCGGCCTCGGGTGCGATGTCGCGCCGCGTTTCGCGCCGCGCACCGCCCTCGGCCCCGCCCGCTGCCCGCCGGTCCCGGTTCTCGCGTGCCATCACGCACCACTTCCCTTCGGCTTGAGGAGATGCCTGCGGTCGTGCCCGGCCACCGGCCGTGTCCGTGCGCCCTGGGTGGCGGTCGGGCTCCCGGCCGCCGTCAGGCCCTCGAACAGGGCACGTGCGTGCACCAGCGCCTCCCGCAGCTCCTCCGTGGAGGCCGCGTCGGAGCGCGCCGCGCGGTGTACCGTGCGCAGGCCCTCCACGTGGTGCGGATGGTGGACCGACAGGGCGGCGAGCTGTTCCTCGCGCCGGTCGGGCTCCGGGAAGCCCCGGGTCGCGGCGATCCGGGTGAGGAGCTCCTCGGCGTCGGCGACGGCCTGCCGCGGCGCGTCGACGAAGCGCTCCTGGAGCATCGTCCACTGAGCGGAGTAGTGCTCGCGGACCGCCTGCTCCAGCGGCAGGGGGCGGATGCCGCCGTGCCGCTCGACCCGCTCACGCAGATCGCGGTGGGCGGCCTCGCTGTCACCCCCGTGCCTCTCCAGGGCGCGGTCGTACTCGGGGCCGAAACGTCGCCTGAGGGAGCGCGTGCCGCTGCCCGTGCCCATGCGGGCCCGGAGCAGGAAACCGGCCGCCACCAGTGCGGCGACCACCGCCGCGAGGACGAGAACTGTGGTCAGGGTCGACATGGCTGCCTTCCTCGATCGTGACTCCTGGCTGGCTTTTCGTCACTGCTTGTTGGGCGCCTGTCGGTTCGGCTTGCCGCTTCCCGGGCGGTCAAACCCCTCACAACCGTCGTAGCCTCGTAACCGTCGCGGACGATCGGCGCGGCCTGGGCCGTACGAGGGTAGGAGTGCAGCATGGACAGCTCCCTCTGGCTCCTCGTGGCCCTGGTTCTCCTGCTCGTGGCGGCGGGGTTCGCCGCCGTTCTGCTCGTACGCGTCTTCCAGGCTCGGCGGCTGCTGGTGGACGCCGGGGTCCCGTTGCAGTCCAAGGCTCTGTTCTGGGCGGCGGTGGTGTACACGGTCTCGCCCGTCGACCTGATCCCGGACCCCGTGTACCTGGACGACATCGGCGTGCTCCTGGTCGCCCTGAAGGCCCTGCACGCGGCGGCCGCGGGGAGCGGGGCGGCCGTCAGGAGGTCGCCCGCGGGTACGGACGCGGACGCCTCGGTCAGCCGTCCGGCGAGGATTCCGCCGCCCCAGTGACCCGTGGGCCCCCAGTGACCCGGGGCCCCAGTGCCCCGTGGGCCCCGACGTGCGGCGGGGGACGGCGGGCGTCAGATTGGAGGTATCCGCCCCGTGGGGCGGACACGCTTCGGCGGGCGACGACGGAGGAGCCGGTCATGACGCCGCAACTGGTGCTCGTCGTCGGCGTCGCCGGGTCGGGCAAGACGACCGTGGGGCGCCTTCTCGCCGAGCGGCTGGGCTGGGCGTACCAGGACGCGGACGAGCTCCACTCCGAGGCCGACCGCGCCTTGATGGCCGCTGGTCATCCCCTGTCGGACCGCGACCGGGAGCCGTGGCTCCGAGCGGTGCGGGAGTGGATGGACCAGATGATCGCGGCCCGTCGGCAGGCCGTCGTGAGCTGCTCGGCGCTCAAGCGTGACTACCGGGACGCGCTGCTGGCAGGGCGCCCCGAGATCCTTCTGGTGTACCTGCACGGTTCACGCGAGCTGCTGCGGTCCCGGCTGGCCGCGCGTCGCGGTCACTTCTTCCCGGTGTCGCTGCTGGACAGCCAGCTCGCGGCGCTCCAGGAGCCCGAGCCCGACGAGCACGCGGTGGCCGTGGAGGTGGACCAGTCTCCGGAGGCCGTCGTCGCGGCGGTCCTGGCGCTCATGTCGCGCAGCTCCACGGGCACCTCATGGGAGCTCGTCCGAGGAGACCAGAGCGCCGTCGTGGTTCAGCTGGGCGGCGCCCTGCGCGACTACGTCGCCGGCGGGCGACCGCTGCTCGACGGGTTCTCCGAGGGGTCCGCCATCCGGGGCGGGCGAGGCCAGCTGCTCGTCCCGTGGCCGAACCGCGTGGGCGACGGGCTGTACGGGTTCGACGGCAGGAGTCTGCAACTCCCCCTGAACGAGGTGGAGAAGGGCAACGCGATCCACGGACTTCTCCGCTGGGTCCTGTGGCAGCCGCTCGCCCGCACCGAGGACTCGTTGATGCTCGGGACCACGCTCTGCCCCCAGCCCGGGTATCCGTTCCTCCTCGATGTACGTGTCGAGTACCGGCTGGGGCCGGACGGTCTCGGCATCACCCTCCACGCCACCAACACCGGTACCGAGCCCGCGCCTTACGGCGTCGGTCAGCATCCTTACCTGACGGTCGGCACCGACCTCGTCGACAGCGCCGTGCTGACCGTGCCCGCCCGGTATCTGCTGCGGACCGACGACAGGGGTCTGCCCGTCGGACGCGAGCCCGTCGACGGCACCCCGTACGACTTCCGCACGGCCCGCCCCATCGGCGATCTGCGCCTGGACACGGCCTTCACCGGACTCGACCGCGCCCCTGACGGGCGGGCGGTCGTGCGGCTCGCGCACCCCTCGGGACTGCACGGCGTCGATCTCTGGCTGGGCGAGGGAACCCGGTACGTGCAGGTGTTCACGGGCGACACCCTGCCCGAGCCCGAACGGCGGCGGGGGGTCGCCGTGGAGGCGATGTCCTGTCCGGCGGACGCCTTCCGCAGCGGTACGGACCTCACCGTCCTGCGGCCGGGCGCGACCCATGTGCTCCGCTGGGGCCTGAGCCCGTGGAGGAACGCGTGACTCCGCCCGGCGAACCGCCGCAGGCCGGGGACATGACCGCGCTCGACTTCCGGGCGCTCTACGAGCGGCTGAGGGCGGGGGCGGCTCCGCCGACGGTGGACGGGCCGTACGGCGCGCTCCGCCTTCTGACGCCCGAACGGGTGGCGGCGGCCGCCGCGGAGGTACGCACCGGACGCACGGTGTCGCTGGCCGCGCCGATCGACACCGTGCGGGGCCCGGACGACCCCGAGCCGGCGGTGCACCGGATGACCGGACCGCGTGCGGACGACATCGGCGCGGACGGGCTGTACTTCGCCACGGACCGTTTCTCCATGAACGTGCACGGCGACGCGGACAGCCATCTCGACGCCCTGTGCCATGTCCTGTTCGACGGTGAGCTGTACGGCGGTGTGCCCGCGAGCACGGTGACGCCCGAGGGCGCCCGCAGGCTCTCCGTGGACCGGCTCGGGGACGGCATCGTCGGACGGGGCGTCCTGCTGGACATCCCGCGGCTGCGCGGCGTGCCCTGGCTGGAGCCGGGCGACCATGTGACCTCGGGCGATCTGACGGCCGCCGAGGCCGCGCAAGGGGTCCGCGTCGGACCGGGCGACCTGCTGTTCGTGAGGGTCGGGCATCGTCTGAGGCGTACGGAACTGGGGCCCTGGGACGTGGCCGGGGCGCGCGTGGGTCTCCACCCGACCGCCGTGGAGTTCCTGGCCGAGCGCGAGGTCGCGGTCCTGGGCGGAGACGGCAACAACGACACGGCGCCCAGCGCGGTGAGGGACGTCGCCTTTCCCGTACACGTCCTGGCCATCCACGCCATGGGCATCCATCTCATGGACTACCTGCGGTTCGAGGAGCTCGCCCCGGCCTGCGCCGAGGCCGGCCGCTGGAGCTTCCTGTGCGTGGTGGCGCCCCTGCGGCTGACCGGAGCGACAGGGTCGCCGGTGAACCCGATCGCGGTGCTCTGAGGGCGGGTCGGGACGCGCGCAGGGGGCACCGCTCCGGTCGCCGTCCCCGGGGAGGCCGGATACGTTCGAGAGAGGTGGGACCGCCGGCCCCTCGGCCGGCGGGGGCGCGAGGCGCCTGACACCAGGTCGGGGCCGTGATCCCAAGGACGGTGGTCGCCGTGGGCGACGCCCCTCACTACGACGTCATCATCATCGGCACCGGTGCCGGCGGAGGGACTCTCGCCCATCGCCTCGCGCCGTCGGGCAAACGGGTCCTCCTCGTCGAACGCGGTGGCTACCTTCCGCGTGAGCGGGACAACTGGGACTCGACGGCCGTGTTCGTCAAGGGCAAGTACCGGGCCCCGGAGTTCTGGCTCGACAAGAACGGCGCCGAGTTCCCGCCCGAGGTCAACTACTACGTCGGCGGCAACACCAAGTTCTACGGGGCGGCGCTCTTCCGGTTGCGGCCCGAGGACTTCGGCGAGCTGCGTCATCACGGCGGGATCTCTCCCGCCTGGCCGCTCCGGTACGAGGATCTGGAGCCGTACTACACGCAGGCCGAGCACCTGTACCTGGTCCACGGACGGCACGGCGAGGACCCGGGCGAGGGCCCCGTCAGCGCGCAGTACGCCCATCCGCCCGTGGAGCACGAGCCGCGCATCCAGCAGCTCAGCGACGACCTCGAGAAGCGTGGCCTGCACCCGTTCCACCTGCCGATCGGCGTCAACCTGAGCCAGGAGGACGGGGGTCGGCCCACCCACTCCAGTGTCTGTATCCGGTGCAACCGGGTCGACGGTTTCCCGTGCCTGGTGCGCGGCAAGTCGGACGCCGAGGTCATCTGCGTCGAACCGGCTCTGGAGCACCCGAACGTCGAGATGGTCACGCATACACAGGTGGTGCGGCTGGAGACCGATGACGGTGGCCGCCGTGTCAGCGCGGTCGTCGGCCGGCTTCCCGACGGTTCGGAGGTCCGGTTCACCGCGGACGTGGTGGTCGTCTCCTGCGGGGCGGTCAACTCCGCGGCGCTGCTGCTCGCCTCGGCGAACGAGCACCATCCCCGTGGTCTCGCGAACAGCTCGGACGTGGTCGGCCGGTTCTACATGCGGCACAACAACGCGGCACTGATGGCCGTGTCGAAGGAACCCAACGACACCCAGTTCCAGAAGACCCTGGCCCTGCACGACTGGTACCTCGGCGCGGACGACTGGGACTTCCCGCTGGGCGGGATCCAGATGCTGGGCAAGTCGGACGCCGAGCAGATCCACGGCGAGGCCCCGCGGTGGGCCGGTGCCGTGTCACCCGACATGCCGTTCGAGGTACTGGCCCATCACGCAGTCGACTTCTGGCTCTGCGGTGAGGATCTGCCGCTCGCGGACAACCGGGTCACCCTCGACGGCGACGGCCGTATCCGGCTCGCTCTCGACGAGAGCAACAACATCGAGGGCCTGAAGCGACTGCGGCACAAACTCCAGGGAATGCTGGGTCACTTGGGCATGCACGAGCACCGGCTGCTGTCGCACAGCATCTATCTGCACAAGGGCATGCCGATCGGAGCGACGGCGCACCAGGCGGGCACCGTGCGCTTCGGCAGCGATCCCGCCGCCTCCGCGCTGGACGTGAACTGCAAGGCCCACGATCTCGACAACCTGTACGTCGTCGACACGAGCTTCTTCCCGAGCATCGGCGCGGTCAACCCGTCCCTGACCGCCATCGCCAATGCCCTCCGCGTCGGCGAGCACCTCCTGGCCCGGCTGGGCTGAGCGCGGCGCCCGAAGCTGCCGCTGGTCCGTCCGGACGAAGATGCTGGATCCAACGGCCTAAGACCGATTCCGAGGGCATGCCGATCGCCCCTTCGGGTGGTTGCGTGATGCCGCCCGGCCGTGTCGACGCCGGGCGGCACATCCGCGCGGCGAGGAGGCAGTACGGCATGGACTCCACTGTGGAACAACCGCAGGGCGTGATCCCCGCACGCTTGCTGCACGGTCAGAAGGCCCTGGTCACCGGTGCCAATTCGGGGATCGGAAAGGCCACGGCCATCGGTCTGGGACGAGCCGGTGCCGATGTCGTCGTGAACTACGTGGCGGGCCGCGAGGCGGCCGAGGAGGTCGCCGCGGAGATCGCCTCGTTCGGGGTGCGCTCGGTGGCGTACGAGGCGGACGTGTCCGACGAGGGCCAGGTCGTCGCCATGATGGACCGGATGGTCCAGGAGTTCGGCACGATCGACGTGCTCGTGGCCAACGCGGGCCTGCAGCGGGACGCCCGGTTCACGGACATGACCATGGCCCAGTGGCAGAAGGTCCTCGACGTCAATCTGACCGGCCAGTTCCTCTGCGCCCGGGAGGCCGTCAAGGAGTTCCGGCGCCGCGGCGTCGTCCCGGAGGTGTCCCGGGCCGCAGGCAAGATCATCTGCATGAGTTCCGTGCACCAGGTCATCCCCTGGGCGGGTCACGTGAACTACGCGTCCTCCAAGGGAGGCGTGCAGATGATGATGCAGACCCTGGCCCAGGAGCTCGCTCCGGAGAAGATCCGCGTGAACGCGGTGGCCCCGGGGGCGATCAAGACGCCGATCAACCGCTCCGCCTGGGAGACGCCCGAGGCACGGAAGGACCTGCTGAGGCTCATCCCGTACGACCGGATCGGCGACCCCGACGACATCGCCAACGCCGTCGTCGCGCTCGCCTCCGACCTCATGGACTACGTGGTGGGAACGACTCTGTACGTGGACGGAGGCATGACTCTCTTCCCCGGCTTCGCCACCGGCGGATGACCCCCTCCCGGCCCCTCACATCCACGAACGGCGAAGGCACCAATGCCCACCTCGCTCCACCTGCTGGCGGAGGCTCCGGCCCAGCTCCTGCCGGCCAGGGAACTCATGGCGTTCACCCTGGCCTCCCACATCATCCTGGTTCCGCTCGGCGTGGCCTTTCCCTTCATCACCCTGGTCATGCACTACCGCGGGCTGCGCCGCAACGACGCCACGGCGCTGCTCCTGGCACGGCGGTGGTCGGCCGTGATGGCGGTGCAGTTCGCGCTGGGCATCGTCACCGGCACGGTGCTGTCGTTCGAGTTCGGGCTGTTGTGGCCGGGTCTGATGGGACGGTGGGGTGACGTCTTCGGCGTCGGATTCGGCGTCGAGGCGTGGGCCTTCTTCCTGGAGGCCGTGCTCATCGCCATCTACCTGTACGGGTGGCGCCGGCTGAAGCCGCGTACGCACTTCCTCCTGGGACTGCCCCTGCCGTTCGCCGCACTGCTCGGTGCGTTCGGCATCCTGGCCGCCAACTCCTGGATGAACACGCCCCAGGGCTTCTCGCTCGACTCCGAGGGCAACCCGGTCGACGTGGACGTCTGGAAGGCGATCTTCACACCCATGTTCGGTCCGCAGTACTGGCACTTCGTCGTGGCGATGGTGCTCACCGCGGGTTTCATGGTGTCCGGTGTCTATGCCATGGGCTGGCTGCGCGGCCGCCGGGACCACTACCACCGGCTCGGCTTCGCCGTGCCGTTCACCATCGCCGCTGTCGCCGCACCGGTGCAGTTCGTCCTCGGCGATTCCATCGCCCGGCAGGTCTTCCACAAGCAGCCGGTGAAGTTCGCGGCGCTGGAGATCGTCTGGAAGACCGACACCCGCGTGCCGGAGTACCTCTTCGGTCGGCTGCACGAGAACGGCACCGTCTCGGGCGGTATCAAGATCCCGCTGCTCGACTCGGTGCTGGCCGGGTTCAGTCCGGACACCGAGGTCAGGGGGCTGACCTCCGTTCCTGCGGACCAGCGGCCCACGGCGACGCAGGCGACCATCGCGCACTGGGCCTTCGACCTCATGGTCCTCATCGGGTCCGCGCTGGTGCTGCTCGCCCTCTGGTACGGGTTCGTCTGGCTGCGGCACCGCCGACTGCCCGCCTCGAAGTGGTTCTACCGCGCCGCCGCCTGTGCCGGTGTCGGCTCCGTCGTGGCCGTCGAGTGCGGCTGGATCGCCACCGAGGTGGGACGCCAGCCCTGGATCGTCTACCAGAACATGCGGGTCGCGGAGGCCGTGACCTCGACGCGCTCCACCACCCTGTGGATCATGCTCGGGGTGGTGATGGTGGTGTACGTCTTCCTCTTCGGCTCGTTCCTCGTCGTCCTGCTGAAGATGCGTACGCGCTGGCGACTCGCCGACGCGGAGCAGGCCGCGGGCGTCCCCACCCCGGAGGCTGACATCCCCTACGGGCCGCGGGCCCCACGTCCCCCGGACGACGTGCCCGCCGGCGGCCCGGGGACAGGCCGCAGCGGGGGTGCCGGCCCGTGACCGCCGACCTCATCGCCGTGGTGCTGCTCCTGGCCGTGACCGCGTACGCCTGTGCGGGCGGCACCGACTACGGCGCCGGCTTCTGGGACCTGACGGCCGGAGGGACGGACCGCGGCCGGCGCCCCCGCTGGCTCATCGACCACGCCATGGCTCCCGTGTGGGAGGTGAACAACGTCTGGCTCATCTTCGTCCTGGTCATCATGTGGACCGGCTTCCCCGTTCTGTTCCAGACCGTGTTCTCCGCGATGTGGCTCCCGCTCGCCCTGGCCGTCATCGGCATGGTCCTGCGGGGTGCCGGATTCGCGCTGCGCAAGCCCTCCCGACGGCTCGCCGGCCGGCGTCTGTACGGTGCCGTGTTCGCGGTGGCCTCGCTCGTCACGCCGTTCTTCCTCGGCGCCGCCGTCGGCGGGATCGCGTCGGAGCGCGTGGCTCCGGGGACCGAGGCCTCGGCGGACGTATGGACTAGCCCGACCTCACTCGTCTTCGGACTCGTCGCCATCGCGACCACCGCGTTCCTCGGGGCGGTGTTCCTCATGGGCGATGCCCGCAGGTTCGACGCGCCCGACCTGGTGGGCTACTTCCGGTGGCGGGCGCTCGGCAGTCTCGCCGTGCTCACCGTCCTGGCGGTGGTCACGGGGTTCGTCACGCACGAGGACGCCCCTCATGTGTGGCACGGTCTCACGCGTGGCCTGGGGCTGTTCTTCGTCATCCTGGCCGGGGTGGCCGCCCTCGCCACCGCCTGGCTGCTGTGGCAGTCGGCCGGAAGGTGGGTGGTGCGCGTCACGGGGGTCGGCGTCGTCGCGTCCGCCGTCATCGCCTGGGGCATGGCCCAACGCCCCTACCTGCTTCCCACCTCGCTGACCGTGGCCGACGCCGCGGGCTCTCCCTCCACGCTGACGTGGCTGGCGATCGTCACGCTGGTGGCCCTGCTGGTCGTCGTGCCCGCCGTCGTCCTCCTCTACTGGCTGGACTCGCACGGTGAGCTGGAGGAGCTCACGGAATCCGAGCTGCGGGGAGGCAGCGGCACCGGTGACGGAGCCGTACGCGACAGCTGATCCCGCACGTGTCCCGTCCGGACAACCCGTTCGCGCCCGTCCCCGACGGAGGAAGCCGCTGTGACCGACGACGAGATCCTTCTCGGCCTCGCACTGACGGTGGTGCTCGCCACCGGCTCGCAGATCCTGGCGGGCAGACTGCGCGTCCCCGCCCTGATCATCCTGCTTCCCGTCGGGTTCGCCGCCGGCGCGATGACGGACGTCATCCACCCCGACAAGCTGCTGGGGCCGACCTTCTCCGCCCTGGTGTCGCTGGCCGTCGCGGTGATCCTCTACGACGCCGGTCTGGGCCTCGACCTGCGCAAGCTGGCCCACCACACTCGGGGGATCGTGGGCAGGCTGCTCGTCTACGGCGTGCTGCTCATCTTCTTCGTCACCGCGACGATCGCACCGGCGATGTTCGACATGCCCCTGCGCGTGGCCGCGATGCTCGGCATGATCCTCGTCGTCTCGGGACCCACGGTCGTGGGGCCGATCCTCGACTTCGTGCGGCCGAGCGACAAGGTGCGCCGCATCCTGATCTGGGAGGGGACGCTGACCGACCCGATCGGCGGCATCCTCGGCGCCCTCACGTTCCACGCGGTCGCCTCGTCCCACCAGATCGACATCGGCCGGGGCTACCAGCTGGGCCAGTTCCTCCTCAGCATGGCCGTCGGGCTGGGCGGCGGGGTCGTGGGCACCGCACTGCTCTGGTTCACCCTGCGCACGCTCCGGCTCGGCGAGACCATGGGCACGCTCGCGCAGCTCGCCGTCGTGATCGGCGTGTCGGCCGGCTGTGACATCGTGCGGGACGACACGGGGCTCATCGCCGCGGTGATGGTGGGACTGGCCGTCGCCAACATCCGGGGCTTCGACATGCCGTCGCGCCGGCCCTTCTTCGAGACGCTGGTCCAGCTGATCATCGGGCTGCTCTTCATCTCCATCTCCTCCACCGTCACCCCGGCGTCCGTGGTGCCGGTGCTCCTTCCGGCACTCGGCCTGATCGCGATCCTCGTCCTGGTGGTCCGCCCCCTCGTGGCCTTCGGCGCCACGGCGCGTACGGATCTCTCGAAGGGCGAGCGCACCTTCATCGGATGGATGGACCCCCGCGGCATCGTCGCGGCGTCCACGGCCTCGGCCTTCTCCGCCGGCCTGGTGGAACGGGGGGTGAGCGGGGCGGCGAAGATCCTTCCGGTGACCTTCCTGGTCATCGTCGGGACCGTTCTGCTGTACGCGCTGACGGCGGCCCCGATGGCCAGACGGCTGGGTGTCGTCAAGGTGGCGGCCACGCGCGTACTCCTGGTGGGGGGCGAGCCATGGGTCGTCGACCTGGGCAGGACCCTGCGGTCCGCCGGCCTCGACATGCTGATGTGGGCGGGACTCGACGAGCAGCGCAAGAGGATCAAAGAAGCGGGACTCGCCCTGGCCAAGGGCGATCTGCTGGCCACGGCCATCAACCCCGGGGCGCGTCTGGAGGGCGTGACGGCCGTCTTCCTGGCCACCGACGACGACGACTTCAACGCGCTCGCCTCGATCGTGATGCAGGACAACGTCGACGGGCCCGTCTACCGGGTGGGGCCGCCGCACGACACCCACGGTGTGGTCGCTCCGTACACCGGTGGCGACATCCTCTTCGGCCGCGCCCTGGTCCGCCGGGTGCTGGCGGAACGCTACGCACGGGGCGCCCGGTTCGTGGTGCAGCCCGCCTCCGTTCCTCTGCCACCGGAGCACGACACGCTCTTCGTGGTACGGGCGGACCACCAACTGGATCCCGTCACGGAGACGAGGGACGCGACCCCGCGGGAGGGGGACACGCTCGTCCTCCTCGGGCCCGCGGCGGCCCCTCCCCCGCGCTGAGAGCCGGCGGCGGCGGCTCCGCGGGCTACACCTCGGGCCGCCGTTCCTCCCGGAGTATCCGGTCCAGGGTGATCGCCGCGTCGATCAGCGCGAGATGGGTGAAGGCCTGGGGGAAGTTGCCCAACTGGCGTCCCGTCAGGTCGATCTCCTCGGAGTACAGGCCCAGGTGGTTGGCGTACGTGAGCATCTTCTCCAGCACCAGGCGGGCCATGTCGGTGCGTCCGGCCCGCGCCAGGGCGTCGACGTACATGAAGGTGCACAGGGAGAAGGTTCCCTCGGAGCCGCGCAGTCCGTCGGGGGACGCCTCGGGGTTGTAGCGGTAGACGAGGCTGTCGCTGACCAGCTCTCTCTCCATCGCGTCCAGGGTCGTCTTCCACATGGGGTCGTCCGGTGTGAGGAAGCCGACCGTCGGCATGCGCAGCAGCGCGGAGTCGAGCACGTCGTCGCCGTAGTGCTGGACGAAGGCCTGCTTCGTGGGGTCCCAGCCCCGGTCGAACACCTGCCTGTAGATCGCGTCGCGCGCTTCCACCCAGCGTCCGCCGGCCGCGGGGCGGCCGTCGTCGCGGGCCATCCGCAGAGCACGGTCGAAGGCCACCCAGGACATCACGCGGCCGTAGGTGAAGTCCTTCCGGCCGCCCCGCGTCTCCCAGAGCCCTTCGCCGGGCTGGTCCCAGTGGTCGACCAGCCAGTCGAGCAGGGTGTGCAGCGCCTTCCAGCCCCCGTGGTCGAGATGCATGCCGTGTTCGTGCGCGAAGTAGATGCTGTCGAGCGCCTCACCGTAGATGTCCAGCTGGAGCTGGGTCGCCGCCCCGTTGCCGATGCGGACCGGGGCCGAGCCGCGGTACCCCTCCCAGTGCTCGAGGGTCTCCTCGACCAGATCGGCGGATCCGTCGACCCGGTACATGATGTTCAGCGGTCCGGAGCCGTTCGTCCGGCCGACCTTCTCCTTCACCCGGTCGTGCAGCCAGTTGATGAAGGCGGACGCCTCTTCCTTGAATCCGAGGCCCAGCAGGGCGTACACCGAGAACGAGGCGTCACGGATCCAGGTGAACCGGTAGTCCCAGTTGCGCTCTCCGCCCAGCTGCTCGGGAAGTCCCGCCGTGGGGGCGGCGACCAGGGCGCCGGTCGGCGCGTACGTCAGGAGCTTCAGCGTCACGGCCGAGCGTTCCACCGCCTCCCGCCAGCGGCCGGAGTAGGTGGACTGGCCCAGCCAGGAGCGCCAGAAGCGGACCGTCTCGTGGAAAAGCCGGTCGAACTCCTCCGCGCGGACCTCCTGCGGGGGCCCTCCGGGGGAGGATTCCATGATCAGGCCGCGCTGCTGCCCCGCCCGCAGGGTCAGGGAGAAGCGCACGTCGTTGTCGTCGGCCGAGAGGACGTTGAGCAGCCGTTCGTCCTCCGGCTCGCGGACGGCGTGGAGGGCGAGGTCCAGGCCTTCGGAGGTGAACACGGCCCCGTGCTCCGTGAGGTGCAGCTCGTGGGGCTTGCGGCCGTAGTCGAAGCGGGGCGCGATCTCCCCTTCGAACGTCATACTGCCGCGTACGCAGCGGAGCATGCGGACGAGACGGTGCCGGTCGGTCGCGGTCGTCCCGGTCACCGGCATGGAGTCGACGACCTCCCCCGCCCCTGCCTCGGTCATGAAGCGGGTCACCAGAACGGCGGTGTCCGGATGGTAGAGCTGCTTGGTGGTGAACGTGCCCGCGGCCGGCCGCACGCTGAAGTGGCCCCCCTTGGCGTGGTCGAGCAGAGCGCCGAAGACGCTGGGCGAATCGAAGCGCGGACAACAGAACCAGTCGATCGTCGCTTCGGTCGTCACGAGCGCTGCCGTCTGCAGATCACCGATCAGGCCGTGGTCCTCGATCAGGGGATAGTCGTCCATCGTGGACCCCTTTCAGCCCCGGTCGACGACACTCGGGGCACCGTCGCGGCGCGGCCGAAGTGCGCCGGGCGCCACCCGATCAGCTTAGGGCGCCGACGCCTGTCCGTCCTGGCAGGGACGTACAGGCCGGTCCTGGCACGGAGTCGTACGAGGTGGCGTCGGTGCTCCCGCTGCGCGGGGGCGGGAATCGCCCTACCGTGAGGTGAGGGCGGTCCCGTGGCGGAACCGTCCGTCGTGTGTGCCGCGAGCGCACCTGAATCCTCCGGTGAAGGGGGCGTGGCGTGGGTGGCAGGACGTCCTGGGCTGCCAGATTCAGGCTGCGGCAGTACGTCAAGGCGAGCCTGTGGATCGTGCCGATGCTCGGTCTCGTCCTGGGCGTCCTTCTCGCCGAGCTCGCCCTGGCCGCAGACGAAACGAATCGGCCGCCGAGCGGCTGGCACTACTCCGCCACGACCGCGAGCGGGGTGCTGGCAGCCATCGTGGGCGCGATGGTGGCGCTGCTGGGGTTCGTCGTGACCATCGGCGTGCTGGTGGTGCAGCAGGCCACGGGGACCCTCTCCCCCCGGTACATGCGCCTCTGGTACCGGGACCGGCTGCAGAAAGCGGTCCTGGCGACCTTCACCGGAACGTTCGCGTTCGCCTTCTCCCTGTTGCGCAGCATCGAGTCCGACTCGGTTCCGGACCTCGGCGTCACGCTGGCCGGCGCGGCCGTGGCCGTCAGTCTCGTGCTCCTCCTCGTCTACCTCAACCGGTTCACCCACAGTCTCAGGCCGGTGGCCATCGCCGAGCTGGTGGCGCACATGGGAGGGGCCGTGCTCACGAAGGGCATCGCGGCGATCCGGAGCGCCGCGCCCCGCGAACCCCTGTCCGAACCGTCCGACCGCGCGGTGACACGCATCCGTGCGGCGCGGGGAGGCGTCATCCAGGCTGTCGACGCGTCCGGTCTGGTCGCGGAGGCGGCGCGCCACGACTGCGTCTTCGTCGTGACCCGGCTGATCGGGGACTTCGTGCCGCCCGGCGCGGTGCTCGTCGAGGTCCACGGCGGCACGTCCGAACCGGATCCGGAGCGGGTCGCCGGTCTCATCGCCCTCGGCTCCGAGCGCACCATCGAGCAGGACCCCGCGTTCGCTCTGCGGGTCCTCGTCGACATCGCCATCCGGGCGCTGTCCCCGGCGGTGAACGACCCGACGACAGCCGTGCAGGTGCTCAACTACGTGGAGTGGTTCCTGCACACGGTGGGCAGGACGCATCTCCCCGGTCGCTATGTGCTGGCCGACGGTCAAGGGGACGCCCGGCTCGTGCTCCCGGGGCGTGACTGGGACAACTACCTGCAGCTCGCCGTCTGCGAGATCCTGGCCTACGGAGGCTCGTCCGTTCAGGTCTGTCGCAGGCTCCGGGCCATGCTCGACGGTCTGCTCGACTCCCTGCCGGCGCAACAGCATCCCGCGGTGAGGGCGCAGTCGAGCATGCTGCAGGAATCGGTCGAGCGGGAGTTCACCGATCCGGCCCGCCGGGCGCTCGCGCAGCAGCCCGACCTCCAGGGCATCGGCGGGCAGTACGCCTCCTGACGCCCCGTCCAGGCGTCCGTGTCAGGGGACCGAGCGGATGCGGCGTACGAGGACCGAGCCCGCGAGGGCCAGGGCTCCGGCGAGCGCGTACAGGGCGGTGTACCCGCCGGCGTGGGTGACGACGGGGGCGGCGATCACGGGAGCCAGCACCTGGGGCAGCGCGTTGGCGATGTTGATGACGCCCAGGTCCTTGCCCCGGTCCTCCGCCGTCGGCAGCACGTCCGTGAGCAGGGCGAAGTCCACGGCCGTGTAGACGCCGAACCCGAGACCGAGCACGAGCGAGGCGACGACCGCGCCGGTCCAGGTCTGCCAGACGGCGAGCAGCAGGGTGGCCGCGGAGATGACCAGACCCGACCAGATCACGTACGACTTCCGCCGGCCACTGCGGTCCGACCGGATGCCGCTGATCACGACCGTGGAGAGCAGGGTGAGCGCGTTGAGGGCCGTGAGGATCAGGACGCCGTTGTCCGCGTCGCCCTCGTAGCGCACGGCGTCGGTCAGGTAGTAGAGCAGGTACATCGTGCTGATGGAGTACGACAGGTTCATCAGGAACCGGGTGAGCCAGGCCCAGCCGAAGTCGGGGTGACGCCTCGGGTCGATCCAGAAGCCGGCGAGGAACGTCCGCCACCGGAAGACCGGCCGGTCGGCGGCGCGGAGCGGGGTGTCGCGCCGCATCAGCACGTACGGAAGGGCCGCGACCACGGAGAAGACCGCGCAGGCCAGGTATCCGGCTGTCACTCCCCCGGCGGCCGTGGCCAGCGCCGTGCCCGCCAGGATTCCGCCGACCTGGGAGACGCCGAGCCACCCGCCGACCAGACCGCGCTGCCGCTGGGGCACCTGGTCGGGGACGGCCGCGGTGAGCGCGGCGAAGGCCGCGTTGAGGGCGAGTTGCACCAGACACCAGCCCGCGACCACGGTCGCGACGCTCTGCGCCCCGGCGAGGACGTGCAGCCCGGCCGCCCCGCCAGTCACCCCGCCGACCACCCAGGGGATGCGCCGGCCGACGGACGCGGTCGTCCGGTCGGACAGCGCGCCGAAGACGGGGTTGGCGACCATCGACACGGCGGCCCCGACACCCGTCACCAGGGCGAGGGTGGAGGCCTTGTGGTCGGGTGTGAGGTGCTCGGCCTGGCGGGCCAGGAGCAGTTGGAGAGGGCCGAACCAGCCCACCCAGACCCCGAGGTTGGCGAGGGACAGCGCGCTCACCCACCGCCCGCCGACCGGGCGGGCGGGCTCGGCGGCCGACTGCGCGGGCTCAGCGGCCGGCTGCGCGGGCTCGGCCGAGGTGCCTTCCGACGCGGCCCCCTCGGCAGTCATCTGCCGCTCTTGATGAGGTCGCGGTACCAGGCGTACGACTCCTTGGGCGTCCGCGCCAGCGTCTCGTAGTCGACGTGGACGAGCCCGAACCGCTGCCGGTACCCCTCCGCCCACTCGAAGTTGTCGAGAATGGACCAGATGAAGTAGCCGCGGACGTCGGCGCCCTCCGCCATCGCCTCGTGGAGCGCGCGCACATGGCCGTCGTGGTAGGCGATCCGGCGGGCGTCGTCGACGCGCCCGGTCTCGGGGTCCGGCCCGTCACCGTACGAGCAGCCGTTCTCGGTGATGTACACGGGCGGCAGCCGGTCGCCGTAGCGCTCGCGCATGGTGGCGAGCAGTTCGCGCAGTCCGTCCGGGACCACCGGCCAGCCGAAGTCGGTGAGTTCGCGTCCTTCGATCTGCCGGATGCCGAAGGGGAGGTCCGCCGGCAGGTCGATGCCGCCGAAGGACGAGGAGGAAGCGGAGGGGTCGGCGGCGGGCTGCGGGGCGCCGACGAGCATCGGGTTGTAGTAGTTGATGCCGTACCAGTCGAGCGGTGTCGAGATCGTCTTGAGGTCCTCGGCCACGGGGCCGGGGAGCAGCGCGGCCAGGCCCTCGTCCGGGTAGGCGCCGGTCAGGAGGGGGTCGGCGAAGAGGCGGTTCGTGAGGGTGTCGTACAGCGCGGCGGCCTCCCGGTCGCCGTCGCTGTCCCCGGCGGTCCAGACGGGACTGTGGGAGACGGCGATGCCGACCTGGCGGGCGCCCGCGGCGCGCAGGGCCTGCACTCCCATGCCGTGGGCCAGGAGCTGGTGGTGGGCCGCGGGCAGGGCGTCGAAGACGAGACTCCGGCCCGGGGCGTGCTCGCCGAGGCCGTAGCCGAGCAGGGTCACCTCGGCGGGCTCGTTGATCGTGATCCACATGGGCACACGGTCGGCGAGCCGTTCCGCGACCACCGAGGCGTACGACGCGAACCGTTCGGCGGTGTCGCGGTCGAGCCAGCCGCCGCCCTTCTCCAGGGCGAGCGGGGTGTCCCAGTGGAAGAGCGTGGGCACCGGGGCGATCCCCGAGGCGCACAGTTCGTCGACGAGCCGGTCGTAGAAGTCGAGCCCCTTGTCGTTGACCCGCCCGTGGCCGTCGGGCAGGACGCGGGACCAGGAGACGGAGAACCGGTAGGCGCCGACGCCCAGTTCGGCCATCAGCGCCACGTCCTCGCGGTAGCGCCGGTAGTGGTCGGTGGCCACGCCCGCGTGCGAGCCGTCCTTGACGCGCCCGCGTTCCGCGGTGAAGGCGTCCCAGCAGGAGGGGCCTCGGCCGTCGGCCGTGAGCGAGCCTTCGATCTGGAAGGCGGAGGCGGAGACTCCCCACAGGAAGCCGGGCGGGAACGCGGGGACGGGCGCTGTCATGGGGACTCGCTTCGATCGCCGGGGTGCTGGTCGCACACGGCACTTTCGGGCCCCGAGGTCTGCCCTGTCAATGGAAAGTGAACAATTCTCAGCTTTACCTTGATCCCCGCTCCCCGCCCGGACGGGGCACCCCGCCGCGTCTCGCACGCCGGGCCGACAGGCCGTGCTCACGCGCCGCCGAAGTCGATCTCCCTCTTCAGGATCTTGCCGGTGGCACCCTTCGGCAGCGCCTCCACCAGCCGGATCTCGCGCGGGTACTTGTACGGCGCCACCCGTTCCCGTACGAACTCCCGCAGCTCGTCGGCCGTGACGTCCGCTCCCGGGCGCGGTGCGACGGCCGCCGCGACCTCCTCGCCGAGGGTCGGATGCGGCACGCCGACGACCGCCGCCTCGGCGACGGCGGGGTGCTCGTACAGCACCTCCTCCACCTCTCGCGGGTAGACGTTGAAGCCGCCGCGGATGATGAGGTCCTTCTTCCGGTCGACGATGTAGTAGTAGCCGTCCTCGTCGACGCGCGCGAGGTCACCGGTGCGCAGCCAGCCGTCCTGGAGCGCCTCCGCCGTGGCCTCCGGACGGCCGAGGTAGCCCTTCATCACGTTGTGGCCGCGCACGCACAGCTCTCCGACACCGTCGCGGACGTCGGTCAGGCGCAGCTCGACACCCTCGATCGGGGTGCCCACCGACCCGGGCTTGCGCGGGCGGTCGAGGTGGTTGAAGGAGGCGACGGGCGAGGTCTCGGACATCCCGAAGCCTTCCAGGACAGGCGCGTCGAAGGCCTTCTCGAACCCGAGAAGCACCTCGACCGGCAGCGACGCGCCTCCGGACAGGCAGAGGCGCAGGGTGGCGGTGTCGTACGCCTCGGGCTCAGCCGTACGGGCCGCGAGCAGCGCGGCGTACATCGTGGGCACGCCGGCGAAGACCGTGACGCCCCGGTCCTGAACGGTCCGCAGTGCGTCGGCCGGATCGAAACGGGCCGTCAGGGTCAGTCGCGCGCCGGCCACGACGGCGGCGTTCATGGCGCAGGTCTGGCCGAAGGTGTGGAACAGCGGCAGGCTGCCGAGGATCACGTCCTCGGGGGTGAGGCGGATCAGCGAGCGCGCGCAGATCTCGGCGTTGCGCGCCACGTTGGCGTGGGTGAGTTCGGCGCCCTTCGGGGAGCCGGTGGTGCCGGAGGTGTAGAGCAGTACGGCGGTGTCGTCGTCCGCGCGAGGCTGAGGAGCGGCCGGTTCCGAGTGCTCTGCGAGCAGGCCGGTGAGCGTGCCCGGCCCGAGCGGGACCACGGTCGCGACGACCCCCTGGGGGTCTTCGGTGGCACACGCAGCCTCGATGGCACGCGCAGCCTCGGCGGCGCACGCCTCGTGGGCGAACAGCAGCACCGCCCCGGAGTCCCGCAGGTAGTGGGCGATCTCCCGGGACTTCAGGAGCGGATTCATCGGGACGACGACGGCGCCGGCGCGCAGGATGCCGTAGTACAGGACGGGGAAGTCGAGGCTGTTGGGCAGCATCACCGCCACGCGGTCGCCGGGGTTGACGCCGCGGGCGGTGAGCAGCGCGGCGGCCCGGCCGGAGGCACGGTCGAGTTCGGCGTAGGTGAGGGCGCTGCCGCCCAGCTCGACAGCGGTACGGGGGCCGTGTTCGGCGGCGGTGCGGAGCAGGATGTCGGCGAGGTTCATGCGGCGGCTTTCGGGTCCGGGGATGGTCGGTCGGGAGAGGGTCGGGGAGGGTCGTGGGCTTCAGCCGCGCAAGGCGGAGGCGAAGAGAGCCGGGAGCTTGGCGACGGAGGGTGCCGTCGTGAAGCGGGTCAGCCGTTCGAGGGTCGTCAGGGCGGTGCGGTGGGTCACGAAGTACGGCGGACGCGGCGCCAGTGACGGCGAGCCGGTGAACAGGCCGCGAGGGGCGGGCGCGAACGGCGAGCGGAGCACCGTCTTCTCGACGTCTTCCAGCAGGAACGCGTTGTGCACGAAGCCGATGCCGCTGCCGATGTCCTGCCGGGTGTGGCCGGGGTACGCACCCCAGGGCGTGTACCCGAGCAGGAAGCCGGTCGCGCACCAGGCGTTGACGCCGACGGTGCCGTACCGAAGCTGCTCGACGGCGGAGTCGACGGCGGCACGGTGGGCGCGCTCGGTCGCGGGATGGACGATGAGCGTGGCGCCCAGGGTGCCGGGCAGCTTGTCGTTGGCGAAGACGACGGCCTCGCGGAGGAACGCGTCCGGGGTCGCGCCCGGCAGCCTGACCACGCCGAGTGCGCTCCCGAAGACCTCGTCGGTGAGCAGGACGTCGTCCTCGGCGGTGACGTCGGGGACGAGCACCCGGCACGTCCCGTCGCCGAGCACCTCGGCCCGCGGGTGGGCCGCCAGGACCGCGTCCAGCCTGCTCTCCGCGCCCGGGTAGTAGTCGGCGCGCGGCGGGAGTTCGCGCAACACCCGGCGGATCTCCCCGAGCAGCCGGTCGCCGCCCTCCCAGTCGCGGGGCAGGATCAGGATCTGGCTGGCGACGCAGTTGTGGCCCGAGTTGTTCATCTTGCTGGTGACGATGTGTTCGGCCTGGTACCGGAAGTCGGCGACGCTCCAGTCGCCCGGCGCCACGATGCACGGTGTGACGCCGCCGAGTTCGCTGCTGAAGGGCTTGCCGTTCAGGGGCGTGTCGGTGCGGCGGCGCTCGGCGGCCTGCTCGTCCGTGCCCCACACGATCGCGTCGTGCGTGCGCTCGCTTCCGGTGACGTGGATGGTGTCGACGTGGTCGTGGGCGGCGAGGTACGCGCCGGTGTCGGCCCCTCCGTCGACGAAGCGCACCCAGCCCCGGTCGACGAACTCGCCGAAGACGTACGCGAAGTGGGGCCGGAGGTAGTCGTTGACCGGGTTCATCTTGGCGAGGACGGTCTGGCCCTCGGCGTAGAGCTTGTACAGGATGTCGAGCGGTGTGATGGCCGCGACGTTCCCGGCGCCCAGCACCAGCGCGACGGCGGGGCGGCCGGCGCGCCCCCGGTACTCCCCGGCGGCGCGGTCGAGGACCTGCCGCGCCGTGGTGCCGGGCTTGGTCCACACCTGCGCCGTCGTGCCGTTCTGGAGCAGGGTGTCCCAGCCGGTTGCGGGGAAGACGTCCACGACGGCGCGCCCGCCGCGCTCGTGCACGGCGCCCGGGTCCACGGGAGGCCTGCCGGCGGCGATCCGGTGCAGGACGTGCAGTTGGGCGCTCACCCCTTGAGCGAGGGCCCAGGGAGCGCCGATCCAGTCCTCGGCGGCCCACGGGGAGTCGGGGGCGAAGCCCTTGGCCTCGGCGGCGTCCGCGACCATCGCCGCGGCGCGCTCGGCGATCCTCGGGAGCAGACGCTCCAGCAGCGCTGTCCGCTCCTCGATCGGGGTGGCGGCCCAGGTCCCGGCACCTGCCCGCAGATCGGCGACGGCGCGGTCGAGGTGTGCGGTGTCGAGGTGTGCGGTGTCGAGGGCGGAGACGGAGGTCATGGGGCTTCAACTCCTGATCGAGGGGGTGCGGTCGAGCTGCCGGGGAGTGGGGCTCAGGTGCCCAGCCGTGCCCGGTCGCGGGACGGGTCGACGAGGGTGGCGGAGAGCAGCCCACCGACGAGCAGCATCGCGCCGGTGATGACGACGGCGTTCTGGTAGCCGTCCGTGCCCTGCGTGTCGACCATGACGCCGACGAGGGCCGGAGCCGCCAGTCCCGCCGTGGTGACCACGGCGTTCATCACCCCGAGGGCCCCACTGGCGCGGGCGGGCGGGGCGAGTTCGGAGACGGTGGTGGCCGCGACGGCGGCGTACGAACCGGCCAGGCCGAATCCGACGGCCAGCAGCGCGGTCTTGGCACCGGCACCGTCCACCAGGGGGACGCCGAGGCAGACGAGTCCGCCCAGAGCGAGCGCCGCACCGCCGACGCCGCCGCGCGCCCACCTGGTGCTGACGCCGCGCCGCATCAGCCATCCGGTGACACCCGCCTGCGTCAGCAGGACGACCGCGCCCATGACCCACGGGAGCACCACGAGACGGCCCGCCTGGGCGGAGGAGTAACCGAGTCCGTTGTGCAGGTAGGAGGGCAGCCAGACCAGCATCAGCGCGACGCCCCAGTAGCAGGTGAAGTACGCGGCGGTGACGGCGAGCCAGGTGGGGGTGGAGAAGATGCGCCGGTAGGGGACGCGCTTGCCGGCGGATTCGAGGGCTCCGGTCGGGGTGGCGGTGTCGCAGGGCGGGGTGGCGGTGCCGGTCGGGGTAGCGGTGCCTCCGGGCGAGGCGTCGGCGGTCCGATGCGTTCCGGTGCCGCCGAGGAAGTACCAGGCCACCGCCCAGAGCAGCCCGACCGCGGCGAGCGCCCACAGGGCCGTGCGCCAGTGGTGGTGGTCGATGATCCAGGTGAGCCCGGGCGCCGCGGTGATCACGCCGAGGGTGATCCCGAGGGTGACCAGGGCGCCGGGAAGGTTGCGACGGTGGTCGGGGAACCAGCTGAACGTGGCGTGCTGGGCGACCGGGAACGCGGGGCCCTCGGCGGCGCCGAGCACGATCCGGGAGCCGATCAGCACGGCGAGCCCGCCGCCGACGGCGGGCGGCACCTGGGCGACCGACCACAGCAGGGCCATGATCAGGATCACCGTGGTGGGACGGACCTTGTCGGCGTACATGCCGACCACGACGGCGGCGACCGAGAAGAGCAGGAAGAACGCGCTGTTGGCGAGGCCGAACTGGGTGGCGCTGAGGCCCAGATCGGCGCGGATCTCGTCGGCAGCCAGTCCCAGCACGGACTTGTCCGCGAAGTTGATCATCATGAAGACGACGAGGAGACCGGTGACGGTCCAGGCACGGGACCTGGTGCTGCGGTCTTCCGGCGTCGCGTCGCCGAGCTGCCTCGACGTGGTGCCAGCGGCGGACACGGATCCTCCGGAGGGGTGCGGCCGACGTCGTCGCCGGGCGGGGAGGGCGGGGAAAGCGGGAGAGCGGGAGGGCGGCGAAGGGCCGATGGAGCAAGGAGGAAGGCCGACCGGGACCGCGGGTCCGGGGCGCGCGGCCGGCCCCGGACCGGGATCCAGCCCCGGACCGGGATCCGGCCCGGACCGGGACGGCGCGCGATCAGGCGAAGGGGACGCCTTCGATCGCGATGCGCTCCATCACCCGGCGCCGCGGGTAGTAGTCGTTGATCGCGTAGTGCTGGGTGGCGATGTTGTCCCAGATGGCGATCGAGTCGGCCTCCCAGTGGAAGCGGACCTGGTACTCGGGGATGCGGGCCTGCAGCACCAGCTCGTCCACGAGTTCACGGCTCTCGGCGTCCGACAGGCCGACGATGCGGGTGGTGAAGGGCTCGTTGACGTAGAGCGTCCGGCGGCCGCTGCGCGGATGGCGCACGACGACCGGGTGCTCGACCTGCGGCCAGTTCGCACGGAAGGCCGCCTTCTGCGCGTCGTTCATCAGGGCGCCCCAGCTGGGCTCCCAGTCGTGGACCGCGGTGAGGCCCTCGATCCGCTCCTTGAGCTCTGCCGAGAGGTTGTCGTACGCGGCGCCCATGTCCGCCCACATCGTGTCGCCACCGGCGGCCGGCACCTCGATGGCGCGGAGCACCGAGCCGAGGGCCGGGTTGGCCATGAAGGAGTGGTCGCTGTGCCAGATGTTCTTGTTCCCCTTGGACGTGGCGTCCTTGGCGAGGCGCGAGACCCCGGCGTGCTCGGTGCCGGGGAAGAACGGGTTGGGCTCCGGCGGGCCCCAGACGCCGGCCAGTGCGAGATGGTGCTCGGCCGTGAAGCCGGTCTGGCCGCGGAAGAAGACCACCTTCCACTCCAGCAGCGCCTGCCGCAGCTCCTCGGCGAGAGCCTCGCCGATCCCCCGGGTGAGGTCGACGCCGCCGAGCACGGCGCCGAAGTGCGGAGTGAGCGGGGTGAGGTCGAGGAGCTCGTACCGGCTCTCCGGTGTGCCGGGCGACACGCGGTCCAGCACACGTGTCCCGTAGTGCATCAGAGGCTTGTCGAGTACGGGCTTGGGGGCGACGACGGCGTCCATGATCCCTCCGAACGGCTCAAAGATTCGATACCGGCAGTATTGATATGTGGCGACGCCGTCGGCAAGGGGTTGCGGCCCTTGAATTCAAAACTGACGGTAACGAAACTGTCGACCCGCGGAACCCGCCGGGTGAACGCCGGGGAGTCCGGTCAGGGAGCGGCGCCGACGGCACGGCCGACGAGGTCGACCACCGAGTCCACCAGCCGCTCGTCGGGCATCCGCTGCTCGGCGACCATCCGGAACACGAGCGAGGAGGCGACCAGCGTCACCGTCGCGTCCACGTCGACGTCCGGGCGGACGTCGCCCCGGACGATCCCCCGCTCGACGATGTTCCGCATCTCCCCCGTGACCCGCGCGGTGTACTCCCCGTAGGCGCCGCGCTCGGAGCCCGCCTCGGCCGCGGCGGCGATCACGCCGGCCAGCAGCCGGTCGACCCCCGGCATGCGGTACGCCTCCAGACGCGCCGTGAGCACGGCCCGCAGCTCGGCACGGAAGTCCCCCATGTCCGGAACGGACAGGGGACCGACCCGCCACTCGGCGGCGGCGATGACGAGGTCCTGCTTGGTCGGCCAACGCCGGTACATCGACGGCTTGCTGACCCCCGCGCGGGCGGCCACGGCGTCCATCGTGACCGCGCCCATGCCCTGCTCGGCCACCAGCGCGACGACAGCCTCCAGCACCGCGCGGGTGACCCGCTCCTCCCGGGGCCGGCCGGGACCTCGCCCGCCACCCCGCCCCGCCTGCTCGTCGACCATGCCCCGACCCTACGGGCGACGACGATGATCACCCAATCCGGCCACGCGGACGGACGGTCCGGTGCCTCCGCACGTCTGGCGTGAAGGTCTGAACGGTGATTCACTATTTCCATGGCATACCGCAAGACCCCGGCCGAGCTGGCCCGGCTCAGCAGCACACGGGAGCATCTCGTGCAGCAGGCCACCGACGTCGTGGCCGACGTGGGCTGGGCGCAGGCGTCGGTGAACGCCGTCGCGGCCGCCGCCGGCATCGCGGCCGGCTCGGTCTACCAGCACTTCCCCTCCAAGGCGGCGCTGGCCGTCGAGGTCTTCCGGCGCGCTTCCGGCCGTGAGGTCGAGGTGCTGGGCGAGGTGCTGCGCAGCCCGGGTGACCCCGTCGAGCGCCTCACCCGAGGTGTCGAGGTGTTCGCCCGTCGGTCGCTCGAACGCCGCGGCCTGGCCTACGCCCTGCTCGCGGCGCCCGCCGAACCCGCCGTCGGTGCGGAGCGCCTGGAGTACCGGCGCCGGTACCGGACGCTGTTCGCCGAGGTCGTCGGCGAAGGGGTGGCCTCGGGCACACTGCCGCCGCAGAACGCGGAGGTCACCGCCGCCGCCCTGACCGGTGCCATCGGCGAGGTACTGGTCGATCCGCTCGGCGCCCCGGACGGGGACTCCGCCGAAGCGCTCGTCGCCGAGCTGACCGCCATGTCACTGCGCTGCCTGGGCGCCGGACAGGTCCCTGCCGGCTGACCGGCCCGTCACCTCCCCGCGCGGAGCACGACCGCCCCGCGCGGAGCATGACCGCACCGCCCGTCCCGACGCACCGCCCGTCCCGACACCCCGCCCGTCCTGACGCACCGCCCGTCCCGACGCACCGCCCCTTCTCCCGACGACCGCGAAGGACTCGATCATGACCACCACCGCCGGCGCGCGCCCGGTCAGCAACCCCACCGCACGCACCCACGAGGTGACGAACCAGGCGCCTCCGCTGGTCGGCCACGACGTCGCCGAGGACCCGGTCCTGCTGGAGGGCGTACGGCGGGAGGGCGCCGGATGGTACGTCGACGACCTGCACCGGATCGGCCGCCGCACCGGCAGCGAGGAGGTCCAGCGGTGGGCCGAGGAGGCCAACCGGTACGAGCCGGTGCTGCGCACCCACGACCGCTACGGCCATCGCGTCGACGAGGTCGACTTCCACCCGTCGTACCACGCCCTGATGGAGGTCGCGGTCGGTGAGGGCCTGGCCGGCGCCCCCTGGGCCGACGATCGGCCCGGCGTCCATGTGGCGCGCGCCGCGGGCTTCATGGTGTGGAGCTCCGCCGAGGCGGGACACGGCTGTCCGGTGTCGATGACGTACGCCGTGGTGCCGGCGCTGCGCCATTCCCCCGAACTGGCCGCACAGTACGTGCCGTTGCTGACCAGCCGTGAGTACGACCCGGTCCTGCGGGCGCCCGGCGCCAAGCGCGGCCTCCTGGCCGGGATGGGCATGACCGAGAAGCAGGGAGGCACCGACGTACGGGCCAATACGACGACGGCGGTGCCGTCGGCCGACGGGAGCTGGCGGCTGCGCGGCCACAAGTGGTTCACCAGCGCCCCGATGAACGACCTGTTCCTCGTCCTCGCCCAGGCGCCCGGCGGGCTGTCCTGCTTCCTCGTCCCCCGTGTGCTGCCCGACGGCGGTCGCAACACCTTCCGCATCCAACGGCTCAAGGACAAGCTCGGCAACCGCTCCAACGCCAGCAGCGAGCCCGAGTTCGACGACACCGTGGCCTGGCTGGTCGGCGAGGAGGGCAAGGGGGTGCGGACCATCATCGACATGGTGACCATGACCCGGCTCGACTGCATTCTCGGCTCCGCCTCCGGCACGCGCGCGGCCCTCGCCCAGGCCGCCCACCACGCCCGCCACCGCTCGGTGTTCGGCGCCAAGCTCATCGACCAGCCCTTGATGCGCAACGTCCTCGCCGACCTGGCCCTGGAGTCGGAGGCCGCCACCACCCTCGCCCTGCGGGTCGCGGGCGCGGCCGACCGCGCCCATCGCGGCGACGCCGGCGAGCGGGCGTTCCTCCGCCTGGCCACGGCGGTCGGCAAGTACTGGGTCTGCAAGCGCCAGCCGGCGGCCGTCGCCGAGGCCCTGGAGTGTCTGGGCGGCAACGGCTACGACGAGGCCTCGGGCATGCCCCGGCTGTACCGCGAGGCCCCGCTCAACGGCATCTGGGAGGGCTCGGGCAACGTCAACGCCCTCGACGTGCTGCGCGCCCTGCTCCGCGAGCCGGAATCGCTGGAGGCCTTCCGCGCCGAGGTGGAGGCGGCGGCGGGCGCCGACGCCCGGCTCGACGCGGCGTGGCGGGAGGTGCTGGGCGAGCTGGCCCGGCCGGAGGACGCCGAGCTGCGCGCCCGGCGCCTGGTGGAGCGCCTTGCCCTCGTCCTCCAGGGCTCCCTGCTCGTACGGCACGCCCCCGCACCGGTGGCGGACGCCTTCTGCGCCTCCAGGCTGGCCGGCGACCGGGGTCTGGCCTTCGGCACGCTGCCGGCGGGCACCGACCTCGCGTCGGTCGTCGAACGGCTCCCGGCAGGAGTGGGGTGAACCGGGCGGCCGGGCGCGTGCCCGCTCCGAACGGCGGCGAGGTGGACGGGCCCGTCCGTCAGTCGTCGTCCTTCGGGGCGAGCACCCGGTCCGCGCGGCGGAAGGCGGCGCGGTAGGTGCTCGGGCGGTGGCCGGTGTGGCGGGCGAAAAGGGCGGCGAAGGTGCCGGGGTCCCGGTAGCCGACGGCCGCGGCGACGGCGGCGACGGTACGGTCGGTGGTCTCCAGGAGGTGGCGGGCGCGGCGGACCCGGGCGGCCTGGAGATGGGCCAGGGGGCTGCGACCGGTCTCCTCGGCGAAGCGTCGCAGCAGCGTGCGGGTGCTGACCCGGAAGGCGCCCGCGAGCGCGGCGAGGTCGTACCGCTCGGCGAGGTTCTGGTCGAGCCGCCGCATGACCCGCTGGGAGAACTCGCTGCCGGGCTGCGGCAGAAGCCGCGGGTCGACGTACGGCGTCTGGGAGGTCCGGGCGTCGTCGAGGAGTGCCACCCGCGCGGTGGTCCGGGCCACCCGGGCGCCGCTGTGCCGGCGGATCAGGTCGAGCGCGAAGTCGTACATGGCGCTGAAGGCGGCCGTGGTCGTCACACCCGTGTCGGTGACGACCAGGTGCTCGGGGCAGACGTCGGCCTCCGGGCAGTGCCTGGCCAGTTCGGCGGCGTGCAGCCATGAGGTGGTGGCCCGGCGCCCGTCGAGGATCCCGGCCTCGGCGAGCAGGAACGCACCGACGCAGAGGGAGACGACCGCGGCGCCCGAGTCGGCCAGCGCGCGGATCGCCGCGGTCTCGGGGGCCAGCCCGGCGAGCGTGGCGTCGAGGTCCGTGGCCGGGGCCAGTTCGAAGCCGGGGACGACGAGCACGTCGACCTCGCGCAGCGGACGCACGTCCAGGCTCACGCCGCCCGAGGCGGTGACCCGGCGGCGCGGGGACACGATCGAGACCCGGTAGCCGGGCGCCTCCGGGCCGGCGACGTGCTCGGCCATCGTCAGCAGGTCGGGCACCCCGAAGACTTCGGACGCGAAGCAGCCCGGGTAGGCGAGGACGCCGACCCTCAGCGCACCCGGCCCGCCGCCCTCACGCTCCCCCTCCGTCACCGGCCGCACCCCCGTCCCCGCTCCGTTCGACGTCGCGTGGCGAGATTACCCCTGGCCCTGGCGATCCGGCCCCTCAACGTGTCGCCGGGCGGCGGGCGACGCTGTCTCCATGAGTGACGATCCGATCAGCGACTTCACCCGCCGGAGCGTGGCCGTGGAGGAGGTGGAGAAGACGGTGTACATGGCCGGGGCAGGTCCCGCGGTCGTGGTGCTGCCCGAGATGCCGGGGATCAGTCCGGACGTCCTGCGGCTCGCCCGCTGGGTGCGGGACGCGGGCTTCACCGTCCACGTGCCCTCGCTCTTCGGCAGGGACGGCGCCTTCCCCACCGTCGAGGACGGCCGCGAGGTCGTCCGCCGCGCCTGCGTCAGCAGGGAGTTCCGTGCCTTCGCCGGCGGCGGCACCAGCCCGGTGACGACCTGGCTGCGCGGCCTCGCCCGCCAGGCCCACGCGGAGTGCGGAGGGCCCGGGGTGGGCGCCATCGGCCTCTGCTTCACCGGCAACTTCGCCCTCACCATGGCCCTGGAGCCGGCGGTCGTCGCCCCGGTGGTCAACCACCCGTCGCTCCCGCTCGACGACCCCGGCGGCCTCGAACTCGACGCGGCGGACGCCCGCGCGATCCGTGACCGGCTCGACCGCGACGGACTCACGGTCCTCGCCTACCGCTTCGAGGGCGACCGCTGGTGCGGGCGAGAGCGCTTCGCCGCCTACCGGGCGCTCCTCGGCGACGCGTTCGACGGCCGCGTCCTCCCGGACAGCGCCGCCAACCCGAGCCCGCCGCCCTTCTTCGCCGACCTGGTCGGCACCCCGCACAGCGTGGTCACGGCCCACCTCGTCGACGCCTCGGGCCACCCCACGATCCGGGCCCGCGACGAGATTCTCGCCTTCCTCGCCGACCGCCTGCACCCGCGGGGAGAGCGGGCGTCCACGGACGGGTGAGCCCGGGCCGACGTTCTCGGCTCACCACTGTCGGCGGCCCCGGCCACCAGCCGGCCCCGGCCACCGCCCGGCCGGGGCCGCCGACTAGAAGCCGAGGCCCGACCGGACCTGGGTCGCCACCCGGTTCGCGAGGGCGCCGACGTCGATCTGGGGGACGATCCACTGGATGTCCCGCGCCTCGGGGAGGCGGAGCGGCTGGTCGGACTGGTAGTGGAAGGGGGCGATCAGGCCGAACTCCAGGCCGGTGGCGTAGGAGTAGGACGCCAGTTGGTAGGGGAAGCGCCAGGTGCCGCCGACCGCCGCCTCGATCAGGATGTCGGCCTCGATGCGGAGGGTCAGGACGGGCTGCACGCTGATGCGGGCCAGGGTGTCGAAGGTCAGCACCCCCTTCGCGTACGCGAGTCTGGCGGCGGCGTCGAGGCCTCCGCGCAGCAGGACGCCGCCGGTGAGGGTGATACCGCCGGTGGCGCTGGCGATGGCCACGGACGCGCCGATCCCGGCGCGCACGAACATCTCGAGCCCCGCTTCGGCGGGCAGCACGAGGCGTGCCTCCGCGGCGAGTTCGGCGTTCATGTCCTCTTCGAGGGGGTTGAAGGCGCCGCGGATCACCATGTCCCGGATCTCGCCCGGTCCGAAGCGGTAGAAGACGGCAAGCCCGCCGCCGATGCGGGCGACCAGGCCCACCGCCCCGACACCGAGGGGGATCGCGAAGATCGGGATGTCGGGCAGGCTGTGGCGGAACAACTCGTGCCGGGCGCCGCGCGGTTCGAGGAAGCGGTACGGAGGGAAGCGCAGCTCGCCGGAGACCCGGAGCTTCCGGTCCCTGCCGTACTCGACGCCGACGGTGCCGACCAGGCCGGGGCGGATCGTCAGACTGCCGGTGCCACGTCCGCTGATCCGCCCGTCCTCGTCCAGCTGGGCTTCGAGCCGCCCCGCGAACCGGCCGCGTCGGAGCTCGACGGATCCGTCGCCGCTGAAGCGTCCGTCCCGGTAGCGCAGGGCGATCTCGCCCTCGGCACCGAGCAGGGCGAACGTGGTGCGGGCCGTTCCCGTGACCCGCTCGCCGTCGTAGGACACCGCGACGTTCACCGGGCGCAGACCGGGGACCTTCAGGAGGGCCTCGCCCCCGTAGAGGATCCGCTCCCCCGCGCGGCGAACGGTCAGCCTGGCGGGGCTGTCGCCCGGCAGCACCACGTCGATCTGGCCGCCGATCCGCCACGCGCCGCCGCCGACGTCGAGCCGCACCTCGCCGCCGCGCACGAGCCCGGACGGCCTCGACGCCCGTGCGACGAAGAAGCCGGTGAGCCCGGTCGCGGGGCGGTACTCCACGTCGCCCGTCGCCTCGTCGAGCCCGGGGATGCGCCCGACCAGCCGGCCCTTGGCGAACAGCCCCTGCGGGTCCACCCCCGCCTCCAGCCGTCCGGTGACCCAGGAGCCGAGGGCGAAGGCCAGGTGGCCGGTCGCCTGGAGCTGCGGGGCGATGCTGAGGGCGAGGGCGGCCTCGGTGACCTTGAAGGGCGGCAGGGACAGCCTGTCCGCGGGCGCCTGCGCCGAGCCGCGGAAGCCGCTGCGGTCCCAGTCCACGGTGATCGGGACCCGGGAGAGCAGGGGAACGCTGGGGGTGAGGGTCCCGTGGCCTTCGAGGCCCTGCTCCGTCGAGGACAGGGTGAGCCTGCCGGTGGACAGGTACGGATAGAGGAAACGGATCTCCTGTTTTCCGCCGCGCAGTGACAGGGTGCCGGTCGTGAAGGGGTCCTTCACATCGAGGGCGAGCTGCTTGTCCTCGGCCTTCGGGATGCGGATGGGCAGCCGGCTGCCGCCTCGTACCGGGTGCGCGTCGGAGTCGATCCAGGCGGTGACGGTGTGCGCGCCCTTGCCCGACGACGGCCGTGTCAGCTTCTCCAGCATGACGCCCGCGATCAGCTCCCGCGCGGCACGGTTCTCGGGGACGGCGCTGGTCTCGATGTCGTCATGTCCGTCGGCCGCCGGCTTGTCCGGCACCCGCATGTCCTGCCGGTTGGTTCCGCTGGCGAGGGGGTAGCGCTTGTACGCGGCCCAGGCGTCGGCCGCCTTCTTCAGGTCGTCCGCCGAGGGCCGTCGGCCGGCCTTCAGGTCGGCCTCCGCGGTGAAGTGCACCTGGAGCGCCGATCCCGCCGTGCGGGACGCGAAGGGCGGATCGAGCGGCCTCGCCTCCTTGCTCTGGGCCTGGACGGCGCTGTCGAACCACAGGACGACGTGGTCGGGCCTCTTGCGTCCCTTCGCGTGCAGCGCGGCCGAGACCGACGTCGCGGCCTGCTGCACGTGCCGGGCGATGGTGCGGCCACTGTCCTCGTTGTCGGGTCCGTCGTGCGGTGCCAGGTTCTCGGGCACGTTGGTGCCGCCGAGCTGAAGCTCGACGACGTGGTCGATCTGCGACTGCACGCCGTGGACGTACGGATCGAATTCCGTGCCCTTCGGGGAGGCGTCGCCGCCGGCCTCCTTCCACCACAGGGCGGCCTGGTCCCTGGGCCACTGCATCCGCAGCAGCCACAGTCTGCGCAGCTCCTTCGACGGCGCCCGCTTCTCCCAGAGACCGGAACTCGGGTGGCTCCCGGTCATCTTGACGACCGCCTGGAGGCCCTTGGCCTTGGCGATCGCGTCGTACGTGTCCCGCCACGGGCCTTTGGAGTCCGGGACGACGAAGGTGCCCAGGTTGACGCGGACCATGCCGGCCGGGTCCCCCGGAGAGCGCTGCTCCTCCCGGACGGTGCGCGTCTGGTCCGCGTAGAGGACCGTGTACTGGTCCTTGGCCTCCAGCTGGGTCCAGTTCATGTCGGCGCGACCGAGGAAGGGTCCGGACGGCCGCTCCCAACGCCACGAGGCGGGCAGCGGCTCGCCGCGCGCGTGGAACGCGGACGCCGTGTGCGCCTGTCGCTCCAGGCGGGCGTCGGCGTCCGGTGGCGCGACCGACGGGTGTGCCCGCAGAAAGCCCGGCGCCGAGGGGTGGCCGCCGTGCTGGGCGACATGGGCCAGTTCGTGAGCGATGAGGGACCGGCCGCGGCGCGACAGCGGATCGTACGCGCCCTGCGCGAAGACGACGTCGTTCCCCACGGTGTAGGCCAGGGCACCGAGTTCGCCCGTGGCCCGCTCCGCCTCGGGTCCCACGTGCACGCGCACCGGGGAGAAGTCGTGGCCGTAGCTCGTGGACATCTGGTCCCGCACGCCCGGTTCCAGGGGCGCGCCCGGTCCCTGGAGGCCCGAGGCGGCGGTGCTGTGGCCGGCGCCGCTCATGACGGGACCCAGCCGCGGATCTCGGCGGCGGCCAGGGGGCGTTCGAGCTTGTCGCACTCGATCCGCGCCGCGTCGAGGACATGGCGCATGCCCACGGGTGCGCCCTCGTCGGCGGCGAGGAACGCGGCGTGCAGGGCCAGCTGGGCGATGGTGCCGCCGCTGACCGCGAGCTGGGCCAGCCGGACCGGTTCGAGCCCGTCGGTGGGGACGCCCGGCGGGAAGGCGCCGGCCCACAACCGGGCGCGCTGCTCGGCGTCCGGGAAGGGGAACGTGACGACGAACCGCATCCGGCGGACGAAGGCGGGGTCGATCGCCTCACGGGCGTTGGTGGTGAGGATCGCGATGCCGCGGAAGGACTCCAGGCGTTGCAGCAGGTACGACACCTCCAGGTTGGCGTAGCGGTCCCGGCTGTCCCGTACCTGGGTGCGCTTGGCGAAGAGGGCGTCGCCCTCGTCGAAGAGCAGTACCGAGCCGGTCTCGGCCGCGTCGAAGAGCCGGGCGAGGTGCTTCTCCGTCTCGCCGATGTACTTGCTCACCACCTGGCTGAGATCCGCGGCGATCACGTCGAAGCCGAGCTCGTGGGCGACCGCCTCGGCGGCCGTCGTCTTGCCGGTGCCGCTCGGGCCGGCGAACAGCGCGGTGACCGCGAGGCCGCGTGCGCGCTCGGCGTACCCCCACTCGCCGTGCACCCGTCGGCGGCGCCGGACGTGGGCGAGGAGCGCCCGCAACGAACGGTCCGCCTGATCGGGCAGGACGAGCCCGTCGAGTCCTGCCACGGGGCGGCGTACCGTCGCGAGACCGTGCAACGGCCGTTCCGCGAGGGCCCGGCAGGCGCTCGCGACATCGGCGACCGAGGCGCCGGCCGGGTGCGGCCCGGCGGCGTGGGACCCAGCGGCTTGCGGCCCGGGGGCGTGGGACCCAGCGGCGTGGGACCCGGCGGCGTGCGGCACGCCTGCTGCTGGGGATCCGACGGCGTCGGGCCCGGTCGCGCCGGCACCTGCGTGGCTCCCGTTCCCGGTGACGGCGGCGAGCCGGCCGGAGCGTTCCACGGCCAGGGCGATGCCCGCCGGAGTGAGCGGGTGCCGCTCGGCGAGTTCCGTCGGGTCGTCGGTCAGACGCGCGTCGCGCAGCGCCGCGTCGAAGAGGTCACGGCGTTCGCCCGCCGAGGCGGGCGGCAGCCGCAGCACCGGAAGGTCGCTGCCGAGCGGTGCCTCGTCCGCCGACAGGACGGCGGGGACGCCCAGGGGCGCTCCGGCGGTCAGCAGCCGCATGCAGCGTGGCAGGGTTTCGGCCGCCGACTCGACGAGCAGCAGCCGCGGCCCGAGCCCCGCCTCGCGGGCCAGCAGTCGCGTCAGCGTGTCCATGGCGGGGGCGGTCTCGGGCAGGTCGAGGCCGTCGACTGCGAGCACCGTGAGCCCGATCCGCGCGGCGGCGTCGACCGCGGCCTGACGCCGGGTGAGCCGGTCCTCGCCGGTGAGGAGACAGCCCTCGGTGCCGGGGCCCGGGCGGACCAGCGCGGCCAGAGAGGCCACGACGGCACCCTGCCCGGGAGCCAGCCGGCACACCGGAGCGACGACCCGGGCGCGCCCGGCCAGCCGGTCGTCGGTCGTGTCGGCACCCAGCAGGGCGTGCAGGACGCGCTCGTCGACGGCGAGCGGCAGCCGGGAGAGGCCGCCGAACTCGGTGGGCGGAAGTTGCGCCGGTACGTCGAGCAGGCGCCAGCCCCGCAGCGGGGCGTCGGGCAGCAGGGCGCTCCAGTGCGCGTCCGGCAGCTCGGCCAGGGCCCGGGCGAAGGTGACCGGCCCGGTCGCCGTCGGCAGGCCCAGTTCGGGGGCGGCGGCCGCGACCAGCACGTCCCGTTCGAAGGCGGTGAGCGTGAACAGCCCGGCGAGCCGGTCGAGTGCCGTGGGCAGGCCCGTCGCCGTCCGGACCTCGGCGGCGAGCAGCTCGGCGGCGCGGGCCGGTTCGTCCGCCTCGTCCGGGCGGGCGTCGAGACGGGCCGCGGCGGCGGCCGCCACCAGGGCGAGATGCCGCTGGTTGTCCCGGGCCCAGACGCGGTCGCGATCGGCCGCGTCGATCCGGGTTTCGGTGTCGGAGAGGGTCACAGGGTCACCACCGGGAGGACGTACAGGCCGTGGGAGTCCAGACCTGGGATGCTGCGCGCGCCGTCGACCTCGAGCGTCACGCGGTACGGGCCCGCGGGTGCGTCGGTCACCGCGAAGTCCACCTGCGCGGTGGGGGGCGTGCCGGCGGGCAGCTCGGCCGCGAGGGCGAGCGACACCGTGGATCCGGGCGTCGTGGCGTCGAGGAGGAGCCGTACCCGGTTTCCCTGTCCGACCGGCGGGACGACCCTCGCGGAGACGGTTCCCGTGCGCAGTCCGGGCTGGTGACCCGTGCTGGTCGCGGCGGTGACCGTGCGGAGCGTGGGGACGACCAGGATGACGACCGGCGGGCTCAGCTGGGCCGGCCGCGTCGTGGACAGGCCGGGGTGCGCCGCCGGTCCGCTGCGGCGGACGGCGATCCGCCGTCGGCCGGGTGCGAGGACCGGGGACGGAAGGACGAGATGGGTGTCGTCCACCGCCGTGACACCGGTGGTGACGACGGCGCCGTCGACCAGTACCTCGCTGGTCTCCCCCTCGCGGGCGGAGAGCGCGTGGCCGTGGAGATGGAGATCGGGCATGGGGGCGGCGGCGCGGACGGGCGCGCCCCTGCCCTCGGGCCCGGCGGCGCCGTCGAGGCGTGGCGGGGTGAAGGGGGCGGCGCCGGCGAGGACGGTACGGACCGGGAGCACCGCGCCGGGGTCCCCGTCGCCGTCCACCAGGACCGGGCCCGCCGTGACGGCGAGTGTCACGGTGAAGGAGGCGGGCGGGAACAGGGCCCACAGGCGGGTCAGTTCATCGGTCGAGAGGGCCTCGGGCGTGACGCGGACCGGCTCGTCGGCCTGGGCCAGGTCGTTGCCGTCGATCTCGGGGTGATCCGTCTCGGCCTCGGCGAGCAGCGTGTCGGTGAGGTAGGGGACGGTGTGCAGGGCGGCCGCGGTCCTGGCCATGAGCGCCTGCGTCTGCCATTCGTCGGTACCGCGGAAGGTGAACAGATAGTGCAGGTCCAGCGCCGCTCTCGGCTTCTGCCGCAGCTGGCCGGCCGACGAGCGGGTGGGCAGATCGGCGAGGGACAGGGTCGCGTTGCGCGTGACCCGGTACAGGTGCACGCCGACGCGGGCCTGGTCCCCCGTGCTGTCGAGCGGGCCGGGGGCGACGACCGGCCCGGGGTTGATGCCCAGACCGTTGACGGCGTTCTGGACGAGGGTGGTCAGGGCGGCGGTGACGGCCGGGACGGCCAGGGTGTTGCTCATCGGGCGCTCACCACTGCGGGCTGAGGTCGTCGAGGTCGGTGTACCACTGCTCGATGCCGTTGATCAGGCTCGCGGTGACCTCGGTGACGGTCTGTTCTTCCTGGTCGAGGGCGGTGGGAAGACCGTCCACGTAGCCCTGCAGCGTGTTGTCCTGCTGGGCCGCGGTCTGCACCGCTTCGTCGCCGATCACCTCGCGCATCGCCGCGAGTTCGGCCTTGGCGTCCGTTTCGGCGCTCTGCGCGGCCAGGACGAGCGCGTCGAGTTCTCGCCGGACCTGCTCGATGAGGCCGTACAGCGCTGCGTCCACCAGGTCGGGGTCGTGGTCGCGCGCCTCGTCGAGCCGTGGCACGACCACGATCATCCCCGGCCGCAGCCGGTCGAGGTCGAGGCCTGGATTGGCCTCTCGGATCGCCTGCGCGGCCTGCTCCTTGTCGGCCTTGGGCGTTCTGGCCTTCACGAGCCGGGAGACCAGGGCGGCGACGGTCTTCTCCTGCTCGACGACGACGATCGGCATCGGTGTGGGGTCCTTCCGGCGATGGGATCGGAGAGTTCGGACACCCGAGGGAGCGGGCGCTCCCCCGGGGTGGCGCGGGCACCGGAGCCGCTGTCAGTGCAAGCCCTGGACGTTGAGGGTCAGCCACTTGAAGTCGATGGAGTGATCCGGGTCCATGGGGTCGTACGGGCTGATGCCGCCGCTCGTGATGTTGCCGAGGACGGCGACGTGGTCCGGCTCGACGTCGAAGTGGATCGACGGCATGCCGCCCCTGGCGCGGTTGCCGGTCACGGTCGCGGTCGCGGCCCGCACGGTGAGCGCGGTCGGGTCCGAGTCGCCGTGCTGGCGGAACTGGTTGGCGGAGACGACGGCGTCCCTGGCCACGTCGATCAGCGCTGCGGGGTACTGGGCGGCACCGGTGAAGGTGTTGGCGGTGACGACAGCGCTGACGTCGTCCGACGCGTGGCCGAACGCGGCGTCGGGGCCGATGAGGTACGCGAACCTTTCCCCGACGACGGAGATGTACCGGCCGATGTGCGCCGTGCGCCCGCTCCGATGCGCGTCGTCCTGGGGGTCGTCGCCCACCAGCAGGCCGCTCCACGCATTGTGGGTGTCGTGGTCGACGTCCTCGGGGATCCGCCGGCAGACATTGCCCTCGATGGTGGTGCGGTCGAAGACGGAGACGTGGATGCCGAGGAGCCGGTCGACGTCCATGGGATCGGACGAGCCGATCCTCTCGACGCTGTTGCCGTGGATGCGGGACTCCCGGCAGGCCAGCACGGCCACCGCGGTCCTGCGGTCCGGGTAGCCGCCCTCCTGCCCCTCCCGTTCCTCCGCGCCGTCCTTTCCGTCCCCTGCGTCCTTGCCCTTCCTGCCCTTCTGGCGATGCGCACGCTCCTGCTGGTCCTCCTGGCCGCCGCCGAAGTCGGTGGTGAGACCGGAGACCGTGTTGGATGCGACCAGCGCGTGGGTCGCACCGACGATGCGGATGCCGTCGGTGCCGTCGGCCAGGTTCCACCCGTGCGTGGTGATGTCCCGGACCGTGTTGCCGACGATCACGGCGTCGACGAGCCTGCCGCGCCCCTCGACCACGATGCCGCCGTCGGCGGCCCCTTCGATCGTGTTGTGCGAGACGTCGAGGTCGCCCGTGGGCACCCGTACGAGGACGCCCACCCTGTCGATCCGCGTGATGCGGTTGCCCGAGATGCGAGTGGTCCCGCGCAGGACACCGGAGACGCCGTCCCGCACCTCGACCCCGTTGCCCGAGCCGGTCTCCGGGTCCGGGTTACCGGTGATCGTGTTGTCCCGGACGGTGTATCCGCTCGCACCGACCTCGATGCCTTCCCCCATGGCCTGCACATGGTTGTCGGCGATGTCGAAGGAGGCCCATGGTGAGAGGGCGCCGAGCAGCCGCAGACTCGCGCCCTGCGCGTACAGCACCGTGTTGCCCCGGATGGTGTTGCGCTGGGCGTGGGCGACGCTGCTGCCGAAGTCCACACCCGTCCACCAGCACATCAGGAGATTCCCGCTGATCTCCAGATCGGCCGTCAGCAGATGCGCCCGGATTCCGCCGCCTTCCTCGTCCAGGTGCTCCCGGGCAGCGATTCCGATGCGGCTCGCGAGGTCGCAGTCCTGGACGCGCGTGCGCAGGCATGCGCCGGACAGCTCGACGGCGGGGCCCTGGCCGCTCCCCTCTCCGCCACCGACGATCAGCACGGTGAGCCGCCGAAGGGTGACCTCGGCCGTGACGCCGATGCCGATGCCGGGGCGGTAGCTGGTCGAGATCAGCGCGAAGTCCTCCAGTGTGACGAAGGTCGAACGGCCGATGTCGAAGCCGCCGCGCTCGGCGACGAGCAGAGTGCCGACGCCCTGGCCCCGGACGCGCACCGACCGGGCGTCCCGCATGCGTACCGGATCCTCGCCGAGGTGGTAGACGCCCGCTGCGAGACAGACGGTGCCGCCGTCCTCGGAGACCAGGTCGACCGCATCCTGCACGGTCAGGGCACCGCTGGCGTGCGATTCGGGGGTGACGCAGACGGTGCAGTCGCCGCAGTGCCCCCCGGTCGGCCACAGGGTGCGGCAGTCGTGCGCCTCGGAGGGGAAGGTGACGACGGCGAGGCGGGCGTAGTGGTGGTGCGTGCCCAACGGGGGCGCTTCGTCGAGTTGTTCGACGGTGGCGGTGGCCGTGCGCGCGGTGAAGATCCAGTGGTCGCCGGGACGGAAGACCCCGCCCGGCGCGTCCAGCGTCACGGTGATGCCGTGCTCCAGGACGACCGGCACGCTCCCGGCCGGCACCGTGACGACTCCCGGGGAGCCCGCGGCGTCGAGGTCCTGGAGCGTGTCACCCGTCGCGCTCTTGACCAGGCCGGACTGGTCCCACCTGCGGATCCGCAGGTTCCGACGGAGCGCCTCGTCGGTGGTGGCGGGCAGGTCGCCGGGCAGCGCCGGGCTGAAGGAGACCGTCCCGTCGCCGTGGACCGTGGTGATGCGGCGCATCTCGCCGGGCTGCTCGTCGAGTTCCCGGTGGTCGTCGAGGATCTCCACCCAGTCGTCCTTGCGCAGGCCGAGCACCTCGTCCCGGCCCAGATGCTCGGGCCGCAGCCGGTCGGGGGCGACCACCTCGACGACCCGCATGGCGACGGAGCCGTTGTCCCGGGACCAGGAGAAGGTGGCGGTACCGGGTTCTCCGCCGTCGTGGATCTCGACCCGGTAGGTCTGGTTCTCGAGCCCGCGGTAGTCGCCGCCGGGCGGCAGCGAGCAGGGATCGTCGGCGCCCGCCACCGTCGCCGTGCCCGTGGTGAGCCGGCCCGCGGAGGGGGTGAGGACCTCGGGCCAGCCGGGGATGTCGTCGTCCTCGGTGCTGCAGTCGATGTCGGGGGTGTCGGGCTCGTGCACACGCACCCGCCACACGGTCTGGGTGCGGGCCGTCGTGTCGACCCCCACCGCCTCCTCGACGAGGTCCGGCGCCTGGAGCGGGGTGACCTCGCGCTGCCACACGTCCAGATAGACGAGATGGGTGCCGGTGGTGGGCAGGTCCTTCGGGGCGGGCCAGTACGGCTGATCCGTGTACGGGGTGTCCTCCGTCCGCGCGGGCTCGGCGAGCACCGGGTCGAAGGAGGCGGACCCCGTGCCGTGGTTCTCGGCGAGGAGTCCGTCCACGTACATCCGGCCGCGGCCGATGGTGATGCCGTCGGCCGACGGCGTGATGAGGAAGGCGTCGGGGGTCGTGCGGGGGACCACGGCGACATCGGCGAACCCGTCCGAGACGCCGGGCGTCCCGAGGTCGGCGGCGGTGGCACGCAGGCGGCGGTCGAGGATCGCCACGAACTCGTTCCAGTCGGAGTCGAGCAGCAGTCGGCCCTGCTGCATGACGACGCCGGAGTGGTCGCGCAGCGCGTCGAACCGGACGCGGCTCAGATCGGCTCCCATGGGGAGGCCTCCTTGCTCAGGTCGCGTAGAAGAAGCCCGCTTCGAGTCCGAAGCGGAGGTACTCGTCGAGCCGCAGCAGGAGATCGCTCTCCCGGTGCGGGGTGAACAGCAGATGGGTCGCGCCCATCTCGCTCTCGTCGTCGGCCCCGCGCCGGATGGTGTCCGGCGTGGCGGTGTCGAGCTGGGCGTACGCGGGGTCGCCGTAACGCAGCGAGGTGAAATGCGGGAACGTGGCGCGGCGGATCCCGGGCGGATCCGCGGGGTCCGGACGGCAGCGGTAGCGGCGGCCCGTCCGCGAGCCCTCCGGCACGTAGCTGAAGCGCAGGCATCCCTGCTGGCGGCGGCGGGCCCACACGGCGGCCTCCCGGGGGTCGCCGGGGGCGAGTTCGGCGACGAGCAGGGAGTTCGAGGCGTCCAGCTCGACGGCGTGGATGCCTCCGATGACGGTGCATTCGCGCAGGTGGAGCCGGCCGCCGGGCTCGGTGCCGGCGCCCGTGGCCTGGGCGGCCGTGTCGGGGACCGTACGCGGGCCGCCGTCGGCAGGTGCGGCGCGCCCGCAGTAGGCGACGCCCGTCGGGGCGGAGGCGTCGACCACGCAGTCGACGAGGGTGACGTCGGCGCCCTCGACGGCGACGACCGGTCCGAGGACGCACCGGGTGAGCCGCACGCTGGCGAAGGGATCGAGGATGATCAGGGAGGCCCGCTCGGGGTGGGCGGGCCCGCCGCCGGCGGTCCGGCCCTGGCCGGGAACCAGGGTGCAGTCGCGTAGTTCCACCGTGCGGTTGCCTCCGTCGCCCTGCTCCTCCAGGACGACGGGTCCGCCGGTGACCAGGAGCCCGTCGAGGACGACCTCGGTGCGCGGCTCCATCGCGAGGCGCAGACCGGCCTCCGGGACGACGACCGTGGGGCGGGTCGCATCGTCGGCGCGTACCCAGACGGACGTGTCCGGACTGCCCGCCCCGGCCGTGGTGGTGCGCACGGTGTGCAGGTCGGCGTACCGGTCGGAGTCGGTGATGCGCAGCGTGCCGCCTTCGGCGAGTCCGTCGAGGAGGGACTGCTGCGCCTCGCCGTCGGCGACCTCTCGGTGGGGAGGCGGCGGCGCCGCGTCACCGCGTGCCGCGCCCCGGGCGCCCAGCGGCACGGCGAGGCCGTAGTGGTGGGTGGCGACCGGCTTGACCGCCTCGGGGACGGCCGTACCGAAGTACACCCGGCCGAGTTCGGGGTCCACCGCGACGCGGCCCGCGGCCGGTTCGTGTGCCCAGGCGCCACCGCCACCGGGCAGGTCCGACAGGTCGCACACCGTGATCTCGGAGGACGGTACGGGGGTGAATTCCCAGTGACCACCCGGGCCGCGCTCGCCCTGGGACAGCGACAGGCTGCGTCCGTCTCCGTAGAGGGCGTCGAGGCGGAGGCCCAGCCGTCGGCGGGTCAGCGGCAGGGGGACGTTCTCCGGCTCGGCGAGGTGGGTGATCTCCTCCTCGGTGCGCGGGGCGGCGAAGAGCGTCGCGTCGCTTCCCAGCGTGTCGAAGCGGTAGCGGCGCCGGTCACCCGGAGCATGCGGGGTGAGCGGGGTGCGGTTCAGGCGCACGGCTTCGGTGCGCCAGAGGAAGATGCCGACGTGGGGGATGGCGTACCGTCCGGCACGGCGGGGCGGGGCAGCGGTGATGGCACGGACGTCGGCGGTGTGGGCGAGGTCGTCGAAGGCGCCGTTCATGCGCGTGCCCCAGGACAGCGCCTCCGGGTCGCGCATGCCGGGGGTGGCCTGCGCGTGCGGCCTGATGTGGTTCATGTACTGGGTCGTCACGAGGCGCTCGAAGAACTCGACGGCGCGGGCCGGCCAGCCGGTGACGTCCCGGGCGAGCTGCTCCAGTGCGGCGGCGGTTCCCTTGCGGCGCCGGTAGGCGATGGTGTGGGCCACCTCGGCGCGGGGTGAGCGGACCTTCTGCGCCACTCCGTGCAGCAGGCGGTAGCCGATGAGGTCGCCGATGTAGGGCGCCACCCAGGGCGCGCAGGTCTCGATGAACTGGTCGTCGTACAGCTGCTCCAGGTCCTCCTCCAGGACCTCCAGCTGGGTGGCGAGCACGTCGACGAACTCGCGGAGGGCCGCGTCCCGCTCCGCGTCGCGCAGTCGGTACACCACCGGCAGCAGGGCGTAGAGCCGGTCGGCGGCGGTGGGTTCGGGCTGAGCAGTGGTCACGGCATCTCCTGGAGCCGGTCGAACGGGGTATCCGCGAGGGCGAGCAACTCGGCGGCGACCGCCCTGCCGTGGGTGTCGACCGACGCTCCCGCTGCGGGGAGGCGGCTCTCCAGAGCCGGTTCGTCGCGTTCGTCGCGGTACAGCAGGTCCAGGTCCACCGCGACCACGCCGGGCACACTCGCCGCGACGGCCACGACCTGCGAGCGGTGCACGGGCGCGGCCAGTCCGCGGACGAGCGGCGCGTAGGCGGCGCGCAGAGCGGCCTCGACGGCGGCGAGGACGAGCTTCGTCTCGCGTGCGGGGTCCACCCGCACGGAGAGGGCCAGCCGGAACCGCGGCTGCCTGGCCGAGCGGACCTCGACGCGGGCCAGCGGGTCGCCGTACCGGCGCAGGGCCGCCGTGAGGTCGGCGACGGTGGCATCGGGAGCGGCCGCGCCGTCGGGCCCGCAGAGGCTGACGACGACGGTCCGGCCGGTCCTCAGTCGCAGCACGTCGGCCCGGGCGAGCGAGATCCCGGCGAACGCGAGGGCGAAGTCGGCGTAGTCGCGCACCGAGACTGCCCGGCCGAGGGTACGGGTGGCGAGCGGCATGGAGGCCCGGGCGTGCGCCTCGCTCTCGGGATCGACCCCTCCGTCGGCGGCGACCGGGTTGGTGACGGCCTTGAGTCCGAGGGGGCGGTCCATGAGGAGCGAGAGCCGGTCGGCCGGGAGGTTGCCGGCGAGGCCGAGGCCCTTGCGGTACGCGGCGCGCACGTTGTGCGATCCCGAGGGGAGCCGCGCTCCTCGTACGCCGTCCCCGAACGCCACCACCACGGTGCCGTCGGGTTCGTCGCGGGTGGTGAAGACCCGGTCGCCGGCCTCGGCCCCGTACAGGGTGGCCCGTTCGCGCCAGGCGACCTCGTCGGCCCGGACGGTGAGCGTCGAGGTGAAGCCCTGCGGGGTGTCCGCCCGGACGTGGGTGAGCGGCCCGTGCAGCAGCGGCATGGCCGGGAAGGGGCGGCGGGCGTCACCGTCGCCGAGGACCTGGTGCACGGTCTCGCCGTGGGTGGCCTTCGCGACGTTCCCGAAGAGCACGGCGGTCGCGCGGTCGTAGCGGTTGCGGGGAGGTCCGGTCAGCGTGATCAGGGTTCGGTCGCCCTTGTCCTCCACGGAGCCGAGGACGACGACCTCGGCCGTCTGTTCCCCGGGGCCGTCGGTCGCGTCGGTCCGGTGGGTCGTGCCGTTCCCGGCGGCGAGGCGGCCGGAGAGCACGAGCCGGCGCCCGGGGAGCATGGCGGTGGCATCGCCCTGGACGAGGAAGGTGTCGGTGGTCAGCGGGGCGGGGTCGGGTGCCTCGACGACGGTGAGCGGTTCGGACACGGCGAAGACCGTCACGTCGCGCGGCGTCTTGAACGTCGGCCCGTCGGCCCGTTTTCTGCCCGAAGGCCGCTGCTCGCCGAGCAGAGTCAGGCGGGTGACCGTGCCCGAGGCGGCGAACTCCGCACGGGAGAACTCGGTCCGGTCCACCACCTTGTAGAGCTCCCGGTAGAAGTCGCCGTCCTCCTGGACGTGCTCCTGGGACAGCACCACCCAGGATCCGGCCACGACGTCGGACTGCGATCCCTCGAGGTCGACGACGGTGAAGTTCTTTCCGGACTCGGAGAATTCGGAGACCGCGGTGAACTTCGGCCACTCCGACGCGCCCGCCGTGCCTCCGTGCACCGACACGTATCCGGTGCGGAACGCCTCGTTCATCGCGGCCCACACCGGCGCGTTGTGGCCGAACACCCGCAGCCGCTTGCGCAGGACGAAGACTTCGGGCCGGTCTGCCGGAGGGTTGTACGGGGCGTGCGAGCCGAGCCCCCGGTCCCAGCGGACGTGTGTGCGCCGGTGCGTCGGGTCCGGCTCGACGCGGGTCACCAGCCGCACGTCCCATCTGTCACCGGCCAGGTCCTCGCTCGCGAAGAGGATCGCGTCGCCGGTCCGGACGGGGAGGGTGTCGCCGTCGAACCAGGCGTCGACCCGGTTCCTGACCGGCGGATAGGGCCTGGTGGGGACGACCGGCAGCGCGTTCCACGCGGCGCGCGCCGAGAGCTCCTCCACCGTCTCGAAGAGCTGGGGCAGTTCGCCGGGGCCCGGCACGCTCTGGACCCTGAGTCCCGGGGGCAGGTCGACGGCCGTGGGGAGCGACGGGGGAACCAGACCGGGGTCGGGGGGAAGCCCTGGAGGCAGGGCCGCTTCCAGGGGCTTCTCCAGGGAGAAGGCGAGGTGTGTCTCGGCGGCGACACCGGGCGCCGGCCGGTAGGCGACGAGGCGGCCGAGTTCCTGGAGCGAGACGCGTTCGGTGGCCGTACGCAGATAGGACTCGTTGGCGAGACGCTCGTTGTAGAAGGTCAGGACGTCGCAGACGACCGCCCAGGCGTCGATCACGGCGATCGTCGGGTCGCCGGCGTCGCGGGTGAGCAGCCGGTTCAGCCGGGGCCTGCTCGGGTCCGAGAGGGCGGTGACCATGCTCGACCGGAAGTCGCCGTGGACGCCGCTGCGGTACGCGATCTCGGGGAGTCCGGGCCGGTTGCCGACGGTGCCGGGGGTGCGTGCGGAGGTGCCCGAGCAGCAGCCGCAGGTTCCGTCGTCGCCGCCGAGGGTGGTGTCGGTCACCGGCCGCCTCCCAGGGTGAGACCGAGCATCCCGCGCTCGGGGAAGTTCGGGTCGTTGTCCAGCCGGGCGATCTCCAGCCGCCCCATCGGGAGGACTCCGCTGTCGAGCCCGCTGGTCTCGGGGAGACGCTGTCGCCGGAACGTGTGGACGTCCACCGACTCGACGCCGGGCACGGCGTGGACCTCGGCGAGGACCGTGGACAGATGCACCGGCTGGCCGAAGGTGAGGCGGTCGGGGTGGAACAGGCCGCGGCCGCCACCCGGCAGGGTGGAGTCGCCGAGCCGGGCGAGCACCGCGGCCCCGACGTCGGACCGCAGGTGGGTGCGTTCCACGCACACCCGCAGTCCGATCTCCAGCGGAACGAACGCGGGGCCGTCCACCTCCAGGTCGTAGCCGGCGAGCCGGTACCGTTCGAGCCGGGCGCGCAGCTCGCGTTCGAAGGCGGCGTCGACGGGCTTGCCGCCCCGCCGGTCCGCGGTGACGAACACGCTGTGCCAGGAGCCCGTCCATCGCAGGGTCGCCGCCGCGCGCTGCACGGCGCCGACCCGTTCCGTGACGTCGGCCCAGTCCGCCGCGGTCACCGCGCGTTCCTGTACGGCGAAGGCCCGGGGCGCGTCGCGGCGGATCTCCTCCGCCGATTCCGGGTCGGTGCCGCCCGAGGCGGGCAGCGGGTTCTGTACGGAGACGACGCCGGCGACGTCCGTCACGGCGTGGGCGATCGACTCGGCGCCCACATTGCCCGCGCGGCCGTTCCCCACCCGGTAGCGGGCGTAGAACCGCGTGCCTTCCCGGGGGCGCATCCCGTGTTCGTCGTCCCCGAACCGCAGGCGTACGGTTCCGTCGTGTTCGGCCTCGACGGTGAACTCTGCGGCCGCCGCCGCGCTGTCCAGCAGGTCGGGCCGCACCTGCCAGTACCGGAGGTCGCCGCCCAGCTCGCCGAAGAGGCCGATGGCCGGACGCGCCGCGCGGGGCTCGGCGGCGCGGACGGCCGACGCGGGGGCGCGCTGCTCCGACACCAGCAGCTGGTCCCACATGAGGACGATCCGAAGGACGGTCGTGCCGTCGCTGATCGACCAGATCGGGTCGGCGCCGCGGACGGTGACCGTTTCGCCCGTCGGCTGCCGCCCGTGGGAGCGCAGCAACGTGCGGAGTTCGTCGTCGAAGGTGAGCGCGGTCAGCTCGGCCAGCAGGGCCGGTGTGACGGTCTGCTGGAAGAGGATGTCGGCGGGGTGCGCGACGGCGTGGGTGAGCGGGCCCCGGGCGAGCCTGGGACGGTAGCGGACCGGTACCGGGCCCGGTGGGGTGGCCCCGCCCCGACCGGGCCGGTCCACTCGGCTCAAGCGGGGTGCCGGGACGGGTCCGAGGGCTTCGCCGGGGTCGTCCCGTCCGGGGACGGTCAGCCCGTGGTCGGCGAGGACGATGTTCCCCCAGGCCCGCGCGGTCTCGAGACCGCCCTCGACGACACCCAGGCAGAGCGGGAAGGGCAGGGCGTCGTCCTCGTGCCAGGTGATCTCGGTGACGGGCAGCGGATCGGCCGTCTGCGGATCCTCGAACAGGCCGCCCACCGGGTCCTCGGAGCCGCGGACGTCGACGAGCCGGACGGCCCAGCGGCGGGTGGGGTCGGCGTCGGCGGGTTCTCCGGTGGTCGGCGACACGGTTTCGGCGAGCACCAGGACGTCTCCGGCCCTCAACCGGCGATGGTCTCCGCGCAGGGTGGCGGAGGTGGCGCCCGTCGGCAGGCAACAGCCCTGGTCGCCCCAGGTGTGGAAGCGCATCTCGGCCAGAGCGGCATGGAGTTCGGCCGCTTCGACCGTCTCGAAGACGACCGGCTGCGCCGCGAGCGCCGACCGGTGCTGCGGGGACCCCGGCTCCATCACCGGTGGCGCGTCCGGGACCGTGGTCAGCAGCGGGGTGCCCGCGGGCAGCTCCACCGCTGCTCCCTCCTCGACTCCGATCCGCATCCAGACCCGGGCGTTGCAGCCCTCGTGCACGCGGTAGTCGACGAGCCGGGCGTGCCGGCGGAGCGAGATCCGGCTTCTGGCGGTGCCGAGGTAGGCCTCGGTCGCCACGGCGTCCTGACGGTAGGACAGCTCGTCCGCGACGTAGGCGAGGAGTTCCACGAGGACCGTTCCGACGTCCGCCGGGTTGCGCTCGGTCCACTCGGGTGCGAGCAGCGAGATCCGGTCCAGCATCAGCCGCCGGAACCCCTGGTAGTCCTTGGCGAGGTAGTCGATGGCCGGGGCGATGGGCGGTTCCGGCACGCAGGTGTCGGCGGGGGCGCAGTCGAAGTCGCTCGGGCACTCGACCTTGAAGGCGAACTCGGCCTCGGCGAGCAGCGGGTCGAATCCGGCGGGCGGCAGGTCGGACTCCGGTCCGGCGACGAGCCGCAGCCGGTAGGTGGAGAAGTCCCCGCGCTGTTCCGTGCGGACGACGACGACATGGTCCGGTTCGTCGATGCCGGCGAGCAGCTCGGGCGGCACCTCGGCGCTGTCTCCCGCCGCTGCCCACTCGACGGCCACGTCCGGGATGCGCTCGCCGCCCTCGACGACGATGTTGTCGCGGCCGAGTCCGGCGGGCACCGGACGCACCAGCCGGACGTACAGGACGCGTTGGCGGAGCGCCGGGGAGGGCGCGGCGGTGTCGAGGACCTCCACGTACTCGATGCCGTTGAGGTCGCTCAGGGCGCCGGCCTGCTGGAGTGCGAGCAGGCGGCGCGGCTTGCGGCAAGGGAAACGGGTCATCGGCGGCCGCCAGGGGTGCGGACGGTGGCGACGGCGCGGGTGCGGGTCCTCAGGACCACGTACGAGACGGTGATCAGCAGTGCGGAGTCGACGGCCTCCACCTCGACGGCGTCGGCGGTCAGGACGTGGCCGAGGTGTTGTTCGAGGGCGCTCTGCACGAGGTACTGCGTGGTCGCCGCCGCTTCGGGGCCGCCCGGTTCGAAGACGAGCTGCAGGAGCCCGGCCCCGAAGTCGGGCCGCATCACCCGCTCTCCGGGCGAGGTGAGCAGCAGTTGCTCGATCATGTCCCGCACGTGGTCGTCCGGATCGGTCGTCGCCGTGCGGCCGCTGCCGCCGATGTCGTAGGGGTGATCGATGGTCATGACGCCTCCCTCATGAGGCGATGGCCCGGGTCTGGGCGGCCAGCGGGGTGAGTGGGGTGCCGGTGGGGGTGCACACCGAGGTGCCGGACTGCAGTGCGACGGGTGTGCCGCCGGCCAGCACGCGTACCGCGCCGGCGAGCCACTGGGCGGTGACGCAGGGCGGGGTGGGGGTGCCGGTGAGTCCGCACCCGGCCACGACGTAGGGGGTGGCGAGGGTGACGACGGGCTGGCCCGAGACCGTCACCCGGGGGAAGGGCGTGGTCGGGGTGGCCTGTCCGGCGTGGGTGCACAGCACGGTGGCGCCGAGGTGGAGGATCGGTCCGGGCATCGTTCACACCACCGTCAGCGCGCCGAGGTTGATGTCGGTGGTCGGCCCGGTCAGGGAGATGGTCGCGCCCTTGCCGTTGCTGATGACGATGCCGACGTCGCTGACCGAGATCATGGCCCCGGTCGCCGTGGTGATCAGGATTCCTCCCGTCGGGCCGGGTGCGTCGCTGATCACCAGGCCGTTCTTCAGCGTGGTCTGCAGGGTGATGCCGGCGACGCCGGGAGGCACGGTGTGCGACAGCAGGGGGACTTCGGCCGGGCTGCCCCAGTAGCCGCCGACCCAGACGGGGTGGTCGGCGTCACCGTGCTCGTACTCGATCCAGACCCCGGAGCCGATCGGCGGCACGGCGAAGACACCGGTGTTGATCCCGGCCAGGGGCAGACAGGGCGTCGCCCACGAGGACGGGCTCGGCGACACGTCGGGGACGAGGGCCTGGATCCGGCCGATCTTCAGCGGGTCGAGGTTGTTGACGACGGTGCCGCGGTATTTGCCGAGGTAGCCGGTCACGGCGGCGGTCCGGGTCTGGGTCATACCGGCACCGCCGGGACGGTGGAGACGACGCCGTTGCGGGCGAGCGAGAACGTCTGGGAGTACGAGCCGCGGCGGATCTCGTGCGACACGCGGGTGACGTAGTAGAGCCCGTCGAAGGCGGTGCCGGCGCCGCGTACGCCCACCAGTCTGCGCGAGCGCAGCACATGGCCGTACTTCGCGACGTCGAGGGTTCCCGTGGCGAACACGGCGTCGGAGTGCTGTGCGGCGTGCGCGACGCCCTTCATCACGGCGGCGAGCGGGCTGAGGTTCGCGGTGTCCGTCATGCGGTGCAGCTTCGGCGGCACCGGGGGGACGAGGCCGAGCGGCGGCCGGACGGGGGCGATGTCGGGGATGGGCAGGTTCAGCGGGGCCTTGCTCGTACGTTCCTGGATCGCGACGATGGGAAGCTCCCTCTTCTCCTTGTCGAAGGTGAAGTTCAGCGCGGCGACGTTGTCGTGGGCGGCGTCGAGCCCGACGTTCAGCGCGGGCTGCGGTGCCCCGAGCCGGATCTCCGGGCCCCAGTACGCCTTGCTGACGCCGGGCACCGGTCCGGGTTCGACGTAGAAGACGTGGCCGACCTCCTTGGCGAGGGCCGTGAGGTAGGCGTAGTCGGTGCCCTGGTGGACGGGGATGCGGTCCACGGGGATCGGCACGTCCTCCAGGAGGCTCGGGATCACCAGGGGCGCGCAGCCCAGTGCCGCGTACTTCGAGAGGACGGTCAGGGCGCGTACCGCCGGCGACATCGCCGGGTAGGGCAGGCCGTCGAACGGGATCAGGTCCATCACGCAGGTGAGGTCCTTGCCCTTCACGTGGAGCACCGACGTGGGGCCGGCCGCCGACATGTCCTGGTGCGTCACCACACCGTCGACGAGGACCTCGGTGACACCGCGCACCGTGACCGCGACGACGCAGCGGAACACCGGTACGGAGACCGGGAAGAACGCCTGGACCGGGGAGTCCTTGGGGATCGAGAAGGTCAGCTCGAAGCCGCTCTGCGCGTCCCCGGAGCCGCTCTCGACCTTGAGGCCGGTCAACGCGTCGATGACGAAGCGCGGGGCGGGCACGGGGACGGCGGGGCCGAGGAACAGCTGCAGCCGGACGGGACCCGGGGGCAGGTCACGCATCGGCAGCTCCCGGCACACCCTCGGGAAGGGTGATGCGCAGCCGGCGCCCCGGCGGCAGCGCCATCCGGGCCGGGTCGATGACCCCGTCGGCGTCGGCGAGTCGCCACCACAGCTCCGGGTCGCCGAGCAGCCGGGCGGCGAGCAGGTCGCGGCGGTCGCCGGCCACGGTCGCGTACTCGTGGAGCAGCGCGAAGCGTTCCGGTGACGGGCACAGCCGACGGCGGAAGTACGGGACGGGCGGGGCGGGTTCCTCGCCGGGTCCGGACGGGCGGATGTGGGCCGTGACGCCGACCTCGGCGTAGCGGCTGGTCGGCGGGAGCGACACGGTGGGAACGGCACCGGCCGCGAGCAGTGCCTGGAGTGGGTCGGGCACCTCAGATCACCTCCAGTCCGAGTGCGGACAGTGCGGCCGAGCCGGCGCGGGCGGCCAGCGCCTCCTTGTTGCGCAGATGGCTCATGAAGAGCGCTCCGCCGCGGTGGCCGAAGCCGAGGTCGTCGACGGACAGGACGCGCATGCCGAGGGTGACCTTGGCGCGGATCGGGTTGAGCGAGGTGTCGAAGGCCTCCTCGGCGATCGACAGTTCGGTCACCCGGACCGGCAGGACGCGCTGCCGGCTCCATACGAACAGCGTCAACGGCGACTCCGTGGGAAGGACTTCGAGCACCCCCCGGGCGGCCAGGGCGTCGTTGTCCGCGAGGGCGGTCGCCCGCGGGTTGACCAGCAGTTCCAGGGCGGCGAGCTGCGGATGGATACCGAACTCGACGGTGCTGCGGTTGTCGGCCGGGAACTCGAGCCGGTCCGTCGCGTCGATCTCGGCCTCCAGGCGGAGCGTCTCGACCGCGACGCCCTTGAGCCGCAGCGCCTGACCGGCGTCTCCGCCCGCTGCCTGGACCGCGACGGTACGGGTCAGTGCGTCGGGGTTGTACTGGAGCGCGATCGTCCGCAGCGGGCGGCCGGTGGACACGTCCACCTCGACGAGACCGCCCTTGACGACACGGGGCGAGATCACCTCGCACCTCCCACGGCCGTCCAGATCGCCTTCGCGGCCTGCGCCCCGAGCCTGTCGGCGTTCGGCGCGGGGGTGCGGGCGAGCCGGGGACGCACCACGGGGACGGTGCCTCCGGTGAGGCAGGCGGTGTCGGCGCCGGCCGCGAGGTCGCCGAGGGTCCGCTCCAGACCGGCCACCACGGAGTCGGCCTGGGCCGGTGTCAGGCCGCGCAGCACGATCTCGTCGACGACGATCCGCACCCTCGGCTCCCCGGCGCTCATCGCACGTCCCCCGTACCGCGGAGGAAGTCGCCGAGGGAGAGCGGGCCGGTGCCCGCTCCCGCCCCGCCCGGTGACGGGACGTCCGGCTCCGGCGGCACGTGCGCCGGCGGGACGGCTCGGATCTCGACCCTGCCGATGCTGATCGTGACGGCGGGCGCCGGCTCCGCGCCGGACCCGACGGGCACGGCCCCGGCGTGACGGGTCATCACGGTCAGCGGTACCGGTGGGGGAAGAACCGGTACGGGCCGGGCGACGGGTGGCCCGAGCGCTTCCCGGTGACGCCTCGGAGGAGCGCCGTCCTGACCGGGTGGCGCGGCAAGGCGCTGTGCTCGGATCTCTCCCGGCTCCCGCTCACCGGCGGGGAGCCGGGGCGTACGGCCTTCTGCCGCCGGGGCGGGCCGTACGACGGCCGGTGCGAGCGCCGATGTGACCTCGGCGTTCCCGGACGGGGCGGGAACCGGCGCGGCTGTCGGCGGAGGGGACGGCGCTGTGGACCGGTCGTCGGTGCGGACTGCGTCGCCGCTGGGCAGCCCGTGCGGCGCGGTGTCGGCGACGAGGGCTGGGGGCGGCGGAGTTCCGGGTGCGGGGCGGACGACCGGTGGCGGCGATCCGTACGGCGCGTCCGGGGGTGCGGTGACGGGCCGGTCGTCGACGGGGCGGCGGTCCGTCACGGTCCGGCGACCGTTCTCCTCGCCGTTCCGCGACGGCGCCGCGCCCGGTACCCCGTCGGGCGTGGTGTCCTGTCCGGTCCGGGCGTGTTCCCGGGACGGCGGCTCGGCGGTGGGGTGAGAGGGCAGGAGCGGGACGGGAGCCGGACGGGGGCGCCGTCCGGAGGCCCGGGAGGCGAGCCGCAGCAGCAGATCGGTCATGGCGACTCTCCCGTGACGATGCGGACGTAGTGCTCCCGTCGCGGCTCGCTCAGCGCGAGCACGTCGGTCTCGGACCAGCCGTAGGAGCGGGCGAGCGCGTCGACCTCCATCAGCAGCCGCCGTCCACGGGACTCGACTTCGGCCCAGACGAACGCAGCCATGTCGAAGTCGGCGGTGAACGCGTGCTCGCAGTCGGGGCATCGGAGGTCGACCAGAAGGTCGGCGAGCGGGTCCGCGGACGCCATGGCCTCGCTCAACGCCTCACGCAGCTCCACGGGGAGAGCGACGGCACCATCGGCCACCCTGCCCTCCTCGTGCCGCACGTTCAGCAGGCAGCGCTCCAGGAGCAGCAGCGCGCCGCGGACCGGGTCGTCCGCCTCGGGCCGCTCGGCCATCGCCTGGAGATCCCCGTAGGAGGGGCATCGCCAGTCCACCGCGTACCCGCCGTGCAGCAGGGGCGGTGGGGCGTCGACGATCTTGTCCTCCAGAGCGAGCAGTGATTCGGTCGTGGCCTGGAACTCCACGGTTCCGTGGCAGCCCGGGCAGCCGACCGTGGCCGCCATCCGGGGACCGGCCAGCGCGTTCCGCAGCCGCAGCAGCAGCGCGGTGACGCGGCCGATGGGCCGTTCTGCGGGCGGGACGGAGACGGTGCCGTCGTCGGCCGCGGCGGCCAGGACGAGAGCACGGGCCTCCGGGGAGGTGTCCCGGCACTCGTCCCACAGCCGCAGCACGTCTCCCGCGGAGAGTGCGCGCACATCCACTCCTACGGCTCGACGAACGAGGGCTCTTGCGGTTCGACCACGTCCACGTCGCGCTCCCAGCCCTCGTGTTCGAGCTTGAGCGTCTGGATGGCCACGGCGTTGGCGTTGGAGTCGAGTTCGGGAAGGGACTGGAACTCGGAGACCCAGGCGCGGAAGACCTTGTAGGCGAGGACGAGCTGGCCCGCCTCGTTGTACAGCTCGATGATCAGGTCCTTGCGGAAGTCCTTGAGGGAGACCTCGGCGCCGAGCGTGGAGCCGAAGTTCCAGACCTTGTTGGCCCACTGCTCGAACTCGACGTCGTGGGTCACACCGCGGGTGAGCGTGATCGCCTCGTACTTCGTGCGGCCCGGTGACTTGCGCGCCGTGGAGGGGTCGGCTCCGTCGCGGTGCTCGACGACCTCGGTGGTGCGCTTGAGGGCGCTCACCTTGCTGACGCCGGCGACGAAACGGCCGTCCCATTTCACCCTGAACTTGAAGTTCTTGTACGGATCGAAGCGCTGGGCGTTGACGCTGAACTGTGCCATGGGGTCGGCTCCTAGGCGGGGATCTGGCCGGCGATCTGCTGCAGCCGGAGGACGACGAACTCGGCGGGCTTGAGCGGTGCGAAGCCGACGAGGATGTTGACGACGCCGAGGTTGATGTCGGTCTGGGTGGTGGTCGTCGCGTCGCACTTGACGAAGTACGCCTCGCGGGCGGTCTTGCCCTGGAAGGCGCCCTGGCGGAACAGGGTGTTGAGGAAGGCGCCGATGTTCAGGCGGAGTTGTGCCCAGAGGGGCTCGTCGTTCGGTTCGAAGACGGCCCACTGGATGCCGCGGAACAGGCTCTCCTCGATGAACAGGGCGGTCCTGCGCACCGGGAGGTACTTCCACTCAGATGCGATCCGGTCCGCGCCGTTGCGGGTGCGGGCTCCCCAGACCACGTGCCCCGCCCCGGGCGCCAGGCGAAGGCAGTTCACCGCCAGAGGGTTGAGCTGCCCGATGTCGCCGTCGGTCAGCGGCACGGACAGCGCGGTGGCCCCGGGCAGGGTGGCGTCGAGCCCGGCCGGGGCCTTCCACACTCCCCGGGTGGCGTCGGTCCGGGCGATCGCACCGGCGACGGCCCCGGACGGCGCGAAACGCATGACCTGGTTGTCGCGGAGCGGATCCGGCTGCCTGATCGCGGGGAAGTAGACGGCGGCGTTCTTGCTGCTGGTGAACGTCGCCAGGCCGGTGACGGCCTGCGCCACCGACGTCCAGGCCTGGGGCGGGTCGAGCACGACGACGGCGCGGCGCTTGTCGGCGTAGGCGACGGCCGCCGTGACGACCGCGGCATCGACGTCACGATCGCCCGGATCACCGGCGCCCGCATAGGGCGGGATGACGAGCAGGTTGAAGAGATCGGCGTGCTCCAGGGCGTAGAGCCCCTTCTTGTCCGCCTCGAAATTGGTGCCGGAGGTGATGTCGGCGGCGGTGATCGCTCCGCCGTCGCCGCCTCCGGTGGCAGTGGCCTCCACCGGGAAGTTGGCGTGCGGCGCGGTGGGGAGCGATGCGGTCGGATCGGTCCGGACGAGCGTGGATCCTGCCGCGAGAACGAGGTCGACGCGGCGGGCGGAACCGGAGACGTACGAGACGTTGCGGAAGACCTCCTTGACCCCGGTCGCCTGGTCGAGGACGGTCAGGTTGAAGAGCGCCGGATCCTTCGACCCGTCGTCGTTCGTCCGGACGTCGTTGTCCACGATCGCCTTCAGCTTCGCGCCCCAGGCGCCGGGCGAGGCCGCGAGGAGCTTCAGCCGCTTGTTCCCGGTACCGATGCTGATGGCCGCGGTGTCGTCGGTGGCGGCGGCGTGGACCCGGACGACGAGGGCGGTGCCGCCGCCCTGCTGGAAGAAGTCCCTGACGGAGTACCCCAGATGGCTGTCCGACCAGAGCCCGCCGAAGGTGCGCTCGAAGTCGGCGTAGGACGTGAGCGTGACGGGCTTGTGGAGCGGGCCGCGCAGGGCGCGGCCGACGAACGCGGTGACCGAGGTGGGGACACCGGTGATCGTGCGCACACCACTGGACAGCTCATCCACGTACACGCCGGGGTAGGACAATTGCACCGCCATCTGCTTTCCCTCCGCCAGGTCGTCTGTTGTCCCTTGCTTATCCGGTACGTGTCACCGCGGCGTCACCGCTCGATCACCGGCCGGATCGGGGAGCCACGACCTGTCCCCGGGCCATCGCCGTCAGCTGCGCCGAGGGCCGCAGCCCCAGCTCGGCGTCGAGCAGTCTGCGGAACCACTCGTAGTGCCGGACCGCGTCGACGGCGTTCCCCTCGGACAGGTGCACGGCGATGACCGCCCGGCTGGCGGTCTCGCGCAGCGGCTCCAGGCGCACGGCCTCGAAGGCCAGCTCCAGGGCACCGGCGTGGGAACCCTCGCCGGCCATGCGGTGGGCGGCCGCCTCCAGTGCGTGCAGCCGGAGCTGGCGAGTGTGCTCCTGCTCGAGCACCACCCACTCGTCGTACCACCCCGGCAGCAGTTCACCGGCCCGTAGCAGCCAGGCGTAACCGTCGTCGTCCACCGGCGGCGGCTGGGCGCCGGTGGACGGTCGCAGTATCCGCCGGACGCGGGCCGTGAACTCCCGGTGGTCGACGACCGTGTCGGGTGCCAGGGCGACGTTGGTCCCGCGGGCGACCACCAGGTCGGGTACCGCCCGGTTGACCCGCCACACGGCTGTCCGCAGGCTGGGCAGCGACTTCTCCTCGGGCGCCTCGGGCCACAGCGCGGCGGCGGCGGCCGATCGGCCGGCGCCGGTCCGCAGTGCGAGATAGGCCACCAGGCGCTGCCCGCTCGGCGGCACGGAGACGGCACGGTCGGCGCGCAGGACGGCGAATCCGTCGAGGAGCCGGATGGTGGCGGGATAGATGGCGACGCTCGGAACGGACATGCGATTCCTCACTCAGGGTGATGAACGAGCGATTCGATCGCAGAAGGTAGCCGAGAGCCGAGGGGAACGACCGGACGAGGCGACCAGGTGGTCGCCTCCGGCCGGGAGACCGAGGGCCCTGGGAACCGGCATCGCGCGGTGGGAGTCGTGCGTCAGGTGTCGACGTACCGGGTGAAGGCCTTCGGAGGGATCAGGTTGACGATCCGTTGCCGGGCGGGGCGGGTTCCGTCAGTCCTGAGGTGGCAGCAGCGGGCCGAGGGGGCCGAGGTCGAGGTTGAGGTCGGCCAGTGTGTAGCCGTGTTCGGCGCAGAGGTCGGCCAGGGCGTCGTGCAGGGCCATCAGCGTGGCGCCCAGCTCCTCCTCCTGTTCGTCGGTGAGGTCTCCCGCGTCGACGCGGCGCAGCGCCTGCCTCTCGATGAGCTGGCGGAGCAACTCCACCAGTGTGAGGACCAGTTTGAGGAGGTCCTCCTCCACCGATTCGCGGTCGGCGCGGATCCGGCGTGCGGGACGCGGCGGTTCGCCGGCTCGGGCGGGCGGTGCCTGAAGGAGCCGGAACGCGTTGCTCAGCGCGGGGCCGACCTCGCGCAGGGGTGCGGAGGCGTCGGGGAGCGCGTCCCCGTCCCGGGAGGCTGCGCGCTTCCTCCGCTCCGTACCGCCGTTCGTCACGCCTGCCCCCGGTCCACCGTCGTGAACGGGTCCGACTCCGCGTCGACGGAGACGATGAGGGCCCTGAGCGAGATGCGGACGAGGTCGATGTCGGCGATCGACAGCACGATGTCGCCCGAGAGGACCACTCCCCCGCTGAGCAGCCGGTCGAGCAGGTCGACCAGGGCGACCTGGCGACCGGGCAGGGCCTCGGTGGACCGTGCGACGGTCATGGTGTTCGCCCGTCCCTCTGGACGGATCGCTGCGGGGCCGGCGGCTCGGAGGTGGCGGGCTCGGAAGCGGGCGGTTCGGAGGCGGTGGGCTCGGAGGTGGCGGGCTCGGAGGCGGTGGGCTCGGAAGCGGGCGGCGGCATGGCGAAGGAGTACGGGGCCCATGGCCCGGTCACCTCCATGCGTACGCCGTCGACGCCCTCCATCGCCCCGGTGAGCGCGCTCCTGAACTCGTCGGCCCGGTCGGCGGGAACGAGGTAGGCGTCGTTGAGGACGTTCTCCTCCGGGCCCGCCAGCGCGCCTCGTTGGGCCGGGTGTCGTACGCGATGGGTGCTGAACCGGGAGGCCAGCTCCTCCACCCGCGCGGCGGCGCGCTCGGCGGGCTCGTAACGGCTCTCACGTGCGTGGTGCTGTGCCCTGCGGCTGCGCAGATAGGCCTTGCCGGGGCTGAGTGACGATGTGTCCGGGGAATCGGCGGAGTTGACACCGTTCTCCGGAGGCGCCGCGGGGCTGACGTACAGCTTGACGCCGAACTCGCTCCGGCCGCGCAGCAGGGAGAGCCGTTCGGCGAACGCGTGCCGCTGGGCGGCGAGGGCCTGACGGGCGCGTTCGTCGTTCTGGTACACGGTGGCCATCCGCAGCGGGAGGACGGTGCCGTGGCGGCCGACGGCCTGGACGACCTCGTGGTGGGAGCGGGCGACCCCCTCGAGCCACTCCAGGTCCTCGAACCGTTCCTTCAGGTTCGGTTCGTCGAACTCGTCCGCAGGGACACGGCTGGAGACGAACGCGACGGCATCAGGACCGCTGCCCTGCTCGGCGCCGGTGTCCACGTCCGGTCGATGCCCGCCGAGGAGGAACACGGGTGCTCCGGAGATCCCTTGAACGCCGTCGAGGGATGCGCGCAGCGCCGGGGTGTCGGCGGCCACGGCGTACACGTAGGTGAGTCCCTCCCGACCGTTCATGCCCCACGCCCTCGGGGTGCTCGGCGGCGGGGGGCGGGGCCTTCTTCTCCGAGTACCCGGTCGGCTTGCGTCCGGGTGTCCGCGTCCGCCTCGGGGTCCGCGTCCGCCTCGGTGCCGGACGGCTCGCGGCCGGCGGCGAGCGCGTCTCGTCGTAGCTCGTCCAACTCCGCGCGAAGCCGCCGGTTCTCCTCCGCCAGGGCACCGCCCGTGTGCTTCGAGGAGAGCGCCGGATCGTGCTCCCACCAGTCGATGCCCATCTCCTTCGCCTTGTCCACGGACGCGACCACGAGCCGGAGCTTGATCGTGAGGAGTTCGATGTCGAGCAGGTTGATACGGATGTCCCCTGCGATGACGATGCCCTTGTCGAGGACGCGTTCGAGGATGTCCGCGAGATTGGCGGACGAACTCGGACCGTACGGCGCCGGGGCCGCGCGGGAGGGAGCGGACCCGAACCTGTCGGGTAGGGGTTCAGACACGTGACCGTCCTCGATTCCGGGTCATGACATCCCCTGCCGATAGGCCGTGATCTCCTCCAGCCGGTCGATCAGCTCGTCCTCGCGCCGGTCGAAGGTCTCCTGGTCGATCTCCCCGCTGACGAGCCGGCTCTCCAGCTCCGCGAGCTCACGCCAGACGGGAGCGGGGTCGTAGTACTCCTCCTCGGCCTTCTCCGTCACTCGTTCGGCGACCCAGACGACACCGCGCACCGGGGCCAGCGGGAGGGTCAGCAGCTGTGTCAGCAGTCCCATGCGTCGCTCTCTCCTTCCCATCGCGTCATCGCGCCCAGCACCTTCCGAAGGTCATCACTGTACGAAGCTGTACGGTGGCAGAGGGCCGCTGAGCCGGCACTCGACGCCTCCGTCGATCTCGCGGGCCATGTTCGACTGGGCCGTCAGGAACTCGTCCTTGCGGTCGTCCGGGATCAGCAGGGAGACGTTGAGGAAGTCGCTGCCGGACGCCGGCCGGAGCGCGTGCTCACGGGCGAACGGGAGGAGCGCCTCGACCAGCCCGGACGCCAGGGCCTCCTGCCTGTCCTGAACCTGTGCCGAGACCAGCTGCCCGAGCGCCAGCGGCAGCTGCGGGTCCTGGTCCCCGGCCCGTATCCGCTCGTTGAGCTCTCGGGCCTCGGGCGATTCCCAGAGGATCTGCCGGAGGAGCACCTCTTCGTCCTGCGACGCCCTCAGGTGGTACTCGGCGCAGCCGGCGAGCCGTTCGAGGGTGTCGCGATAGCCGTCCGCGTCCCTGCGGAGGACCTCCTCCACCGACGAGTCGTCGGCGGCGGTGTAGCCGAACTGCAGCGGCAGGACGGGCCCGTCCCGCATGAGCCGCTCCTGCACCTCCTGGTGGGTCAGCAGGTCACGCCGCTTGGGCCGGATCTCCTCGGAGATGTCGCTGACCACCGCGCACAGCGACCCGGAAGCCACGGCGCGTACGGGTGAGGGGTCGTATCCGACGCCGGTCAGCCCCTTCAGGTCGAGGGGGTGACTCTGCGCGGTGATGGCGTAGACGTAGAGGGCCATCGGTCACTCCTTCTCCCGGCGCGTCGGCCGTCGGGCGGGCCGCCGCCGTCGGGGAGCAGGCTCCTTCTCCGGCTCTTCCTCGTCCACTTCGTCTTCCAGCTCCTCGGGTTCCTCCTCGGACTCCTCGTCGGGTTCCTCTTCGTCGGACCCGCCTGTCAGGGACTCCTTCACCGCTTCGACCGCCCCGCTGAGCGCTCCCTTGGACTTGCCGCGGGCCCCGCCCTCCGCCATGTTTCCGACGACCTCCGGAAGCTGGGCGGGTGCCTTGCGGCCCGCTTCGAGGTCGAGCCGGTTGCACGCTTCGGCGAAGCGCAGGTACGTGTCCACGCTGGCAACGACGATCCGCGCGTCGATCTTGATGAGCTCGATGCCCACCAGCGAGACGCGGACGAAGACATCGATCACCAGACCGCGGTCCAGGATCAGCTCGAGGACGTCGTAGAGACTGCTGCTGGAGCCCCTGCCGCCGGTGCCGACGGCGCTGCCGCTCTGCGGCACCATGGTCATGGCGCCTCCCTTCACGGCGGACCGGGTCTCAGGTCGGCCGATCGATCATTCCGCGGTTGTAGCGACGAGTTCGTTCGAAGGAGATCAACGCCCCTTCCTCGTCCAACTCGACTCTGTAACTGGCGAGCACACTGGTCGTGTCGGGGATCCGTTCGAGCTCCAGTACTTCCACCTGGGCTTCCCATCCCGACTCGGTCGGTTTGAGCGAGGAAACGGATTCGGGCGGTCTCCCGAGGAGTTCGGCGAGTTGGCCGGCGGCGGAACTCATCGCCGTGGCGGCGCTGACGGTCTTCTTCGACCCGCTCGACGCGGATCGCCGCCGAGCGGGTGGACGCTTCTCGCGTCCCTCGTCGGCGCGCGACGCGGCCCGCCTGGGACGAGCCGGATCTGTTGCGGCCATATGTCACTTCCAGAGGACGTACCGCCATAAACGGCTAGAATTCCATCATATAGGGGTAAGTGTCATGCCCGGGAGTGCAGGCTCCTAGCGCCCGAGCGGCGGCCTTCATGGGCGACGGCGCGAATGCGCGGCCCGGGTCGGATGTTCCTGTCGAGGCGACGAAGAGGCCGCAGGCGCCCGGTGAAGGGACATGAGTCATGGAGGACACGACCAAAATCGCCCTGGCGGCCGCGGTGGCCGGGGGCTACGTACTGGGACGGACCAAGAAGGCTCGCGTTGCCTTCAGCATCGCGACCTACCTGGCGGGGCGACGCTTCGGTCTCGACCCGAAGCAGCTCGTGACGCAGGGCCTCACCGCCCTCAAGGACATACCGCAGGTCGCGGAGATAGGCGATCAGCTTCGGGGAGAGGCTCTCGACGCCGGCCGGCAGGCGCTCTCCGCGGCGGCCAACCGCAAGCTCGTGGACCTCGCCGACTCGCTCCACTCACGCACGCTGGCGATCGGCAGGGGGGATGAGGAGGACGAGGACGAGGACGAGGACGAGGGTCGCTACGAGGACGAGGAGGAGTACGAGCCCGAGGAGGAGTACGAGGACGAGGACGAGGAGACGGAGGACGGGGAGGAAGAGCCCGAGAAGTACGAGGGAGAGGACGAGGAGGACTGGGAGGAGGAAGAAGAAGAGCCCGAGGAGCCCGAGGAGCCCGAGGAGCCCGAGGACGAGGAGGAGGCGGACAAGCCGCGTGCACGGCGGTCCTCACGTACGACGTCCCAGCGTCGCGGCGCGGCGAAATCGTCCGCCCCGGCGAAGAAGTCGGCAGCACCGGCGAAGAGGGCACCCGCCAAGAAGACCGCGGCGAAGAAGACAGCGGGCACGAGGCCGGCGGCGAAGAGGAGCACGGCACCCGCCAAGAAGTCCGCCCCCGCAAAGAAGACCACATCCGCCAAGAAATCCGCCCCCGCGAAGAAGACCGCAACCGCCAAGAAGTCCGCCCCCGCGAAGAAGGCGGCATCCGGCCCGGCGAAGAAGACGGCGGCGCGCAAGACGACGGCGAAGAAGGCACCCGCCAAGAAGTCCGCGGCGAAGAAGGCACCCGCGAAGAAGACTGCGGCGCGCAAGAGCCCGGCACGCAAGTCGGCAGCGAAGAAGACGGCAGCGCGCAAGCCGTCGACGCGGAGGTAGGTCATGGCATCGGAAGACCGCAGCCAGAAGAAGGAGTCCGCCTCCGGGATGGAGCGACTGTTCAGCGAACTGGGCGACTTCCTCTCGGCCCAGACCGGCCAACTGGCCGAGAAGGCCACGGACAAGCTCGGGGACGTCACCGACCAGCTCAACGACGTGGCCGAGAACGGCGGCAAACTCACGGACATCGGCGGTCGCATGCTCAAGGGGGACTCGCCGGTCAAAGCGATCGTGGGACAGCAGTTCGGTGCGATGAAGGACAAGGTCACCGATGCGGCCTCGAACCTGTTCGGCAAGGGCAAGGGCAAGCGGAAGAGCGGGAGCCAGAAGATCACCAGCATCGTCGAGACCATGGATGTGGGCGCTCCGCTCCGCAGGGTCTACGACCACTGGACCCAGTACGAGGACTTCAGCGGATTCACCAAGGGCGTGCGCGACGTCTCGCAGGGCGACGAGACCACCAGCGACTGGAAGGTCAAGGTGGGCCCTTCGACCCGTAGTTGGAAGGCGACCGTCCAGGAGCAGGTCCCTGACGAGTGCATCGTCTGGACCTCCGAGGGAGCCAAGGGCTCGACGAGAGGCTGCGTCAGCTTCCACGAGCTGGGCCCGTCCCTCACCCGGGTCCTCCTCACCGTCGAGTACTACCCCTCGGGCTTCTTCGAGAAGACAGGGAACCTCTGGCGCGCGCAGGGCCGCCGACTGCGGCTGGACATGAAGCACTTCCGCCGTCACGTCACGCTCACCGACGACGAGCCGGAAGGGTGGCGCGGCGAGATCCGCGACGGCGAAGTGGTCCGCACGCACGAGGAGGCCCTCGAGGCGGAGGAAGCAGAAGAGGAAGAGGGCGAACCCGGCGAGGAGGAAGACGAGGACGAAGAAGGGCAGGAGCCTGAGGAGGGGTACGAGGACGAGTACGAGGACGGCTACGACGACGAGGAGGAGGACGAGGACGCCGAGCCCGAGGAGGAGTACGAGGAGGACGAGGAGGACGAAGAGGGTTACGCGGACGAAGACGCCGACGAGGATGAGGATGAGGACGAAGAAGAAGAGGACGAAGAAGAGACAGTCGGCCGCCGCCGGCGTCGGCGCTGATTCTTCCCCCGCTCCCCCGGCGCACGCTCGATCCCCACGGCAGAGGAGCGGCCCTTGAAGGGCCGCTCCTCTGCCGTGGGGATCGAGCTACCACCGGATGCGTGGTCCGGTTCGGCGGGCCCGGTCAGTGCTTCAGCGTGTCCTTGGCTTTCTGAGCCGTCTGCTTCGCGTCGGCCGCTGCCTGCTCCGCCCGCCCCTTCATCTCCAGGCTCTCGTTCCCGGTCGCCTTGCCCGTGGTCTCCTTCACCTTGCCCTTGGTGGACTTCGCCATGTTCTTGGCCTTCTTGCCTGCAGCCATGATCTTCACCTTTCTCGAAGCGATTTCCTAACCGCTCCCGGCATTGAGTCCTCCGCCGGGAGCCGGTGTGTCGTCTACCCCGTAATCCGCCCCGCATGCCCGATACATACCTTTTGCGAATGCCGTTCAGCACGGGGCACTCAGCGCTTGAAGACGTCCTTGCCCTTCTCCTTGGCCTCTCGCGCCTTGCCGCGCGACTCCAGAGCGGCGCCCTTCGCGGCGGTGGTCCTGTCGCCGCTCGCGTTCGCAACCTTTCTTACGGCCTTTCCGGTGATCTGCTCGGCCTTGGCCTTGGCTTTTTCCTTGCCACTCATATCGGCTCTCCCTCGAGAATCTCTTTCAGCGCCTACCCGCGACCCGGAATCGGAATCGGAATCTAGGATTCCAAGCGGCTCGGTCTTCCCAGCGGGCTCGTGTCGACCCGTCGGAGCAGTTCTGCCGCGTCCTCGTACACGGCGACCGCTCCCGCCTTCTCCAGCTCCTCGCGGGACGCGCCGCCCGTGAGGACGGCGACGCAGGGCACTCCGGCCCGGCCGGCGGCTTCGACGTCCCACACCGTGTCGCCGACGAAGACGGCGTCCTCCGCCTCGGCACCCACCTCTTCCAGAGCCTGTTTCACCAGGTCGGGGGCGGGTTTCGTGGTGTCCACATCGCTGCCGGCGGTGGCCGCCGCGATCACCTCGTCGGCGTCGAGCGCCCGGCGGATCGCGGCCACCTCGTCCTCGGACGCCGAGCTGGCGAGGACCACGGTCCAGCCCCGGGCGGCCGTGGCGCGCAAGAGTTCGGCAGCACCCTCGAAGGGGCGGAGAACGTCGTACCAGACCGCGTAGAGCGCCCCGTGGGCGCCGGCGATCGACTCGTCGTCCGAGCGCGACCGGCCGGAGCCGAGCAGGCCGTCGAGGATCCGGTCCGCGCCCATCCCGATCGCCCGGTGGATCCGTGCCATGGGCACGTCGTGTCCGTGCTGTCGCAGGGCCTGCCACCAGGCGAGCGTGTGCAGGTACGTGGTGTCCACGAGCGTGCCGTCGAGGTCGAACAGAACCGCGCTCCGTCGGCCCTGTCCCGTGTGTGCAGCCATGTCCGGCTCCTGTCCTTGCTCGGCCCCTGTCCTTCCTCGCGCCGCTGCGGTTGCCCGCTCGGGGCGTGATGATGCGCGGAGGCCGTCAGGTGACGGGTTCAGGGGGCGACAGCGGGCCGGGCAGGGGCCCGGGGTGCGGCTGCGGCTCCGGGCGCGGTCCGGGCTGCGGCCGCGGGTCGGGTTCCGGCCGCGGCGGCGCCGGAGGGACGGGGTCCGGCCCGCCCGGCGGGGAGACGGGCCCCGGGACCGGACCCGGCTGGGGGCCGGGGCCGGGTCCGGGCGCCGGTGTGGGGCTCGGTGGTACGGGATCGTTGGGAGGCGTGCCCATGAGAACCACCTCGCTCGATTCGCTCCCCGGAGCCGCCATCGGCCGCGTCGGCGCCGGTGCCTGGGCCGGTGCCGGTGCCGGTGCCGGTCCTGCGGACGGCTTGTGCATGGTCGTGGCCATTCCACTCATGCCACTCGCGTGCCCGCGCGTATGCCGTCCATGCCGGCGGTTGTGCCGGCTGCGGCGAGACATACTGGATCTGTGCTCCGGCCATCGCCGTACCTCGGCAGATTGCGCGAGCGAGCCGGTGAGTCCCTGCTCTACCGGGTCGCGGGCCCCGAGGCGCACCAGAAGCGTGCGCGCATCCACGGCACGCCCGGGCCTCGGTGGTTCGGTCCCGAACGGCCGGTACGGCTCGTGCACGCGGACGCGTCGATGTACATCGGTGGCCTCGCCGCGCTCCTGCTGCAGTCCCTGCACCCGATCGCCATGGCGGCGGTCGCGGCGCACTCCGGATTCCAGGGGGACCCGTGGGGCCGCCTCCAGCGGACCAGCACGTTCCTGGCCGTGACGACGTTCGGGACGGTCGCGGACGCCGAGCGGGCGGTCGTCCGCGTCCGGGAGGTGCACGGGCGGATCCACGGCAGGACGGAGGCCGGGGCTGCGTACAGCGCCGCGGATCCGCACCTGCTCGCCTGGGTTCACGTCGCCGAGACGGAATGCTTCCTGCGTGCCTACCAGCGGTACGGGCGGCGACCGCTGGACCCCTCCGGGGAGGACGGGTACGTGGCCGACATGGCCCGGGTCGCGCGCGCTCTGGGCGCGGAGCGCCCGCCCGAGACGCGCGCCGAACTCACGGCCCGGCTCGCCGAGTACCGCCCCGAGCTGCGTGCCACCCGGGAATCCCGTGAGGCCGCGCGCTATCTGCTCTCCCGTCCTCCGCTGCCGGCCCCGGCCCGGCTTCCCTACGGTTTCCTGGCGGCCGCGGCGGTCGATCTGCTGCCCACGTGGGCGAGGGACTGGCTGGATCCGCCCCGGACCACGCGCGTCATGCTGCCGCTGGCGCGGCCCGGGGGGCGTACGATCACCGCCGCCGTCCGCTGGGCGATCACCTCGCTGCCGCCCCCGCAGGCGGGCGGGCGACAGAACTCCGGGTAGCCGGAGCGGCCGGCATGGGCGGTGAGGGCACGCGGCCCGTCAGACCGCCCGCCAGATGTTGTCGAAGGCCGCCTGCTCGACGTCCCGGCGCTGTCGAGCGGCCGCAAGCTCCAACTCGGCCTCGCCGACGGCGGCGACCACCGCCTCCACTCCGTCCGGCAGGTCCGCGGAGTCCACGGCTGCCTCGTCGTGGACTCCGACGGCCGTGGCGAGAGCGGTGAGTACGGGCTCGCGAGCCGTCATGCGGTCGGTCGCGCCGCTGCGCGCGGGGGAATCGAGGAGTTCCGGCTCACCCTCCGCCCGGAACGGCGTCCAGCGGCTGCGCTGCCGCGTGAGCAGCCCTTCCGCCTCCAGCGCCGTCAGATAGGCCGCGGCGAGGTCACGGCCCCGCCGCCAGAGCCAGTCCTCCACCGTCTCGTACGGCTCCTCCCGTACCAGCGCCGAGGCGGCGGCCTGCAACAGCGCGTCATCCGGTACGCGCTCGTCGGCCGGCACGATGTGATCGCCGTCCAGCTCGACGGCCCGCGCGGCGATCAGATCGATCAGCTCGGCTCCCGCGAGCCCGAGGGACAGCTCGCCCCGGTCCACCGTGCGACCGGGTGCCGCGTCCAGGGCGGTGAACAGTATGTCGCGCGGTGTGGTCATGGGTCAGCTCCTGTTGTCGGCGGGCGAGGACCGGGTCGGCCGGCAGGCGTGTCGCATGAGATCAGTGCTGAAGTCTACGGCCGTGCCCGGCGGGGCGGACGGGGGCCGGGCGCGGGGGCGGGCGAAAAACTTCGGCCGGAGGTGAATCCTCTCCGGCTCGCCCCGCCTCCTATCTGCGTACCGGCCGAACGCGCCGGCCAGAACAGGAAGGAACCCCCATGATGATGACGGGCCTCGTCGTGATCGGAGTGCTGCTCGTGGGCGCGTGCAGCTGGCACCTGATGCGCCGTTACAAGAGCCGCAGCTGACCAGACCCCGCCCACGGGCCTTTTCCGGAAACGAGCACCATGAACCCACGCTTCTCCTGGCCGGACGAACGGCTGATCAGGGCCGCTCAGGACGGCGACCTCACCTCGCTCACCACCGTCGTCATGGAATCGCAGCCGCATGTGCGCAAGTTCGCCCGTGCGCTGTGCGCCTCGCCGCAGGACGCGGAGGACGCGGCGCAGGAGGCACTGATCATCCTCTACCGGAAGATCGGCACCTTGCGGGCCACCGGCGCGCTCGCCTCGTGGATGTTCCGGATCGTGCGCAACGAATGCCTGCGGCAGGTACGGCTGTTCGCCTCACGGAGCGACGGGACCTCGGCCGAACCGGACGCCTCGCCGGAGCCTTCGGCCGAGGAGGCCGCCATGCACAGGCTGGAGGTGGAGCGGCTGGCGGCCGCGGTCGCGGCTCTGCCCCGTGACCAGCGGCAGGTCCTGATCATGCGGGACGTACAGGGCCTGCCCGGCAGGGCCGTCGCCCATGCGCTCGGTCTGAGCAACGCGGCGATGAAATCGCGGCTGCACCGAGCGCGTGCAGCGCTGCGCCACTCACTCGAGACAACCGATCAGGCCGTCGACCGACCAGTCGAAGGAGAGTCCTCACCGTGAACACCCCCACCACCGTGAAACCCCCGACCGCCGTGAACACTCTGACCACCGTGAAGACCGAGAAGCCCGCACAGCCCGGGCCACCGGACTTCGCCAGCAAGTCCGTCCCGCGCCACCTGGCGCGCGGCGTCATCGGCTTCGGGCTGATCATCGGCTCGATCGCCCTGGTGCCCTTCGTCGGCCCCGTCTCCCTGCTGGCCGCCCCGTTGGCGCTGATCGCCTTCCGCGGCTGCCCCACGTGCTGGATGGTCGGGCTGGCGCAGACCATCTCCCGCGGTCGGCTGGAACGCCAGTGCGAGGACGGGGTCTGCACCCTCGCCAAGGCCCATCCTGCGGCCGACCGCAACGCCCGGGACGCCTCCTCCCGATGACCGGCCCCGCCCCCGCTCGCCAACCGCACACGGCATGCCGTCAGGTCAGTTCGTACGGTCCTCCCAAGCCCGGGTGAACAGCGTGGGCAGCGGGGCGGAGGGCACCGCGGCCAGGTGTGCCGTCGAGCGGTGCTCCCTGGCCAGGGGCAGCAGGCCGAGCTTGGCCACCTCGATCGGGAGGCGCGGCGGCTTGCGCTCCTGCCATGCTCCCGGCAGGAAGAGGGAGCGGCCTGCCCGCGGCCTGGTGGCGCGCAGCACAAGTCCAGAGGAGCCGAGTTCGGCCTCGGCCGCCTTGAAACGGGCGGGCTTCCACCCGGTCCACGCCTTGACGTTGCGGTCCGTCGGATCCGGCAGGGCGAGCAGCATGAGGTACAGCGCGGCGGCGTCCTCGCTCAGTCCGAACGCCTGGGCGCACTCCTCCACCAGCTGCGGCACGGAGCGCGTGGGGTCCTGCTCCCAGCCCGGGGGCCGCTCGCCGTCGGTGGCGAGGTGTGCGCCGAGCGCGGCGAAGTCGTCGCTCAGCACGAGCCGCAGGTCCGCGAGGGCGGGCAGGCCGGACGGGCTGGGCAGCCACTGGGAGGGGAGTACGGAGTCGAGATACGCGTCCAACGTCTCCAGCAGCGGATCGTCCGGCCCCTTGAGCGCGGCGGGGTCCACGCACAGGTGACGCATGTCGTGCGCCGTGTCGGCCACTTCGGTCACCGCCGGATGAGCGGTGAGCGCTTCGGTGGAAGGAGGCTCGCCCATCAGGTAGTTGCTCTGCAGGGAGAAGAGCCGGAGGGGACCCGAGACCGAGGCCCTCTCCATGCACAGCCGGGTGATCGCCGCGCCGACCGCGGGGCGCAGCGGATCGCCGGCCGGGGTGCGGTAGGCGAGCCAGGCGGCGAGCCTGGGCAGGGCGAGGAGCTGGGGTTCACCCGCCAGGCCCGCCCTGTGGTCGTCGAGACACCGGTCCCCCAGGGCAATCCGACCGAGCAGTGCGGGCAGCCGCAGATTGGGCCACCAGGCCGGGTTCCCACGGAGCAACTCCCGGGACAGGGACGCCTCGCCCTTGGGCAGCAGCGTCTCCTTGGCGGCGAGGGGCAGCAGCGCGGTGGGGACGGGCAGAGGGCTGCCCAGTTCCTCGCGCCACCATGCGGCGGCACGGTCCACGTCGGGCCCCGTGGTCCACAGCTTCTCGGGGTCGTCGGGGAGGAGCCTGTCGTAGAGCGTGGCGAGGAACCGGGGGCCGAGTTCGGACAGCAGCCCCTCCGCCGCCTGGTCCGCCTCCGCCCGCCGGACCTTCCAGCGCTCCAGGTCGAAGGAGCTCTGACGGGAGAGGTAGACGCCCTGCGTCTCCAACTGGTGCGGCGTGCACCCGACGTGCGCCGTCAGCAGCACGGTGGCCTCGACCGGAGTGAGCCCCAGCCGTTCGGCGAATGCGTGGGCGAGGTCCGGGCGGGCCGGAGCCGGTCCGTGCTCCCGGTACAGCTCGGCGAACCGCGCGAACCAGGCGGCCGGGCGCACCGGCTCCAGTACGACCGCGCTCGTCAGCTTCACTCCCGCGGACGCCAGGGGGCCGTCCTCGGCGAAGGAACCGTCGGGTGCGTACTCCCACAGCGTCCGCAGGGGGTCTTTCCCTCCACTGACCAGTACGAAGGAGACGGAGGTCGCCGTCCGGTAGACCTTCCGCAAACGGGGCGCGTGGACATCGGCACGGTCCTCCGGCGCCTCGCAACGGACGAGTCGCCACCTTCCCCGTTCACCCGAGGCGACGGGGTGGGCGGCGTACGTCAGCAGTGTCTGTCCGGCCGAGTTGCGCGGCCTGGAGGAGACGGCGCACAGGGCGAGCGGCGCGGTGAAGGCGTGCGCCGCCAGGAAGTGGTCGTGGCGGAAGGAGATGTCGAACTCGGTGCTGGCCTGCGTGAGATCGCCGCCCCAGACGTCCGTCCCTTGCGTCGCGAGCCTCATCATCCGACGGCCCAGCCGGGTGAAGGGCTCTTCACGCCCGGCATCGGGGGCCGGCCTGGCGTCGTCCTCACCGGGGGTGAGGCATCGGACGAGCCGCTCGATACCGGCACGGCAGTTGACGGCCATGACGAGGGAGCGGGCGGCCAGGCTGGTGATGGGCTCGCCCAGCTGCGGCAGCGCTTCCATGATCGGTCCGCGATTGGGGCCCCGGACGCCCTCCCGGTCGACGCTGCCGGGCTGGAGTCCGGCCATCGCCTTCTCCGCCTCGGCGCGCGTGACGGTGTCCGGCAACTCGGCCATCAGCAGGGGCACGACGTCCACCGCCGCGAACTCCGCGGCTGCGTCCGCGTCCTTGAGGAGCAGTTCCGCCGCCACGCCCACGTGGACGAACCGGCCGAGGAGGAGGACCAGCTCCTCGAAGTCGACCCCCGCGCGCAGCTTCGCCCGCTCGCGGTCGCACCAGGCACGGATCTCCTCGTGCCCGACGGCGTTGTCGAAGAGCGCGGGGATCTCCTGCCAGCCCTTGGTCTCGTGCGGCTGGTACCAGGCGTTGGACGCCAGGTCCTCGGTGGTCATCTCCAGGTCGGCGCGCACCCGTGCCCGCAGCGCGCGTGCGAAGCGCGCGTCCGCCTGCAGATGCTTCAGTTCCGGTCGGCGGCCGAGCGCAAGGGCGTACAGCGGCGTCGGGCCGAGGCGCTCCGGCGGGTCGGCGACCGGCGCGCCGTGCTCCAGCAGAACGTCGATCAGGTCGAGAGGCGTCACGCCGTCGCCCCGTTCGCGGATCTTCCGATAGCGGAACTGCACGGGGACACCGTCGGCCGCCAGGCGCGGCGCGAGCAGCTCCGCGATCTCGTACATGACGGGCCAGGGGCCCTTCTGGTTGCTGTTCGTCCGGACACACCGGGCCAGCCAGGCCGCGGCCTCGCCGTCGGGCAGGCCCTCGGCCTCCCCGGTGAGCTGTGCCAGGGCACCCGTACGCTCCAGCAACGCCCGCCACAGCGTGGCGCTGTGGCCCCAGGGCCTCGGGCTCAGCTTCAGCACCTCCTGGACGGCCGTGGAGGCGTGCTCGCCCAGGAGGTCCATGGCCGAGCCCTTGAGGCAGTCGGTCCAGAACTTGTCGTCGGTCAGCGAGAGAGCGCCCGCGGCGAAGACCTCCCCGAGCAGTGTGGCCAGTTCCCTCTCGGGCTCCAGGCCGGCGGCCTTGGCGATCTTGCGCACGTCGGCGCCCAGCTGCGGGTACACCTCGGACGACGACCGGAGCCGTCGGACCGCCACCGTGCGGAAGCGGTCGACGTCCGCTCGGGTCGCCACCCCCTTGACCGCCAGGTCGCGGGCCCAGGCACGCAGGACCGTGGCCGAGAGGGCATCGCCGTCGGCGAACGCGAGGTAGCGGCCCAGCAGCCACTCGGCGTCGATCTTGCGCGCCTGCACGCGCTCGGCGGTCCGGGCCCGCCCGAACCAGGCCGCCGCCATGGCCGGCTCACGCTGCCGCAGGGCCAGGTCGGCCATCTCGTCGAGGAGCGTGATCAGCAGGTCGGGAGCCGACTCCTCCACTCCCTGAAGGACGCTGTCGATCTCCGCCTTGAAGATGTACTGCCATTCGTGCGTGTGTCCCTGCAGGGCGACGACCTTCTCGGTCGCCAGCTCCTCACGGCCCGGGTGGGCGGCGATGATCCGCTCGGGAAAGGGCAGCGTGCCGTCGGACGGGTCCGGTATGCCGGTGGAGAAGAAGCCGTCCGGCTCCCAGTGCTCCTCACGCATCAGGCGGTCGCGGTACGGGATGAGCTGCTCGGGGAGCAGCTGGGTCAGCGTGCGGCCGTCGTAGCCGGCGTAGGTGCGGGCCCACAGGCCGCCTTCGCCCAGCTCGTCGGTGAGCTCGACCTGCTCGGCCTCCAGCGCCTCCCGCCACAGCGGGTCGGCGTCGGCCAGCGCTCGCGGCACGCGCGCCCCGTCCTGCGCCCACTCCTGCGCCCGCAGACGGCACTCCTCGCGCTGATTCCTCAGATGCTTCCGTGCCTCGTGCAGCGCCCGGAGCCCCGGAGCCCCGGCGATGGCGCCGGGATACTCCTTCAGCTTCCGCCCCCGTGGGTTGCGGTAGACGACCTCCAGATCATCCGTCAGCTCTGCTGTGTAGCCGTTCTTCTCGACACGCGTGCCCATGTGCGCCCGTCTCCCCGTGGTGCTGATCGACGATCACACGCTACGCGGCGCCACTGACATCGCCGCGGGCACGTCGACCGGTGCACACCGGCGGCCGCCCGGACGCGCGGGCGGACCGCCACGGGCGGACCGCCGCGGGGGCCCGCCACGCCGCGTCAGTGGGCGTGGGCGCCACCGGCGGAAGCCCCGGTCGGCGGTCTCTCCGCCGCGGCGGTCGCGTGATGTGCTCCGTGGCCGTCGTGACCCGGGATCGTCCCGTCGGGTTTGGCCACCAGGAAGAGGCCGGCCATGCCCATGTCGGAATGGCTCTGGACGTGGCAGTGGTACATCCACGCCCCCGCCCCGACGTGCTCGCCCGCGACGACCTGGAAGCCGAACGAGTCCGCGGGGCCCGTGATCTTGTTGTCGACGACCCGGCTCGCATCGTCGGGGCCGGCCAGCAGACCCGTACGGTTGTCCGCCCAGCGATGACCGTGCATGTGGAACGTGTGGTAGTACTCGCCGTGGGTGATCATGACGATCTCCACCCGGTCGCCCACCGTGGCCAGGAAGTTGGGCGGGTCCGCCGCCGGCCGGTTGTTGATCGTCATGTCGTTGAAGACGATCGTGAACTGCTTGTCCGGGAGGATGTCGCCCTTGCGGCGCACCACCAGGCCGCCGTACAGGCCCTTGCGGATGCCTCCGGTGCCGTGGTCCGTGCCCACGACGTGGTCGTGGTAGTGCCAGTACCCGGCGCTGCCGGGGCGCCATGTGCCGTCGGAGCGGCGGCCGGGAACATGGGTGCGCCAGGTGTACGTGCGGGTGGCGCCCGGTTCGACATGGCTGCCGCTCATCCTCGTACCGTCGTTGTCGATGTCGTAGTCCACGCCGTGCGGGTGGAGGCTCACGGGGACGTCCATCAGGTTCTCGAACTCGACGTGGAGGGTGTCGCCCTCGTTGAGCTCGATGAGCGGGCCGGGCACGGTGGCCTTGCCCTTCTCCAGGCCGTACCCCATCCGTCCGTCGGCCAACTTCTCCGCGAACAGCCTGAGATGGCGTACCTGGCCGCCGGCCGGGGCAGTCCTCGGTGTGGCGGCCGTGACTGCCGTTCCGGGTGCGGCGTTGGAGGCGGAGGTGAGAGACAACGATGTCATGCCGGTCGCGGCGACGGCCCCGCCCGCGAGCAGGCGACGGTTGAAGCTGCGTCTGTCCATGTCGAACTCTCCGGTCTTCAGTGGAGATTGACGGGGCGAGGGCCCCCGGGGACGGCCCACACGGTAGCGGGACGACTCTCGTTTATCCACGTCCAGGACAAAGTTCGTCCAGTTGCGGTCATAGCTCTTGGCGAGCCAGCCAAAGGGGTCTAGCTTCAACGGCTGTTGTTGTGACCTCAGAGGGATGGGTGACCCATGAAGCGCACACCACATCACCGGTCGAGATCAAGAACAGGCCTCGCCGTGGCGGCACTTGGGGCGGCAGCCCTGACCGCCTCGCTGCTCGGCGGCGACCCCGCCTCGGCCAGACCGTATCCGGATCCACCGTCGACCTCCGCCTCGACAACGTTGTCTCTCCCGTCTCCGCCAGGCGGCGCCAACGTCCGCGTACTCGTCTTCCACGGCTCGGCGACCGCGGAGTCGCCGACGGTCGACGCGGGCATCGCGGCCGTCGAGAGCATCGGGCTGACCGGTCCGGCCTCCGGGCGCTTCCGTACGGAGGCGACCGACGACCCGGCCGTCTTCACGGACGCGAGGCGGCTCGGCCGGTTCAACGCGGTGGTGTTCCTGACCGGGGGCGGCGATGTGCTCGACCCGGAGCAGGAGGCGGGCCTGGAGGCCTACATGGAGGCAGGCGGCGGTTTCGTCGGCGTCCACGAGGCGGCGCGCACCGAGCCCTACTCCACCTGGTTCACCGGACTGATCGGCGCTCGGCCCACCGGCGCACCGAGCGGCACGCAGCGTGCGGTGGTGGAGGTCGGCGACCGACAGCATCCGGCCACGAAGTCCCTTCCGCCGGAGTGGAAGCGGCCCGACCGGTGGTTCAACTGGGACCGCAACCCGTCCGGAACCGTGCACACCGTGGCGCGGGTCCGGGAGGCCTCGTACCAGCCCGTGGCCAGACCGAACGGCTGGGACCACCCGGTGTCCTGGTGCCGTGACTACGACGGCGGCCGGTCCTTCTACACCGCCATGGGCGGCACCGTCGACAGTTACGCCGAAACGGATTTCCGGGACCATCTCCGTGGCGCGATCGCCTGGACGTCCCGTATCTCCCAGGCGGACTGCAAGGCGACCATCGACGCCAACTACACCGCCGAGCGGGTCACCAAGCCCAACCAGCCCGGCCAGAACGACCAGATCGGCGAACCGCACGGCCTGGTCGCCGCGCCCGACGGGCGCATCCTGTACATCGGCCGCGGCGGCGCCGACGCGAGCGTGCCGGTGGTCACCGACTGGAACAACCCGGACATCGGCAAGGGCAACGGCGAGATCCACGTCTACGACCCGAAGACGAAGCAGGTCACCAGGGCCGGCACGCTCACGGTGTTCGGCAACAAGGGCGGCGGCGACGAACTGGTCAAGAACGAGGAGGGGTTGCTCGGCATCGAACTCGACCCCGACTTCATGACCAACGGCTGGGTCTACCTGCACTACACACCGCACTCCCGGATCGACCGGGCCGCGCACATGGGCGAGCGGCGGGTCTCCCGCTTCACCCTCGACCTCGCGACGAACAGACTCGACCTGGCGAGCGAGAAGGTGCTGCTGAGCTGGCCGGTCCAGATCCACAGCTGCTGCCACGCGGGCGGCGGGATGGCCTGGGACTCCGAGGGCAACCTCTACATCGCCACCGGTGACACCAACTCCTCCGGTTCCAGCGGAGGTTACTCGGGCAACAACCCCGCCCCCAACTTCCAGGGCGTCTCCTTCGCGGACGCCCGCCGCACCGCCGGGAACACCAACAACCTCAACGGCAAGATCCTGCGGATCCACCCCGAGGACGACGGCACCTACACCCTCCCCGAAGGGAACCTCTTCACCGGCGAGGAGACCGACGAGGGCGGCGGCAAGACCCGTGGCGAGATCTATGTGATGGGTGTGCGCAACCCCGCCCGCATCTCCGTCGACAGGAAGACCGACATCCTCTACGCGGGCTGGGTCGGCCCCGACGCGGGCGCGCCGTCGACGACCTGGGGCCCGGCCAAGTACGACACGTTCGCCGCGATCACCAAGGCGGGGAACCACGGCTGGCCGTACTGCATGGGCAACAAGCAGCCCTACCGGGACCGAGGCCTGACCGATCCGGGCAAGCCGCTGGGCTGGTACGACTGCAACGCCCCGAAGAACGAGTCGCCGAACAACGACGGTCTCGTCAACCTGCCGCCGGTGACGTCGAACACGATCTGGTACTCGCCCCAGGGCGGCGGCGTCGACTACCCGCGCGACGCGAACGGAGTCCCGAGCTACAAGCAGGAGGAGCAGAAGCTGCTGCTCCCGTGGCTCAAGGGCGGCGGGCAGGCGACCATGAACGGCCCGCTGTACCGCTACGACGCGGCGAGCGAGTCGACCGTCAAGTGGCCGTCGTACTGGGACGGCAAGTGGTTCGTCGGCGACTTCTACGACGGGGAGCAGCCGCGGCACGCCGTGCTGACCGACCCGAAGACCGTCGGCAAGGGCGGTCTGCCCGTCCACGCCGAGTCCCTGAAGAAGATCATCCCGGTCGGGCAGGGCGGGATCCGCAACCTGATGGACTGGAAGTTCGCCCCCGACGGTTCGCTGTACGTCCTCGACTACGGGCGGGGCTTCTTCACCTCGCACCCCGACTCCGCGCTCTGGCGCGTGACCTACAAGGGCGGCGGGCCCACCCCGGCCGCGGACCAGCTGGCAAGGAAGGCGACACGGTGACGACCATGAGACACAGAGGCGGAAGGCTCTGGGCGGCCCTGCTGGCCGCCGTGGCGATGGTCGTCGGGCTGACCTCGGCATCGGCCTACGGCAGGTCCGACGACGGACGGAGGTCCGCCGCGGCCCAGGTGCTGACCTGGAAGGCGGGCGACCCGATCGACCGCTATCTGGAGTTCCCGACCACGGCGGTGGCCGGTGCGACGACCATCGTCTTCGAGAACAGCACCGCCACCGGCAACACGACGGGCATGCCGCACACCCTGACGTTCGACGTCTCGGACCCCGAGTACAACAACGACGTCCCGCTCAACATCCTGGCCAACCCGAGCGACGCGAACGGCGGCAGGCACACGGCCGAGGTGACGCTGACCCCGGGCCGGTACCTCTTCAAGTGCACGATTCCCGGTCACGGTCAGATGCAGGGCATCCTCACGGTCACCGAGGGCGGCGGCGAGGACACCACCGCGCCGGAGACCACCGCGAAGGTCGAGGGTGACCGCAACGCCGTGGGCGCCTACATCGGCCAGGCGACGGTCACGCTCGGCGCGACGGACGCCGGTTCGGGCGTCGACAAGGTCGAGTACGCGGTCGGTGCCGACGGCCCCTGGCAGCCGTATACCGTCCCGGTCGTCGTCGACCGGGTCGGCGCGCACACGATCCGCTACCGGGCGAGCGACAAGGCGGGCAACACGGCCGCCGAGAAGACCGCCGCGTTCACGGTCGTCGCCCCGCCCACCGACGACACGACGGCGCCGGAGACCTCGGCGACCGTGACCGGCGAACAGGACGACCAGGGCCGCTACCTCGACATGGCCACGGTGACGGTCACCGCGTCCGACACCGGCTCGGGCGTCAACACCATCGAGTACGCGGTCGGCGACGGCGCCTGGAAGCCGTACACCGCCCCCGTGATGGTGCACGAGGCGGGCGCCCACACCGTCCGCTACAAGGCGACCGACAAGGCCGGCAACGCGGCGGCCGTGAAGTCGGCCGACTTCACGGTCGTGACGCAGCCCGACCCCGACACGACCGCCCCCGTGGCCTCCGCCTCCGTCGCAGGCGTACGGAACTCCGACGGGGCCTACATCACCAGCGCCACGGTCACCCTGTCGGCGACCGACGCGGACTCGGGCGTGGACCGGATCGAGTACTCGCTCGACGGCGGCCCGTACCTCGCGTACACCACACCGGTGATCGTCGACCGCGTCGGCCACCACACCGTGCTGTACCGGGCGACGGACAAGGCGGGCAACACCTCCGCGGCCGGAAGCACGGCGTTCACCGTCGCCGAGGGCGGCGGAGTGCCGGCGCCCGTCTGCCCGGAGTTCGACGAGCGGTCGACCGTCATCGTCGGGACCGTCGACACCGGCGTCCCGAACCGGATGACGAACAGCCGCTGCACCGTCAACGAGCTCATCGAGGACGAGAAGGACTGGTCGTCGCACGCGCTGTTCCTCAAGCACGTCGACACGGTGATCGACCGGCTGCTCGCCGACGGTGTCATCGACACGCGCGAGCACCGGAAGATCTACCGCGCCGCCAAGCAGTCCGGTATCGGAAAGCCGGGCCAGACCGAGGGCTACCGCGACCTGTTCGACGGCACCGCCGCGACCTTCTCGAAGTGGCAGCACGTCGGCGGCGGCAGGTTCGCACTCGGCGCGGACGGGGCCATGACCAGCAGCACCACCGTGCCGGGCATGGGCATGCTGTGGTTCCCGCAGCGGCAGTACGGCGACTTCTCGCTCAAGCTGCAGTGGCGCGACGACGCCCCCGGCGCCGGGAACGCCAACGGCGGTGTCTTCGTACGCTTCCCGTACGTCCACGACAACCCCGAGGAGACCCGTCCCGAGTGGGTCGCCATCAAGTACGGGCACGAGATCCAGGTCCTCGACCGGCCCGACGGCGACATGTACAAGACGGGCTCGGTCTACGGCTTCGACCGCGTCGGCCTCGCCGGCGCCGGGGTGACGCCGAAGGGCACGTGGAACGACTACGAGATCCGTGTGGAGGGCCAGCACTACTCGGTCTTCCGCAACGGCAAGCTGATCAACGAGTTCGACAACACCGGCGGCCAGGTCTTCCAGCCCCCGCGCGGCGACGACCCGGGCACGGACGGCAGGCGCTACGCCTCCGGCTACATCGGGCTCCAGGTCCACGGGACGACGGACGTCATCTCGTACCGCAACATCCGGGTGAAGGAGCTGTAGACCGCGACGCCTCGGGCCCCTCCCCCGTACCCTGGGGAAGGGGCTCGAGCCGTGTCAGGAGGGCAGGTTCTGCTCGGCCCAGACGACCTTGCCGGTCACGGTGCGGCAGGAGCCCCATCTGCGGCAGAGCATGTTGATCAACTGGAGCCCGCGGCCGCCCTCGTCGCTGAGGTCCGCGTGCTGGATCTGGGGCAGGTCGGGGCCCGTGTCCGAGACCTCCACGACGAGGCGTTCACCGCGCAGGAGCCGGAGCCGGCCCGGGCCGTTGCCGTAGCGCAGCGCGTTGCCCACGAGTTCGGAGACGACGAGTTCGCAGACGTCGGCGAGCTCCGTCAGATCCCAGGCGGCGAGCTGGTCGGTGACCAGGCCCCGGGCGACGGAGGCGGCTCGCCCCTCCCTCGGCAGCTGCCACTCCCGCAGGTCGCCCGGGGTGCGGGCGGGCGTCGTCGCGACGAGGAGCACGGCCTCGTCGAACCGGGGGGCGTCGGCGGGGGCACAGCCGATCAGGCTGCCCCCTTCCAGGGCCTCGGGCGTGAGGGCTCGGGCCGCCGTTCTCAGGCGCTCCAGCTGATGGTCGAGGTCCGCGTGCCGTGACTTGACGAAGCCGTCCGTGTACATGACCAGTTGACCGCCCGCCGGGACCTCCAGGACGAGCGGGTCGTACGGGATCACGCCCGCGCCGAGCGGTGCGCCGACCGGCACGTCCACGAAAGCGGCCGAGCCCTGTCCGTCGAGCAGCAGCGGCGGCAGATGCCCGGCGCTGGCGAGGGTGTACGTGGCCTCCGCCGGGTCGAAGACGGCGCAGAGGAACGTGGCGACCTGCTCGTCCTCCAGGTCGCGCGTGGCCAGGTCGAGCCGGGCCAGCACGCGCTCCGGGGCCATGTCGAGGGTCATCAGCGTGCGGGCGACCGCCCGCAGGCGTCCCATCGTGGCGGCGGCGGGCAGCCCGTGGCCCATGACATCGCCGACCATGAGGGCCGTACGTCCCCCGGGCAGGGCCATGACGTCGTACCAGTCGCCGCCGACCCCGTGGTGGGCCGTCGCGGGGGCGTACTCGGCGTGGACGCGCAGCCCCGGCGTCACGGGGGTCGCGCGCGGCAGCAGCGTGCGCTGCAACGTGACGACGTGCTCGCGCTCGCGCCCGTACAGCCGGGCGTTGTCGATGTAGACCGCGGCCTGGGAGGCGAGCTGCTCCGCCAGCGCGAGGTCCGTGGAGGTGAACGGCCGCGTCCCGGGGCCGCGTACGAAGTCCGCGCTGCCGAGGAGCAGCCCGCGGGCGATGAGCGGCACCGCGAGGTAGCTGTGCACCCCCGCGGCGCGCATGGACGCGGCGGCGCTCGCCGTCGGTGCGACCTTGATGAAGTCGGCGTCCCTCATCCGGCTCACCAGCACCGGCCTGCCCTGACGCAGGCAGTACCGGTGGAGGAGCGTCTCGTGGGCCTCCTCGGTGCGGACGAAGGTCTCACCGACCGGGGTCGGTTCCAGGGAGGACAGCGACTCGACGGAGGACAGCGCGGTGGCTCGCATGAGCGGGACGCCCGTACCCGTCCAGCGCGAGCCCTCCTCGCCCCGCAGGACACTCTCCAGGATGTCGACGGCGGCCCCGTCGGCGAAGCCGGGCACGGTGAACTCGGCCAGTTCCTGGGCGGTGCGCTCCAGGTCCAGGGTGGTACCGATCCTGGACCCGGCGGAGCTCAGCCAGGCGAGCCGGCCGCGCGTGGTGAGACGGTCGAGAGGAACCTCTCCCCCGGCCCGGCCGCCGAGCCGCCCGCGCGCGCCGGCCGAACGGTGCACCGTGGTGCCCTGTCCGGCCGAGGCGCGGATGGTGAGGCGCCGTCTCCCGTTACCACCGTTCACTCTTTCGGCCTCCAGACAGGAACTCGACCGCTGCTGGTGCACATCATGCACCGGGCCGCGCGTCGAGGCCGATCGGGTCGCCTTCGGCGGAGCGCCGCCGCCTCGATCCGGGCGTGTCGGCGCCGCCGTTCCGGGGCGGGGCGAGGCGGGGCGGGGCTAGACGCCGGTCCGGCCGTCGAGGAGTTCACGGACGATGTCGAGGTGGCCGTTGTGGCGGGAGGTCTCCTCGACGAGGTGGAGGATCACCCAGCGGAGGTCGACATGGCGGCCGTCCCTGATCGGGCGCTCGGCCTTCGTGTCCAGGTCGTGCTCGGCGACCAGACCGCGGAACCTGGCGCTCTGCTCCTCGTACTCGGCGAGGAGCCGGCTCAGGGGGATGTCGACCGCGACCCGCATCTCGGGATCGGGGTCGTCGTCGGTCGCCTCCGCCAGCGGCCCCGCGAGTTCCCCGCCGAGGAACACGACGTCGAACCAGTAGTGCTCGACCCACCGCAGATGGTTGATCAGCCCGCAGATCGTCATCAGCGGCGAATGCGGGAGGGGGGCCTTGCGGGCGTCTTCCGCGGACACGCCCTCACATTTGGCGCGCGCCGTGTCACGGGCGTAGTCGAGGAAGGTGGCCAGCTGAGTGCGCTCGTCCCAGGCGGGAGGCGTATCGGTTCGTTGAGTCATCGCGGGAAGTGTGCCGCAGGGCAGGGAGGGTGTCGAGAAGATTTCGTCCGACCGTGCCGGGAGGCGGACGGTCCGCCCGCCTCCCGGCCGCCCCACCGCACAACTCACCCCATCGGCACGGCTCCCGCACGGCTACTCCGGCCGAATCGCCTCGACCGGGAGCTCGAAGACGAGATCGAGACCGTCGTGCTCGTTCCCCCGCTCGCCGACGCGGGTGAAGCCGAAGCCCGCGATGGTGGCCAGGGAGGCGCTGTTGTCGGACCGGATGGTGGCCCGCACGGTCCTGACGCCGGGTTCCGCGGCCGCCCTGGCGAGCAGCGCCCTCACCATGGCGCGGGCATAGCCCTGGCGGCGGTACTGGTGCGCCACGGTGTAGCCGACCTCGACCACACCGGCCGCGTCCGGCGGCCCGTGGAACCCCGCGTCGCCGACGACGGTGCCGTCCGGCTCGGAGACCGCGGCCCGGGCGATCCAGGGCGCGGCCGAGGGGTCCTTGGCGACCTGATCGGCGCGGTAGCCGAATATCCAGCGGGCGCGTTCGCCGACGAAGTAGTCGTCGAGGGGGACACCGGCCTCGGCGCTGCCGGCCGCGAGGTCCCCGTCGGCGAGCGCGCGCAGCGCCGTGGCGCTGAGCTCGACGAAGCGGACGCGCTTGGGAGAGGAGGGAGATTCGTTGCTCATCGCGGAGATGCTCACCCGAGCGGCGCAGCCCTGTCCAGCGCTTTCGGAGCAGGTGCCGCCCTCCCTCCTGCCCTCCCTCCTGCCCTCCCTCCTGCCTTCCCGTCCGTACTGCCGAGGGCTCTAGGACTTGCGGGCGAGGAGGTGGACCTCCTGGAACTGCCGTCGGTCGGTGGGCAGGGGTTCGCGGACCAGCCGCGCCGCCTCCGCCAGCCCGGCCTCGCGCAGCAGGGCGGCGAGGTGGTCCGGACACCACCGGTAGGCCGGTACGACCGCGTGGTCGAAGACCTTCGTCGGCCGAGACGGATCGTCGCCTGCCCAGAAGCCGACCAGGAGGTGTCCCCCGGGTGCCAGCACACGGTGGAACTCACTGAGGATGGCCGGGAGTTCCCGGGGCGGGGTGTGGATGATCGACCAGCGCGAGAGCACGCCGCCGAGCGCGTCGTCGGCGATGTCGAGGGCGGCCATCGAGCCCACGTCGAACCGCAGGTCCGGGTAGGCCCGGCGAGCCGCCGCGATCATCGCGGGAGAGGCGTCGACGCCGAAGGCGTTCAGCCCCAGCTCGGACAGGTGGGCGGTGACATGACCGGGCCCGCACCCCAGGTCGGCCACCTCACGGTCGCCACCCGCCCGTACGGCCTCGGCGAAGGCGCCCAGCATCGCGCGGTCGAGGGGAGCGTCGGACAGCGAGTCGCGGAACAGCCGCGTGTAGGTGGGAGCGGCGGCGTCGTAGGCATCGCGGGTGGCGGCGAGGGAATCGTGGTCGGCCATGCTCGCGACAGTACTTCCCCGGCGCCGGGGCGAGCCGGGAAGGTCACGGTCCCTCAGGACTGGGCCGCTGACCCCCGCCCGGCCGTGCGGCTCCCGCCTCCGTCATCATTGCCGCAGACCAGACCGACCGGGGGCGGGCGGTCGTTCCCGCGTACGGTGCGGGGCGGCCCGTCGTCGGGCAGATCCACGGGGGCGTTGATGCGGGGCGACGGCGAGAAGGTGCTGCTGGATGTGCTGGCCGGTGCGGCCGGCGCGGCGCCCGACGAGGGGATCGTCCATGTGGACGGTGACGGCGGGGAGCGGACTGTCACCCATCGGGCGCTGTTCGCCGACGCGCTCCGTGTCGCGGGAGGGTTGCTCGGCGCGGGTCTCGCGCCGGGCAGCCCCGTGGTGCTGCCGGCGGACCGGAGCGACGAGTTCCTGCCGCTCTTCTGGGGTGCCGTCGCCGCCGGACTCGTACCGGTACCGCTCGCCCCGGACGTACGGCGGGTGCTGCCCGTCTGGGAGTTCCTGGGCCGGCCGCCGGTGGCCGTCGCCGCATCCACGGCGCCGCTGCTCGACGCCCTGCCCGACTCCGTACACCCACTGACGCTCGACGGGCTGCGCTCCCACGCCGCCCCACGGCAACTTCCCGAGCGGTCGCCGGACGACGTGGCGTTCCTGCAGTTCTCCTCCGGAAGCACGGGCGCGCCCAAGGGGGTCGAACTGACCCACGCGGCCGTGCTGGCCAACCTGGCACAGATACGTGCCGCCGCCCGCATCACCTCCCGGGACGTGCTGGCCACCTGGATGCCGTACTTCCATGACATGGGCCTCATCGGCACGCATCTCGTCCCGCTTTCGGCCCGGATCAAGCAGGTCCGGCTCGAACCCCTGACCTTCGCCAAACGGCCCGCGCGGTGGCTGGAGGCGGCGGCACGGCACGGGGCGACCCTGCTCTCGGCGGCGAACTTCGCCCTGGCGCTCGTCGAGCGCCGCGTACCGGAGGACACGCTCGCCCGTCTCGATCTGACGCGGGTACGGATGATCCTGGTCGGCGCTGAGCCGATCTCCCCGGCCGTGTGGCGCGCGTTCGTCCGGCGGATGCGGTCCACCGGCCTCGCGCCGGACGCACCTCAGCCCGTGTACGGCCTGGCCGAGGCCACGCTGGCCGTGACCTTCCCGCCGCCCGGCGAGGTGGCGCGACCGCTCGTCCTGGACCGGGCCGCACTCAGCCGCGGGCGGGCCGTCGACACCGCGCCCGGGCCGGACGCGGTCGAACTGATGGACGTCGGCGGCCCCGTGCCGGGATGTGCCGTACGGATCGCCGACGACGACGGCGAGGCGGTCGAGGACGGTCACGTCGGCCATGTCGAGGTCCGGGGACCGCAGGTGGCCCGCGGGTACCACCACGCGCCGGAGGCGACGGCGGACGCCTTCGTCGACGGATGGCTGCGCACCGGCGACCTGGGGTTCCTGCGCGAGGGGCGGCTCTGTGTGACGGGTCGCTCCAAGGACGTCGTCTTCGTCGACGGACGTACGTTCCACGCGGCGGATCTCGAAGAGGTGGCCGCGTGCACACCGGGCCTCGGGCGGTGCCCGGTCGCGGTCGTGGGCTCCACCGATCCCGCGGGCGGCGGTGAGCGGGTGGTCGTCTTCCTCGCCCCCGCGCCGCCTCTCGCCGCCGTGCCCCGAGCGCTGCTGCGGGAGGTCGGCGGGCGCGTGCGCGAGGCGCTGGGACATGACGACGTACGGGTGTTGGCGATGCCCGTGCGGGGGTTCCCGCGTACGACCAGCGGGAAGGTCCGGCGCGGTGTCCTGCGCGAGCGCTTCGAGGCCGGGGAGTACCCGGAGATCGAAGCTCGGCGGGCCACCGGGGTGGCGGGCGCCCTGTCGGCGGTGGTTCGCGGTGTCGGCGGTGGCCTCGACGGCCGTGACGGCGATGACGGCAGTGCCGACGGTCACGGCGGTGACGGCGGTGACGGCGGTGACGGCCGCGGAGAGAACGGCGTCGCGCGGCACGGCGTCGCGCCGTCGCCCGCGCCGCGGTCCCGACGGGACGTCGAGACCGGCGTGCTCCGCGTCTGGGGTCAGGCCCTCGGGCTGCCGGTGCGGGAGATCTCCCCGCACGACGACTTCCGTGCGCTCGGCGGCTCGTCGCTCAAGGCCATGGAGGTACTCGCCGCCCTGGAGGACGAGTTCGGCGTGGCACTGCGTCCGTCCGACATGCGCGACCACGCCACGGTGGACGCGCTCGCCGGGCTGATCCTCGCTTCCGAGCCCGCCGACGGCCTGCGTGCGGACGGGTCCCCGGCACCCGGCACCCTGACGGACGCCTCCCGCTCCCCCGCTCGCCCCACCGAACCCACGGAACCCACCCCCGACACCGAGCCGGTCGTGGCCGTCACCGGCCTGGCCTGCCGCTTCCCCGGTGCCGACTCCCCGGAGGCGTTCTGGGAGCGGCTGATCGAGGGCTACGACGCCGTCACCGCCGTACCGGAGGGGCGGTGGCCGGACCCGTCGGACGGCGTGGGCCGCCGGGGCGCGTTCCTCGACGATCCGGCCGGCTTCGACGCGAGGTTCTTCGGGATCGGCGACGACGAGGCCCTGGCGACCGATCCGCAGGCGCGGATCCTTCTGGAGCTCGCGCACGAGGCGCTGGAGCGGGCCGGTCACGCGGGCTCACGACGGCAGGGCCGCCGGGTGGGCGTGTTCGTCGCGGCCGGAGACACCTCCTACCGGAAGGTGCTGGAACAGGCCTATGGCGACAGGGAGTTGTCCACCGCCGCGCTGGCCGGGAACCTCCCCAACATGCTCGCCGCCCGCGTGGCGCAGTGTCTGGACCTGACCGGGCCCGCGCTCGCCGTCGACACGGCGTGCTCCTCCGCGCTGGTCGCCCTGCACCTGGCGCGCCGCAGCCTCCAGGCCGGGGAGTGCGACGTCGCGGTCGTCGGGGGCGTACACCTCAATCCGACGCCGACCGGATACACCCTCCTCGAGAAGGCGCAGGCGCTGTCACCGACCGGCCGCTGTCACGCGTTCGGCGCGGCGGCCGACGGCTTCGTTCCCGGAGAGGGCGGCGCGGCGCTCGTCCTGACCCGGCTCGACGAGGCGGAGCGGGCCGGGGATCCGGTCCTCGCGGTCCTGCGCGGCACCGCCGTGAACAACGACGGCCGCTCCCTGAGTCTGATGGCCCCCAACCCCCTGACGCAGCGTGAGGTCATCACCCAGGCGTACCGCGACGCGGGCGTCGATCCCGAGAGTGTCTCGTACGTGGAGGCGCACGGCACGGGAACGCCGATCGGCGACCCGGTGGAGGTGCGCTCGCTCGCGCACGCGTTTCCGCCGCGCGCCGACGGGCGGCTGCGGCTGCTCGGCTCCGTCAAGACCAATGTCGGGCATCTCCTCAACGCCGCCGGTATGCCGAGCCTGGTGAAGGTGGTGCTCGCCCTCGGTCATCGGCGCCTGGCGCCGTCGCCGCTCCAGGGGTCTCCCGCGCCCGCGCTCGACCTGGCCGGTGCCGGTTTCGCCCTGGTGGCGGAGGTACGGGACTGGGACGAGCCGGGCCCGCTCGTCGCGGGGGTCAACGCCTTCGGCTTCGGTGGCACCAACGCCCATGCCGTACTCGAGGAGGCGCCCGCCCTGCCCGAGGAGAGGCGGACGCCGTCGCGGGGTCCTCGGCTGCTCACCCTCTCGGCGCACGGACCCGAAGCACTGCGTACCGCCGCCGCCTCACTCGCGACCCATCTGCGGGACCACCCCGGTCTCGACGAGGGCGACGTCTGCGCGGCCGTCGCCGCCGCCCGTGACGAAGGGCCCGACCGGCTCGCCGTCGTCGCCGACGGAGATCTCGCCACCCGCCTCGAATCCCTCGGCGACGACCTGGGCGTCGGTCCGGCCGGTGCCGCCGTGCGCTCCCGGGCGCGCCTCGTCCTCCTCCTTCCCGGCCAGGGCGTACGCCCTCACGGCCAGGCCCGCGCCCTGTACGCGGACGCACCCGCCTTCCGGGAAGCGCTCGACGAGGCGTCCGACCACGTGGGCGTGATCGGTGGGCGCACGCTCGCCGCCTGGTGCCTCGACCCCGATGTGTCCGCCGACGCGATCTCCGGTACGGACGTGGCCCAGCCGCTCCTCGTCGCCTACGGTGTCGCCCTCGCCCGCCAGGTGCGGGCGTGGGGGATCACACCGGACGCGGTCGCGGGGCACAGCGTCGGCGAGATCGCCGCCGCGTGCGTCGCCGGGACCCTGTCGCTCGCCGACGCCGTACGGTTCGCCGCGGAACGCGGGCGCCTGATGGCGGAGTTGTGCGCGCCCGGCGCCATGGCCGCCGTGCGCGGGGACGAGGAGGTGGTCGCCACCCTCGTGGCCGATTCGCGCGGCGCGCTGAGCGTGGCCGCGGTCAACGGTCCCGACCAGGTCGTCCTGGCCGGCACGGAGGCGGCCGTCGAGCGCGCGGTCGCCGAGCTGTCCGCCCGTGGAATCGCGGCACGCCGGCTCGCGGTGTCCCGGGCCTTCCACTCCGCCCTGATGGATCCGGCACTCGCCCCGCTCGCCGAAGGCGCCGGGGCCCTCACGCTCCGGCCGTCCGTGACTCCGCTGATGAGTACGGTCACCGCGGGGTGGCAGCCGGCCTTCGACCCGGCCCATCTGCGTGACCATGCCCGGCAGCCGGTCCGCTTCGGCGCGGCCGTGGCGCGCCTTCTCGACGACGGGTACGACACGTTCGTCGAACTCGGCGCCACCTCCCTGCGCGGTTCCGTCCGTGCCGTCGCGGCGGCGCACCCGCGCGGGGCGGGGGCGCTCGCGCTCTCCGCAGGGAACGACGACGGCGCGCGGGGGCTGCTCGCGACCGTGGGCCGGCTCTGGCAGCGGGGCGTGCCTCTGGACCGTACGTCCCTGGACGCGGGCCGGGCCCGGACCGCCGTGCCGACGTACCCGTTCCAGCGGCGCCGCTACTGGCCGGCCGCCGCTCCGCGGCCCCGGCCGCTGCTCCACCGGTTCGTGTGGGAGGACGCGCCTCTGACCGTCGGGTCCGTACCGCGCGTGGTCCTCCTGGCCGGCCCCCCGGACTCGCCGCTCGCCCGCGCGTTCGCGGACCGGCTCACGGGGCGGGGTGTCACGGTTCTGCGGGCCGGGGACGCGTCGGCCGACGGCGCGCCGGTTCCTGCGGCGGCCGTGCTGATCGCGGGTCCGGCCGTGGAGCCGGACTCCGCCACCGCGCTCGACGCTGCGCACCGCGCCATGGTGGCCGGCCTCCAGGAGTTGCTGCCGCATCTCGCGCACCACCGCCCGCGCATGCTCGTCGTCACCGAGGACGTCCATGTCGCCGATACCGGGCAGGAACGCCCTCGTCCGGCTCAGGCGGTTCTGACCGGGCTGACCTTGGCGCTGCCCGAGGAGCTGCCGGGCGTCGCGGCACGGAGCGTCGACCTGTCCTCCCTGGACACGGTCGACGACCGGCTCGACGCGCTCGAACTCGAACTCACCGCCCGTCCGGGGCCGTCCGGCAACGGTGTCGGCCAGGCGGCTGTCGCGTGGCGCGCGGGGCGGCGCCTCGGCCGGACCACCGTGCCGGTCGCCACGGGCGCCGCTTCGCGGTCGCAGGATCGCGGCGGCCCGGAGGCGCAGCCGACGGCGCTGCCGGCGGACGGCGTGTACCTGATCACCGGGGGCGCGGGTGGGGTCGGTGGCGCGCTCGCCCGTGATCTCGCGGCACGGGGGCGGCCGACCCTGGTGCTGACCGGTCGCTCGGCGGTGCCGCCGAGCGGGCTGCTCGCCGAACTCCGGTCGCTCGGGGCCACCGTGGAGTACCGCGCCGCCGATGTCTCCCGCGAGGCCGACGTCGACGCCCTGCTGGCCGGTCTGCCGCGCCTGGACGTGCTGGTGCACGCGGCGGGGGTGGTCCGGCCCGGCAGCCTGCGGGCGAAGACGCCCGACGAGGTGGCCGAGGTCCTGGCGGCCAAGACGCGCGGCACGGCACTGCTCGCCCACGGCCTGCGCGCGCACGGCCTGCGTCCGGCCCTGTGCGTCGCGTTCTCCTCGGTCGCCTCCGTACTGCCGGGCCTGGCGGGGGCGATCGGCGACTACGCGGCCGCCAACGCCTACCTCGACGCCTTCGCCTCCGCCGAGCGCGCGGCCGGCCGGCCGTGGCAGGCGGTCAACTTCGCGGCGTTCGCGGAACGGGGGCTGTTCGCCGGAGCGGGCCTGGTGGCCGGTGCGGGGCCGGTAGCTGGTGCGGCGCCGGTGACCGGTGCGGGAGGCGGTCCGGGTGGCGGGGGAAGCGGTGCGGGTGGTGCCGGGCGCGGGCCCGCGCCACTGGAGACGGGCGCGGCGCTGGAGGCCCTTCGGTGGGCCTGTGGCACCGACGCGCCCCAGCTGATGATCGCCGACCTCGATGCGGCCGCCTCCGCCCGTACCCAGGCCGGCGCCCCCCAGGTCGTACCGGTACCCGCGCCGCGGAGCCCACGGCCGCTCGCAGCCACGACCACCACCCAGGCCCCGCTCACCGGACCGGACCGCACCGGACTGCCGGACGTTCTGCGGCAGTTGCTGTCCGAGGCGCTGCTCGTGTCCCCGGACGACCTCGGTGACGACGTACCGCTGCTGGGCCTGGGTCTGGACTCGCTCATGGCCGTCGACCTCGTCAAGCGGCTGGAGAAGGAGCTCGATCGCTCCCTGCCCATCACCCTCTTCTTCGAGCATCGCACGCTGGGTGAACTCGCCCGCCGGCTCGGCTCGGAGGACCCCTCTCCTGCCCGGAAGGCCGCGGTGTCGCGCGCGGAGGAGACGGAGGAGACGGAGGAGGCGGAGGAGGCGGTGGAGGAGACGGCCGGCGACGGCAGCGGCCCCTTCCCCCTGACCCCGGTCCAGCTCGCCTTCCACACCCAGAGCGGGCTGTACCCGGACATCGCCGCCTACGGGTACGTGACACAGGAGGTCCGCGGCCCCCTCGACCCCGGCCTTCTCGGGGTGGCACTCGGTCTGCTCGCGGACCGCCATCCGATGCTCCGCATACGGATCCACCCCGGACAGCAGCCGACGCCCACGCAGGAAGCAGTGGCGTCCGGAGGCGGCGGGCGGACACCGGACTGGTACGAAGTCCGTGATCTGCCCGGCGTCCACTCCGTCGAGGAGGAGCTGCGGCAGCTCGAAGAGGCCCTGTCCAACCGGCCGTTCGACCTCGCCGTCGAGGCCCCCGTACGTGCCGTGCTCGCCCGAACCGCGGACGCCGAAGCCGCCCGCCTCGTCCTCGTCGTGCATCACGCCGCCGCCGACGGGTTCAGCCTGAACGTCCTCGGCGAGGAACTCTGGACGCTCTACACCGCCCTGTCCCGGGGGCGCTCCCCGGAACTCCCCTCACCCGCCACCGACTTCGCCGCGTATGCCGCGCACGAACATGCGGAACGGTCGCAGGCCGCCCTCGCCGAGGACCGCGCCTACTGGCGCGAGGTGCTCGCCCGCAGAGGTGAACCGCTCGCGCTCCCGTACGACGGAGATCCGCTCGCCCTCCCCGAACCCCCGCTCCTCGCCCACCAGGTGGCCCCCGGCCACGCTCTGACGGCCGCGCTGCGCGCTACGGCAGCCGCACACGACGTGTCCCTGTTCCACCTTCTTCTCGCGGCCTACGCACGCTGCCTGTCCCGCTGGGGCGGCGGACGGGAGGACGTGTCCGTCAACGTCGCGCGAGCCCGCCGCGACACCAGGCTGACCGGTGTCGACCGGCTGGTCGGGCCGCTCGCCGACACCCTGCCGATCCCCGTCCGCGTCGGGCCGCACGACGCGGTGCACACGCTCGCGGTACGGCTGCGCGACGCATGGCCGGAGGCCGAGCGCCACGGCCGCCTCACGAGTCCGGACCTCGCCCGGCTGCTGCCCGCCGACGGGGCGGCGCCGCGTACGGCGGGGCACGCGTCGTTCAGCTTCGCGCGGTTCCCCGTCTCCCTCGACCCCGACTGCCCGGTGGAGGTCCGGCCGACGTCCGCCGGAACGGCCTCCGCCGCGACCCGGCTCAGTCTGCTGTGCTGGGAGTCCGACGGAGCGCTCTCCTTCTCGTGGAACTTCCCCGCCCGGCTCTTCGAGCGGGCGACGATCGCCCGACTCGCCGACGAGCACCTGGCCGAACTCGTGGCGGCGACCGCCGAGGCCGTCGTCGAACCCGCCCGCGCCGCGCTGACACCTCCGGCCCCACCCCGCTCCGTCCCTGTTCACGAGCCGACGGACATCGTCGGCCGCCTGCTCGCGCAGTTCGGCGCGACACCGGACCTGGTGGCCGTCGAAACAGGCGAGGGCTCCGCCCTCACGTACGCCGAACTGGACCGGGCGTCCGGCGCGCTCGCCGACCGGCTGCGGGCCGAGGGCGTCGCTCCGGGTGACCTGGTGGGCCTGCTGACCGAGCCGGGCGCGGACGCCGTGGCGGGTGTGGTCGGCATCCTGCGGGCCGGGGCGGGCTGGGTTCCGCTGGACGCCGCCCATCCCCGAGCGCGACTGGCCGACCAGTTGGGGCGGTCCCGTACCCGCGCGCTGGTCTGCCATGCGGCGACGCGCACGGCGGCGTCGGATCTCGCCTCGGACGCCGGTATCACTCTCGTCGCGGCCGACGAGCCCGACTCCGAACCCGGGCAGGGCCGTGGCGGGTGCGACCGTCCCGAACGCACGGGTCCTGCGGAGCCGGGTCCCGACTCCGTCGCGTACGTGATCTTCACCTCCGGCTCCACGGGGCGCCCCAAGGCGGTCCCGATCACGCGGCGTTCGATGACCAACTACCTCGACTGGGCGCTCGCCACCTTCGGGTACCGCGAGGGAGACCGGCTCGCCCAGACCGCGTCGCTCTGCTTCGACGCGTCCGTACGCCAGCTCCTCGCGCCCTTGTTGGTCGGGGCCACGGTGGTCACCGTCCCCCGGCAGCTGCTGCGGGACCCCGACGCGCTGCTCGACCGCGTCGAGCAGGCCCGCATCTCGGTGTGGAGTTCGGTTCCGAGCCTCTGGTCGCGGCTCCTCGAAGCCGCCGAGACACGGGTACGGGAGGGTGCGCCGGCCCCGGACCTCTCGGCGCTGCGCTGGATCCACGTGGGCGGTGAGGCGCTTGCGCCCGCCCATGTGCGCCGCTGGTACGACCTGTTCGGACCCGGGCCGCGGATGGCCAACCTGTACGGACCGACCGAGGCCACCATCAACGCCACGTACCACATCATCGACTCCCGCCCCGCCGACGACGTACGGGCGCTGCCCATCGGCAGGCCCCTCACCGGCACGGAGATCGACGTGGTGGCGGCCGACGGCAGACGCTGCGCACCGGGTGAGCCCGGTGAGCTGCTCATCGGAGGCGTGGGCCTCACACCCGGCTACCTGCACCAACCGGAGCTGACCGCCGCCGCGTTCACCGAGCGCGACGGTCGCCGCTGGTACCGCAGCGGCGACCGGGTCCGGCGTGACGAGAACGGCGTCCTCGACTTCCTCGGGCGGCTCGACGACCAGGTGAAGATCCGCGGGCACCGGGTGGAGCTGGGCGAGATCGAGTCGGTGCTGCAGACGCATCCCACGGTGGCGCGTGCCGCGGTGGTGCACAGGGACGAGCGACTGAGTGCGTTCGTCGAGTGCAGGCCGGGCGTCGCGGCACCGGACTCCACGGCGCTCCGTGCCCATCTGGCGCTGACGCTGCCGCAGTACATGCTCCCGGCCCGGATCCACCTGGTCGACGATCTCCCCCTGACGGGGACCGGGAAGATCGACCGCAGCCGGCTGACGGCACCGGGACAGACCCCGGCACCGGCACCGGCACCCACTTCCACTCCCGCGCTCGCGTCCGCGCCCGAGCCCGCACCCGCACCCGCACCCGCACCCGCATCGCTGCCCGTCGACACCACGGACGGGCGGACACTCCCCGCGACGCCGACCGAAGTGCTGCTGGCCCGCGTCTGGTCCGAGTTTCTCGACAGCGACGAACTCCGGCGCGAGGACGACTTCTTCGCTTTGGGCGGCGACTCCCTGCTCGTGCTTCAGGTGTTCGCGCGGCTGCGGGAGGAGATCCCGGTGCTGCCCAGGCCCACGGCCGTGTACACCCACCGCACGCTGGCCGCGCTCGCAGCGGCCATCGACCGAGCCGCCGAAGGGCCTGGCAACCGCGACGCCACCCCACCGGTCCCGGCAGCCGCACACGCCCACGGTCCCGCGCCGTTCCCCCTCGCCCCCTCCCAGCGCGGGTTCCTCCTCGCGGAGGCCATGGCGCCCGGCTCGCACACGGCGTGGCTCGCCTGTCTGCGGGTCGACGGCCCCCTGCGGCCCGAACTGTTCCAGCGGGCCGTCGACGCCTGCGTCGTACGCCACCCGATGCTGCGGACCGTCTTCCCCGCCGGCGCGCGCCCGCCGGTCCAGCAGGAACTTCCGCCCACCCTGCGGCTCCCCGTCGAGTTCGAGACGCTCGCCGATCCCGGCCTCCTCGACTCACGGCTCGCCGAGGAGCGCGAGCGCCGCTTCGAGTCCTGGGCGTGGCCGCTGCTGCGACTGCGGCTGCTCACCCTCCGGCCCGACGAGCACGCGCTCCTCGTCCATGCTCACCACCTGATCGGCGACGGCTACAGCGTGGCGCTGCTCGGGCGGGAGCTGCTCGCCGTCTACGACCGTCTCGTACGGGGCGAGTCGGCCGAACTCCCGCCGCTGCAGGGCACCTTCCGTGACCACGTGGCCCTTCGGGAACGCGTGACATCGTCCGAAGCCGCCTCCAGAGACAGGACCGACGCGCCGTATCGCCGGCCGGCTCTCGGGGTGCGCGACGGCTCCGGTGCGCCCGACGAAGGCCGTGTCGTCCACCCGTACCGCTCGACGGGTTTCACGCTGGACGCGGAGCAGGTCGCGAGCCTGCGCCGGATCGCCACCACGGCGCACACGACGCTCTTCGCACCGCTCCTCACCGCGTACTACAGGACCCTGGCAGCCGCGACGGAGCAGGAGGATCTGATCCTCGGCCTCGCGGTCTCCGGCCGCGACGACGCTCAGCCGGACGCCCACCGGGTGTTCGGGCCGTACGCCGCCGCCGTTCCCGTACGGCCGTGCCCGCCGCCGAGTGGCGGGCGCGCGAGCCGTACGTTCGGCGAGGATCTGCGCGCGGTCGTGGCCGAGGCCGAGGCGGCCCGTACGCACGGAGTCCACGCGCCGCCGAAGGACGGCGGGCTGCCGCCCGCGGCCCAGTTCTTCTTCACGTTCCTGGACTTCACGGCGCTCGGCCCGCTGCGCGGGGACACGCTGAGCATGAGGTGGGACGACGGCGACGCCGTCCTCGCGCCGCCTCCTGCGGGTACGGACACGTTCCTTGCGGTGCGGCCGGTCGGCGAAGGGGAGCTGAGGGTGACACTGCGCGCGTCCGCGGCCGCCTTCCCGGGCGAGTCGGCCTTCGTCGCGTTCACCGACGCGCTACGGAAGGAGCTCGCCGAGGCTGCGCGTGCCGGGGCGCGCCCGCGCGTGACGACGGCGCCGCACGGTCCGAAGACGTCCTCGACGAGGGTGGCGAGCGTCCTGGACTCCGCGCTGGTCGGATACCTCCCGCCGCCCGGTCAGCTCATGGCACTCGCGTCACACGGATCGCGAGGCTCGGCCGGACTCCTCGGCAGTCCGGCGACCGAGGCGGAGTCGCGTGAACACCTGCGCCGGATGCTGTTCCCGGACGGACGTCCGCGACTCGTGGAGGAGATCGGCACCCCGCTCGGCCGGTCCGGGTTCGTCTGCCTTCCCCTGTTCGCCGACGAGTTGGCGTCGACACCCGACCTCGCGGCCCGCACGGCCCGAGCCGTCGAGTACGCGTCGTCCCTGGGCGCGCGCTGCGTGTCTCTGGCCGGCATGATCCCGTCGCTCACCGCGTACGGCTTCGGGGTCCTGCGCGAGGCGGAGGCCCGGACGGCCCGTGCGACGGCCGTCACGACCGGGCATGCGGCGACCGCGGTGTCCGTGGTGAAGACCGTCCACGCCGCGCTCGCGCGGACCGGCCGCGAACTCGCCGGTCTCGTCGTCGCCGTGGCCGGCCTGGGCTCCATCGGCGGCTCGTCCCTGGAACTGCTCCTGACCCTCGCGCCCGAGCCGCCCGCCCGGCTGCTCCTGTGCGACGTCGAGGGCAGCGCGCCACGGCTGCGGAAGCTGGCGGAGGATCTGGTGGCCCGCGGCCTGGCCCGTGACGTCGTGGTCCACGAGTCGGATCCGGCCCTCCCCGCGGCGGTGTACGAGGCCGACCTCCTGGTCACCGCCGTGAGCGGGGGCGGCGCGGTGCTCGACGTGGCGAGGCTCCGGCCCGGTGCGATCGTCGTCGACGACTCGTTCCCGCACTGCTTCGACACCACGGCGGCCCTCGCCCGGATGCGGGAGCGGCGCGACGTCCTGATCGTGGGCGGCGGTCTGCTGTCCGTCGGCTCGGTGGAACGCCGCACGGCTCCGGGGCTCCCCCGGGAGGCGGCGGAGGGGTACGCGGCGCGGACGTGGCTTCCGGGCACGATCGCCTCGTGCCGGCTGGAGTCCCTGCTCCACGCGGCCGATCCGGAACTCCCCCTGGTCCACGGCCTGGTGGACGCCCGGCTGGCGCTGGCGTACTGGCGTGGCGTGGAGAAGGCCGGCATCGAGGCGGGTCCGCTGCACCTGCTCGGCCACGAGGTGGCCACGCAGAACGGTGACCTGGACAACTTCCCGCCCCGGACGGCTGGTTCCCGCTAGGACGGCTCAGGCGGCGCGGCAGAGTGCCGCAGAGCCGGCGGGCGTGGTGCGGGCCACGACGGCGGTCGTGGGCACGGGGTGGACGGGGGGCGCGGAACGCGAACGGGTGCGGGCGAAGACGACGGCGCGCAGCACGGCGAACCGTGCGACTCCGGCGAGCGCGGAGGCGGACAGGTAGACGACCTGTTCGACCACCGCGCCGGGCTCCGCCACCAGGTGCTGCAGGACGAGCATCGCCATGCAGGTGACCGCGTACGCCGCCGCCGCGGACCCGGCCGACTGCGTGTGCTGGCGCCATGTCGCGCGCCCGCCCGCGCCGAAGGTGAAGCGGGCGTGCAGCTCGGTGGCGAGGAGCGTGGAGACGACGGTGACCAGGGCGTTGGCCACGACCCAGGGAACCCACGAGGCGAGGGCCGCCACGGCGAAGCTGGAGGCGAGCCCCACGCCGCCCCCGCAGAGGACGAAGCGGGCGAAGGCCGCGAGAGCGCCGGGTGCCGTCTGCCCCTGATCCTGGCCCCGGCTCCGGCCCTGTGCTGTCTCCATGATCCGACCCCCCTCTGACGCCCCACCCCACGAAGGGCGCGCGACCCCGACCGTGGCCGGGGCGCGCCCCCATGCCGCCATCATGGCGCATGAATGGCGCCAATGCGAGCCACAATTGGCGCCGCGTGAAGCGAAGTGCGCCATTCCACCCACAAAGGCCCAGCTCAAAGCTGATATCCCTATGGCGCCAGGGCGAAAAATTCGTCGCGTGAAGCCCACCCTCCGGGGCGGCAATGGGGCGTGCGGCGCCCACCCGCATGCGCAAGGGGGAGCGATGGCGGGGGGGCTCGCAACGCAAGAGACCCTGACGGATCGCGCCGAGCCCGGGCGGGCGCGGTGCGGTGCGGTGCGGTGCGGTGCGGTGTCAGCGCACCAGTTCGGCCGCCAGGAGGTCCATCAGCAGGCCGTCGTGCCAGGTTCCGTCCGCACCGCGCTCGTACTGGCGCATCACCCCGACCTCACGGAAGCCGACCTTCGCATAGCAGCGGATCGCCGCCGCGTTGTCGGCCGCAGGGTCGATCACGAGCCGGTGGTAGCCCTGAGCGTCGACGAGGTACGCGGCGAGGGTGCGCACGGCGTCGGTGCCCAGGCCCCTGCCGTGCACCGACGGGTCGAGAAAGAGGTCGATCCCGGCGTGCCGGTAGTCCGGCTCGTCCTCGGAGTACCACTGGATCATCCCGATGACCCGCCCCTGGTGACGGATGGTCAGGCACCGGACGTCGGGGTCCTCCAGATCGGAGGCGACCTCCGCCGCCAGATCGTCGTCGCCACGCCATCGCTCCCGCACCTCCGGCGTCGCCCGGATGGCCGCGAGGGCGGGAACATCCTCGGCAACGGCGGGGCGGAGAACGACGGAAGCGCCGTACAACTCGGTCATCCCCCGACCCTACCGGCCCACCCCCAAGCACCTCCGGCCCCGCACGCACCGGGGGCTTCAGACTGGTGAGCTCGCATGTTCAGGTGTCGCGTATGCGCTCCAGCGGCCGGAACTGCCTGGCGGCCTGCGACCATTGCGCCACCCGGACCAGGCAGTCCAGGGTGAAAGTGTCCTCTGTCGGTCATCCGCCGAGCGTGACCGGGCCGAGGCCGGATGGCAGGTGCTGGACGGCCATTGCCACAGCCTCGTGCGCTGTGGCGAACTGGCCGAGGTCTGAAGTGACGATGCCCCGACCCAGGCCGTACGTACTGTCGCTGACCGCCGTCAGGCATGGCCCGACGACGGTCAGGTCCGGGCGGGTGCTGCTCGAGAAGCGCAGTGCCCAGTGGCTGGTGAACGGATAGAGGGCACGCAGCGCCGGCTCGGCGTATGCCGCCTCGATCAGGGCTTGGTACGGCTCCTTCCAGGCGTACTCCAGTTCAGCCGCTTGCTGACGCAGGCTCTGCCACTCGGATTCCGTAAGACGCGCGGGATGGTGGTCCGGCACCTCGGACCTGCCGGTCAGGTGCACGATGGGGATCGCCCTACGCATGTCATCCAGGGCTGCCCCGTCGTGCCACGCTCGGGCAGCCCTGGCGACCTCCGTCAGGTCCTCTGTCGTGCCGTCGAGGAGTGACAGGCCCTGGAATGGCTCCGTGCCGCGAATCGACCAGCGGCGTTCGTGGGACCACGCGCTGATCTGTAGCGGCTCGCGGTGCGGCAGGGTGCTGGCGACGGCCGCGTGGCGCAGCGGATCGGAATCCGAGGACGTGACCGGGACGGCACCGAGGCAGCCCCCCGCCTCGGCCCGAAGCGCGGCAGCGAGGCTGCCGAAGGCTGCGACATCCGGGTACAGAGCGGAGGCGTCAGGAGGGGTAGGCACGGCTTGATTGTGCCTGAGCCCCCATCCGGGGCAGTGGCTCGGGCCTCACAGCCCTTCGGCCGCGACAGACACGACCCTGAAGGGACGCGGGCGGGAATGGGGGCGGCACCGGGTTCGGCCACAGGAGAGGCGGGCGCGCCAGTGTCGGGGCAGACGTCGCGAGGGCCAGTCACTCTTCCGGGGCCCCGTATCCGCCCCCTCACGAGTGGACGATCACCTCGGCGGGTCTTCGCCCGTGAGTCCGTCGACGGATTCGCGGATGAGGCCGGCGTGACCGGCGTGGCGGGCGTACTTCTCGACGAGGTCCAGGAGAGCGCGACGGAGGTGGGGGCGTTCGCCCCTACGGGTCGTGTGGGCGCCGAGCTGGTCCAGGCCGCCGACGCCGAGTGCCTGTCGACGACGGCACGGGAGCGGGCGACCGATTCCCACCAGAGAGCGAGCGGTTGCTCGGGGGGTCCCTCGGCAGCGGAGCGGTAGTGCGTGTCATCGCCGCAGAGCCTGGCGAACGGTGCTGACGGCGCGCCCCGGCCGCCGGTGGATCGAGCCGCGAGCCTCCGGGCCGGTGCGTTCGCTCGCTGTGGGGGTGTGGCCTAATGGCAGGACCCGGGCCGCATCGGGTGCAGGGCGTCGCGGCTCGAACGACCAGGAGCGATGAAGGATCCATGACGCTGAATGAGGGACGCCGGGTGCGGCTGGCGGCCGAGCTGACGCTGACCGGGGGGCTGACCGGGCCGCCGGAGTCGGCTCAGGAGACCGAGGCGGGCGCGGACTCGCCGGCGAGCGCGGTCGCCGTCACCGGTTCCCTGGCCCTCGCGGCAGGGGTCGAGGGCACCGTCGAGCGGGTGGACTCGTACGCGAACGAGCAGAGTCACGAGGTCCGCGAGTACGTCCGGCTCACCTCCCTCCGCGACGACTTCGGCCACCAGATGCCGCCCGGCAGCCGCGGGCAACTGGACGAACAGATCGCCTCGTTGGAACCCGCCTGGCAGGCGCACCTGCGGCAGAGGGACCGTGTGACGGTCCGCGTCCGCCTGGACAACGGTTTCGTTCTCTACGACGTACCCGAGCACCTCTTCACCAAGCTCTGACCCCGGATCCCGAGAGGTGCCGCGGCGAGCGAAGGCAGGCACCGTGACCACCGCCGTTCCGATGATCGTGATCGGCCTCGGCACCGTCTGGATCCTGGACGGACTCGAGGTCACCATCGTCGGCAACATCGCCGGCCGCCTCGCCGAGGAGGGCAGCGGTCTGGACATCACCGCCGCCCAGGTCACCGGAACCGCCGGCGTCGGCCGGCGCGTCGAGCGCGTACCTGACCGTGTCGGAGATCTCCCCGATGGAGACCCGGGCGATGGCCATCGCCTTCTTCTACGCCATCGGTACGGCCGCGGGCGGCATCAGCGGCCCCCTGATCTTCGCGAGCCTCACCGAGTCCGGAGTCCCGGCCGAGGCCGTGCCGGCCTTCCAGATCGGCGCGGGCCTGATGTGCGCGGCCGGCCTCGTCGCCGCCTTCCTCGCCGTGAAGACGGAACGCCGCTCCCTGGAGGACATCGCCGAGCCGCTGTCGGTGGCACACGGCACGACGCCCACGAGCGGCCCGTCGGCCTCGACGGTCTCGGCCGGCTCGACGGCCTCGGCCGGCTCGACGGCCTCGGCCGGCTCGACGGGTCACGGTCCGCAGGAATCGTCCCAGGGTGGCGGCTCCCCTGCCCCTCGCTGACGCACGTGCGAGCTCCCGGCCGCGTGTGGTGCCCTCCGCGCGATCAGGACAGCCCGCGGCCGAGCGGGAATACTTGAGGAGGCGGGGGAACGGAGGCGAAGCACTCGCCCCCTGGCACCCGGAGCGGTATTGAGGCGGTCGCCATGAGTCACCCCGCGGATGACCAGCGCATACTTGCCGAGATCGAGCATGACCTCAGTCGCGACGATCCGGCACTCATGGCCTTGGTGGACGCGCTGAACAAGCAGTTCCCCGGGCAGCCCACACCGCCCGGCGAGGTCCGCGCGCCGCGACATCGCGCGCGTCTCGTGGTGGCCGTCGCACTGGTCGTCATCGCCCTCGTGGGGCTCGTCCTCATCGCCGTCCTCGGCGGCGGCCCCTCCACGCCGCCCGACGTGAACGACGGAGTGCCCACGACCTGGTGATCCGTCACACGCTCGGCGCGAGGGGCGGCCGGGCCGCCCGATCATGAGCGCGGCGGACGCCTGCCCCGCGCCATGTGCCGGGATTTCGAAGGGTGTTGGGGCGCGTCCCCCTGCACAGACTCGTCGGCGCCGTCTCCGCGCCGCGTCCGCGCCGTCTCCGCGCCGCCCTCCGCGCCGCCCTCCGGTCCGGCCGCGTCCTGCCCCGAGCTCAGCCTGAACGGCGTCCACTCGCCCCGCCTCGCCCGTGCCCCCCGCAGGGCCGCGAGACGCTGAGCGTTGCACCGCGCCCCGGTGACCGCCGTCGCCCACGGCTCGTCGACAGATCAACGCACCTGGTATGGACCTGACAACCCATCGCCGTTAGCGTGACCTCCGGAAGCATTCTGAGAGCGCTCTGAGAGCGCTCTCATGCGTTCGACTCCCCCACATCTGGAGGCTCCGTGAAGCGCACGACCTTCCCCCTGCCCGCCGCCGTCGCGGCCCTGCTGATCACCGTCGGATTAGGCGCCACCCACGCACCGTCCGCCCAGGCCGCTCCCCCGCCCGTACCCCCCGCCGCCTCCGCCGGGCTCCTGGACGCCATGCGGCAGGACCTCGGTCTGACGGCCGAGCAGGCCGAGAAGCGGCTGCGTGCGGAGAAGGCCGCGGCGGACGTCGAGGAGGAAGCCCGCCGGGCCGCGGGCACCGACTACGGCGGATCGTGGTTCGACCCGGCGGCCGGCCGGCTCGTCGTCGCGCTCACCGACCGGTCCGAGGAGGCCGAGGTACGCGCGCTCGGCGTCGCGACCCGTCAGGTGCGGCACAGTGCCGCCGCGCTCGACCGGGCCAAGTCCCGGCTGGACGCGCTCGCCGCCCCGGCGGGCGTCGCCGGCTGGCACGTCGACCCCCGGGCCAACAGCGTCGTCGTCACGGTCGTGCGGGCCGAACGTTCCGCGCCCGCCGTACGCGCCTTCGTCGAACGGGCCCGCGCGAGCGCCCCCGTCACCGTGGCCGAGACGGCCCGGGCGCCGCGCACCTACGCCGCCGGCACCGTCGGAGGCGACCCGTACTACACCGGTAACGTCCGCTGCTCCATCGGCTTCTCCGTGCACGGCGGATTCGTGACGGCCGGCCACTGCGGACAGGCCGGCGCCGCGGTGCGCGGCTGGGACGGCTCCGCGATGGGAACCTTCCAGGGCTCGTCCTTCCCCGGCAACGACTACGCCTACGTGAGCATCCACAGCGGCTGGTGGACCGTGCCCGTCGTGCTCGGCTGGGGTACCGTCCCGGACCGGCTCGTGCGCGGCTCCGCGGTGGCGCCGGTGGGCTCGTCGATCTGCCGCTCGGGGTCCACGACGCGGTGGCACTGCGGCACCGTCCTAGCGATGAACGAGACCGTCAACTACAGCCAGGGGGCCGTCCATCAGATGACCAAGACCAGCGTCTGCGCCGAGGGCGGTGATTCCGGCGGGGCGTTCATCAGCGGGGACCAGGCGCAGGGCGTCACGTCCGGCGGGTGGGGCAACTGCTCGTCCGGCGGCGAGACGTGGTTCCAGCCGGTCAACGAGATCCTCGGCCGGTACGGCCTGACGCTGCACACCGCCTGACAGCCCGTCGGCCGTCTCGCGTCGAGGGGCCACCGGCCAGGGCCTCTCTGGGAACGCTCTCCCGTTCCCGGGGAGGCCCGTGGGCGGTGACCGTCGGGCCCCCGCGCTCACCCCGGCTCCCGCACCGCCTCCACCGCCTCCCGGACCTCGTCCCAGGGGTCGTCCTCCAAGGCGTTCAGCAGGTCGCCGACGCCCGGGGTGGACCAGCCGGCGACCGCCCACACCAGGTCCTCCCGCACCCCTGGGTCGGGGTGGGCGGCGAGGCGGGCCAGCCGGTCGATCGGGCCCCGGCGGCGCATGCCGAACCAGTGGAGCACCTCCCGCAGCACGACCGGGTCTCCCGGCTCCCCCGCCGCCGCGACCCGGGCGAGCAGCACACGGACCGGTGGCGGCGGGCCGTCCAGCGGGTGCGGCAGCCGTTCGCGCAGCCGCCGCGCGCCGTACCCTCCGCGCACCCGGCAGCCGAAGCAGGTGCAGGGGCGCGTGCCGTGCGCGTCCGGCCGGTACCGCCAGCCCGCCACCTGCGGCGCGGTGCGGATGCGGTGCAGCTCGCGCGGCCGGATCGCCCGGGGTACGAACACCTCCCACCCGCGCGGATCGTCCAGTGCCGCGATCCGCCGCACCGCCTGGGCCGCGGGGACGGCGGCCTGGGCGTTGCGCGCCCGGTCGGCGTAGCGCCCGACCAGTACGTCCTCGTCGTCGTCCAGCCGTACGTGGACGGCCACGAGGCCGCCCCGGCTGCCGAAGCGGGCCAGCTCACGGAGCCACTGATGGGTGAGGGTGTACGAGGGCAGTACCGGGAAGCAGTAGACACCGCGCGCGTCGCCCTGTCCGTGGCTCACCGCCCGGATCCCTGACCGCCTGATGCGCGGCGCGTTCGCCGCGGACGTCACGTGCACGAACATCGCCATGACCTGGCATGTTAGGCGACCGCTCGGGGACCCACGCGGACGGCCGGCGAAGTGCGGGAGCGGCCGCGGGACGCGCCCGGCGTGCCGCGCGCCGCGTGCCGGGCGCGCCGGGGCGGGTGATGCTGGTGGTATGGGTCGCGTTCCCAAGCTGCGGCTGCCGGCCTCCTACGCGGCGATGGCCCGGCGGTCCGTGCGGGTCACGCTCGCCGCGAGCGCCGGCTTCTACCTGTTCCTGTACGGCTTCGGCTCGTCCGTCGCCGCCACGTACGCGCTCTTCGCCGCCGTCTCGATGGCCGGTCTGTCGCACATCCCCGGCACCGGGCGGCAGCGGGCCAGGGTCCTGATCCCGGTGGTGCCGGCCTGCTGGGTGCTGGTCACGATCGGCACGTACCTCTCGGTGCGGACGTGGAGCGCCGCCGTCGGGATGCTGGTCATCGGCTTCGTGCTGGCCTTCATCGCGGTGGGCGGCCCCCGGCCGGCCGGCGCCGCGCCGGGGCTGCAACTGATGTACATCCTGCCGTCCTTCCCGCCCTACGACCCCGGTTCGCTCGGCGAACGCCTGACGGGCGCGACGGTGGGTCTCGTTCTGCTGATCCTCGCCGAGCGGTTCCTGCTGCCCGATCATCCGACGACCGTTCCGTACCGGGAGCGTGCCGCACGTGCCGCCGACTGCGCGGAGGGCTTCGCCGACACGCTGGCGGCGCCCCCGTACGCGCTCTCCGACGCGACCGTGCGCACGGCGCGGCCGGTGAGCAAGGACCTGCGGTCCTCGCAGGTTCCGGAGGCGGATCGGCCCGCGGGGCCGAGCGTACGGGACCGGGCGATGGCCCATACCGGGCTCGCGGCGCGCACCCTGCTGGCCCGGCTGGCGGTGTTGCCGCCGCTGCCCGGCGGCCCCACGTCGCCGGGGGCCGGGCTCGACGTGCTGCGCGCGGTCCGGGACAGCTCGCGGGAGACGGCCGAGCGCCTGCGCGGCCGGACGACCGGCACGGCCGCGCACGCGGAGCTGTGGCGGGTGCGGCAGGCCTTGGCGGCGGGGCCGCCGAACGAGGCCGTCGTGCCCGCCGTGCTGCGACGCCACGCGGCTGCGCTGGAGGTGGCGGACGCCGCGCTGGCGATGTCCACCGCCGCGGACATCGCCGTACGGGGGCGGGCGGCCGCGGCGACAGCGGCGCCGGGGCGGTTCTGGTACGCGCAGATGCGGGCGCCGGCGCTGTGGTGGCGGCGGCTCACCGGGCACCTGGGGCAGCGGTCGGTGTTCTTCCAGAACGCCGTACGCATCAGCCTGGCGCTGGCGGCGGCGCGGGCGATCGCGGGCATCGACACGCTCCCGCACGGCTTCTGGCTGCTCCTCGCGACGCTCACCCTCACCCGTACGACGGCCCGGGGGACGAGATCCACGGTGCGGGTGGCGCTGACCGGGACCCTCGTCGGGGCGCTCGTGGCCGCCACGCTGCTGGCGCTCGTCGGGACGGACATCGAGGTGTACGCGGCAGCGCTCCCTCCGCTGATGCTGGTCACCTTCACCCTGGGCCCGGTGAAGGGCGTGGGCTGGGCGCAGGCCATGTTCACGGTCGTCATCGCCCTGGTCTTCGCGCAGCTGGCGCCCGCGACCTGGCAGCTCGCGGAGTTCCGGCTCCTGGACGTGCTGGCCGGCAGCGCGATCGGCGCCGTGTTCGGGCTGTTCGCCTGGCCCCGGGGCGCCCATGACGAGCTGCGGCGGGCGGCGGCGACCCTGCTGCGCCACGCCGCGGAGACGGCGGTGGACACGACGGCCCAGGTCGCGGCGGGCGGGACCCGCGTACCGCTGCTGACCGCTCCGGGGCACAGGTCGCTGCAGCACGCGCTGATCATGGCGGAGTCGGCGTACGCGCAGTACCAGAGCGAACCGAAGGGGCTGGGGGTGCCGTCCGGGCGGTACGACTGGCAGGCCACGCTCATGGCCGGTCACCACACGCTGTGGGGCGCCGACCGGATGCTCGTACCGCCCGAACCGGTCGTCGTACCGCCCCTGGAACGGGGTCCGACCGAGGCGGTCACCCGGATCGGCGACCGGGTGGCGGCGGGCATGCTCCTGGTCTCCGCCCGCATGGACCCCACCGGCGACACCCCGGACACCACGGTGCCGCTGCGCGCGCGGACCTTCGACGACTTCTCGGCCGAACCGCCGGGCGCGCCATGGCAGTACTTCGCGGCCGTGTCATGGCTGGACGCGCTGGTGACGGACCTGGAGCGGATCACGGGCGAGCTCGGAGAACGGAAGGACGCCCAGCACACCGGCAAGTCCCCGGGCCCGTGACGACTCGCGCTGTCCTCCCGGCCGGCTCCGGCGCACGAAGCCGTCCACGGCGGGAGGGATACGGTGGTGTCGTGACCGGCTCCGGACTTCCCCTGCTCTTCCTCGACGTCGACGGACCGCTCATCCCCTTCGGCGCGTCGCAGGAGTATCGGACGTACGAGGACGGTCCCGGGCTGCGGGAGACCGGGGCCAACCCGCTTCTGGCCAGGATCGATCCCTCGCACGGGCCCCGGCTGGCGGCACTGCCGTGCGAGCTGGTGTGGGCCACGACCTGGACGGACGACGCGAACGACGCTGTCGCGCCCCGGCTGGGTCTGCCCCGGTTGCCGTTGGTGTTCTGGCCGGAGCCGTCGGCGGAGGACGAACGCGACGAACGCGACGGTCTGCACTGGAAGACCCGTGCTCTGGTCCACCGGGCGGCGGGGCGCCCGTTCGTCTGGGTCGACGACGAGATCACCGACCGCGACCGTGCATGGGTGGCCGCACACCATCAGGGTGATGCACTGCTGCATCGCGTGGATCCACGACGGGGTCTCACGGACGCCGACTTCGCCGTCCTCGACGGGTGGTTGGGCCGGGTGGGCGCAGTCGGCCGGGCCTGAACCCGACGGGCGGTCTCGGCGCTTCGCCGCCGGCCTCGGTTCGCCGCACGTCGGATATCGGCCGTACCGGTCCGCTGGGGGGCGAATTCACGGCCTTCGCGCTACCCTCCGCGCATGATTGGCATGAGCATGCTGCGGACGGGAGCCCGTGGGCGCTTCCGGATCACCGCACCGACACCCGGCCGACGGGCCGCCCACCCCGCGCCCACGCGAAGAACCGGGCGCTGTTCCTTCGTACTCCTCCTCCTGTTGACCCTGCTGGGCACCCCGACCCTCGCGACCGCCTCGGCACCCACGACTCACGCGGCCCCTTCGGCCCTCTCGGTCCCGGCGGCCGCCCCCTCCGCCGGGGCCGGTTCGGCCGACGCGCGCTGGGGCGACCGCCGGCTCGACGAGGTCTCCTTCCTGACCACCCACAACGCGTTCACCAACTACGAGGACTCCCGCTGGAGTTCGGTGAACCAGTCCGAGTCCGTGCGCGCCCAGCTCGACAACGGCGTCCGCGGTCTGAGTCTGGACACGCACTGGTACGAGCGGAGCACCTGGCTCTGCGTCATCAGCTTCGGCAGCGACTGCTACCCCAGCGACGTGTACCTGTGCCACGGCGAGTGCAAGACCTTCGCCGGAGCGACGTACGCCCTGCCCCGGCAGTCCTTCCACGGCACGATGCAGACCGTGGTGGACTTCCTCGCCACCCATCCCCAGGAGGTCGTGACCGTCTTCCTCGAGGACTACGTCGGCGCCGAGCAGTTGCGGAACTCGCTGAGCAGGGTCCGGGGGCTGCCCGAGCTGCTGTTCCGGCCCGACGCGTGGAACGTGCGCCAGCAGGGCTGGCCCAAGGTGGCCGACCTGGTCACGGCCGGAAAGCGACTGCTGATCTTCTCCGACCGCCCGGACCGCGAGCACCTGGGCGTCATGTACGACCGGTCGTGGACGGTCAGCAACTACTGGAGCCTCGGGGACATGGGCAACGACCTCGCGTGCGTCACGCGCTGGCCCGACGTTCCGCTGGACCGTCAGGAGCCGGGATTCCGGCGGCTGTTCACGATGAGCCACCACCGCAACGTGCCGACGGTCCTCACGGCGGCCCTCGACAACGGGGCCAAACTGAGGAACCGGATCGCCGAGCGGTGCCGGCCCGCGGCCGGTGGCCGCGACCCCAACTTCGTCTCCGTCGACTTCCACCGGCTGTCCGACAACAGCGGTCACTCCCCCGCCTCGATCGTCGCGGAGCTCAACGCGCGCCCCTGAGGCCCGCCCGACCCGGACCCGGGTCCGGATCCGGTGAGTCGCCCGGCCGCCCGCCGGTCGGGCGACCCACCGCCCCACACACGCTGTGCCAAGCTTTGGCCATGAGTGTCGAACCCAGCGATTTCGTCAGGCGGTTGCCGATCGGCGAGCGCATCTCCCTGCCCGAGGACGGCATCCCGTTCTGGGACGTCTTCCCCTACGAGGGTGACCTCCGCATCCGTGTGCTCGACGAGCCGGTACTCCCCGAGCCGCCCCGCAGGGGCGAGGACGGCGACGAGTGCCCCGGCTGCGTGGACACCGAGGGACCGACGCTGTGGAGCGACGCGCACTGGAAGGTACGCGGCTTCGTGGAGCCCGAGGGCGTGCCGGCCCAGGTGATGCTGCTGCCACACGACCACGGCGACCTGGCCGACCTGGCACCCGAGCGGGCGGCCCAGCTCGGCGGCATGCTGCAGCGCGTCGAACGCGCGGTCATGTCCCTCGGCGGGATCGCGCGCGTGCACATCAACCGCTGGGGCGACGGCGGTTCGCACTTCCACGTGTGGTTCGTCGCCCGCCCGGAAGGCATGATGCAGCTGCGCGGCACCTGCCTGCCGCTCTGGAGCGACGTCCTGCCGAAGGTCCCGGCGGAGGAGTGGCAGGAGACGAACCGCCGCATCGCCCGGGCCCTGGCGGCCGAGGGAGGAACGGCACACGTCGTCTAGCCGTCGGCCAGGAGCGCGTCGAGGGCGCGGTCCAGGGCGTCGAGGAGTGAGGTCTGTTCGGCGGGTGTGTAGAGCATCCGCAGCGCGAGTCCGTCGCTGAGGGCGATGACGGCGTCGGCGGTGGCCCGGGCGCCGGGGCAGCCGACGTCGTCGAGCCATGCCGCGAGGACCTCCCTGACGTCATGGTCGACCTGGCGCCGGATCGCGGCGAGGCGGGGGTGGTGGGCCGCGTGCACGGCGAAGGCGAGCTGCGCGGCAGCTTCGGCGCGGCGTTCCTCGTCCAGCGGGAGCGTGGTGAGGACCAGTTCGCGCAACGCCTGACGCAGCGGGAGGCCGGTGTCGACGAGCGCCATGCGCTCCTCGACGCGCTCACCGGCGAGTTCGGCGGCGAAGGCCAGCATCTCCTCCTTGGAGCGGAAGTACTTCTGCACCGCCCCGGCGGACCGGCCGCTGGCCGCGGCCACGGTGCGCACACTGATCTGGTCCAGGCCGCTCTCGGCGGCGAGGCGCAGCAGCGCGGCGCCGATCTGACGGCGCTGCTCCGGCCGGTCGACGGTCTTCGGCATGGCCACCTTCCCTCTTTGAGATACAGTCGTATTCTAACGACGAACGGGGACGACCGATGAACGAGGACCAGAGCAAACCCTCCACGCCCGCGGTGCGCGTCTCGGACGCCGACCGCGATCGGGCTCTCGGCATCCTGGCCGCGGCGCTGGCCGAAGGACGGCTCGACGCGCCGGAACACACGAGCAGGGTCCAGGCGGCCCTGCGGGCACGCACCGCCGACGACCTCGGCGCCCTCACCGCCGACCTGCCGGCCCCGATACCGACCCGGGCCGAAAAGGACCGCAAGGACATGGCGGAGTGGCTCGCGGAGTGGCGGTACTGGCTCGGCGGGCTGGTGATCATGTCGGCCGTATGGGGCGTGCGCTGCGTACAGAAAGGGGAGTTGACGTACTACTGGCCGGTCGCCCCGCTGGGAGTGTGGGCGGCCGTCCTCCTCGCCATCGCGATCTGGCCCCGCAGCGACGACGAGGACGGCGACAGCAAGAGCTGACCACCGGGCGGTGGGTGAGCCTGCGCGCGCCCACCCGTACCCACACCTGCGACACTCTCACGCCGAGCGCGCATCCGGCAGCCCGGAGGGCCGGGGCGGAGCGTGCGGCGTGCGCGGCTGCAGGCCTGCCACCTGCAGGTTTCCGATGGCGGGGCCCGCCTCGCGCCGGGAGCAGGCCGGCGGGGCCGCGGGGGAGGTTATCGGCCAGGCAGGTGGTTGCGCGCGTTTCGCGAGCCGCCTACCGCGTTTTGAAAGATCTTTAGCTTCTGATGGGCGGCGGTCGATAAGTATGACAATCACCCCGGCTTCAAGGAGTTCAGCATGATCCTGTCCACTCCCCTGCGCCTGCGCGGGATCCGCGCGGGTACCACGGTGGCCGCTGTCGTCGCCGCCGCCGGAGCCACCCTGGTCGGAGCGCCGGCCGCCCACGCCGCTCCCGGAGACAGCGGCGATCTCAACGTCCGCTCGGCCGGGTGGCACTCGCGAGGCCAGGACGGAGTCGAGGTCTGCGCGTTCACTCTCGTCGCCAGCAACTTCGAGTCCTACCGCGCGGTCCCATGGACGATCACCGCGCAGCCGCCGACGGTGCCCGCCGGTGACACCCTGGTCAGCACGCTGCCGCTCGTCAACGGCGCGGGGGTCAGCGAGCGGTACCTGCTCCCGGAGGGCACGTACCAGCTGGTGTGGACGGTCCCGGCGGGCCCGAAGAACAGGACCTTCAAGGTCGACTGCGCCACCCGCGCCGGGGACCAGGGCCCGAACCGGCCCTCGGCCGACCGTCCCAGCGGCCGCCCCAGCAGCCAGCCGTCGCAGGAGATCAACTCCGGGACCGACTACCGCGAGCCGTCCGGTGCGGTGCCCGCGGGCGCCGGCGGTGTTCCGGACCTGGAGAACCTCAGCACCGCCGAGAGCGACTCCGGCTTCGGAACCACGGCTGCGGTGAGTGCCGGCGTTGCCGGGATCGCGGCGCTGGTCCTGGTCCGCCGATCCGCCCGGCGCCGTGCCCGCAACGAGGCATAGCTCAGCCCCTCCACGGCCCCGTCCCCGGCCTCGTCCGCGGCCCCGCCGACGGCCCCGGAGGCGTGGACCGAGCCGCGCGTGCCGTCTCACGATCACGCTGTCGGTGACGTTCACGTTGCTGACCGGCATCGTGTCGGCCTGCTCCGGCCCGTCCGAGGAACGCGGACCGTCGGTCGCCGCCGTCCACGCAGATGATGCGGCGGGCGGCGGCGCCGGGCCGGCCCGACCGGTCGCGCACGCACCCCAGGAGCGTGCGCGACCGGTCAAGGTCGCTGTTCCCGCCATCTTCATCGAGGCTCCGGTCACCCCTCTCGGCCTCGACAGGAAGGGGCAGCTCGGCGCACCGCCCCTGAGCACGCCCATGACGGTGGGCTGGCACCGGCACGGCCCGTCGCCCGGGGATGCGGGAACGGCCGTGCTGGTAGGGCACCGTGACACCGCCACCGGACCGGCGATCTTCCTCAATCTCAAGATGCTGCGCCGGGGTGACGCGGTGAAGGTCACCCGGGCGGACCGGCGTATCGCCGTCTTCACCGTCGACGAGGTGCAGACGTACACGAAGGAGAAGTTCCCCAACCGCAAGGTGTACGGGCATTCCAGCCGCGCGGAGCTCCGGCTCATCACCTGCGGCGGGCGTTTCGACAAGAAGCACGGCTACTCGGCCAACGTCGTGGTGTTCGCGCACCTTGCTTCCCTGAAGAAGCACGCGGCCTGAGCGCGGCGGGGCGCCCGTCGCCGGGGCGCCCTCCGATCGTCCTCCGATCGTCCTCCGGTCGTCTGCGGGCCGGTGGCGGGCTCGTCCGGTCAGCGGACGACGTCGAACACGTTCTTCTGCAGGCCGTTGGCGTACACCTCGTGCTCCACGAGCTTCAGCTTCTGGGTGTCCTTGTCCGTGGCGCTGAAGAGGCGCTTGCCCGCGCCGAGCAGGAGCGGGAAGACGAGCAGGTGGTAGCGGTCGATCAGGCCTGCGTCGGAGAGGGCCTGGTTGAGGGATGCGCTGCCGTGGATGATGATCGGGCCGCCGTCGGTCTGCTTGAGCGCGGCGACGTCGTCGAGCGTGCGCAGGATCGTGGTGTCGCCCCAGTTCGTGACCAGGTCGTCCTCGGTGAGCGTGGTGGAGACGACGTACTTCGGCATCACCTTGTAGTCGGCGAACTCCTCCATGTCGGGCCACACCGCGCTGAAGGCCTCGTAGCTGGCCCGGCCCAGCATCATCGCCGCGGCCTCCTTCTGCTCACGGCCCTTGATCTCGTACGCCTCGGGGACGAATTCGATGTCCTTGAAGGTCCAGCCGGAGTTGCGGTAGCCGGGCTCGCCGCCCGGGCCCTCGACGACGCCGTCGAGCGAAATGAAGGCGGTGCTGATGAGAGTACGCATGATGGGTTCCTCGATATCTCGTCGGCTTCTCGGCGGGCTCGTTCGTCACCAGCCATGATCTATGACCGTGGATCACGGCGGAACTCATCGGTCGCATCCGTACGGTCTCCGCCGCGCCTACCCCTCGCGTGCCCGCCGCCTTCCGCGTCCGGCCCTCACTCCTCCGGCGGGACGCAGAGCACGGGGACGGTCGACATGTGCAGCAGTTTGTGGGGCGTCGAGCCCAGGAGCGCCCCGCGCATGGGGCTCTCGCCCCAGCTGCCCACCACGATCACCCGTGCGCCATGGCGGTTCGCCGCGTCGATCAGGGCCGGGGCGGGCTTGTCGTCGATCACCTCGACGGTGGTCGGGACGCCCGCACGGTCGGCCTCCGTGACCGCATGTTCCAGTCCGATCCGGCCGGCCTGACGGACCGCCTCGCGGTGGGACGCGCTCTCCTCACCCGTGGGGCCGGGGGCCGCTGCGCCGTAGACCAGGACGAGACGCTCGTCGAAGGCGGCCGCCACCTCGACGGCGATGCGCAGGGCGCGGGCGGCGCCGGGGGATTCGTCGTAGCCCAGGACGACCGACATCTCAGGTCTCCTTGCCGGGGGCGGGGCCGTGACCGTGACCGTGACCGTTGCCCGGACCGTGGCCGTGGCCGTGGACCAGTTCGGGGTCCGCCACGCCGGGCCGCTCCCTCCAGTACGCGGGAGCCCGCAGACGCCATACGAACATGATGATCACACCGGCCACGGCGATGCCGATACCGATGACGAGCGGTGGTCCGAGGCCGAACCACGACGTTCCGCTGTAGGAGTTCTCCGGGTCCGACATGTCCATCACGGACTTCACGAGGAGCCAGGTCAGCAGCCCGGCGCCGACCAGGGGGCCGAGGCCGATCAGCAGGAAGTTGTGGACGCTCTCGAAGAGATGACGGCGGTAGTAGACCGCGCAGGCCAGCCCCGTCAGCGCGTAGTAGAACGCGATGAGCAGCGAAAGGGCGGTGAGCGAGTCGAAGAGCGCGTTCTCGCTGATCTGGCTCACCACGAGATACCAGGCGATGGCGATCGCGGCGACCCACCACGTACTCACGTCAGGGGTGCGGAAACGCGGGTTGATGTGCCGGAAATGGGCGGGCAGTGCCTGGCGGCGTGCCATGGAGAGCGCCGTACGCGAGGCCGGGATGATCGTCGTCTGGGTGGAGGCGATGGCGGAGGTGGAGACCGCGAGGAGCAGGACCCAGTCCCAGCCGCCCAGCACGTCCCCGGCGAGCTGCGCGAAGATGAACTCCTCCTCGCCGGCGTTCTCGGCCAGGAAGGTGGGACCGGCGTAGGCCACGACCGCGAAGCCGACGGACACGTACGTCACGAGCAGGATCACGGTCGACCAGAGTCCCGCCTTGCCCGGGGCGGTCGCGGAGTTCTCGACCTCTTCGGTGAGGTTGACCGCCGACTCCCAGCCCCAGTAGATGAAGACCCCCAGGAGCAGGCCGCCGCTCAGCGCGGCGCCGCCTGCGCCGAACGGATTCAGCCAGCTGAACTGGGGATCGATCGCGGGGTACTTGCTCGTTCCCGCGTACACGCTGTAGAGCGCCACCCCCACGAAGATCAGCAGGCAGGCGACCTGGGCCAGGATGAGGACGTTCTGCACCTTGGCCGAGAGTTCGGTGCCGATGACGCACACGGCCGTCATCACCAGGATGAGGAGCACGGTGAGCAGTTGGCGTACGAAGGTGTTGTCGACCCAGCTGTCGAGTCCGAACGCGAGCAGGGCGAAGCTCACGGCCACGTCGGCGAGCGAGCCGACGACCAGCACACCGGTCATCGCGATGGCCCAGCCGCCCAGCCAGCCGGCCCAGGGGCCCATCGCGCGCGTCACCCAGGAGAAGGTCGTACCGCAGTCCTGGTCGACCTTGTTCAGGTAGTAGAACGCCGATGCGATCAGCAGCATCGGCACGAAGGACGCGAACATCACGCCCGGGGCGTAGATACCGACCAGGGCGACGATCGGGCCGATGACGGCCGCGAGCGAGTACGCGGGTGAGGTGGAGTTGAGCCCGATGACGAGCGCGTCGACGAAGCCGATCGCGTTGGCCTTCAGGCCCTCGGGGCGCCCTGCGGGCGCGGCGTCCTCAGCGGCCATGTTCCCTCGCTCCCGTCGAGCCAGACAGCACCGCGAGACCTACGCCTTCATCGTAGGGAGGGTCGTCCGTCCCTGCATGCGCAGGAGCGGCCTGCGGGGCCGGACGCCCCGTCACTGCTCGCGCATGTGCCATGGCGACCGGTACTCCGTGAGAAGGTCGAGGAAGGGCTGCGGCGGCAGCGCCTCGGGGCCGAGTACGCCCCGGCCGTGCCAGGCGCCGGAGGCGACGAGTTCGAGGGCGACGACGGGGTTGACGGCGGTCTGCCACACGACTGCCTGGGAGCCGTACTCGCGCATCGACCACTCGTTGTCGACCACGTGGTAGAGGTAGACCTCCCGGGGCCGGCCATCCTTGGTTCCCTTGACCCAGGTGCCCGCGCAGGTCTTGCCGCGCATCCGGTCGCCGAGAGTCGCCGGGTCGGGCAGACAGGCGGCGACGACGTCACGCGGCGAGACCGCGACCTTGCCGTCGGCTCCGTTCACGGTCACCGGTTCCGTGCGGTCGAGCCCCAGTTTGTTGAGGGTGCGCAGGACGCCGATGAACTCGTCGCCGAGACCGTACTTGAAGGTGACGCGCCGGGCCTTGAGCCATCTGGGGACCAGCAGCACCTCTTCGTGTTCGACGTTGACGCACTCCACCGGCCCGATGCCCTCCGGGAAGTCGAAGACCTCCGGCTCGCTGAAGGGCGCCGTGGTGAACCAGCCACGTCCCTCCTCGTAGACGACGGGCGGGTTGAGGCACTCCTCGATGGTGGTCCAGATACTGAAGGACGGTGCGAAGTCGTAGCCCTCCACCGTGAGGTTCGCGCCGTCACGGACGCCGATCTCCTCGATCTCGTCGAAGAGCTCGTCGGCCGCGTACCGGGCGAACACATCCGCGAGGCCCGGCTCCACGCCCATGCCCACGAGCGCGAGCCGGTCGGCCGCCTCCCACTCGGCCGAGCGGGCGAACTGCTCGTCGCCCAGCTTCACGCCGCACTCCTCGTACGGGCGCGACGGATGGGGCCGGGAGAGAGACATGGCCATGTCGAGGTAGTGGGCGCGTTCGGCGAGAGCGGCCTCGAAGAGGGACAGGACGAAGCGGGGATCGGTGGCGTTGAGCAGGACGTCGCAGCGGTGCTCGGCCAGGGCCGCCCGTACCGCGCCGGTGTCCGAGGCGTCGAGCCGGGCCGCCGTGAATCTCTGCTCGTCCGCGCCGAGGGCGGCGACGGCCGCCTCCGCCCTTGTCGGGTCGTAGTCGGCGACGACGACGTGTTCGAAGAACGAGCGTCGGGCCGCGATCCTGGTGATCGCCGTGCCCACACCTCCCGCCCCCACCATGAGGATGCGCACCGTGCAGCACTCCTTCGTTGCGGCTCCGCGCCGGGCGCGGCACGACCCTGGCGTCATCTCCGATGATGCAGCGCCGCCCCTGATCCGGCGCGCGGTGCACGGCGGGGATTCAGCCCGTGGTGCGAGGTGACCCGGGGCGCTGTACGCGCACGGGCGCCGCGGCGGCCGTACGGGCGACACGCCGGGCATCACGCGCCCGTTCTCGGTGCGTGATGCCTGGCGTGTCGCGACTACAGCGGCGGTCCGTACTACCGCGGCGGTCCGCTCGGGCGGGTCCGCCAGAAGGCGCACTGGTGGTCCGACTCGAACGACGAGCTCGGCCGGGTGGCCTCCGGGTTGAGCGTCAGCACCCTGACCGGCCCGGATCCGCGCCCGTTCCCCTCCCCCTTCCCGATTCCGTTTCCGTTCCCCTTCCCGGTGCCGGTGCTGGTGCCGGCCGCGGGCCAGGGGGTCTGGCCCCGGACGGTCGGCGCGCCGTAACGGGCGAAGGCGCCCCAGTAGCGCTTCATCCGTGTCGCGAGCGCCGTCTGGACCGGGGTCAGCGGCCGGTCGCCCGCCGTGAAGTCGTGCAGGTACGCCAGCTCGGCGCTGTGCGCGTTCGCCATGTCGAGCCCGGGAACCTGCGCCCCCGCCAGGGTCGGCGAGCCGGGATCGTCGAACTCGTAGGCGAAGGTCGGTACCTGCGAGGCGAACAGCCGCGTCGTCCACGCCGTGTGACAGGCGAAGGAGGAGTCGGTCATGACCGCCGACAGCGCCAGGTACGGCGAGCCGTACGCCTCGACCGGGTAGCGCGCGAGCACCTCCGGACCCGCCGTCCCGTACCCCGCGAGGATCTGTGCCCTGTACTCGGCCTCCGTCAGCCGTGGCTGCGAGAACGCCACGAACAGCCGGGACTCCGAGCGCGTGCTCCCGATGAGCACGGGCACCCTGTTCCACTCCCCGGTTCCGATCGCCGCCGCCGGATCCACCGGAAGCAGCCCGTCACCCGAGGCGGGACCCGAGGTCGGCCGTGTGCGCGCCGCCTCGACGAGCGCGGCGACCGGGGCGGCGCGCAGGCACGCGACCGCCCGGGCCGGATCGGTGCAGCCGACCGCCTCGGCGAACTCCCGGGCCTGCGCCGCGGCCCGCGTGCTGTCGGGTGTACGGATCAGTGTGCACGGGCCGCTCTGCAGCACGGCGCGGTGGAACAGGCCCGCCGCCGAGGGCGCCGCGAGCAGCCCGCACACCGAACCGCTGCCCGCCGACTGCCCCGAGACGGTCACGTTGCCGGGGTTTCCGCCGAACGCCGCGATGTTCTGCCGCGTCCAGCGCAGCGCCTCGACCTGGTCCAGCAGGCCGAACGAGCCGGAGCGCCGCGCGCTCTCCCGTACGAGCTCGGGCAACGCCAGATAACCCAGCTGCCCCAGACGGTAATTGATGCTGACCACGACGCTGTTCGTGAGGTCGGCCATGGTCCGGCCGCCGAACTGGGTGCCGGTGCCCTGGCTGTACGCACCCCCGTGGATCCAGAGGATCACCGGGAGCCGGGACCCCGCCCCGGCGCCCATGGGCCGGTACACGTCCAGGTAGAGGCAGTCCTCGCCGGCGGCCGACGGGTCCGCCAGGCCGAACGGCGAGAACTGCACACAGGCCGGGGCCTGACTGTCCGCCTCGCGCACGCCGCTCCAGCGGCGCGGCTCGCGGGGCGCCCGTAGCCGGGCCTCCCCGACCGGGGGCTCGGCATACGGGACGCCGAGGAACTCCTGTGCCCCGTCGTGGTTCTGACCGCGCAACGTGCCCTGCGCGACGGTGACCACGGGGCGCGGCCCCGCCTCCGCTGCGGGGCCCGCCAAGGCAGGGACCGCTGATACGGGGGCTGATGCGGGGGCCGCTGCGGTGGGGACCGCTGATGCGGGGGCCGCCGATGTGAACAGCGCCAGCAGCGCGAGCGCCGTACCGAGCAGGGATCGTGCCGAAGTGGACCGCTCTCCGGACCGCTTCATCCGTCCTCCTGAATGGGCTGGTGGAAGCGGTGGTCAGGGCCGCAGACCGGCGATCAGGGCGGCGGTGGTGGCGTGGTCGGCGGGGCCGGTGTTCCAGTTGGCGCTCATCGGGCTGACGGCGATCCGGTTGCCGCTGACGGCTTCCAGGTCGCCTCCCTTCGCGGGTGCGCCCAGGTCGACCTTCACGTCGACCTTCCAGGTGCCGTCGCCGGAGTCGGTGAAGTCCGGTTCGAGGATCGTCTGCGCGTCCTGGAAGGTCGCGGACACCCCGGCGGCGGTGCCCCGGCCGTCGGAGCCGACGACGGGGTGGTTCACGTTCAGGCCGACACCCTTGGGCAGCAGCGGGCCGGACTTCGCCCGCGCGCGCAGCCGGTCGATGAGCTTGACGGCGAAGTCGAGCGTCGGGCCCATCGCGTTGACGGTGGTGACCGGGTCGGGCACCGAAAGGCCGCCGGTGCTCAGCGCGATGGCGGGGACGCCCGACTCAAGGGCGGTGACGGCGCCGCCGACCGTACCGGAGTGGGTGGCGAGCCCGGCGACGTTCGGCCCGAAGTTGGTGCCGGACACCACCAGGTCGGGCGCGCGGCCCTCGAACACCTCGGAGAGGCCGAAGGCCACCGAGTCGCCGGGGGTTCCGTCGACGGCCCACACCTTCGGTTCGGGGTGCTTCACCGTGATCGTGGGGGCGTTCGACATCTTCGTGCCGGTTCCGCTCTGGTTGGTGAGCGGGGCGACGATGGTGACGTCGTGTCCGGCGGCTGTGAGCCGGTCGAATGCCTTGCGGATGCCGGGCGCGTTGTAGCCGTCGTCGTTGGTGAGCAGGATCCGCAGCGGGGCGGCGGGCCTCGCGGGGGCCGTGGCGGTCCGGGGCGAGGCGACGGCGGGTGCGGTGCCGACGAGGGCCGCCGCGCAGAGCGTCAGCATGGCCGGAGGCAGAACTCGCTTGCGTCTCACAGAGGGCTCCTTGGTAGAGGGAGGGAGATGCCGGTGGTGGTGCGAGGCGAGGGTGGGTGGTGCGAGGTGGTGGTGCGAGGCGAGGGTGGGTGGTGCTGGACCGGCGGGCACGTGACCCTCGGCAGGCGCCCGCCGGAGCAGGGGCGGCCGGCAACAGGCGGGCCGGGAGCGGATCAGCGCACGCTGCGGATCGGGAGGATGGCGAGCGCGCCGATCAGCGAAAGGGCGCCGCCGGCCAGGAAGAGCGGGGTGTACCCGCCCAGGCCGGTGACGATGGCGGAGGCGACGAACGGGGCGATGATCTGCGGCCCGGCGTTCGCGATGTTGAGGACCCCCATGTCGCGGGCCGCGTCCTCCGCCCGGGGCAGGACGAGCGTGACGAGCGCGGTGTCGACGGCCATGAAGCAGCCGAAGGCGAGGCCGTTGAGGGCGCTGAACACGAGCATGCCGGTCCAGGTCGGGCTGACGACCGGCACCACCATCACCAGTCCGGCCAGCGCGGCCGACACACCGACGAAGACCTTGCGACGGTTCCAGCGGTCGGACAGCAGGCCGCCGACGACGGTGGACAGCGCCACGGCGACCATCGACACCGGAGTGAGGATCGCCATCGCCGCGGGCGGGTTGAGCCCGGCGGGCAGCGCGACGTGATCGCCCAGGATGTACAGCTGGTAGCCGACGACGGAGAAGTAGCCGAGCACCATCAGCGCGCGGCCGATGAAGGCCCACCGGAAGTCGTGGTTCGCCAACGCGGAGAGGAACGCGGCGAGTTGCGAGCCCCTCGGGGCCTTCGCCACGGCTCGACCCGGGGAACGTCACGGCAGAAGACGGAGAGGAGCAGGGCCGCGACGGCGACGATCGCGCCGAAGACCAGGTATCCGGTACGAAGGTGGGTCACGGTCTGCGAGGCGACGAGGACGCCGGCGGTTCCGCCGATCGGCATGCCGAGCCCGACCAGGGCCGAGGCCGTCCCGCGGCGGGCGGCGGGGATCCGGTCGGGGACGATCGCGGTGACCGCCGCCTGGTAGGTGTTCATCGTCGCCTGGACCAGACACCAGCCGATGCCGACGAACAGCGCGGTGGAGACGCTGCCGAGGAGGGCCAGGCTGATCAGCGCGCCGAGGGCGCCGCCGAGGATCCAGGGGTTGCGGCGGCCGCTGCGGTCGGAGAGCGCGCCCGCGATCGGGTTGAAGGCCGTCGCGAAGACGGCGCTGATGCCCCCGATCAGGCCCAGGACGGCGACCTTGTCGTCCGGTGCGATCGCGGCGACCTGGGTGGGCAGGAGGACGGAGCCGACTCCCATGTAGACCGCCATCATGGCGGAGTTGGCGACCAGCAGCAGGAGCATGAGCGCGCGCTGGCGCGGAGCTTCCGGTTCCGAGGAGGTGGCGGAGGTGGCACCGGTGCCGGGGGTGGGCGGATCGATCGGATCGGTCAGCTCGTTCGTGGCCATGACGACTCCTGGGAGGACGGAGTGGGGAGATGGAGGTGTGCGGGACCGGCGGTCGTGCGGGACCGGCGGTCGTGCGGGACCGGGGTGCGGGGCACGGGCGGGGTACTGCACCGGTTCCGGGTACGCGGGTGGGCGGTGGGTCCGGGTGAGGGGGAGGCCGCGTGAGCGGTCGCGCGGGGACAGCGGTGTCACCGGAAGCCCGCCGGCGGCTGCGGCCGACATGATGTTGTTACACGTGTTACCCGCAGCGCTAGGACACTGTGTAGCACCCATTTCCGGACTCGGCTAGAGCTTTCGCGGGGTCGCTGCGCGGATCGTGACCGAGGAGAGATGTGCACGTCGAGCACGTGTAACCAGAGTCGCGCCCGCACTGACCAGGGAGATCGCACCCGGGAACCCTCTTGCCCTTGTGGCGACGGTGACGCATCCGCAATACTCCGTGCCCATCGCGGCGGCACCACCGCGCCGCCCCCACCGCGACGGCCCCCACCCTCGGTGACTCGAGGCCGACCCGCACCACCGCCGGCGCCGCCGCACCGTGCACCACACACCCTTCGGTACACCGTCGCGCCTCGCGCCCCGCACTCCCGGTCCCCACACCCCCGCACTCCTGTACCGGTGTACTCCCACGCCCCCGCACCCCCGCGACCGCCTTCCCGCGTGCCCCCACCGCCCGGGTGAACGACCGTGAAAGGCCCTCCATGTCGCGTCCGTCCGACGCCCCTCTCGCCGACGCACCGCGCACCCTCCCCGTCCACCACCTCCCCTCCGCCCCGCCACGCCACGCACTTGCCGCCGGCGTCGCGCTGCTCGCCGCGTCCCTGCTGTTCGGGCTGCTGCTCCTGACCGGCGACCGCCCGTTCACCCAAGGACTCGACGATCGCTGGGCGGTCGCCATGAACGGCTCACGCGCCGACACCGCCACCGGATTCGCCACCGTCCTCGACAGGCTCGGCGGCCCGATCGGGGTGGTCCTCCCGCTCATCGTGTGCGCCTGCCTCTGCGTCTACGGCCGCTGGCGCTCGGCGCTCTTCCTCTGCGCGGCCGCCGTCGTCTCCAGCGTCGTCGTGGTTCTGCCGCTCAAGCACCTGGTCGATCGCCCGCGACCGCCGCACCCCTGGGTCCTCGTCAACGACGGCTCGTTCCCCTCCGGCCAGGTCTTCAGTGCCGTGACGCTGATGGTCGCGGCCGCGATCGTGCTGCTCCCGCCCCGCGCGCGACGCTGGTGGTGGCTCGTCGGTGCCGCCTACGTCGTCGCCATGATGTGGAGCCGCACCTGGCTGCACGCCCAGTGGCTCAGCGACACCCTGGTCGGCGCGGTGGCCGGAGCCGGGACCTGCCTGGTGCTGTGGCGGGTTTTCGCGCCCCTGCTGAGAACGGAGGCCGAGCGGACGGCCAGCAACAGCCTCTGGCTGTGACGGGCGAACCCCGGGCGCGCGATATGGTGAACAATTGACGGTCGTCGATTTTCCGCAATACTCTCGGCGGGTCGGCGCGTGCTCGGCGCGCGATCCAGGAAGGATTGACTCATGGCCCTCACCCAGGACCCGGACCGGACGCTGGTCGACCTCCCCGCAGGACGCCTGCGCGGCGCGGTCGAGGGCGGGATCACCGTGTTCCGCGCCGTGCCCTACGCCGCTCCCCCGGTCGGCGACCTGCGCTGGCGCCCGGCCCGGCCGCACCCGGGCTGGGCCGGCACCAGGGACGCGACCGCCGACGGCCCCAGCGCGCCACAGCTCTACACGGAGGGCGGGGACCCGGTCCTCGGCGGACACGGATCCCCGCCCTTCGACGAGGACTGCCTCACCCTCGACATCTGGACCCCGGGGGCCGACGAGGCCCGACGGCCCGTGCTCGTGTGGATCCACGGAGGCGGCTTCGTCTCGGGTTCGGGATCGCTGCCGAACTACTCCGGCGAGACCTTCGCCCGGGACGGCGACCTCGTGATGGTGAGCATCAACTACCGCATCGGGCCGCTGGGTTATCTCTACACCGGGCCCGAGGAGGGCAACGACTCGGGCGCCGGCAACCCCTGGCTCAGCGACCAGCTGGCCGCCCTCCGCTGGATCGCGGCGCACATCGCCTCCTTCGGCGGCGACCCGGAGAACATCACGGTCGCCGGGCAGTCGGGCGGCGCGCTGTCCACCGCCGCGCTCGCCGGACTCCCCGAGACCCAGGGGCTGATCAAGCGCGTGATCCTGCAGAGCCCGCCCTTCGGCCTGGACCTCCCCGGCCCGGACGCGTACGCGGAACGCACCGCGGCCTTCATGGAACTGGCGGGCGTCAAGACCGTCGCCGAGCTGCGGGGGCTGCCCTGGCAGGCGCTGATGGGCGCGACCGCGGGACTCTTCGCCCGCACGACGCGCTGGGGCTACTGGCCGACCCCGTTCCTGCCCGTCATCGACGGAGTCACCCTGACACGCCATCCCGTGGAGGCCCTGCTGCACGGCGCGGCGACCGGCGTCGACGTGATGATCGGCTGGACCCGCGACGAGGCCAACTTCGGCTTCGCCCTCGACCCCGGGTACGCCACCGCCGACCGGGAGCGGGTGACCGCCCGGATCGCCGAGACGTTCGGGGCGGAGGCCGCGACCGAGGTGTACGCGGCGTACGAGCGGGCCCGCCCCGGCGCTCGTCCCGCCGACGTGCTGATGGACCTGATCACGGACGAACTCTTCCGTGTGCCCGCCGTACGGCTCGCCGAGGCCAGGGCGGAGGCCGGGCGGCCGGTCCTGGCGTACCAGTTCGACCTGCCGACGCCCGCGTACGACGGCCGCCTCGGCGCCGCCCACTGCCTGGAACTCCCCTTCGTCTTCGCCAACTTCGACCGGTGGGCGCACGCTCCCTTCCTGGCCGGGCTCGATCCCGCGGTCCGCGACGGCCTCGCGGACACCATGCACCGGGCGTGGATCGCCTTCGCCCGCACGGGCGACCCCGGCCATGCGGAGATGCCGGCGTGGGGCCCGTACGAGACGGGGACGCGCACCACGATGCGCTTCGACTCGACGGTGGCCGCCGTCGGGGACCTCGCCGGGGACGCGCGCCGTCTGCACGGGGCCGCCACCCGGGGCCCGCTGCGGTGAAGGACGGGCCGCGCGAATGTCACACGCGGCCCACCCTGTTCGCGATCTAACTCGTGTAACCTTGAGAGCAAGGAAGACATCCGCGCAGACACGAACCTCGCAAGGAGCGTCACGGGACGTCATGGCAGAAGAAACCCCCGTCCCCGCCTCGATCACGAGCGCCGATGTGGCACGCCTTGCGGGCGTGTCGCGCGCCACCGTCTCCTTCGTCCTCAACAACACCCCGGGACACCGGGTCAGCGAGAACACACGCAACCGCGTCCTCGACGCGGCCGACCGGCTCGGATACGTCCCGCACGCCGCCGCCCGGTCCCTGCGCGCGGGACGCTCCAACCTCGTCCTGATGCCCGCGTCGATCTCGGCGATCGGCCGGCTCGTCAGCGACTGGGTCGACGACCTGCACAGCGAACTCGACCGCCACGGCTATACGGCCGTCCTCCACGCGGGTCGTTTCACGGACCCCGTCGACGCCGCCCGGGCCTGGGCCGAACTGCGCCCGGCGGCGGTCGTCGCCCTCGACGGCGACCGACTCACGCGGGAGGCCGCCGAGTTGCTGCGCCGCGCCGGAGTGCGCGGGGTGCTGGCCTTCGCCTCCCGCCCCGTACCCGGCGTCCACACGATCGGCTTCGACCACGCCCACATCGGCGCCGCGGCCGCCGAGCATCTCATCGCCCGCGGCCGGACCCGGATCGGCGTCGTCATGCCCCAGGAGCGCGGCCTCGGCGTGCTCGCCGCACCCCGCCTCGCGGGAGCCGAGTCGGTGGCCGCACGCCACATGGCCACCGTCACCCCGCTGGAGCTCGCGTACACCCGGGAGTCGGCGACCGCGCTCGCCCGGCGCTGGGCGAGCCTGGGGCTCGACTCCGTCTTCGCCTACAACGACGAGTACGCCACGCTGCTGCTGCACGCGCTCCAGGCCGAGGGGATCGCAGTCCCGGACGACGTGGCGATCGTCGGCTCCGACGACCTCGTCCTGTCCGGGCTCCAGCAGCCCGCGCTCACGACGGTCCGCCTGGAGCTGGCCACGCCCGCGCAGGTCGCGGACGCCCTGCACGAGCTGATCGAGACCGGGTCGACCGCACCCCTCCCGGCCATAGAGGCCGTACTCGTCCACCGCCAGACGTCCTGAGCCGGTCGCACGGCTCTTCCGGCGGAAGCGGCCCGGGGAACGCGCCGCCGTCGCGTCTGCCGAGCGCGCGACGATGCGTGCGCTCCGATCCCCGGGCCGGCCGCGTCTCCAGCACCGATGACGCCGGGCACGCAGGCCCGGCGTCATCGAACTGCGTGCGGCGGAAGGGCGCGTCGCCGGGGCGCGCGATGCCGGAGCACGCGATGCCGATGCCGGACCCCGCCTCGCCGAACCTCGCTTCGCCGAACCGCGTGCGCTCCGGCCGGGCGTGCTCCGGTCGGGCGTGCTCCGGTCGGCCTGTCCTTGCCGGAGCACGCGTCAGGCGGCGGCGTTACGGAGTCGCGGGGGCGGTGTCCGGGACCGTCGCGGCCGCCCCCCGGCGGTCGCGGACGGCCTCCCGGGCGAGCGCGGGAGCACAGAGCCACCACGCCAGCAGGCCCGCCCCCGCGCCGGCGGCCGCACCGGCCGCCGTGTCGGTGAGCCAGTGCGCGTGAAGCCACGTACGGCTCCACATCATGGCCAGCGTGAACACCACGCCCCCGAGCCACCACGCCCGCCGCCTGGCGGCCGGGACCAGCAGCACCCCGACGAGTACGACGAGCAGCGCCGCCCCGGCCGCGTGGCCGGACGGGAACGAGCCGTGGTCGACCCGGACCAGCGGGTTCGCCGGACGGGGCCGGTCGACCAGGTGCTTGAGCCCTTGGACGACGAGCAGATTGCCGGCGAGGTAGACGCCGAGCAGGAAGCCGGCCGAGACCCAGCGCCGACGCAGGAGCAGGAAGAACAGCAGGGCCAGCGGTACGACGGCACCCAGCGGCCCGCCGAACCAGTTCAGGGCCGAGGCGAGGACGGCGTACGGCCCGTCGTGCGGGCCGCCCATCCATGCCAGCCACCGGTCGTCGAGGTCCTGGAACGGCGGGTTCACCGGGTCGGGCCGGACGACGAGGGCCGGCAGCGTGGCGAGGCCGAGCAGGAGAAGCCCCGCGGCGAGGACGCCCGGACGGCGCGCCGCCCGCGCCTCGGTGCGCGGCGGTCTCTCGGTGTGCGGGGAAGGGGTGACCGTGTTCGTGGACATGGGTGTGCCTCTCACGACCGCGGGATGCCGCGGCTCTGGGGTGTCGGCGTCCTTCGAAAGGCCGTGCAGGAACGGCCCGTTCGGACGGAGCAGGAGTGCCGACAGGAGCGGAAAGGGGAGGGAGGAAAGGAAGGGAAGGGAAGAGATGCGGAGATGGGGAGGGAGGGGAAGAGGGCTGCGACGGGCAGGGAGCGAGCAGAGGGTGGCGGGCCGGCCCGGGAGCCTCGGGCCCGGGCCGGCGCGCCCCTCCGCCCACCGGTCTCAGGCCTTCGCATCCAGGTGACGGGCCAGGAACGCGACGCTTTCCGCGACGATCCCCGGAATGTCCGTGGAGCCCAGGAAGATGTGGTCGGCGCCCTCGACGGGGCGCAGGGTCACGTCGCCGCCCGCCACCGCGAGGGCCTCGGCGAGCGCCTCGCTCTGGCTGTAGGGGACCAGACCGTCACCCGTGCCGTGGATCAGCAGGAACGGCGGCGGGTTCGAACCCGTCGCGTACGTCACCGGGCTCGCGGCCCGGGCCAGCGCCGGGCGCTCCGCCTCGGTGCCGCCGAGCAGGGCTTCGTACGGGTCGGGGAAGTCACCGCCGGGAGGCATCCCCGGCAGGGGCTGACCGGCCAGGGCGGCGAGGTCGGAGACTCCGTACCAGTCGACGACGGCCCGGACGCCGGTGTCCCCGGCGCCCACCCCGTGCGCGCCCTCCAGCATCTCGGCGCCGGCGCTGTCCGGACCGACGAGGCCGGCGAGGGCCGCCAGGTGGCCGCCCGCCGACTCGCCCCAGACGGCGATCCGGTCCGGGTCGGTGCCGAGGACTCCGGCGAACTGGCGGACGTAACGGATCGCGGCCTTCACGTCGTGCAGCTGGGCCGGGAAGGGTGCCTCGAGGCTGTGCCGGTAGTCGACGGAGACGAGCGCGATCCCGGCGGCCAGGACCGCTCCGTGCAGCAGGGGCGCCGGGACGGTCGGCGGCGGGTAGCGGCGGTCTCCGTCCAGCCAGCCGCCGCCGTGGATCCACACGACAGCCGGGAACGGCCCTTTGCCTGCGGGCACTTGGACATCGAGGAGGCGCGGGCGGTAGCCGGGCGTGGTGGCGTACGTGACCCCGTGAAAGTGGCGCACCCCGTGCTCGTCCGTGACGGGCGGTACCGGGGGCTGGTAGGGCGGGGGCGGCCAGGTCATGTCGGCCAGGTCGAACTCGGCCGGGTGGGATTGCGTCATTGCGGCCCTTCTGCCGGCCCGGGATTCGTAGCGCTTTGTCCGAAATGCTTGCGCCCGGCACCCGGGGAGACGTAACGTGTTACACGTGTTATCAAAACTCTAGCGACGCGTTTCCGCTGACGACAAGCCCAACAGCTGTCCGACTCTCGAGTTAGTTACACGAGTGACCACGCGGTCGCGTTGCGCAGCCCCTCTGGGAGCACGTCATGCTCACCGCCACCGCCCCTCCCGCACCCCGCGCTCCGGCCGCCGCGCACACCCCCGCCCGGACCGACGCCCACGACGCCGGCCCCGGCCGCGCGACGACCGACTCGACGCCCCACGCGCCGACCCACCCCACACAGGCCTTCGTCCGCTGGATCCCCGGACCCACCGCCGCGACCGTCCCTCTGGTCCGCTCGCGCGTCCGCGTCCTGCTCGAAGGGTGGCGGATCACCTCCGACGCCACGGACACCCTCCTGCTCGCCGTCAGCGAGCTCGTCGGCAATGTCGTCCGGCATGCCGCCGCCGCGACGGACCGCATGCGCGTCGCCGTCTCCCGCGGCGAGGGCTGGCTGCGCCTGGAGGTCGCGGACGGCGCGGCCACTGCGCCGCGCCTGCGCGAACCCGCCGAGGTCGATCCGGACTCCGAGAGCGGGCGGGGCCTGCTCCTGATCCAGCTGATGACCGCCGAAGCGGGGGGCGAACTCTCCGTTCTCGTCCACGACTTGGGCAAGTGCGTGCGGGTGCGGCTGCCGCTCGCCTGAGCCGGCCGAGGGTGCCACGGATCTCAGATTTATCGCGGAAAGTTGACGGCCGCCAAATTATCGAGATACTTGCCCCATCTCCCGCTGCTCCCTGATTGAGGTGCCGCCCCATGGAGCTCTCCCCCTCGGCGCATGCCGATTCCTTCTGCCGCGATCGGCTTCCCGACTTCTCTCTCTGGCCCGAACTCCACTTCGATCTACCGGAGTTGGGCTATCCCGACCGTCTCAACTGCGCCCGTCGGCTGCTCGACGACGCGGTCGAGCGCTGGGGCCCCGACCGCCCCTGTCTGCTCACCCCGACCGAGCGCTGGACCTACGGCGAGCTCCAACGCCACGCCGACCAGGTCGCCCAGGTGCTCACCGAGGATTTCGGGCTCCGGCCCGGAAACCGCGTGCTGCTGCGCGGCCCCAACAACCCCTGGCTCGTGGCGGCGTGGTTCGGCGTCCTCAAGGCCGGCGGTGTGGCCGTCACGACGATGCCGCTGCTGCGCGCCGCAGAACTCGCCGAGCTGTGCGAGATCAGCCGGCCGGCGGTCGCCCTGTGCGACCACCGCTACGTCGCGGAACTCGACGCCGCGACTCCGCCCGGTCCTCCGGGCAGTCCCGGTCCGCCGGGCCTGCCCGTCATCCCCTACGGGGGTCCGGGCGATTCCGATCTGACCGCCCGCTGCGCGAGGAAGGAAGGCCGGTTCACGGCCGCCGAGACGGCCGCCGACGACGTGGCACTGATCGCTTTCACCTCGGGTACGACGGGCCGCCCCAAGGCGACCCTCCACTTCCACCGGGACGTTCTCGCCAACGCGGACACGTTCTCCCGGCACGTCCTGAAGCCCGGCCCGGACGACGTCTTCACCGGCACGCCGCCGCTCGCGTTCACGTTCGGCCTCGGCGGACTCGTGGTCTTCCCGCTGCACGTGGGCGCCGCGACCCTGCTGGTCGAACAGGCCGGCCCCGAGGAGCTGGCCGAACTGGTCGCCGCGCACGGGGTGACCGTCCTGTTCACCGCGCCCACCGCCTATCGGGCGATCATGGCCGCCGGGGCGACCGGGAAGCTCTCCGGTCTCCGCCGCTGCGTGTCCGCCGGAGAACCCCTGCCCGCCAGGGTCTGGGAGGAGTTCCACGCCGCCACGGGCCTGCGCATCATCGACGGCATCGGCGCCACGGAGATGCTGCACGTCTTCATCTCCGCCGCCGACGAGGACATCCGGCCCGGCTCCACGGGCCGGCCCGTCCCCGGATACCGCGCCGCCGTGGTCGACGACCGGGGCGATCCGGTGCCGGACGGGCAGCCGGGGCTGCTCGCCGTGACGGGCCCGACGGGCTGCCGCTATCTCTCCGACACGCGGCAGACCACGTACGTCAGGAACGGCTGGAACATCACCGGCGACACCTACATACGGGACGCCGACGGCTACTTCTGGTACGTGGCCCGCAGTGACGACATGATCGTCTCCTCCGGGTACAACATCGCGGGCCCTGAGGTCGAGAAGGCCCTGGCCGCCCATCCGTACGTCGAGGAGTGCGGTGTCGTCGGCGCCCCCGACGTGGGGCGCGGCATGATCGTCAAGGCGTACGTCGTCCTTCGGGACGGCACACCGGCGGCCGAGGCCACGGCCCGGGAGCTCCAGGCCCACGTCAAGCAGGCCATCGCTCCGTACAAGTACCCCAGGGCCGTCGAGTTCGTGGCGGACCTGCCGAGGACGGCCAACGGCAAGCTCCAGCGCGGGGAACTGCGTCAACGCGCACGGGCCGAGGCCCGCGCCGAGGACACGCGGACGGACGCCGCCGAGGTCAAGGCCGACGGCGCTCGGGTCGAGGCCGACGGCGCTCAGGTCTCGGCGGCCGACGGCATCGTCGACGGCGGCTGTGCCGCCGGAGCCGCCGTGAGCCCCGCCCCGCGCCTGCCCAGTGTCACGGTCGAGCGCCGGGTGGAATGGCCGGACACGGACGCCGCCGGCCACTACCACCACTCGACCGTCGTGCGCTGGGTCGAGGCGGCCGAGGCCGTGCTGCTGCGCCGTCTGGGCCTCTCCCATCTCTTCGGCAGCACACCCCGGGTCCATTTCGAGGCCGACTACCGGGCCCGGCTCTGGTTCGGCGAGGCCGTCCGTACGGAGCTCCGCGTCACGAAGGTCGGTACGAGTTCCCTGCACTACGCCTTCACCGTCCGCGGCGCGGAGGGCGCGGAGGCCGCCACCGGCCGCATGGTCATCGCCCATTCGGCGGCCCGCGCGACCGGCACCACCCCCTGGCCCGCGGACGTGCGCGAGGTCCTCACCATGGCGGGCCCCCAGGCCCCCGAGCTCATCACCGGAACCACTGGAGGTACCCCGTGCGCGTAGCAGTCATCGGAGGAGGGCCCGGCGGCCTGTACTTCGCGGCGCTTGCCAAGCAGCTCTCCCCGGACTGGGAGGTCACGGTCTGGGAGCGCAACGCGCCCGACGACACGTTCGGCTTCGGCGTCGTCTTCTCCGACGAGACCCTCGACGGGATCGCGACCGCCGACCCGGTCGTCCACGCCGCCATGTCGGCGGAGTTCGCCCGCTGGAGCGACATCGACGTCCGCTACCGGGGGCGGACCCTCACCTCCGGCGGTCATGGCTTCGCGGCCCTCGGCCGGCGGAGTCTGCTCCGGATCCTCCAGGACCGCTGCGCCGACCTGGACGTGGACGTCCGCTACCGCACCCAGGCGCCGGCCGTGGACCTTCTCGCCGCCGAGTACGACCTGGTGGTGGCGTGCGACGGCGTCCGGTCGGCCACCCGCGCCGCCCACGCCGGCACGTTCGGCCCCGACCTCGACGAGCGCTCGGGCCGGTACATGTGGCTCGGCACCGACAAGGTCTTCGAGGCCTTCACCTTCATCGTGGAGGAGCGGGAGTTCGGCACCCTGCAGGTGCACGCGTACCCCTACGACGACACCCGCTCCACCTTCATCGTCGAGCTGGACGAGGACGCCTGGCGCCGCGCCGGATTCGCCGACTCCGACCAGGCGCTCCCGCCGGGAGCGAGCGACGAGGAGAGCATCCGGGTGTGCGAGGAGATCCTCGCCGGGCACCTGGACGGCCACCGGCTGCTGCCCAACAACTCCAAGTGGCTCCGCTTCACCACGGTGCGCAACCGCACCTGGCGGCACGAGAACGTGGTCCTCCTCGGCGACGCGGCCCACACGGCCCACTTCTCCATCGGTTCCGGCACCAAGCTCGCCATGGAGGACGCCCTCGCCCTCGCGGCCTGTCTGCACGAGCATCCGGCGGACATCCCCGGCGCCCTCGCCGCGTACGAGGACGAGCGCCGTCCGGTCGTGGAGTCCACCCAGCGGGCCGCGCAGGCGAGTCTCGAGTGGTTCGAGAACATCGACCGCTACACCGGTCAGGACCCGCACCAGTTCGCCTTCAACCTGCTGACCCGCAGCCGTCGCGTCACGTACGACAATCTGCGCGTCCGCGACGAGGCCTTCACCACGGCCGTCAACGGCACCGCGCCCGTGCCGCCGATGTTCCGGCCCTTCCGCGTCGGCGGGCTGCACCTGCGCAACCGTGTCGTCGTCCCGCCCACCGCGCTCGCCACGGCCCGTGACGGCGTCCCGGGCGACTTCGACCTCGTCCATCTGAGCACGCAGGCCCTCGGCGGGGCCGGCCTGGTCGTCGCCGGAATGACGGCCGTCAGCGCCGACGCCCGCCCGGACCAGGGCTGCCCCGGTCTCTGGAACGACGACCAGGAGGCCGCCTGGCGGCGCATCACCGGCTTCGTCCACGGCCAGAGCGACACCTGCCTCGGCCTCCAGCTCACCCACGCGGGACGCCGTGCGGCCGGCGGGCCGCTCCTCGCCGCGTCGCCGCTGCCCTGGGACGCGGGGGGTCCGGTGCCGCGCGAGGCGACGCGGGGCGACATGGATCTGGTCGTACGGGATTTCGTCCGCGCGGCCCAGCGCGCCGACCGGGCGGGCTTCGACGCCCTGGAACTCCAGTACGGGCACGGGCACCTCATGTCCGGGTTCCTGTCACCGCTGACCAATCGGCGCACCGACGAGTACGGCGGCGGTCTGGCCGGCCGGCTGCGCTTCCCCCTCGAAGTGCTGCGCCGTGTGCGGGAGTCGTGGCCCGCCGGGAAGGCTCTGCTGGTCCGGATCTCGGCCGCCGACTGGGCCGAGGGCGGGCTGAGCGAGGCGGACGCCGTGGGGATCGCGCGCGCCCTCGCCGACGCGGGCGCCGACGCCATCGACGTCTCCACCGGCGAGGTCGTCCCCCACGAGCGGCCACGGTTCGGGCGCAGCTACCAGACCCCGTACGCCGATCTGATCCGTAACGCCACCGGGGTCCCGACCGTCGCGGTCGGCGCCATCTCCACGTACGACGACGTGAACTCGATCATCCTGGCGGGCCGCGCCGACCTGTGCGGTGTGGGCCGGGCGCAGCTCCACGACCCGCTGTGGACGCTGCACGCGGCCGCCGCCCAGGGCTACCGCGGCCCCGCCGCGCCGTGGGCGCCGTCCTGGAGGGCCGGCAGCGGCCGACCGCCGGCCGCCCGTACGGACCGGGTGCCGCCGCGTCTCGAACTCCTGCGGCAGCCCGCCGTGCCCGTGCACCAGCGCTGGCTGCCGCGCGCCGCCACCGCCGAAGCCGTCACGACCGGTGACAGGCCGGCCGAGGCCGCCGCCTCGCTCACCCGCTGAAAGGGGAGAACCTCCGTGACACCACAGCCGCTTGACGACCTTCCCCGGTTCACTGCCGCCGCCGTCCAGGCCTCGCCCGTCTACCTCGACCCCGCCGCCACCGTCGACAAGGCCGTCGCCCTGATCGCCGAGGCGGCCGGGAACGGGGCCCGACTGGTCGTGTTCCCCGAGGTGTTCGTCCCCGGGTACCCGTACTGGAACTGGACGATGAACCCGGTCCAGGGTTCGCCGTGGTTCGAGCGCCTCCAGCGCGCCTCGGTCGACATCCCCGGCCCGTACGTCGACGCCCTGCGCGCGGCGGCCCGCCAGTACGGCGTGGTCCTGGTCATCGGCGTCAACGAACGCGCGGCCCACAGCCTCGGCGTCCTCCACAACACCCTGCTCACCATCGGCCCGGATGGCGAACTCCTGGGGGTGCACCGTAAGTTGGTGCCCACCTGGGCCGAGAAGCTGACCTGGACCGGCGGCGACGGAAGTTCGCTGCGCGTCCACCGGACGCCCGTCGGGCCGCTCGGCGCCCTCGCCTGCGGCGAGAACACCAACACACTGGCCCGCTTCACCCTCCTGGCACAGGGCGAACTCGTCCACGCCTCCTGCTACATCGCGCTGCCCGTCGCCCCGGCCGACTACGACATGGCCGACGCGATCGCCGTCCGTACCGCCGCCCACAGCTTCGAGGGCAAGGTCTTCTCCGTCGTCGCCTGCTCCACCGTGTCCCCGGAGATCGTCGACACCCTCGCCGGGGACGACGAGGAGCTGCGCGCGCTGTTCCGGCGGCCGCGCAGTGCCCTGTCCGGCATCTTCGGCCCGGACGGCCGTCCCGTGAGCGAACCGCTCGTCGACGACGAGGGCATCGTCTACGGCGAGATCGACCTCGGCCGTTGCATCCAGCCCAAGCAGATGCACGACATCACGGGCCACTACAACCGCTTCGACATCTTCCGCCTCGAAGTGGACAACACCCCGCGCGCGGCCGTGACGTTCACCGTGCCGCCGGCGGGTTCCCCGAGCACCACCGCACCTGAGGAGGACGCATGACCATCGAGCAGGACGACACGATGCTCGGCCGCGCCCGGGTCTCCGACACCCCCGAACTCCGGCGCTACTACGGTGAACTGGAGGCGCTGGACGCCGGCGCCCTGTGGACCGTCGCCAACGACATCGAGCCCTGGTATCCGCAGCCCAGGTCCGTTCCCGTGCTGTGGCGCTACGAGGAGCTGCGGCCGCTCGTCCACAAGGCCCTCGGCCTCGTGGACGCCGACGACGCGGGCCGACGCGTCGTGATGCTGGTCAACCCCGGCCGGAGGGACGTCAGCGCCGCCGCCGGACTCCTCTACACCGGCCTCCAGATCATGGGCCCGGGTGAGGCGATGACCGCCCACCGCCACCAGGCCGCCGCGCTGCGGTTCGTCCACGAGGGCACCGGCGCGTGGACGATCGTCGACGGCGAGAAGCTCAAGGTCGGCCCGCGCGACTTCGCCATCACCCCGAACGGCACCTGGCACGAACACGGCAACGACGGGACCGACGCCCCGGTGATCTGGCAGGACGGCCTGGACATCCCCCTGGTCAACGCACTGGACGCCGGGTTCTACGAGGTGCACCCCGAGCTCCACCAGACGCCGGGGAAGGTGGTGAACGCCTCCGTCCTCACCTACTCCGGCACCCTCCTGCCGTACGGAGCCGAGAAGTGGACCCGGCCCTACTCGCCGCTCCTCGCCTACCCGTGGGAGCCGACGTACGAGGCGCTGCGCGGCCTCGCCAGGGCGACCGAGGGCTCTCCGTACGACGGGGTCATCGCCGAGTACACCAACCCGGTGACCGGCGGCCCGGTGATGCCGACGATGGGCGCCCACATGCAGCTCCTGCGCCCCGGGCAGGCGACCGCGGCCCACCGGCACACCGGTTCGGTGATCTACACCGTCGCCAAGGGCCGGGGCGCCTCGGTGATCGCGGGACGGCGGTTCGAGTGGCGGGAGGGGGACATCTTCTGCGTGCCGTCCTGGGCCTGGCACGAGCACGAGAACCACGACCCGTCCGAGGACGCCTGCCTGTTCTCGTTCAACGACTTCCCCGTCATGCGCTCGCTCGGCTTCCACCGGGAGGAGGCGTACCCGGACAACGGCGGCCATCAGCCCGTCATCCCCTCCCCCGCCGGCCGAACCGCGGCGTGAACCGACGTCTCACCCGCCGTCCGGCCCGACGTCTCCCCCGCCGCCCCACCCGCCGTCTCCCCCCGGCGTCTCCCCCGCCGTCCGACCCGCAAGGAGCCCTCCCATGCGTCTGCTGACCTTCACGACCACCACCTGCGCCGATCCGCGGCCGGGTGTCGAGACCGACGGTCACGTCCTCGACCTCGCCGCCCTCGCCGACCACGCGGGCGTCCCGCTCCCGCACGACCTGCTCGGCCTGGTCCAGGCCGGCCCGTACGGCCTCGCCACCGTTCGCCGGCTGCTCGACGGCGACCTGCCCGCGCACGCCGTGCACCGGACCGAGGACGTCCGGCTGAGCGCGCCCTTCCGGCCCGGCAAGATCATCGGGGTCGGTCTCAACTACGTCGAGCACGTCGAGGAGTCCAGCCGCAGTCTCGACACCGACAGGGAACTCCCGCCACGCCCCGTGCTGTTCAGCAAGCCCGCCACCGCCGTCACCGGTCCGGGCGCGCCCATCCTGCACAACGCCGACCTCACCACCCAGCTGGACTGGGAGTGCGAACTCGCCGTCGTCATCGGCCGGACGGCGTACCGGGTGAACGAGGAGGAGGCGTACGACCACATCTTCGGCTTCAGCATCGTCAACGACATCAGCGCCCGGGACCAGCGCCGCTCCGGTCAGTGGTTCTTCTCCAAGGGGCAGGACTCCTACGCGCCCTTCGGCCCGGTGGTCGTCACCGCCGACGCCGTCCCCGACCCCATGGACCTGGACCTCTCGCTGCGCGTCAACGGGGTCACCAAGCAGAAGTCGAACACGCGGCACATGCTCTTCCCGATCGCCCGTCTGATCGCCGACATCAGCTCCGGCATGACCCTGGAGCCCGGCGACGTCATCGCGACGGGTTCGCCCTCCGGGGTCGGGGCCGGCATGGTCCCGCCGGAGTTCCTCGCGCCCGGTGACACCGTGGAGGCCACGGTCGAGCTGATCGGCACCCTGACCAACCCCGTGGTCGACGCCCGCTGACCCCGTCAGACACGTCCGAACGAGAACCGAGGAGCAGCCGTGTCCCCCCGTACCTACCGCATCGGCCAGATCGTGCCGAGCTCGAACGTCACCATGGAGACGGAGGTCCCCACGATCCTGCGCGCCCGCGCGGCCGTCGCGCCGGACGAGCGTTTCACCTTCCACTCCAGCCGGATGCGCATGACCCATGTGACACCGGAACAGCTCAAGGCCATGGACGCCGACTCCGACCGCTGCGCCGTGGAACTCTCCGACGCACGGGTCGACGTGCTCGGTTACGCCTGCCTCGTCGCCATCATGAGCATGGGGCCGGGCTACCACCGGGTCTCCGAGGAGCGACTGCACCTGCGTACGGTCGAGAACGGCGCCCCGGCGCCGGTCGTCACCAGCGCGGGCGCTCTCGTCCACGGGTTGCACACGATCGGCGCCCGGAAGATCGCCCTGCTCGCCCCGTACATGAAGCCGCTGACGCGGACCGTCGTGGACTACCTCGTCCGGGAGGGCATCGAGGTCCTCGACCACCAGGCCCTGGAGATCCCGGACAACCTGGCCGTGGCCGCCCACGACCCGGCGCGGCTGCCCGGTCTCGCCCGCGCGCTCGACCACGCGGACGCCGACGCGGTCGTCCTGTCCGCCTGTGTCCAGATGCCCTCGCTCACGGTGATCGAGGAGGCCGAACAGCTCCTGGGCAAGCCGGTCGTGTCGGCAGCCGTGTGCACCGCCCACCAGATGCTGCGCACCCTGGGTCTGCGGGCCGTCGCCCCCGGTGCCGGACACCTGCTGTCGGGGGCGTACGCCTGACCGGGACGGGCTTCGAGGGGGCCTCGATATGATCGCGACCGCGTACAACGGAAGGCGATCATGTCGGACAGCCCCCTCAGGCCCAGCTCGTTGATCAACACGGTCTACGGGGCGTTCGTTCGGCGCCTCGGCGGCTGGATCTCCATCGCCGACCTGATCACGCTGATGGGGGAACTGGACGTCGACGGCCCGGCGGTGCGCTCGGCGATCTCCCGGCTGAAGAAGCGCGGAGTCCTCGAACCGGAGCGCCGGGGCGCCACCGGTTACCGGCTGAGCCCGGCCGCCCTTCCCGTCTTCGACGAGGGCGACCGCCGGATCTTCGCCAGCCTGGAGCCGGCCGACCTGGCGGACGGCTGGGCGATGGCGGTGTTCTCCGTGCCGGAGTCGGAACGCTCCCACCGCCATCAGCTGCGCACCCGCCTGACGTGGCTCGGCTTCGGCAACATCGCTCCGGGGGTGTGGCTGGCGCCGGGCCGGCTCCTGGAGGACGCGCGCGGCATGCTCGTACGGCTCGGCCTCAGCGATTACGTCCACCTGTTCGCGGCCGAGTACGCGGCCTTCAGCGATCTGCCGGGCACGGTGAGCTCGTGGTGGGACTTCCCGGCGATCCAGACCCAGTACGCGGCGTTCACCGACACGTACGCGCCGGTGGCCGCACAGTGGGCGGCGGCCGAGGCGGAGCCCGGGCCGGCGGAGGCGTTCCGCCACTACGTTCCGATGCTCACCCAGTGGCGGCGGCTGCCGTACCTGGACCCGGGGCTGCCGACCGAGCTGCTTCCGGCGGACTGGAACGCGGTGGCCGCCCGGCAGGTCTTCCAGCGGCTGCACGGCATCCTGCTCGACCCCAGCCTGCGGCACGTGGCCGAGGTCACGGGGCTGAAGTCACAGGACTGAGGTCACGGGGGGTCAGGTCGCGGGGCTCAGGTAGCGGGTCTCAGATGGCGGGTCTCAGATCGCGGGGCTGACGTCGCACCGGGGTCAGGCGGTGGGGCGGACACGGGGCGGACGCGAGAAGTGCGCGCGGGCCTCGGGGAGGTACATCGGGACGACGGCAGCCGCGGCCAGCAGGTCCGGCAGGGAGTTGACGACCGCCCACCAGCCGGGTTCCACACCGTCCATCCCGAAGTCGTTCACCCGGAACAGAAGGCACAGCGCGCCGACGGAGGTCAGGACGGCGCGGGCCCAGCCGCGGCCGGCCCGCATGTGCACCGCCACGGTCAGCCACGCGCCCAGGAGGAGGGCCAGTACGGCTGCCGACAGGGCGAGTTGACGGATCGCCGCCCCCTGTCCGGAGTGCTCGGTCAGCTCGTCCAGGCCCGTGGGCGGCACCACGAAGGCGCCCAGTGCCCAGACCAGCACCTCGGCCCCGACGGCGGCCAGCGTGAGTGCCCAGACGGCCTCGATCTGTCGCGGGCGCCCCGGGCTCGTGCTCGTCGTACCGGTCGTCATCACGGCCTCCCTCGGATTCGTCCTGGAAGAGGGCGATCAGCGGGGAAGGGTTGTGCGGACCGTGCGATCGGTTGCCGGGCCTCTTCCCGTCGCCGTGCGACCCGCGCCGTACGCTCTACGGGTGACCCTGCGCGCTCTTCACGACCGATCCGTCCTGGCCGACCGCTTCGACCGGGATCCGGCGATGCACCTGATGGAACTCGGCGACCTCGACGATCTCCTGTGGCCGCACACGAGTTGGTACACCGTCTCGCGGAGCGGCCCGGTCGCGCTCCTCTACGCGGTCGGCGACACCCCCACGCTGCTCGCCTTCTCCCGTCCCTCGGAGGCGGCGGATCTGGAGGAGCTCGCCGGGGCGCTCCTGCCCGTGCTTCCCCGCCGTTTCTTCGGCCATCTCACGGGCGAGGCGGCCAAGGTGCTGGAGTCCGCGTACGAGGTGCGGCGGCACGGCGTCCTGCTGCGCATGGCCCTCACCGATCCCGGTCCCACCGCCGCCCACCCTGACGGCCCGTGGCAGGTCGCCCCGCTGGACCGGGGCGACCTGCCGGAGCTTCTCGAACTGTTCGCACAGGCGTATCCGGGCAACTGGTTCGACGACCGGATGCTGGACACCGGGCAGTACATGGGCGCCCGGCGGGACGGACGGCTGGTCGCCGTCGCGGGGGTGCACGTCTACTCGCCCGCGTATCGCGTCGCCGCCATCGGGAACGTGACCACCCACCCCGAACTGCGGGGACAGGGCGCGGGCGGAGCGTGTGTGGCCGCGCTGTGCCGGCGGCTCGCAGAGACCGTCGACCACATCGGGCTGAACGTCCGGGCGGACAACGCCACGGCCGTGGGGCTCTACCGGCGGCTCGGCTTCTCCGTCGTCACGGAGTTCACCGAGGCGACGTTCACGGCGCTCCCGCACGGCACGGCCGGCTGACCGCCGGCGGCGGCCGTTCCGTCTTGGGGCGTCCCCGGGGTCAGGCGGCCTGCTGACGGCCCGCCAGCGTCTTCGTGAGGTATCCGCCGCCCACGATCAGGGCCACGCCCAGCCACCACACGTTGCCGTCGAAGATCAGGACCGCGATTCCGATGGGGACGAGCAGCCCCGCCAGCGGCAGGAGCATCCCCGCCAGGTGCGGCGGGTCGGGCGCTGACCCGTCCGCCGCGTGCCGGGCACGGGCTCGTACGACCTCCGGGTACCACTCGGTGAAGCGGAGGGCGGCCACGATGGCCAGGATCTGGATGATCCAGCCGGTCCAGATGTTGTTCGGGTTGTGCAGGACCAGGTCGCCGTAGGCGCCCGCGGCGGCGGCGACCAGGAAGGCGAGGCCCCACACTCCGGTGATGACGTAATTGGCCCGCACGAAGGTGGGCGTGTGCCAGTAGGCCGGATCGACCTGTTCCCGCGCGTACTGGAGGGTGAAGGGCATGCGGAACGCCATGGAGCCGAACGCGATCAGGACGAGGGCGAGGTTGGACACCTCTCCGGCGTACGTCTCCAGCCAGCGCAGCGTGCCTTCGCTCGCGAGGATGCCGACGACGGCCAGGATGGCGAAGAACACCATGTCGGCGAGTTCGAGGAGCTTCCAGGAGCTGCCCCGGTTGACGATCCGCCCGGCGGCGACGAGCACGATCGTCGTCGCCAGGGCCAGCGCGACCGCTATTTCGAACCGGCCGGGTCCGACGAGCAGCGAGAACACGATCCAGGGCGCCATCCCGACGACCGGGTTCTCCAGGAAGCCGGCGACAGCACCGCGATCCGTGGTGGGTGTCTCGGTCTTCACCTTTCCAGACTGCGCGCTGCGGGCCGACGGGTCCATTCGGGAGATCGGAACCCGCGGCGGCAGACTCGTGTCGTCCGGTCCGCCGACGAACTCGGACGGCGACCGCCGTGGCCGTGCCCGTGAGGCCCCGCCGCGCCGCCCTCCCGCGAAGGAGCCCCCTCCCATGACCACCAGCCGCACCTGGCTTCCGCCCGAGGAGTACGCGAAGACCCTTCCGAAGGCGACCGTCTTCGGTTCGGTGTTCTTCACCGACGAGCACGACCACCCCGTGCACCTGCGGGCCGTCTACACGGCGGCTCATCCGTGGCAGTGGCCCGGCGGGGTGACCGAGCACGGCGAGCGGCCGTGGGAGACCGCCGTACGGGAGTGCGAGGAGGAGACCGGGCTGGTCGTTCCAGGGCCTCCACGGCTCCTGGCGGCGGTCTTCGGGCTGCCGGGGGCCGCCTGGCCCTACGCCACGGCAGGGTTCGTCTTCGACGGCGGCCGGCTCTCCGCCCGGCAGCTCGCGGGCATCCGGCTCGACCCGGACGAGCACGACGAGGTCCGCGCACTGCCCCTGACGGAGTGGCAGGCGCTCATGCCGGCCCAGGACTTCGCCCGGCTGACGACCGTGACGGACGCACGGCGCACGGGCACGACGGCGTACTTCGGCAGGTGGGACTGGGAGGCCTAGGAGCTGCCCGGCGGACCCGGACGGGGTCCGCAGGACACCTCCTGGGCGCGGTCGGGGCCCTGCGGCCTCATGCCGCGTTCGGTGCGGCGGCCAGGCTCCGCTTGACGTACCGGGTGGTCTCGTCGGCGAGGATCTCGGGCAGGCCCGCCTCGATGCCGAGCAGCGCCTGGGCGGCGACCTCGGCGGGGTCGGCCTTCTGCTCGGCGGGGACCGCGGCGGCCATGTCGGTGTCCATGTAGGCGACGTGGAGCGCGGAGACGGTGATGCCGCGCGGTGCCAGTTCCTCCCGGGCCGCGCCGGTCAGCGCCCAGGCCGCCGCCTTCGCCGCCGCGTAGGACCCGAGGCCGGCCGGGTGGAGCCAGGACAGTACGGACAGGACGTTGAGCACGGCGCCGCCGCCGTTGCGCTCGATGACCGGGGCGAAGGCCCGCGTCACGGCGAGCGGGCCGAAGAAGTTCGTCTCCATCTCCAGGCGGACCGCGTCCGGATCGCCCGCGAGCAGCGGTGTGGATGTGGAGATGCCCGCGTTGTTCACGAGCAGCGTCGCGTCGGACGCGATGCGGGCGGCGGACCGGACCGACTCCGGGTCCGTCACGTCCAGCCGCAGCGGGACGGCACCCGGAAGGTCGACCGTCTCGGGGCGCCGTGCGGCCGCGTAGACCGTCGCTCCTCGCTGGAGGAGCTGCTCGGCCAGATGCCGGCCCAGCCCGCGGTTGGCGCCCGTGACCACGGCGACGGAGTCCTTCAGTTCCATGTCTGCACTCCCGGTGTTGCGGACCCGGCAGCGACCGGCCCGCGCATTAGATGATGACTACAATCTAAAACGGGTGTAGGATAGATGTCAATCGACATCCAACAGGGAGGTGGCTGATGGGGCGCGTGTCGCAGGCGCAGGCCGAAGAGAACCGCAAGCGGGTCGTGGAGACCGCCTCCCGGATGTTCCGGGAGCAGGGAACGCAGGTCAGCGTGGCAGACCTCATGAAGGCGGCCGGCCTGACCCACGGTGGCTTCTACAAGCAGTTCGCCTCCAAGGAGGCGCTGGTCGACGAGGCCACGGCCCAGGCCTTCGAGGAGTTCACCCGGCGCCGCACCGCCGGTCCGGAACGGCGTGCGGGGCAGAAGGACACCGCCCAGCAGAGGCTGATCGACGGCTACCTCTCCCCCGCGCACCGCGACAACGCCGCGGAGGGCTGCCCGGTCGCCGCCCTCGCCACCGACATGGCACGGGAGCCCGGAGACCGCGATGCCCACCGGGTCTACAGCGAGGGGGTGGCCCAGTTCGCCGACTGGCTCGCCACCGACGGCCAGGACGGCATCACCCGCCTGTGCACGATGGTCGGGGCCCTCGTCCTGTCGCGCGCCACGACGGGCTCCCCCCTCTCGGACGAGATCCTCACGAGGGCACGCGCGGCCTTGACGGCCACGGACTGAGAAACGGGGCCGGGCCCCGGGGGGAATCGATCCCCGGGGCCCGGCCGGCCGTTCCGGTCGCTAGTGGGCGGCGTCCGGGATCCAGGAACCGTGGATACCGGCCGTCACCCGGCGCGGGAGGTGGACCGTGGCGATCCGGTCGAGACCGGAGGCGTCCAGGACCAGCAGCTGGGACGCGTCCTGCTTGAGGTCGGAGACGACCGTCAGCAGGTAGCCGTCGTCCTCGCGGGTGCCGCCTTCCGCCGGCACGAAGACCGCCTCGCTGGGCAGGCGCGCGTCGCCGGCCTCGTGGACCCGGCGGGCGCCGGTGGCGCGGTCGTACTTGACGATGCCGTAGCCGCCGAAGCCCCGCTGGTCGGGGAAGGAGACCGCGTACTGGTAGCGGTGCTCCGAGCCGAGGTGGTCCTCGTTCAGGGTGGGGAACTCGACGGCCAGGTCGTCGACGACGCGCTCGTCGACGCTGCCGGCCACCAGGTCGACGACCCAACGACGGCTGTACGAACGGGTGTTGGGCTCCGTGCCACGACCCGGGGCGCCGACCCACCAGTTCCAGGAGAGCTGGAAGCCCTCCCGGTCGACGGCGGGCCCCTCCAGGACGATCCGGCCCTGCGCGTCCTCGTAGGCGTTGGCGGCGTGGAGCATGCTCCCGGGCTCGATGGGGAACCAGCGGATCTTGCCGGCGCCGTCCGCGCCGCGGGGCATGACACCGATACGGGCGGGCTGGTCGTCCTTCCATGCGTACGGGATACCGGAGTGCTCGGTGGGGTCGAAGGTGACGGAGCCCTCGACGAAGACGACGTGGTGGCGGGTGAGGGCGAAGTCGTGCTTGAGGGCCTGGCTCGCACCGGGGATCTCGGCGGTGTGGGTGACGTCGCCCTTCGCGTCGGCGACGTAGTACATGAGGAAGGGAGGGAAGGGCGAGGAGCCGAAGAAGTGCAGCTCGCCGGTGACCGGGTCGGTCTTGGGGTGGGCGGTCATCGCACCGCGCAGCGTGCCGCCGAAGTCGTAGGCGCCGACGGTGTCCAGGTCCCTGGTGAGCTCGAAGGGGAGGTTCGCCTCGCACAGCGCCAGCAGCCGTCCGCCGTGTTCGATGACGTGCGTGCCGGCGGTGCTGGCGGTCAGGTCGGGGCCCTGCTCGGTCATGAAGGGCGCGCCTTCGAGGGCCGGGGTGTGGACCCACCGGTTGCGGTACCACTCGGCGCGGCCCTCCCTCAGCCGGATGCCGTGGACCATGCCGCTGCCCTTGAACCAGTGGGTGGGGGTGACACCGGGCTTGGGGTTGTGGCTGTTGCGGATCAGCCGGCCGGTCAGCTCCGGCGGCAGGGTTCCCTCGACGGTCAGCTCGGTGGCGGTGATCTCGTCCACGGCCGGGGTGTAGTGGCCGACCAGGTAGGGCTTCTGGGTGGTCGTGTTCGTGGTCGTGGCCTTGGTCGTGTGCGCGGTCTTGGGCGTGTGCGCGGTCATGGCAGGAGCCTCGATTCCGTGACGGGGAGGATGCGGGTGGGTTGGGCGCGTGGGGCGGGGTGGCGGGAGGATCCGAGGGGGGCTCAGGCGCTCTGTTCGGCGCGGGCCTTGAGGCCGGCGAGCCAGCCGGTCAGCGAGGCGTTCAGGGCATGACCGAGCTCCTCGGTGGCGGCGTCGACGGGGGCGCCACTCCAGGACTCCTCGGTGTGCACGGTGGTGACCTGGTCTCCGGTCCGCTCGAAGGTCCAGACGTGGATGCCCTCGATGCCGTGGGCGGGGCCGCCCCAGACCACGCGCTCCCCGGGGACGACTTCGCGGATCGTGGAGGTGATGTCCATCCCGTGCGTCAGCCAGGTGAAGGAGGCGCCGGGCAGCAGCGGGCCGTCGAGTTCGGCCCGGTCGATGTCCGCGTTCCAGTCGGCCCAGGCGTCGATGTCGGTGTGCAGGGACCAGACGCGCTCCAGCGGGGCGTCGATGACGGTGGACAGGCGGACGATGACGGGGGCGGTCTCGTCGATGGTGAACATGGCGTTCGTTCCTCTCGGTCGGTGTATCGGGTCGCGTTGACGTGTCAGGCGTGAGCTGCGGGTCAGCGGTGGGCTGCGGGTCAGTGGTGGGCTGCGGGCGCCGGCCGTGTTCCCGCCTCGCCGACGGGGGCGGCGGGCCCGCGGCGGGCGAGGAGCGGAGCGAGGGCGGCGGCGGCCGCGAGCACGGCGGCGGAGACGGCGAAGGCGGTGCGGTAGCCCGCGGTGAGTGCCTCCAGGTACGGCTGGTGGGCGGCCTCCGCCCGGCCTGTCGTGGCGCCGGCCAGGGTGGCCAGTACGGCGAGTCCGACCGCTCCCCCGACCTGGCGGGTGGTGTTGACCAGACCGCCGGCCAGCCCGGCGTCCCGCTGCGGGACGCCCTCGACGGACAGCGCGGTCAGCTGGACGAAGGCGACGCTCAGGCCCAGGCCGATCAGGATGCTGGGGCCGAGGACGTCGGTGAGATAGCCGCCGTGGGCGCCGATCCGGGCCAGCCACAGCAGTCCGGCGGCCTCCGCCAGCAGCGCGCCGGTGACCGTCGCGGTGGGGCCGGCGCGGCGGGAGATCCGGGGCGCGAGGGCGGAGCCGAGCATGATGGCGAAGGCCAGCGGGAGTTGGCCGACTCCGGTGACCAGCGGGCTCAGTCCGAGAACCTGCTGCTGGTGGAGGGGGAGGAAGAAGAAGAGCGCGATCCACACCGAACCCAGCAGCGCCATCAGCACGTTGCCGGCGGCGACCCGTCCCGTGCGGAACAGGCGGGGCGGGAGCAGCGGGTTCGGGTGGCGGCGCTCGACCAGGACGAAGACGGCGAGCAGGAGGGCGGTCAGGCCGAACGCGCCGAGGACCGTGGGGTCCGTCCAGCCCGAGCCGCGGGCCGACGTCAGACCCCACACCAGGGCGGTGAGCGCCAGGGTGACGGTGACGGTGCCCGGCAGGTCGAACCGTCCGGTCTCCGTGACGGGGGTGCGCGGCACGCTCGCGGCAGCGGCGGCCAGGACGGCCAGCGCGCCGACGGCCACCGCGTGGAAGATCCACGGCCATCCCCACGCCTGCGTCAGGACACCGCCGAGGAGGACTCCGGCCGCGCCTCCGGCGCCGGACACCGCTCCCCACACCCCCAGCGCCCGCCCCCGGCCGGGGCCCGTCGGGAACAACCCCATCACCAGGGCCAGCGACGCGGGTGCGACGGCCGCCGCGCCCATCCCCTGCACCGCTCGCGCCGCGATCAGTACGGTCGGCGAGCCGGCCAGGCCCGCCGCAACCGAGGAGAGCGCGAACACCGCGAGCCCGGTGAGCAGGACGCGGCGCCGTCCCAGCAGGTCCGCCGCACGGCCGCCCGCCAGCAGCAGAGCTCCGAAGGCGAGACCGTAGGCGTTCACGACCCAGGGGGTGCCGCTGTCGGAGAGCCCCACGCCTGCGCGGATCCCGGGCAGGGCCACGTTCACGATCGAGGTGGCCAGCATGACCGTGAACTGCGCCCCGGCCAGGGCCGCGAGAGCGGCTCCGGGACGGCGGCGGCTGATGACGTCGGACTTCATGACTCCCCCTGTGTGGTTGACCACTCACAAAAACGGCCGAAGAAAGACGGGGCTTGACGGCCCCGCCGGTCCACCCTGTCGCGCGCTGACGCGACGGGCGTCAGTAGTGCGTGATGCCGGCCGCCAGCGTCCGGGTCCAGGGGGCGTCGACCTCGTCGGCGCCCATGGAGACGATCAGATGGCAGAGCATGCCGGTCGCGAAGAACTCCTGGACCTGGCGCTCGGTACCGCCGGAGGCGCCCCGGACGTACTCGACCAGCCGGGCGTACCCCTGACGCACCGTCTCGCGGACCGCGGCCTCGGAGACCGCCGCCGCCTGGGCATGGAGCTGGATCAGCATCAGGTCGTTGTTGCTGATGAGCTGGGCGTAGGCGTCCCCCATCGCCGCGAGGACCACCTCCGCCGAGCTGCCCCGAGCGTCGGCCGCCGCCTGCTCCAGGCTCGACCGCACCCGCACGAAGCAGTGCTCGACCACCGCGGTGAACAGCAGCTCCTTGTTCGGGAAGAGGCGGTAGACGTACGCCTGCGAGATGCCGGCCGCCTTGGCCACCTCGGTGGTGGTGGTGCCCCAGTAACCCCGGGCGGCGAAGGCGCCGATGGCGGTGCGCAGCACCGTCTCGCGGCGCTCTTCGGCGGTGGACAACTGGCGGGGACGTTCGCTCTTCATGTGAGTACTCAACCACTCACACTTTTGAGTGTCAACCGTTCCTACGCCCCGCCCATCCGCATCGTCGCGGTCAGCGTGGCGTAGACGACGGTGTTGGCCTGGTAGCCGGTGCCCTTGGACCAGGCGCCGCCGCAGGTGATCAACCGCAGTTCCGGGCGGCCCGTGTCGCCGTACACCTTCTCGTCGGGGAACCGGCCCTTCTCGTGCTCCTCCACCGCGTCGACCGTGAAGACGGCCGTGCGGCCGTCCCTGCGGTCGACCTCGATCCGGGCACCCGGTTCCAGGGCGCCGAGCTGGTGGAAGACGGCGGGGCCCGTGGGTGTGTCCACGTGTCCCGCCAGGACGGCGGTCCCGAGCGCGCCGGGCGCGGTCCCGTCGGCGTACCAGCCGGCCAGGGCGGGGGCCGTCGCGGGCGGCGGCTGCAGCACCCCCTTCGCGTCCAGCTCCAGGTGCGTCAGGAAGGCGTCGACGTCGACGGCGGGGATCCGGATCCGTACGGGGGCCGAGGCGGAGAGCGGCGCGGCCGGGCGGCCGGAAGCGCCTCCCCCGGCGGTCCCGCCTCCGGGGGCGGTCCGCGCGGCGGGCTGCCCGGTCCGCGCCGTCGGGCGCGGGGGTTCGTCGGCGCGCGTCGCGTCGGCGAGCAGCAGGGCTCCGGCGAGGGCGGCCCAGGCGAGCCACCTCAACGACGGGGCGGCGCGCGGCGGCGGGGCGGGGGGCGTCCTCCCGGAGGCTCTTCTCATGGTGGTGGTGCCTTCGTTCGGCGCCTGAACGCCTCCGCCCCCGGGCCTCCTCGCGGAGCCGGGGGACGGAGGCACGGTACGGACGTACGGTCGGCCGGCGCCGCGCGGTCGCGGCCCGGCATACGGTCAGGCAGACGTCCTGGCGGCCGTCGCGCGCCGGCGCAGGACGATCGCTCCGCCCGCGACCGCACCACCGAGAAGCAGCCAGCCGAAGCCGGACTCCGCCTCCTTGTCGGCGGCTCCTCCGAAGCCCGCGTCGACGGGACCGTTCGGACGGCCGGCGATCTGGTACGTGGCGGTCAGCTTCACCCGCGGCGGGCACTTGAGGGTCACGGTGTCCGTGCCGGAGGCGGCGTCGTCCGGCACCTGGAACTCACCCTGGAGGACGCCCTTGCGGTCCCCCGGGAACAGGTGGAACTGCCCGGCGAGTTCCGACTCGCCCTTGCCGTAGGTCTCCTTGCCACAGGCCGAGGTGCTGACGGTGACGGTGGTGCCCGGGGACACCTTCCCGGGGGTGATGCGGACGTTCGCCGACGCCTCGGATGAGGTCGACTCCCCCTCGGCGGCCGAGGCCACGGGGGCGGTCAGGGCGAGGGCTCCGGTGATCAGGGCGACCACGGGGCCGGTACGTGCGAGACGCATGGTTTCTCCTTCGACGGAGCGTTCTCGGCCGGCGTGTCTGCGCGGCACCTGTGCTGTGCTCCGTGCACGAGGCAAGCGCCCGCCTCCGGTCACCGCAACGCGAGCGGCCCGCGCGGGTGTCGCCCGGTCGGCGGCTCGATCGCCGTCTGTCGCCCCGTCACCGCAGGTCACGGCGGCGGACCCGACACGGTGACAACGCACCCGCGCGCGGGGCGAACGGGCTAGGGGCTGTCCTCGCGAGCCCGGCGTGATCCGAAAGACCGGCCCCGGGGGCCGCGGTGGGCCGGCCGGAGCGACGTTCGGGGGAAGGGCTGCCCGGCCGGGGGATCAGCGGTGGCGGGCCGGAACGCCCCCTCATAGCTTCGCCATATGACCAAACGACAGATCGCCTACCTGGCATGCACCGTGGCGCTCGTGGCCTCGGGGGTGGGTGCCGCCGCCCCGACGGCCGAGAAGCGAACCCTGCACCGGGTCAAGCCCGGCGAATCGATCCAGAAAGCCGTGGACGCCGCGAAGCCGGGGGACACCGTCGTCCTCTCCCCCGGCACCTACCGGGAGAGCGTCCGCATCACCACGTCGAACGTGACCCTGCGGGGCTCGATCGTCTTTCCCTCCGTCCTCGTGCCCGACGCCGCCGCCACCGACTCCTGCGCCAAGGCGGGCCACGGCATCTGCGTGACCGGCGCGGACGGCAGCCCCGTCGAGGGCGTCACCGTGCGCTCCCTGACCGTCCGGGGCTTCGCCAAGAACGGCCTCTGGGCGTCGCGGACCGACCGCCTGAAGGTCCAGAGGGTGAAGGCGGAGAAGAACGGCAACTGGGGCATCGCCCAGGAGCGTTCCGTACGCAGCGTGCTCAGCCACAACGTCGCCCGGGACAACGGCGACGCCGGCCTCTTCGTGTCCAACACCACCGACACGGAGGCGGGAGCCGTCGACGCCCGGGGGACGGTGATCTCCCACAACCGTCTGTCCGGCAACCGGATCGGCGTCACGGTGCGGCGCCTGCGGAACCTGACCGTCGAGCGGAACGAGGCGACCGGGAACTGTGCCGCGGTGTTCGTGGTGGGCGACGAGTCCACCCCGCGCGCCGGGGCCATGACCCTGCGCCGGAACTACATCCACGACAACAACAAGCACTGCCCCAAGACCCCCCGGCTGCCCTTCCTGCAAGGCTCGGGCATCGTCCTGACCGGCGCCGAGGAGACGCTGGTGGCGCAGAACCGGATCGAGGACAACGTGGGCACCTCGCCGCTCTCCGGCGGCATCGTGCTGTTCAAGAGCTTCGTCGGCGCCCTGAACGAGCGCAACGAGATCCGCGACAACGTCGTGCTCCGCAACGGCGCGGCCGACCTGGCCAACCGTGACACCGGCAAGGGCAACACCTTCAGCCGTAACACCTGCGGAGTCTCGGACCCCGCGGGCATGTGCTGAACGGTCGGCTCCGCTTCCCCACCCACGGCACCACAGCACAGAGAAGGCGACAGATGACGACTGTTGATCCGGCTCCCCCGCCGCCCATGCGGCTGAGGGAGCTCGTATTCGGGGCGGCGTGCGCCGCCGCCGTACGCGCGGCCGCCCGTCTCGGTGTGGCGGACGCCCTGGACGACACCCCGATGACCGTGGAGGACCTGGCGGCGGCGGTGAAGACCCAGCCGCGGACACTGCGCCGGCTGCTGCGCGCCCTGTCCTGCCAGGGCGTCTTCGCGGAGCACCCCGACGGCACCTTCGGGCACACGGAGATGTCCCGGCTGCTGCGCGAGGACGATCCGCACAGCCTGCGGTACATCGCGCTGTGGTGCACCGAACCGTGGACGTGGGACGTCTGGCCGAAGCTCGACGAGGCGGTGCGCTCCGGCCGCAACGTCTTCGAGGACGTGTACGAGAGGGAGTTCTTCACCTATCTCAACGAAGAGGCCCCCGAGTCCGCGTACGTGTTCAACCGGGCCATGACGACGTCGAGCCGGCAGTCCGCGCAGGACGTGGCCGACCTGCTCGACCTGGAGGGGGTGGCCGCGGTCGCGGACATCGGCGGCGGTCAGGGACACGTCCTGGCGAGCCTGTTGGAGAGGCACCCCACCCTGCACGGCACCCTGCTCGATCTGCCGGGCGTGGTGGAGAACGCCGATCCTCGTCTGCGTGACGCGAAGGCACTGGGCTCCCGGGTCCGTGTCGTCGCCGGGGACTGCCGTGAGGACATCCCCGTCCGGGCGGACGTGTACATCATCAAGAACATCCTCGAATGGGACGACGACAGCACCCGCAGGGCGCTGGCCAACGTCCGGAAGGCGGCGCGGCCCGGCGCGCGCGTCATCGTGATCGAGAACCTCGTGGACGACACTCCGTCGATGAGGTTCACCACGGCCATGGACCTGCTGCTGCTCCTCAACGTCGGGGGTGCGAAGCACACCCGGCAGAGCATGGTCGACCGGCTGACGGACGCGGGGCTGGTCATCGGCGAGATCCGCCCGGTCAACGCGTATCTCCACGCCTTCGAGTGCACCGTCCCCGCCTGACGGGACGACCGGCACAACCCGAGGCCGCCCGCTCCGCGTCGTTCGCGGGGCGGGCGGCCTCGGGTTGTGCCGTCGTGCGGGCGCTCGGGGTTCAGGAACCCGCGTCGCGCTCCCAGCGGTAGAAGCACTGCGCCATGGCGTCCTTGGGGCTGCGCCATGTCGCCGGGTCGTACGCGCTGACGTACGCCGACAGCTTCTCGCTGGCGTCCCGGAACTCCGGGTGCCCCGTGAGCTTCGCGATGGCCGGCGCCGGGTCCTGCTCGGACTCGATGAGGTGCAGATACACGTCGCCGAACTGGAAGAGGCGGCGCCGGGTGACGCCGACCAGGTGCGGGAGTTCGCCGCGGTCGGAGGCGGCGAACACGTCGGCGATCGCCGGCGCCGAACCGGGCGCCATGCGGGCGACGATCAGTGCGTGGTGCATCGAGCGTCCTTCCTGGGTGTGCGGTGTACGGGCGCCCGGTGCCCGGGCGCCCCGCGTACGGGTGTCAGCCGGGCAGGACCGAGGCGCTCCGGCGGTCGCGGGCGACCTGCTCGATGCGGTCCCGGATCAGGGACATCTGGGTGCGCGAGTTGCGGTTGATGTTGTCCGTCATCCAGTCGTCGTCGACCGGAGCCTCGGGCTTCATCGCGAAGTCCTGCACCCAGCGCATGTGGACGCCGGCCGGGGTCTCCTCGTACTCCCACCGGATGTCCATGTGGGCGAACGGGCCGGTCTCCACGCGGCGGGCGCGGACGGTCCGCTTCGGACGGTCGACGGTGCGCTCCGAGACCCAGCTCCAGACCTTCCCGTTGTCGTCCGGGTGCATGGTGAGGCGGAAGGTCGTGGAGTCGCCCTCCCGCGAGAGCACCTCGACGGAGGCGTACTCGCTGAAGAGGTTCGGCCAGTTCTCGATGTCGTTGGTGATGTCCCACACGAGGTCGAGCGGAGCGTCGATGGTGATGCTGTTGTCGGTGTGACCGGACACGTCAGACTCCCGTCTTGAGGGTGGTGTTGACCAGGTCGACGAACTCGGCGGGCGTCTTGCAGCGCTCCGCGTCGGTGGGCAGCGCCACGCTGTAGCGGTTCTCCAGCTCGCCGACGATGCCGAGCAGGCCGAGCGAGTCGAGGCCGATGGTGTTGAAGGGCGCGTCCGGCGCCTTGGCGAGTTCCTTGGGGTCGACCGTCACTCCGGCGGCCTGCTTCATCAGCGTGGCGAGGTCGTCGAAGGTCAGTGCGGTGGTGATCATGTGCGTTCTCCTTCCCGCCCGGTCCTACCGGGCGGAGTCGCCGCCGCGGCGCACGACCAGCGCCGCGTTGGATCCCATGAGTCCCCTGCTGAGGACGAGGGCCGTGCGCAGCTCGGCGGGGCGAGCGCGGGACATCACCAGATCGAGGTCGTGGCAGATGTCGAACACGTTGGGGGTGGGGGGCACCACGCCGTGTTCCATGGCGAGGACCGCGGCCGCGATGTCGAGGACGGGCGCCCCGCAGTACGCGCGGCCGATGCCGGTCTTGGGCGCGGAGACCGGCACGCGGCCGCCGTGCGGGCCGAGGGCGTCGGCGATCGCCAGTGCCTCGGCACGGTCCGCCTCCGGTACGCCCAGGGCGTCGGCGAACACGACGTCGATCTCCTCGGGGGCGCAGTCGGCCTCGTCGAGGGCGCCCCGGATCGCGCGGGCGAGTCCCTCCCGGGACTCCTCCCAGCGGGAGGCGCCGGTGAACGTGGCGGCGTGCCCGGCCACGACGGCCCGGACGGCCGCTCCCCGGTCGCGGGCGCGCGCCTCGTCCTCCACGACGAGCATGGCGCCGCCCTCCGCCGGGACGAAGCCGCACGCTCCGGCGGTGAAGGGGCGGTAGGCCCGGTCCGGCTCCTCGACGGTGCTGAGCTCCGGGTAGCCGAGCTGGCACACCATCGAGTACGGGGCGAGGGGAGCCTCGGCCGCGCCGACGATCACCGCGCCCGTACCGCGCCGTACGGCCCGGGCGGCGTGGGCGACGGCGTCCAGGCCGCCGGCCTCGTCGCTCGCGACCACTCCGCAGGGGCCCTTGAAGCCGCTCCGGATGGAGATCTGGCCGGTGCTCGCCGCGTAGAACCAGGCGATGGACTGGTAGGGGCCGACGAACTTGGACCCCTGTCCCCAGAGCTTCTGCAGCTCCCGCTGGCCGAACTCGCCGCCACCGGACCCCGCGGCGGTGACCACGCCGATGGAGAAGGGCTCCTCCGGGTCGTCCCGGGCGAGACCGGCGTCGTCGAGTGCCAGGGAGGCCGCGGCCATCGCGTAATGGCTGAAGCGGTCCGTCTGGACGAGGAACCGCTCCTCGATCAGGGTCGAGGCGTCGAAGCCCCGTACCTCGCCCGCGACCTTCAGGGGGAGCCCGTCGCATCCCTCACGGGTGATCAGGTCCAGGAAGCCCAGGCCTTCCCGGACGGACTTCCAGTACGCGTCCGCGTGCAGTCCGTTGGGGGCGATCACACCGATGCCGGTGACGACCGCCCGCTGAGGACGCTCAGTGCTCATCGTGACCTCCCACCCGCCCCGGACAGCAGGACCGCGGACTGGAAGCCGCCGAATCCGCTGCCGACGGAGAGGACGTTCCTCAGCTTCCGCGGGCGGGCGGTGCGCGGCACGTAGTCCAGGTCGCACTCCGGGTCGGGGGTCTCGTAGTTCGCCGTCGGAGGCACCACCTGGTGCTGCAGCGCGAGGACGCAGGCGACGACCTCGATCGCGCCGATCGCGCCGAGCGAGTGCCCCACCATGGACTTGATGGAGCTCATGGGGGTGTCGTAGGCGTGTGCGCCCAGGGACCGCTTCACGGCGGCGGTCTCGTGCCGGTCGTTCTGCCGGGTGCCCGAGCCGTGCGCGTTGACGTAGTCGATCAGGGTGGGGTCGAGGCGGGCCTGGTCGAGCGTGTTGTCGATCGCCCGGGCCATCTCGAGCCCCTCACTGGTCAGGCCGGTCATGTGGTACGCGTTGCCGTACGTCGCGTAGCCGCTGATCTCGCAGTACACGTGCGCACCGCGGGCCCTGGCGTGCTCGTACTCCTCCAGGACGAGGACCGCCGCGCCTTCGCCCATGACGAACCCGTTGCGGTGGTCGTCGAAGGGCCGGGAGGCGTGCTCGGGGTCGTCGTTGTCGGGTGACGTCGCCTTGATGGCGTCGAAGCAGGCCATGGTGATCGGAGATATCGGCGAGTCGGACGCGCCGGCGATGCAGACGTCCGCCCGGCCTTCCTCGATGGTGTGGAAGGCGTAGCCGACGGCGTCGAGGCCGGAGGTGCAGCCCGTGGAGACGGTCTGCACCGGGCCGCGGGCGCCGAACTGCTCGGCGACGACGGAGGCGAGCGTGCTCGGCGAGAACGCCAGGTGCAGCTTGGGGTCGGCGGCGCGGTGGTCCACGTCCCACCGCCGGCCGCCCTCGCTGACCAGGACGTAGTCGTGTTCGAGCCGGGTGGTGCCGCCGACGGCGCTGCCCAGGGAGACCGCGACGCGCCAGGGGTCCTCCGTGCCGGTGTCGAGTCCGGAGTCGCGTACGGCTTCCCCCGCGGCGACGACGGCGAACTGGATGTACCGGTCGGCGTGTCGGCTCAGCTCCGGGTCCAGGCCGTGCGCCGTCGGGTCGAAGTCGCACTCGGCGGCTATGCGGGAGCGCAGGCCGGCCGGATCGAACAGGGTGATGCCGCGGGTCGCGGTACGGCCGTTGGAGAGGAGGTCCCAGAACGCCTTCGCTCCGGTGCCGCCCGGAGCGACCACACCTATACCGGTGACGGCCACTCGCCGGGTCACTCGATGGCCCCGCTTCGCTCGGACACCTGGGCCGGGTCGTGCACGGTCAGGTGCGGACCGGCCGCGGCGAGCTCGCCCTCCTCGGTGACCTCCGTGTCGACGTGGCCGAGGCTGGGACGCGGGGCGAGCGGGCCGAGGTGGAAGACCATGCGGGCCTCCACGTCGCCGACGTTGCGGAAGCGGTGCCGCACGTCGATGGGGATCAGGAGTCCCTGGTCGGGCTGGAGCCCGTACGTCTCGCCGTCCAGGTCCACTTCCAGAGCGCCCGAGACGACGTACACGAACTCCTCGGAGTACGGGTGGTAGTGCTCCCCGATGCGCTCGCCGGGCTGCACGATGGCCAGGCCCATGAAGCCGCTGGTGGAGCCCACGGTGGCCGGTGTGAGCATGGCCCGCAGGTCACCTCCGCGCCTGCGGTTGGGTTCCGTCTCGCTCAGGGTCACGATGCGTGGACGCTGCTTGAGCATGGTTCTGATACCTCCGAGTGTGGCAGTGACGTGCGGGGGACGGCCGCGGCCGGGGCCACGGCCGTCCGTCAGGAGTCCGCCGAGCTGCGGTCGGTGACGGGCAGCATGTCGGCGTGCGACAGGAGCCGGTTGATGTTGCGCTCCGAGTCGAGGGAGCCCTCGACGCCGATCGCGGCGCCGTCGAGGAGACGCTCGAGTACCGCCGCCTTGCGGGGGCCCTTGAGGCCCAGGGAGGCGACGGGGTCGACGTCGAGGTCGCCGGTGATGTCGACGAGCCGCACCACGATGTCGTCGCGCTGGAAGACCGTGCTGCCCCACACCGGGTTCTTGGGGTCGTCCGCCGCGGCCTCGTCCTGCTGTGCCAGGAGGCGGGCCAGATCCATGCCGCGGCCCTCCTTCGCCGGGTAGTAGAGCGCGTGGCGCCGCAGCCCGTCGGGAGCCGGCCGCCCGGACACCACGTGGTGCACGGCCGGGAGGGCCGCCCGGGTGAAGAAGACCCGCGCCGATTCGGGGTCGGTCAGGTCCCGGTCCTGCTCCAGGTACGGGTTGATGGCCTCCTCGACCGCGCGTACCTCGGGCTGGCGGGCGACGTGGCGCAGGGCCGCGAGGAGGTCGCCCTCCACCTCCACGGCGCGCACGACGCGGTTGCCGTGCATGAAGAGCGAGGTGCGGCGCAGCCGGGTGTTCTCGTCGACCTGGGCCTTCGGCGACTGGTAGCCGGCGAGGAGCTCCGCGACCTTCGACTCGGATCCCGGCTTGACGGTGAAGGTGAGGGCGTGGCGTGCGACGCCGTCGCCGACACGGGCCGCGACCTGTTCGCGCCGCGCTGCCGGTTCCTGCGCGTGCGCCTGTCGGGGTCCGGTCTCACGGACGATGCTGTAGCGCATCGAACGGGTGTCACGGACACAGCTGTGCATCGGCCTGACGGTCTCGACGTGCTCCTCGCTGTTCACCCAGGCGAGGAAGGGCGGAGCGCTCTCCCACTCGCTGGTGATGAGCCACTGCGAGGGGTTCTCGATGGACTGGCAGAGCTGGTCGCTGATGTGTCCGGGGACGGAGGCGACCTGCTTGCGCATCAGCTCGTACGCGTCGAGGAACTGCTCCTGGGCGCCTTCGTACAGGTCGAGGAGCAGAATCACCCGCAGCCTGGAGCCGTCGAAAGCGGACTGGGATATGCGTCCCGAGTTGGTCATCAGGCGCACCTCTTCTCTCTTCACGGAAGGGTCGGGAGGGACCGCCGTGCCCGATGGGGGCGCCGGGGTCGTCATGTGCCGATCGTCGGTGGGCACCCCGGTCGACGCGAGCCCCACGGGGCGGACGAGTGAACCCCGCGTCAATCGGGTGCTCCGAGCGCGCGCAACGCTCCCCGCAGGGCATGGATCTGCATCCCACCCCTATCGCGTCGCAGGTGACGCTGGAGGCATTCAATGAACCGGTCCGAAGACGCCGGCGAGGTCGTTCACCGCACTCCCGTCCTCATCGTCGGCGGCTCTCTGGTGGGCTTGTCCACGTCGCTCTTCCTGGGGCGACTCGGTGTGCCGCACACCCTCGTCGAGCGCCATGCGGCGACCTCGATCCACCCACGGGGGCGCGGCAACAACGTGCGGACGATGGAGCTGTTCCGGGGAGCCGGTGTGGAGCGGCAGATCCAGGCGGCCGCGTCCGTCCTGGGGCGGAACAACGGCATCCTGCAGGCTCCCGGCCTGGTCGGCGACGTCGGCGAATGGCTGTTCAAGGAGATCGACCCGGGCGGCGGGCTCGCCCGCTTCAGCCCGGCCGGCTGGTGCCTGTGCAGCCAGAACGATCTCGAACCGGTGCTCCTGGAACGCGCGCGGCAGCTGGGCGGGGACCTGCGGTTCTCCTCGGAGCTGATGTCGTTCGAGCAGGACTCCGAGGGGGTGACCGCACGGGTGAAGAGCCGCGAGTCGGGCGAGCACGTCACGATCAGGGCGGACTACCTCGTCGCGGCGGACGGCCCGCGCAGCCCCGTGCGCGAACAGCTCGGCATCGGGCAGACGGGCCCGGGCGACCTGTTCCACAACGTGAGCGTCATGTTCGTCTCGCACGGCCTCGCCGATGTGGTCGGTGACCGGCGATTCGTCGTCTGCTACCTGACGAATCCGGAGGCCGACGGGGCTCTTCTGCCCGTCGACAACCGGGAGAACTGGGTGTTCCACGCGCCCTGGCACCCCGAACGCGGCGAAACGCTCGAGGAGTTCACGGACGAGCGGTGCGCGGAGCACATCCGGCGTGCCGTGGGTGTGCCGGATCTCGATGTGGAGATCAAGGGCCGCGCGCCCTGGCACGCCGCGCAGAGGGTCGCCCAGCGGTACGCGGACGGGCGGGTGTTCCTCGTCGGCGACTCCGCCCACGAGATGCCGCCCACCGGGGCGTTCGGCTCCAACACCGGTATCCAGGACGGGCACAACCTCGCCTGGAAGCTGGCCGCGGTGCTGGGCGGCTGGGCCGGTCCCGGTCTGCTGGCGTCGTACGACGCGGAGCGCCGGCCGGTCGCGGAGGCGACGAGTTCCCGTGCCTCGTCGCGTTCGGTGGAGCACAGCCACCCCGGGTACGCCCCCGAGCCGGGCGCCGGTGGTCCCGGCGGACGGAAGGGCGGAATCCTCAACGTGGCGCTGGGCTACCGCTATCCGCAGGGTGCGGTGCTCGGTGCCGACGAGACGGTGCCGGTGGTCCCCGACGGCCTGCGCCTGACGGGCGAGCCCGGGAGCCGCGCTCCCCACATGTGGCTGAACCGCGCGGGTGCCCAGGTCTCCACCCTGGATCTGTACGAGCGGTCCATGGTGCTCCTGAGCTCCGGGGACGGTACCGGGGCGTGGCACGCCGCGGCGGTCCGGCTGGCGGAGGAGCTGTCGGTGCCGCTCGACTCGTACCGGATCGGCGACGGTCCGGAGCCGGAGCTGTCGCCCGAGAGCCTGGACTGGGCGGAGGTCCACGGTGTGGGGGCGGACGGCGCGGTGCTGGTCCGCCCGGACGGGTTCGTCGCGTGGCGCTCGGTCGGTGCGTCGGCCGATCCGGAGGCGGAGCTGCGGGAGGCGCTCGCCACCGTCCTCGGCCTCTCCTGAGCGTTACGCACGCACATCGCCGGCCGGTGCTCCCGGGAGCGCCGGCCGGCGGTGTGCTGGGCCGTCAGGTCGTCAGGTCGTCAGCCCGTGTCCGCCAGTTGCCCGAGGGCGATGTTGAGCTGGAGGACGTTGACGCGGGGCTCGCCGATGAAGCCGAGGATGCGGTCGTCGGTGTGGTCGGCGACCGGCTTCTCGACCTGGGCGACGGTGAGGTCGTTCTTCTCCGCGACCCGGTGGGCACCGCCTGACCTCGCCGGAGAATGAGACCGGCCCGCACCATCCCGAGTGGGCACAACGTTTCAGAGTGCTGCGCTGCTGCCGGGACGGCGGGGGCCGTTGCAACCAGGGGCTCGGTTGGTTGAGGCCGAGAGCCCTGGTGATCTTCTGCTCGACGCTCAGTCCAGTCCCAGCAAAGCGACCCCAACGCGTCAGTCCTCGGTGGTCAGCCGTGCGCACCGGGTCACCATCCGGGCGAGACTGCCTTCGCTTCCGAGGAGCCGCCGCTGGATGCGGGCGCCGTTGCCGCGTTCGTGGAGGTGGGCGATCGCCCGGCGGACCCGCTCGTCGTCACCGTGGTCGGCCAGCGCCTCCCGCACGTGCCGGTGGAGCACGTCGACGGCGTGGGCGGGGGACGTCTCCCGCATCGTCTCCGGGTGGAGCAGCGGTCCGTCCAGGCCCGAGCGGCCGGCGCGCCAGGACGCGAGCCGCAACAGGCTCGTGCCGACCCGGGCCGGCGGCTCGCCGTCCTGCCACGCGCGGGCCGCGGTCTCCACCAGAGCGCGGATGAGCGCGGCCAGGAGGACGGGGGTCTCCGCGTCCAGGCACACGTCCGCGACCCGGACCTCCACCGTCGGGTACGTGGCCGACAGGCGGGCGTCGAAGTAGATCATGCCCTCGTCGCGCAGCACGCCGGTTCCGATCATGGCGCGTACCTGCTCGTGGTACTGGTCGGCCGAGCCGAAGGCCTCCGTCGGGCCCGCGGAGGGCCACCGGTTCCACACCCGGCTGCGGTAGCTGCCGTACCCGCTGTCCTCGCCGTGCCAGAACGGCGAGTTCGCGCTCATCGCGAGGAGGACGGCCAGCCAGGGGCGGATGCGGTCCAGGACGGCGACGCCTTCCTCGTCGGAGTCGACGGAGACGTGGACGTGCGTGCCGCACGTCAGCTGCTCCTGTGCGGTGATCCCGAACTGCTCCCCCAGCCATTGGTACCGCTTGCCCGCGCTCAGCGAGGGCCGGACGGGCAGTGGCGATGTCGCGAGGGCCGCCACCATGGCGCCGGACTGCGCCGCGTGGCGGGCGGCCTCGGCGCGGATGCGGGTGATCTCGTCCTGGAGTTCGCCCATCTCGGTGACCGGCTTGGTGGCGAACTCCAGCTGCTCCTTCTGGAGTTCGCCCTCGAACTCGTGGGACTTCTCGCCGTCCCCGTCCGGCCGCCGCCACGCATGGCGGTCGGCGGCCGCCAGGACCGCCCCCGAGACGGCGAGTGGGGCCCCGCTGCGCGCATCGACCAGCATGAGCTCTTCTTCCACGCCTACGCTGCGCATGCCGCCACCTAGAGAGTCACCCGGCCGGTACGCCTCTACGTCTGCCCTCCCGTGCTTCGAGCATGCCGCTCCCCGGCCGCGGGCGCATGGCGGCAGCCCAACCCGGCTGCCGTGACCGGTGTGGACCGCGGACCCGTGCGACGGGGGGAAGACGCGCCGACGCCCGTCGGCATCACGTCAAGCCGCTGCGCCGTCGCACAGAGAGTCCGTAAAACGCCGGGACGGGACTCCGTCCGCGGCTTACCGTCCCCTGCATGGAACTCCCCTTCATACCGCCGGAGGACCACTCGGCCGACGCCGTGCGTGACATGGGCTGGCCCTCGGACGCGCGTGCCGCCGTCGGGTTCGCGGCGGTGCTGCTCGGCGTGTCGCTCGCCGTCGAGGCGGGGAACCGCAGCCTGAACGCCGTCCACGCCCTGCTGTGGTCCGGGCTCTCCGTCCTGATGTTCGCGATCCTGCTGCCGCCGCGGGTCGAAGCGGTCCCGGGCCGGCTGACCGTGCGCGGCCTGAGAACACGGCGGACGGTGCGCACGGACCGGCTGGCCTCCGTCCGATGGTGCGACGGCGTCGCCCAGCGGGTGATCCTCTGCGACACCACCGGTACGCGCGCCGAAATCGATCCGCGCGTCTTCTTCGCCAACCCTCCGCTCTGGCACCGCCTGGAGGCGGACGCTCGCGCCTCCGCGGCCCGCGGCACCCTGATTCACGGCGGCGCCGAACTGGACCTGCTGGCCCTGCGCCTCGACCGCGAGACGGCCCGTACGGTCTTCCGGATCTCCGGGCTGGACTAGGAGTGTCCGGCGTGTCGGCCCGTCGGCCGTCAGTGGCGTGTACGGAACCGGCCGATCGCCGTCAGGACGGCGTCAGGGAACCGCCCCGAAGGTACGGCGCCGGGGATAGCTTCGGGGCGGGCCCCACGTCCGCCTCACGGCGGCCGGGGCCCCACCCACCGTTCGCGGCTCCCCAGGGAGGCACCATGTGTCTGTTCCGGTACGACGACGATCCCGAGCCCGAGGAACAGGTCCCGGCCGGACCGCTGTACGTGCCCGTCCGGCCGGGTAGCGGCGCGGAGAGCGTGATCCGGCTGTTCCGCACACCGCTGGGCGCGCGTACCGCCGTCGGCTTCACCAGTACGCACCGCCTGACCACGGTGCTGGGCGAGCACCAGCCGTACATCAGGCTCTCCGAGTCCGTTCTGCGGACGCTCTGCGAGCCGCTCGGCGCGAGCCTGGTCACCGTCGACCCGGCGTTGTCGGCTCCGGCGGTTCCCCAGGGGGCCGCGTGCCTACCGGGGCTTTCGCCGGTCCAGGTCCTGCGGGCCGTCTGAGAAGGAGACGAGATCCATGACCGTCGTTCTGGCCTCCGAGACCGCCGCGGACGCGGACGATCTGTCGGTGTGGCCGGCGTCCACGACCCCGCTCCCCGACGGCGACCTCGCCGTCGGCGGGGTGTCGCTCGCCGACGTCGCCGCGCGTTTCGACACTCCTGCGTACGTCCTGGACGAGGGCGAGGTACGGTCCCGCTGCCGGGCCTACCGCGCCGGCTTCCCCGACGCCGACGTGCTCTACGCCGCCAAGGCGTTCCTCTCCCGGACCATGGTCCGCTGGATCGGCGAGGAGGGCCTCGGCCTCGACGTGTGCTCGGCGGGCGAGCTCGAACTCGCCGTCACCTCCGGCTTTCCGCCGGACCGGATCGTCCTGCACGGCAACGCGAAGTCGCCGCACGACATCGGGACGGCCCTGCGGCTCGGGGTCGGCCGGATCGTCATCGACAGCCCCTCGGAGATCGCACGGCTGGCCGCCGCGGTGGGTCCGCACGGCCGGCAGAAGGTGATGGTGCGCGTGGTGCCCGGCGTCTCGGCCGGCGGCCACGAGAAGATCCGCACCGGCACGGACGGCCAGAAGTTCGGCCTCTCCCTCACCGACGGCACCGCGCAGCACGCCATCGCCCGTCTGCTGACGCAGCCTCAACTCCCGCTGGTCGGGCTGCACTGCCACATCGGCTCCCAGATCACGGCCGTCAAGCCGTACGTCGCGGCCCTGCGCCGCATGGTCGGCCTGATGGCCCGGATCCGCGACACCCACGGTCTCGTACTGCCCGAGCTCGACATGGGCGGAGGCCATGGCATCGCGTACCGTCCGGGCGAACCCGCCCTCGACCTCACGGCCCTCGCGCGCGGACTGCGCACCGAACTCGCCGCGAGCTGCTCGGCGGCCGCGCTCCCGGTACCCCGGCTCGTCCTCGAACCCGGGCGTGCCGTCGCGGGTCCTGCGGGCGTGGCGCTCTACCGGGTGCTCGCCGTGAAGACCACCGGCGACAGGGTGTTCGTCGCCGTGGACGGCGGCATGAGCGACAACCCGCGCCCGGCGCTGTACGGGGTGCGCTACGCCCCTCGGCTCGTCGGGCGGCACTCCACCGCGGTCACCCGGACGGCCACGGTGGTGGGACGGCACTGCGAGGCGGGCGACATCCTCGCCGCGGACGTCGGACTGCCCGGTGACGTCCGCCCCGGCGACCTGCTCGCGGTACCGGTGGCGGGCGCGTACCAGCTGTCCATGGCCTCCGGGTACAACCTGGTCGGCCGTCCCCCGGTCGTCGCGGTCGACGGCGGCACGGCCCGTCTCCTGGTACGGCGGGAGACGCTGGACGACCTCCGCGGCCGGGACGTCGGCGAATAGACACGCGTCCCTCCGTCACGTCCGCCGGACGCGGACGTGACGGGGGCGGCGGCGGGAAGGGCGGTAGCCCCGTGCCCGGAGCGCGGTTCGCGGGTGGGACGGGCTATTCGGCCATCTCGTACGCGCCCGAGAGCGCCTCGACGCGCTGCCAGACGCGGTCCGAGCGCGACGCGTCGACGACCGGGCGGCGGACGGCCTCCAGCGACCAGGCCTGCTGCTGCTCGGTGGCGGAGTCCTTGCCGTGCAGCTCGACGGCGTGCGCGGAGAAGTCCCGTACGAGGACGGCGAACAGCTCGTCCAGCACGTCCTCGTCGAGGTCCGTGAGACGCGCCTGCTCCAGGACCAGCTGGCCGTGGACGACGAGCGCGAACAGCTGGCCGACCGCGAGGAGCAGGTCGAGGTCGCGGCTCTGCGCCTCGTCGGGTGCGGCGGTGGTGACGAACTCGCAGAGGGCGTCCGCCTGTTCGCGGAAGCGGCCGACGTTGGGCAGGTGCGCGTACGTGTCGTACGCCGGACGCCAGTCGTGGAAGCGGACAGAACCCAGACCGCGGGCCGGGCCCTGGCGGAAGAGGAACGTGTCGTCGGCGTCGTCCAGGCGTGTCGGGACGGGCTCGTACGCCGCCGGGTCCAGGAGGTGGTTCCGCATGAACTTGAGGATCAGCGCCAGGTTGACGTGGACGGTGCCCTCCAGCTTCGGCAGGCCCCGGATCTCGACGGCCGCCTGGGCGAAGTAGTTGTCCTTCTCGAAACCCTTGGCGGCGATGACGTCCCACATCAGGTCGATGACCTTCTCGCCCTCCGTGGTCACCTTCATCTTCGTCATCGGGTTGAAGAGGAGGTAGCGCCGGTCGTCGGGGCCGGCGGAGCGGAAGTAGTCGACCGCGCGGTCGCTGAAGAGCTTCATGCCGACGAGACGGACGTACGCGTCGGTCAGCTCACGGCGCACGTGCGGGAAGGCGGTGACGGGACGGCCGTAGAGGATGCGGTTCTGGGCGTGGGTGACGGCCTCGTACATCGCGTGCTCGCAGATGCCGATCGAGGCGGTGCACAGGTTGAACTTGCCGACGTTGACCGTGTTGAGCGCGGCGTCGAAGGCGGCGCGGCCGGTGTGCAGGACGTCCTCGGCGGCGACGGGGTAGTCCTCCAGGCGGAACTCGCTGACGAACTTCGACGAGTCGACGACGTTCTTCACCAGGTGGTACGCCGGGTGGCGGCTGTCGGCGGCGAAGAAGACGTAGCCGTCGGGGCCTTCGACGTCCGTGCGGCGGCCGAAGACGGAGACGAGCCCGGCCGCGTTGCCGTTGCCGATGTAGTACTTGGAGCCGGTGGCCCGGAAGCCGCCCGCGCCGTCGGGCTCCAGGAGCATGTCGGTGGAGTAGATGTCGGCGCCGTGGGTCTTCTCCGAGAGGCCGAAGGCGAACACCTCGCCCTGGGTGAGGAGTTCAGCGGCGCGGGCGCGGGCGGCGGCGTTGTCGCTCTGCCAGACCGGGCCGAGGCCGAGGATGGTGACCTGCCAGGCGTACCAGTAGTCGAGCCCGTAGAAACCGAGGATCTCGTTGAGGGCGGCGATGCGGGCCGTGTCCCAGCGCTTGTCCCGCTGCCCCTCGGCGGCCTCGGAGGAGGGCGTCAGGAAGGTCTCGAAGAGGCCCTCCTTCGCGGAGAAGGCGAGGAAGTCCCCCAGCCAGGCCCGGGTGCGGTAGTCCTCGATGAGCTTGCGCCTGCCGCGCTGCTCGAACCAGTCGACGGTGGCGCGCAGCAGCCGGCGGGTCTCGGGATCGAAGTGTGCCGGGTCGTAGGTGTGCGGGTTGAAGAGCAGCGAGTCGGCCATGGGCTCCGTCTTTCGGTCCGATGAGGGTGCGGTGGGCAGGGTGGCGCGGCTGGTCGCGGCGGGAGTCAGCTCCCGGAACCGAGCCGGTGGAGGGTGGCGAGGACGTCGTCGAGCCAGGCGAGCGTCATCCGTTCGTACGCGATGCCTCCGCGCAGCACGACGTGCTGGAGCTCCCTCCCGGCGTTGGAAGGACCGTCGGACGGGTCGCCGGACGGGTCGCCGGACGGGTCGTCCTGCGGGCCGTCGGCCGCGCCGGGCGCGTCGGGTCCCGTGAAGTCCCGCTCCTCGCCCGCGAGGTAGCGGGCAAGGCGCTCGGTGTGCGCCTGGCGGTGCCGCTCGACCTCGCCGATCAGCGCAGCGGGGTCGTCGAAGGCCGCGCCGCGGATCTTCACCGCCAGGTCGTGCCGGATGCTCTCGGGCTCGATGGGCTCGTGCAGCCAGGCGGCCAGGGCGGTCCGTCCGAGGGCCGCGACGGAGTACTCCTTCTTGTCCGGACGGCCCTGCTGCGGCACGTCCTGGACGTCGACCCAGCCCTCGCTCTCCATCCGCTTGAGCACGCGGTAGATCTGCTGGTGGCTCGCGGTCCAGAAGTACCCGATGGACCGCTCGAAGCGCCGGGCCAGCTCATAGCCGGAACCGGGCTTCTCCAGGAGGGACACAAGAATCGCGTGTTCGATCGCCACACCCGAATCCTTCTATGCAACTCGTTGCATAGGCAAGCGCGACCGCGCGGGTGAGACGCGGCTCACCCGGGCGGACCGGCCGGCGGGCGACGTCCGCGCGGCCTTCTCGGGAATGTCGCGGTGGTGGGCCCGGCTCCGGACGTCAGTTGCGTTCGGCCTCCTTGTCGAGCTCCTCGTCGAGGGCGATCGCCGCCGTGATCAGGGCGAGGTGGGTGAACGCCTGCGGGAAGTTGCCGAGTTGCTCCCCGGTCGGGCCGATCTCCTCGGCGAAGAGCCCGACGTGGTTGGCGTAGGTGAGCATCTTGTCCATCGCGTAGCGGGCCTTGTCCAGGCGCCCCGCCCGGGCCATCGCCTCGACGTAGAGGAAGCTGCAGAGGGAGAAGGTGCCCTCGGAGCCGCGCAGCCCGTCGGGGGACGCCTCGGGGTTGTAGCGGTAGACGAGGCTGTCCGTGACGAGTTCGCGGTCCATGGCGTCCAGCGTGGAGTGCCACCGGACCGACTTCGGGGAGATGAAGCCGACCAGCGGCATGAGGAGCAGCGACGCGTCGAGGACCTCGCTGCCGTAGTGCTGGACGAAGGCCCGGCGCTCGGCGTTCCACCCGCGCTCCATCACCTGGGCGAGGATCGCGTCGCGCTGCGCCGTCCAGCGCGGCAGGTCGGCGGGGCGGGCGTACTCGTGGGCGAGGCGGATGCCCCGGTCGAGGGCCACCCAGCACATCACCCGGCTGTACGTGAAGTCCTTCTGGCCGCCGCGGGTCTCCCAGATGCCCTCGTCGGGACGGTCCCAGTGGTCGCAGAGCCAGTCGAGGAGCCCGGCGAACCGCTGCCATCCCTCGTAGCCGGCGAGATCGGCCAGATCCGGGGAGTGGGTCATCGCGTAGGCGAGCTCGCCGTAGATGTCGAGCTGCAGTTGCTCGGCCGCCCCGTTCCCGGCCCGTACGGGGAAGGAGTCGCGGTACCCGGAGAGATGGTCCAGGGTCTCCTCGGACAGATGGGGGTCGCCGTCGATGCGGTACATGATCTGCATCGGCTCGGAGCCGGGCGGGCGGGGCGAGCGGGCGCGCAGGCCGAGCCAGCGCCGGAAGGAGTCGGCCTCCTCGACGAAGCCGAGGTCGAGCAGGACCCGCACGGAGAGGGACGCGTCGCGGATCCAGGTGTAGCGGTAGTCCCAGTTCCGTTCCCCGCCGACCTGTTCGGGCAGGCCCATGGTGGCGGCGGCGATCGGCGCGCCGGTCGGGGCGTAGATGAGCAGTTTGAGGGTGATGACCGAGCGGTTGACCATGTGCTGCCAGCGGCCCCGGTAGCGGCAGCGCCGGATCCAGCGGTGCCAGAAGGCGTGGGTCTCCCTGGCGTCCGCCTCCACGCTCTGTTCGGTGACGGGAGAGGGTTCCGCTCCCGAGGAGGTGGTCTCCAGCGCGATTCCGGCGATCTCGCCCTGCCGGAGGGTGACGGTGGCACGGACGTCCTGGCCGTCGGCCTCCAGGGGCATGGTGCCCCGCAGATGCACGTCGAGTCCGGGGCCGTGGAAGGTGGCGGTCGCGCCGTCGAGGGTGAGCGTGTGCGGTGCGCGGCCGTAGTCGAAGCGTGGTCGGCACTGCACCTGGAAGGTGAGGGTCCCGCGCACCACGCGCATCGCCCGCACCATGCGGTGCCGGTCGGTCGCCACGTCGGGCTGCTCGTTCACCGGCATGAAGTCGACCACCTCACCCACCCCCTCCGGGGTGAGGAACCGGGTGATCAGGACGGCCGTGTCGGGCAGGTAGAGCTGGCGGACGGTCACGTCGTCCGCGACGGGCGCGATGGTGAAGTGGCCGCCGCGCTCCTGGTCGAGCAGGGAGGCGAAGATGCTCGGCGAGTCGAAGCGGGGTGCGCAGAACCAGTCGACCGCGCCGTCGGCGGAGACGAGGGCCGCGCACTGGAGGTCGCCGATCAGTCCATGGTCCGCGATCGGTGGATAGCCGGGCACCCGGGACCTCGCTTCCGCCTCGGCTCGGGCGTTCCGGTGCCGCGCGCCGTCTCGGTCCCACGCAACCCGCCGCGGCCCGGTTCGGCAACAGGAGTCAACCGACCGGGCGAACGGCCGCGGCGGCGTACGCACCGGCTCCCTTCCCACCGATCCGACCAGTCGGTATGTTGCTCGCAACCGCCGAGGCCCCTGGAGGACGTCATGCCCGCGCCCGATCCGCTCCGCTCGCCGGCCCCCTCGATCGAGGGTCACTGCGATCCCCGCTTCGCCGCCGTACGGGAGGCCTTCGAGGCCAATTTCCGTACGAGGGACGAACTCGGCGCCGCGGTGTCGGTCCGGCTTCACGGCGAGACCGTGGTCGATCTCTGGGGCGGCTGGGCGGACCCCGCCCGCACGCGCCCCTGGGAACGCGACACCGTGGTCAACGTCTGGTCCACGACCAAGGGCGTGACCGCGCTCTGCGCCCACCTGCTCGCGGACCGGGGGCTGCTCGACCTGGACGCGCCGGTCGCCTCGTACTGGCCGGAGTTCGCCGCGGCGGGCAAGGAGGCCCTCCCCGTGCGCCACCTCCTGTCCCATCGCGCGGGGCTCTCCGGCCTGCGGGAGCCCCTCAGCCTGGCGGAGTTCTACGACTGGGAGGTGACGACCGCCCGCCTCGCCGCGATGGAGCCGTGGTGGGAGCCGGGCACCCGCTCCGGATACCACGCGATGACGTACGGCTTCCTGGTCGGCGAGGTGATCCGCCGGGTCGGCGGCGAGCTGCCGGGCGCCTTCCTCCGCCGGGAGATCACCGGACCGCTCGGCATCGACTTCACCATCGGCCTGCCCGAGAAGGAAGCGGACCGGGTGGCTGAGCTGGTGCACCCGCGGACCTCCTCGGCGAGTGAACAGGCCGCGGTATTCGCACAGTTGGAGCCCGCCGCGCAGGCCGCGCTGGCCAACCCGCTCGTCGGCGCCGACCACGCCAACAGCCCCGAGTGGCGCGCCGCCGAGCTGCCCGCGGCCAACGGTCACGGGACGGCCCGGGCGGTCGCGGAGCTGTACGGCGTCTTCGCGGGGCGCGGCCTCCTGGGCGAGCACCGCATCCTCTCCGGACCGGCGGCCGAAAGGGCCCGCGAGGGGCAGGGGGCCTGCCGCGACCTGGTGCTCGGCGCGGGCTTCGCCCACGACACCGAGTGCGCGCTCGGGCTGTGGCTGAGCGGCCCCAACGGCTCGTACGGGCCCAACCCGAGGGCCTTCGGCCACGACGGCTTCGGCGGCTCCTGCGGCCTCGCGGACCCGGAGGCGGGGCTTTCGCTGGGGTACGTGATGAACCGCATGGGCCCGGCCATCGCGGACGACCCCCGCAAGATGGCCCTGGTGGCCGCCGTCTACGAGGCGCTCTGACGGCAAGACGTGGAAACCGGACACCCGGGCCGCGGGACGGAACGAACGATTGCGGCATTGAGGGGCGCCGGGCAGCTGTACCACTCGACGCCCACCGGCCCGGGAAGGGCCGCCCCACCGCCGCCCGCCCGCACCGTTCCCACCCCGGCGCGCCCTCGGTCCGCGGCCGGATCTGTGCGCCCGCTACCGCTCCCGCGTACGACCGGGGGCCCGTCGGCCGATGCGCCGCCGCCGGGCTCGCTCCGGGCGCGGAACGAGGGCGCGCCGGTGGGTGAGCAGGAGAAACGGGGCGACACCTTCCGCTTTCTCGCCGCCGCCTCACCACGTCAACTTGTTGCCACATAAACGAACCTGAAAGCTCGTCAGCAAACTCCCGCAAGCATTTGCGCCCTGCGCGTCCTGCGCCCCTGCCCCGGCGAACGCCCCACCCGCACACCCGCCCCGCCCGGACTCCGGACCACATGAACGCGCGTAGATCGGCCGAAAGGCGTCCTTGTGGCCGAAGCCTTCGGATTCGAGGATTCCCCTTGTCGAGTTTGACAGGTCCATGGCGGAGATCCCGGGTGTCCACCCGCCGCCTCCTGGGCCTGCCGGCTCCGCGGCAAGGGTCCGCCCACCCAGCGGGTCCCCCCACCACTCCCCCACCGGAGGATGTAGTGAACCTCAAGCGCCTGTCCCCCCTCGGCGGCGTAGCCAAGGGCGCACGGCTGATCGCCGTGGCCTCAGCGCTCCTCGCCGCCTCAGCGCTTGCCGCCCCCATGTCGTCCGCGGCGACGGTCGACGACGGCCGGGCCACCACCGCCCAACTCGCCGCCACCGACCAGGCCGTACGCGGCGCCGACGTGCCCGGCACCGCGTGGTACACGGACGCGGCGACCGGGAAGGTCGTCGTCACCGCCGACTCCACCGTCTCCGCCGCCGAGATCGCCAAGATCAGGAAGGCGGCGGGCGACCGCGCCGCCGACCTGGAGATCAAGCGGACCCCGGGCACGTTCAACAAGCTCATCGCGGGCGGCCAGGCCATCTACGCGGGCGGCGGACGCTGCTCGCTCGGCTTCAACGTCCGCAGCGGCTCGGCCTACTACGCCCTGACCGCCGGCCACTGCACCAACATCGGCAGCACCTGGTACACCAACTCGGCGAACACCACCGTGCTGGGCACCCGGGCCGGGTCCAGCTTCCCGACCAACGACTACGGCATCATCCGGCACTCCAACGCCTCGGCCGCCGACGGCCGGGTCTACCTCTACAACGGCAGCTACCGCGACATCACCGGCGCCGGCAACGCGTCCGTGGGTCAGTCCGTCCAGCGCAGCGGCAGCACGACCGGGCTGCGCGGGGGCACGGTCACCGGCCTCAACGCCACCGTCAACTACGGCGGCGGCGACATCGTCTACGGCATGATCCAGACCAACGTCTGCGCCGAGCCGGGCGACAGCGGCGGCGCCCTGTTCTCGGGCACCACCGCGCTCGGGCTCACCTCGGGCGGCAGCGGCAACTGCACCAGCGGGGGAACCACGTTCTTCCAGCCGGTGACGGAGGCTCTGAGCGCGTACGGCGTGAGCGTCTTCTAGCCCGCGCCGAAAGGCCACACGGGCCGGCGGCACCCCTCCGGGGGCCGCCGGCCTCGGCACGCCCGCCGGCTCACCGGCCGGCCAGGAACTGGGAGCAGCGGTACGGACCCAGGGGTTCGCCCGTTCCGCTCAGGGTGACCTGGACGTCGTCGGGGCGGATTCCGGGGTGCAGGACCGACTGGGCCCGGGCCAGGGTGCACACGAGCTGGCCGTTGACGAGGTCGTCGCGGCGGTTGCCCGTGAAGGAGGCGTCCGGGGAGCTCAGTGTCACGCGAGCCTCCTCGCCGGTGGCCCGGTAGGAGAAGCCCCCCACCAGGGAGGTCAGGCCCCGCTGCTGTTCGGCCTCGGTGGGGCCGGCGGAGAGGAGTTTGAGGGCGGCGCCCACCTCGGTGATCGTCGTGTCGGGACGGGAGACGCCTTCGAGGCGCCCCGAGGCGGAGACGTAGTAGAGGCGGAGGCCCTTGGTGAGCCCCGTCGCGGGTTCGCCCGCGCCGATCACTCCGCTGGGCTGCACCCCGCACGCCGACAGCGACACCGCGAGGAGCAGGACCGGGGCCGTGATCAGGGCGCGCGGGCGCCGGGGCGGTCTCATGCGGAGGTCCTCTCGGGCGCGTCCAGCGGGAGTCGCAGAGTGAAGACGGCACCGCCCGCCGGCCCGTTCGCGGCCTCGATCGTGCCGCCGTGCAGTCGGGCGTTCTCCAGCGAGATGGCGGTTCCCAGCCCGCTGCCGTCGGAGCGGGTACGCGCCGAGTCCGCCTTGTAGAAGCGGTCGAAGACCCGGGCGAGGGCCTCGGGCGAGAGGCCCGGGCCGTGGTCGGCGACGGTGACGGTCGCCGCGCCGGCGCCGGAGGCCAGCGACACGGTGACCGGCGGCGCGCCGTGCCGCAGCGCGTTGCCGACGAGGTTCGCGATGATCACGTCGACGCGCCGGCGGTCCACGGCCGCGCGGACGCCGTCGGGAAGCTCGGCGCGCACCTCGTCCGTCCACCCCCGCAGGGCGAGGGAGGCCCGGACCGCCTCGCCGAGGTCGGTGTCGGCGCGGCGCAGCCGGGCGGCGCCGGAGTCGAAGCGGGACATCTCCATCAGATCGTCCACGAGCCGGGAGAGCCTGGCCGTCTCGGCGCTGACCGTCCGCGCCGCGCGGGCGGTGTCCGGCGGGAGCTGGTCGGCGTCCTCGTCGAGGACCGTGGCGACCATGGTCATCGCGGCGAGCGGGGTACGGAGCTCGTGGGAGACGTCGGCGACGAAGCGTCTGGCGCGCTCCTCCTGCTCGCTCAGATGGCTGACGGAGGACTGCAACGCGTCGGCGGTCTCGTTGAAGTCCTGCGCGAGGTTGGCGAGTTCGTCGCGCCCCTTGACGACCACCCTGATCGACAGGTCGCCCTCGGCGAGCCTGCGGGTCGCCGTCCCCAGGTCCCGTACGGGCCGCAGCACGGCGCGCGCGGAGAGCAGGGCCAGGAGCGCGGAGAGCAGCACGACGGGGACGACACCGTTCCGTACCGCGGAGAGGAGGGCCGCCGTGTCGTCCTGCTCGGGGCGCAGGGAGGTGATGGCGTAGATCTCCAGGCCGGAGGCCCGGCCGTCGTCGGCGAACGTGACGGGTGTGCCGACGACGAGGTAGGGGGTGTCGTGACGGGTGACGCGCTGGAAGCTCATCGCGTCGCGCGTACGGACGGCCTCGCGCAGCTCGGGTGTGATCCTCGTCCGGTCCGCGAGTCCGTCGGACGTGCCCTGGAGGTCCCGGTAGCGGCCGACGACCACGGGTGCGCCGTCGAGGCTCTCGGAGACCCGCTCGGCGAGCTCGGTCAGGCCGCGCTCGGTCGGCGGGAGGTCGACCTCGGGGGCGAAGCGGGTGACGCGGTCGTGGAGATCGTGCTGGAAGGAGTCCTGCGCGCGCTTGAGGACGGCTGTGCGGGCCTCTCGGTAGGCGAGGACCGTCGCGGTGGCCGAGCCGGTGAGGGTGACGAGCACGAACGTGACGACGAGGCGGGTCCGCAGACTGCCCAGCCAGGGGCGGCCGCGGCCGGACGAGGGGCGAGCAGGGCGACGCGTGCCGGTGGTGCGGGTTCGCGTGCCGGTGCGGGTTCGTGTGCGGGTTCGCGGTCCGAACCAGATGCGCAACAGGGTCATATCGGTCCGAACCGGTAGCCGAAGCCGCGTACGGTCTGGATGTACCGGGGCCGGGCGGGTTCGTCCTCGATCTTGGCCCGCAGGCGGCCCACCGCCGCGTCGACGAGGCGCGAGTCCCCGAGGTAGTCGTGGTCCCAGACCCGTTCGAGCAGCTGCTCACGGCTCAGGACCCGGCCGGGCGAGGCGGAGAGTTCCAGGAGCAGCTTCAGCTCGGTGGGCGGCAGGGCCACCGGGATTCCGTTCCTGGTGACGGTCAGTCCGGCCCGGTCGAGGACGAGTCCGGTGTACTCCGAGCGCTCCGGGTGGGCGGGCAGCGGCTCGGCCCGGCGCAGGGCCGCCTTGATCCGGGCTTCGAGGACGGGGGCGGTGACGGGCTTGACGACGTAGTCGTCGGCGCCCGCCTCCAGACCCTGGACGATGTCGGAGTCGTCGCCGCGGGCGGTGAGCATGATGACGGGCAGGGTGGAGCGGGTCCGGATACGGCGGCAGACCTCGAAGCCGTCGATGCCGGGCAGCATGAGGTCGAGCACGGCCAGCTCCACGGCCCTGCCGGCAGGGCTGTCGAGCAGGGCGAGCGCCTCCTCACCGGTGGCCGCGGTGTCGACGCCGTAGCCGTGCCGGCGCAGCACGAGTTCCATTCCGTCGCGCACGGCGTCGTCGTCCTCGATCAGCAGAACATGGGGCATGCGCCCGATTATGGGCGAGGATCTCCCGTCGGAAGCAACCGTCCCGGGGCGCGGATGCGCAGGCCGCGGGCATTGTTACGTTCCCATCATGTGGTGTTACGTGCCCATGGAACGACGGGCGACGGATCATCACGTCCGCCGCCGACAGTCGTCCGCATGACATCGAAGAACACCTCTCGATCCGCCGCTCCTCTTCCCTCGCGACGGTCGGCCTCGGGCCGGGTAGCCTCGGGCCGGGCCGCCTCGCGACCGCCCGTCTCGCGTCTGCGCCTCACCTCACTCGTCGCCGTTCCCCTCCTCGCCTTCGCGGTGGCCTGCGGATCCGGCGGCGAGGCGCGCGACGCCGGCGTCGCCACGGTCCCCGGGGAGCCGGCGGCCCCGGGCGCGGACACGCCCTCCGACGGCACGCCCTCCGACGGCACGAGCTCCGGCGGCACGGCCTCCGCCGACGGGTCGTCGTCGGCACGCGGCAAGGGCGCCTTCTACGACGCGCAGATGACCTACGTGCGGTGCATGCGCGGCAAGGGCGGCGTCAAGGAGTTCCCCGATCCCAGGCTCAGCGGATATCTGGACTGGACGAAGATCGACGAGCTCAGCCCGCGGTACCCGGAGGTGTCGAAGGGCGGCAAGGCCGGCGTGTGCGCGGCCGAGATGACCGAGGCGATGCGGCACGAGCCCGAGCGCGACCCGCAGAAGGAGTACGAGTCGATGCTCGCGCACGCCCAGTGCATGCGGCAGAAGGGCGTGTCGGCGTTCCAGAACCCGACGATGTCCGGCGGCAACGTCATACCGGGCGGCGATCCGAACCCGGCCCGCCCGTCGTTCGACCAGAGCTCCCCGGCGTACAGGCAGGCGGATACGGCGTGTGCCGACAAGCTCCTCGACGGCCTGGACGGCATGCAGTGACGCGCCGGCGGACACTCCTCGTCGCCGGCGCGGTGGTCGTGGCCGTCACCGGCGGAGCCGGAGCCGTCGTGTACGGCGTGGGTGCCGAGGCCGAGCCGGGGCCCGGCCGGGCCCCCGGGCTGCCGCCCGCCACCACGACCGTCGTACGCACCGACCTGGTGAGCAGCAAGACCGTCGACGGGCGCCTCGACCACGCCGGGCGCCGCCCGGTCAAGGCGGCGGTCGGGGGCACCGTCACGGTCGCGGCTCGGGAGGGCACGACCGTGACGCGGGGGCAGGCCCTGTACGAGCTGAACGACAAGCCCGTCACGCTGCTCTACGGGCAGGTGCCGATGTTCCGCGAGATGCGGACCGGCGACCGCGGCTCGGACGTCCTCCAGCTCGAGCGGAATCTGCGCGACCTCGGGTACGGCGCTGGGCTGTACGTCGACCCGCGCTACGACGCCGCCACGGAGGCCGCGGTCAAGCGGTGGCAGAAGTCGCTGAACCGCGAGCCGACCGGGCGGGTCGGCAAGGGGGACGTGGTCTTCCAGCCGGACCGGGTCAGGGTCGTCTCGGCGGACGCGGCCCTGGCCGACCAGGTCGGCCCGGACGCGCCGGTGCTCACCGTCGCCTCGCCACGGCCCGTCGTCAGGGCCGCCCTCGACCGGGCGGACGCGCCGCTGACCGCCCCGGGCACCCGTGTCGAGGTGACCTTGGCCGGCAGTACGAAGGTACGGGGGAAGGTGACCGGCACCGTACGCCCCGAGACCGCCGGGCCGGGTGAGGGCCCCGGCCGCGCCGCGGAGGACGGGATCACGGTCGAGGTGACCCTGGACGGCCGGACGCCGGCGGGCGAGGACGCGCGGGCGACCGTGAGCGTCACGTTCGTGAGCGAGAGCCGTCAGGGGGTGCTCGTCGTGCCCGTCGAGGCGGTCGTGGCGCTGCGCGGCGAGAACGGCGGCTACGGGCTGGAGGTGGTCGAGGGCGGCACGACCCGCATGGTGCGGGTGGAGACCGGCATGACCGCCGACGGGAAGATCGAGGTCAGCGGTGCCCAGCTGCGCGAGGGCATGACGGTGGGGGTGGCCGCGCCGTGAACGCACCTCCCTCTGCCGGGGTGACGGCCGGGACAGCGGCCCCCGCCGGCGCACATGTGATCGAACTCCGGGGTGTCACGAAGTCCCACCCCGGCCCGGTGCACGCCCTGCGCGACGTGGACCTGACCGTCGGCGCCGGCGAACTCCTCGCCATCGTCGGCCCGTCGGGCTCCGGCAAGTCGACCCTCCTCAACATCGTCGGGACCCTGGACCGGCCCACGACCGGCACCGTCCGGGTCGCGGGCCGCGATACAGGCGCGCTGACCGACGCCCAGCTCTCGGCGCTGCGCTCCCGGCACATCGGCTTCGTCTTCCAGCACTTCCACCTCTCCCCCGGCCGTGACGCGGTCGACAACGTCTGCGACGGCCTGCTGTACGCGGGCGTCGGGCTGCGGGAACGCAGAGCGAGGGCCCGTGAGGCGCTGGAACGCGTACGGCTCGGCCATCGCCTCGGGCACCGGCCCACCGAACTCTCCGGCGGCGAGAAGCAGCGCGTCGCCATCGCCCGGGCGCTGGTGGGCCGGCCCGAGCTGCTGCTCGCCGACGAGCCGACGGGCGCCCTCGACACGGCGTCGGGGCGGATCGTGATGGAGCTCCTGCACGAGCTGAACGCGGCCGGCACCACCGTGTGCGTCATCACGCACGACCGCGACATCGCGGACTCGCTGCCCCGCCGGGTCCGTTGCCGCGACGGTGAGATCGTCGACGACTCCGGACGGCCGGGGGTGACGGCATGAGCGCCGTACCGACGCGACCGGCGAGCCGGGAGAGCACGTACATGAACTCCGGTCCTCTGCGGCCCGCCCGGCTCTCCCCGCGCGACGTCCTGCGGACCGGAGCGGTCGGCCTGCGCGCGCGCCGTACACGGGTCGTACTGTCCGCGCTCGGCATCGCCATCGGCATCGCGACCATGATCGCCGTGGTCGGTCTCTCCACCTCCAGCCGGGCCGACCTGATGAACCGCCTCGACCGCCTCGGTACCAATCTGCTCACCGCCGAGGCCGGCAGGGACGCCTTCGGCCGGCAGGTCGAGCTGCCCGAGAACGCGGTCGCGATGGTGGAGCGCATCGGACCGGTCCAGCACGCCACGGCGACCGCCGAGGTCGACGCGCGGATCCGGCGCAGCGACGTCGTACCGGAGGAGCAGGCGGCGGGTGTCACGGCGCAGGCCGCGCGTCCGGACCTGCTCGCCGCGCTCAACGCGGAGGTGAGCCGCGGCGTGTGGCTGAACCGGGCGAACGAGCGCCTGCCGGTGACCGTCCTCGGTTCGGTCGCGGCCCGGCGCCTCGGCATCACCGAGCCCGGCGAGAAGATCATGATGAACGACGTGGACGTCGTGGTCGTCGGCATCCTCGAACCGATCGAGCTGGTGCCCAACCTGGACCGGGTCGCGCTCGTCGGATTCCCCGCCGCCGAGCGTCACTTCGCCTTCCACGGCCGTCCGACCACGGTCTTCGAGCGCTCCTCCGACGCCTCCGTGGAGGACGTGCGCGCGGTGCTCGCCCGTACCGTCAGTCCGGGCAACCCCGCGGGGGTCAAGGTCTCCCGTCCCTCCGACGCGCTCGCCGCGAAGGCCGCCACCGACAAGGGCCTGACCACGCTCATGCTCGGCCTGGGCGCCGTGGCCCTGCTCGTCGGCGGTGTCGGCGTGGCCAACACCATGGTCGTCTCCGTACTGGAACGGCGTCAGGAGATCGGTCTGCGCCGCGCCCTGGGCGCGACCCGGAACGCGATCCGGCTCCAGTTCCTGACCGAGTCGCTGCTGCTGTCCGCCCTGGGCGGTCTCGCGGGCGCGGCGCTGGGCGCGGCGGCGACCCACGGCTTCGCGCTCGTCCAGGGCTGGACACCGGTCGTCCCGCCCTGGTCGCTCGCCGGTGGCTTCGCCGCCACCCTCCTCATCGGCGCACTGGCCGGCCTCTACCCGGCCGTCCGCGCCTCCCGTCTCGATCCGACGACCGCCCTCAACGCGACGTGAGGTCCCGGCCGGGGCCCTTCAGCCGCTCGCGGACGGCCTGACCGAGCGCCAGCACGCTGAGGGCGAACATCAGGGTCCCCAGCGGGACATGGAGCGCGGGCATGTGGGCGATGCCCAGCACCACCTGTACGGACGCGAGGACGAGGAAGACGACCGCGTACAGGACCGGGCGTGGCGACCCGCCGCCGGGCCGCCACGCCACGACGGCGGCGAGCACGTACAGCATCGAGGCCCCGTACATCACGCGCGCTCCGACGCTGTGCAGCACCTCGCCGTTTGAGGAGGACAGCAGCAGTCCGGCGGTGGCCGCCTGGAAGAAGAGGAAGAGGGTCTGCAGGGCGATCGCGGTCCTCAGGAAGGCCGTGCCGCCCCGCCGTGTCGCCGTCACCGTGGCTGTGGTCATGTCGCCAACCCCTTTTCTGCCTCTCGGCACTTGATCGGTACTGTCTCGACAGTCCGACGACGTGGCCCCGCGAAATGTGAGGCGGCGTGTGTCGTGGAAAGGGCGGGAACGGAAACCGTCCAGGGGCGAGGAGCGGTCACGAGCATGAGCATCACACCCGCCGAGCCGGAGCCGAGCGCGGTCGTCGGCGAGCGGCGCCGGCTGATCAACCTGGCCTATCGGCTGCTCGGTTCGGTCGCCGAGGCCGAGGACGCCGTGCAGGAGGCCTACGCCCGCTGGTACGCGATGCCGCGGCGGCGGCAGGAGGCCATCGAGTCGCCCGGCGCCTGGCTGACGACCGTGGCCGGCCGTGTCTGCCTGGACATGCTCGGCTCCGCGAGGGCCCGGCGCGAGCGGTACGTCGGCGCGTGGATACCCGAGCCGGTGCCGGACCGCACGGAGTGGATCGGCGGGCGGGCCGGGGCAGGCCGGGCCGAACAGGCGGACCCTGCCGACCGGATCACCCTGGACGAGTCGGTGAGCATGGCGTTTCTCGTCGTGCTGGAGTCGATGACCCCCGCCGAACGCGTGGCGTTCGTCCTGCACGACGTCTTCCGCTATCCCTTCGCCGAGGTCGCCGCGATCGTCGACCGGACGCCCGCGGCCTGCCGGCAACTGGCGTCGTCGGCCCGGCGGCGCGTGCGTGCCGCGAGCGCCCCGGCGGCCGCGACGGCCGCTCAGGCCGGACTGGTGCGGGACTTCAAGGAGGCGTGGGAGGCCAGGGACATCGGGGCGCTCGTCGGCCTTCTCGACCCCGAGGCCACGATGACCGCCGACGGCGGGGGCCTGGTCGGCACGGTACTCCGACCGGTCGAGGGCGCCGGGCCCATCGCCCGGTACCTGATCCACATCGCCGACAAGGCGCCCGGGCTGACGCTCCTGGAACGGGCGGTCAACGGCCGTCCTGGCCTGGTCGCCCAACATACGGGCGCGACCGTGACCGTGGCCGCGTTCGACGTCACCGAGGCACGCGTCACCCGCATCTGGGCGGTCCGGAATCCGGAGAAGCTCCGGGCGTGGAGCGCCGGCGGAGCGGGCTGATCCGGCCAGGTTTCCCGGCGGATCGCCGGACACGCCGCCCCGGGCTGGACACCGTTCCTCAGAGTGACTTAGGTTAGGCTTACCTTAGTCCGGTTCGGTCGTCGTCCGCGCCGGACGTGTCCCGACGCCCACCGTCCCGCGAGGAGTTCCGTTGAACGCCGCCACCGACACCGTCCCGCACGAGCAGGCCGCGGCGGAGCTGGTCCGCTCCGTGCTGACCCGGGCGGTCTCCCTGTCCCTCACCACGGACGCACAGTGCTACGACCTGATCGGCATGCACTCGATCGACCGCAACGGACGGATCACCCTCGCCCCTCAGCCGGACAGCCCGCTGGAGGCCCAGGTCGCCTCCGCTCCACGCGGCAGCCTCGCCGCCCTCCTGGAGTTCACCGACATCGCGCCGACACCCCTGCGCGACCGGGTCCGGGCCAGGGTGACGATCTCGGGCTGGCTGACCCCGGCCGGGCCCGAGGGTGAGGACGGGCTCCGTCTCGACCTGGCGCGCGTGACCCTGCGGACCCCGGCCGGCACCCAGGACGTCGATCTCGACCGGTTCACGCTCGCGCAGCCCGACCCGCTCGCCGTACAGGAGGCGGCGATGCTCACGCATCTCGCCGACGCCCACGAGGACATGGTCGCGGACCTGATCGTCCTCGCCGGCTCGCGCCTCCCCTTCGGCGTGGTCCGGGCCCTCCCGCTCGCCGTCGACCGGCACGGCATCACCCTGCGCTGCGAGTACCGCGAGGGCCACTGCGACCTCCGCCTGCAGTTCCCCGTCGAGGCGCGCGACGCCGCCGAGGCCGGGGAGCAGGTCCGGCGGCTCCTGACGACCCCCTCCTGCGCGCACCACCGGCGCCCCTCCACCAGGCCGTGACACCAACTCGGCGTATCTGAAGCACAGTTGTTCCACCCTCTCGCGCATACTTAGGTTAGGCTAAGCTAAACCACACACGAGTGGTGGTGGCGCGGACACGCGCACGCCATCCGGGGGGAGGAACCACCATGGGCCTGCCGACCGTCGGCCCCTACCCCCTGCCCGACCGTGCGGCCCTCCCCCGGTCCTGCGCCTCCTGGTCCGTCGACCCCGGACGCGCCGCGCTCCTGGTCCACGACATGCAGAACCACTTCGTGGAGGTGTTCCCGGCCGGGCAGAGCCCGGTCGTGGAACTCGTCGAGAACATCGCGGCCCTGCGCGAACTGGCCGGGGCCCTCGGCATGCCCGTCGTCTTCAGCGCCGAGCCGGCCGCCCAGCGGCCCGGCCAGCGCGGGCTCGTCGCCGACATCTGGGGTCCCGGCATCGGCGACGAGCCCGACGCGGCCGCGATCGTCGCTCCGCTCACTCCCCGCACGGGCGAGCATCTGCTCCCCAACGTGCGCCAGAACGCCTTCCTCCGCAGCCATCTCGGGAGGCTGCTGCGTTCGGAGGGCCGCGACCAGCTGATCGTCTGCGGGGTGTACGCCCATCTCGGTGTCCTGCTGACCGCCGCGGACGCCTTCATGAACGACATCCAGCCCTTCGTCGTCGCCGACGCCGTGGCGGACTTCTCCCCCGAGGAACACGCCATGGCGCTGCGCTGGGCCGCCCGCAGCGGTGTCGTCTGCACGACCGAGGCCATGCTGCGCGACCTCCTGCTCAACAGGGTTCCACCAGCCGTTCACCGGGACGCGTGACCGGGTCCCCCTGACGGCGACCTGCGGCGCCGACTCTGTCACCGCAGGACCACACGCACAGGGAGAGACGAAGAAGATGACCGTACGGGTCGCCGTGGCCGGTGCCAGCGGCTACGCGGGCGGAGAGATCCTCCGCCTGCTGGACGCCCATCCCGGAGTGGAGATCGGCGCGCTCACCGCGCACAGCAGCGCGGGCCGCCCGCTCTCCTCCGTACAGCCGCAACTGGCCTCGCTCGCCGGGCGGGTCCTGGACGAGACCTCGGCCCAGTCCCTGCGCGGGCACGACGCGGTCTTCCTGGCCCTGCCGCACGGAGAGTCGGCCGCCCTCGCGCGGAAGCTCGATCCGGAGACGGTGGTCGTGGACTGCGGAGCGGACTTCCGGCTCCGTGACCCCGCGGCCTGGGAGCGGTTCTACGGCTCCGCCCACGCCGGCACCTGGCCCTACGGCCTGCCGGAACTCCCCGGCGTCCGGGAGGAGCTGAAGGGCGCCACCCGGATCGCGGTGCCCGGCTGCTACCCCACGGCGGTCACGCTGGCGCTCTTCCCCGCCTACGCGGCCCGCCTGGTGGAGCCGGAGGCGGTCGTCGTGGCGGCCAGCGGCACGTCGGGCGCCGGACGCGCACTCCGGCCGCATCTGCTCGGCGCCGAGGTGATGGGCTCCATGAGCCCGTACGGAGTGGGCGGCGGCCACCGCCACACCCCCGAGCTGATCCAGAACCTCTCCCTGGTAGCCGGCGAGCATGTCACCGTCTCGTTCACCCCGACGCTGGCCCCGATGCCGCGCGGCATCCTCGCCACCGGCTCCGCCCGGCTCCGCCCCGGCGCGGCCGCCGGGGCGGAGGACGTCGTGCGCGCGGTCTACGAGGCCGCGTACGCCGACGAACCCTTCGTCCGTCTGCTGCCGCCCGGACAGTGGCCCTCCACCGCGGCCGTCCTCGGCTCCAACACCGCGCAGGTGCAGATCGCCGTCGACCCCGACGCGGGCCGGCTGATCTGTGTGAGCACCGTCGACAACCTGGTCAAGGGCACCGCGGGCACCGCGGTGCAGTGCATGAATCTCGCCCTCGGCCTGCCGGAATGGCTGGGCCTGCCCACGAATGGAGTGGCTCCGTGAGTGTGACCGCTGCCCGTGGATTCCTTGCGAGCGGCGTGGCCGCCGGCATCAAGGAGTCCGGTGATCGCGATCTCGCCCTCGTGGTGAACCGAGGGCCGTCACGCGCCGCCGCCGGCGTCTTCACCTCCAACCGCGTACAGGCCGCGCCCGTACGCTGGTCCCGCCGCGCCCTGGCCGACGGACGCCTCACGGCCGTCGTCCTCAACTCCGGTGGAGCCAACGCCTGTACGGGTCAGGCGGGCGCGGTCGACGCGCTGCTGATGGCCGAACGCACCGCGCGGGCCCTGGACGTCGACCCGCACGAGGTGGCGGTGTGTTCCACCGGCCTCATCGGCGTGCGGCTGCCGATGGAGCGGGTCACCGCCGGCATCGACACCGCCGTGGACCGGCTGACGGACGGGGGCGGGGAGGACGCGGCCGTCGCCATCAGGACGACGGACTCGGTACACAAGACCGCCGTGGTGTCCGGGGACGGCTGGACGGTAGGGGGCATGGCCAAGGGCGCGGGCATGCTCGCGCCCGGTCTCGCCACGATGCTGGTCGTCCTCACCACGGACGCCGACCTCGGCGCGGACACGCTCGACGCGGCACTGCGCCGGGCGGTGCGCACCACGTTCGACCGGGTGGACTCCGACGGCTGCATGTCCACCAACGACACCGTGCTGCTGCTGGCCTCGGGGGCCTCGGAGATCAGCCCCGCCCCCGAGGAGTTCACCGAGGCCGTGCACGCGGTCTGCCTCGATCTGGCCCGGCAGCTGGTGGCGGACGCCGAGGGTGCGTCCAAGGAGATCGAGGTGACGGTCGTCGGCGCGGCCTCGGAGGAGGACGCCGTCGAGGTCGGGCGGTCCGTGGCACGGAACAACCTCCTCAAGTGCGCGCTGCACGGGGAGGATCCGAACTGGGGCCGGGTGCTGTCCGCCATCGGTACCACGTCGGCGGCCTTCGACCCCGACCGGCTGGACGTGGCGATCAACGACGTCTGGGTGTGCCGGAACGGCGCGGCGGGCGAGGCCAGGGACAAGGTCGACCTGTCGGGCCGCCGGATCACGATCACGGTGGATCTGGCCGCGGGGGACTCCTCCGCGGCGATCTGGACCAACGACCTCACCGCCGAGTACGTCCACGAGAACAGCGCGTACAGCTCATGAAGGGGCAGGGGACCACACGGATGAGATCGCTCTCCCCCGAGCACGTCGACACGACCGCCGGCCGGACGACCGGCCCGAACCCCGCCGAGACGCCCTGGCTCGAGGAGCTCCAGGGCCGCACGGTGGTCGTCAAGTTCGGCGGCAACGCCATGGTGGACCCGGCGCTGCACCGGACGTTCGCCCAGGACGTGGTGGAGCTGTGGCACGCGGGGCTGCGGCCGGTCGTCGTGCACGGCGGCGGGCCGCAGATCAGCGCGATGCTCGACCGTCTCGACCTGGAGACCCGCTTCGAGGCGGGATTACGCGTCACGACGCCGGAGACGATGGAGGTGGTCCGCATGGTGCTGACGGGCCAGGTCCAGCGGGACCTCGTCGGCGCCCTCAACGCCCACGGGCCGTTCGCGGTCGGCATGTCGGGCGAGGACGCGCACACCATGACGGCGGTGCGACGCCCGGCCTGGGTGGACGGACGCCCGGTGGACATCGGCCTCGTGGGTGAGGTCGTCGCCGTGGAGCCCGGAGCCGTACGCACGCTGCTCGACGAGGGCCGCATCCCGGTGGTGTCACCGGTCGCGCGGGGCGCGGACGGAGAGATCTACAACGTCAACGCCGACCTCGCGGCCTCGGCGCTGGCCGTCGCGCTCGGCGCCGAGCGGCTGGTGGTGCTGACCGACGTCGAGGGTCTCTACGCGGACTGGCCGCGCAGCACCGAGGTGATCTCCCGGCTCACGGCCTCCGAACTGGGCGCCCTGCTGCCGGGCCTCACGAGCGGGATGCTCCCCAAGATGGAGGGCTGTCTGCGGGCGGTCCGCGAAGGGGTCCGCCGGGCCCATGTCCTGGACGGCCGGGTGCCGCACGCGCTGCTGCGCGGAGTCTTCGCCGAGGAGGGACCGGGTACGACCATCGTCCCCGACCAGCACCACGGGCCCGAGGAGTCCCAGGGGCCCGGGGCGACCCGGGTGACCGAGGAGGCCCGGGTGACCGAGGAGGCCCGCTCATGACCGCCACCGACGGCGCCGTACCCCTGGCGCACCGCTGGAGCGCGGTCATGATGGACACCTACGGGACGCCGCCGCTGGCGCTCGTCCGGGGTGAGGGCAGCACCGTCTGGGACGAGTCGGGCCGTGCCTACACGGACTTCACCGGCGGGATCGCGGTCACCACCCTCGGCCACGCGCACCCTGCCGTCGTCTCGGCCGTCACTGCACAGGTCGGCCGGCTGGCGCACGTGTCGAACCTGTTCGTCTCCGAGCCGCCGGTGGCGCTGGCCGAACGGCTGCTCGCCCTGCTGGGCCGGCGGGAGCACGGCCGGGTGTTCTTCGCCAACTCCGGTACGGAGGCGGTCGAGGCGGCCTTCAAGATCGCCCGGCGGGCGGGGCGCCCTCACCTCGTCGCCGCGCGGGGCGGTTTCCACGGGCGCACGCTGGGGGCGCTGGCTCTGACCGGCCAGCCGGCGAAGCGGGCCCCCTTCCTGCCGCTGCCCGGCGATGTGACGCATGTGCCGTTCGGGGACGTCGAGGCGCTGCGCGACGCCGTGACGGAGGACACCGCGGCGGTCGTGCTCGAACCGGTCCAGGGCGAGGCCGGAGTCGTCCCGGCGCCGGAGGGGTACCTGCGGGCCGCCCGCGACATCACCCGGGCGACCGGAAGCCTGCTCGTCCTCGACGAGGTGCAGACGGGGATCGGCCGAACCGGCCGGTGGTTCGCGCACCAGGCGGGCGAGGGGGTGGACCCGGACGTGATCACTCTCGCCAAGGGGCTCGGCGGAGGGCTTCCGATCGGCGCGACCGTGGCCTTCGGCCCGGCCGCCGAGCTGCTGGAGCCCGGACAGCACGGCTCGACGTTCGGCGGCAACCCGGTGGCCTGTGCGGCCGGTCTGGCCGTTCTGGACACCATCGAGACCGAAGGGCTGCTCGCCCACGTCGTACGGGTGGGTGAGCGACTGCGCCGCGGCATCGAGGCGGCGGCGCACCCCCGGGTCGCCGAGGTCCGGGGCGCGGGTCTGCTCCTGGGCGTCGTCCTCACCGAGCCGGTCGCCGCGTCCGTCCAACGGGCGGCGCAGGATGCCGGTTTCCTGGTCAACGCGGCGGGACCGGGCATCGTACGCCTGGCTCCGGCCCTGACGGTGACGGAGCATCAGGTCGACCAGCTGGTGAAGGCGTTCCCGTCGATCCTCGACACCGCCTGACGCACACCGCACGGTCCACCGACGAAGGGCGGCCCCGGAGCCGAACCGGCTTCCGGGCCCGCCACCCTCAACCAGTGGTCAGGCGCCGCGGGGCGGACGGTCGAGCCGGTCGCGGACCGCGATCAGGCGCCGGGCCAGCTCCGGCGCCCGTTCCCGCACCTCCGTGAGATCGGAGCGCAGATCCAGCAACTGGGACCACAGGACACTGCGACCCTGCTCAAGCAGCTCCACCGAGGTGTCGGCACGCCCCGCGCCGAGGGCCGCCGCTGCCGCGTCGCCCGCGAGTCCCCGCCACCGGGTGAGGAACCTTTCGCGGTCGGAGCGAGCCGCTCCCAGGGACACGAGAATCCGTTGCAGGTCGATCGCCCAGCGATACGCCTCTAGGGCCGAGGCGTCCGATCGCCGCTCGGCGAACCGCGCCCAGATGACCGCCGCGGCCAGACGTGCCTCGACCCGGCCCGTGGAGGCCGTGGCCCCGGCGCGCCACACCTCGACCGCTTCCCGGATCGCGTCGGTGTCGCCCGTGAGGTCGGAACGTGCGACCAGAGCCTGCCCCAGGGTGAGGCGCAGGTTCACCGTGGTCGGGGATTCGAACCCGAGCCCCTCTCTACAGAGGGCGATCGATTCGTCGAGGTCCTCCGCAGCCCCGGTGAGGCTGAATCGGTCGAGGAGGTAGGCGGCCAGATTGTGCACCATCTGTCCCAGCGCCGGATGGTCGTTGACGTCCCGGGCCCTGCGGGCGACCGTGATCGCCTCGTCCAGGTCGGCCGGATCGCCGGTCCTGGAGTACCGCTCTGCAGCGACGTGGCCGAGGGTGTCCAGGGCGCGGGCCTGGAGCGGGTGACCGGCGGGCGCGAGGGCGACGGCCTCGCGCGCCGCCGCGTCCGCAGCCCGGAAGTCGTCCTCGGCACCGGTCTGCCGGTACCGCTCGCGCAGGCCGAGAGCCAGGTTGATCAGCCGGTTGGGCCGGCCCTGGTGGTGCGGGTCGGTCCGTCTCACGGCCTCCCGGAAGAAGCCGATCGCCTCGTCCCGATCCTGAGACGTGCCCATCTCCTGATACCGCTGGGCCAGGCAGGAGCCGAGATTGGTCAGTGCCGCGCCGACGTCCGTCTCGACGCGTGTCACGGCCTCGCGTGCCAGCAGGACGGCCCGGTGCAGATCGTCGAGCTGCCCGAGCGACTCGAATCTCTGCATGACGGCCGTACCGTGATGGCCCACGCCGTCCGTCTCGCCGCCTTCGGCCGCCATCCGGCCCTGTTCGATCGCTTCGTCGATGTCCGCGAGGGAGCCGGTGCTCTCGCACCGCTCGCGCAGCGCGGCGCTCAGGTACGACCGCCAGCGGGGGAGGTCCTCGGGTGCCCCGCCGTGGAAGGTGACGGCCGCCCGCCCGTGGTCGACGGCCCGGTCGATGTCGGCGCGGTGCCCTGTGCGGCTGTACTTGACCCGCAGGAGGTAGCACAACTGCCCATGCAGGGGGAACCGTGCGGCATCCGGGAGATCGCCGGGCGACAGGGGCTCCTGGCACAGGTCGATGGCGGCGTCCAGGTCGGCGGGATCGCCGGTGCGGCTGTTCCGGTTCTGGAGGGTGACGGCGAGAGTGCACCGCAGCCCTGCCGACACGACGGGATCGGTCATGAGCGGGAGCGCCTCGTGCCCGGCACGGAGCATCTGCTCCTCGTCCTGCGGCAACCTCGTGACGGACGCCCTGACTCCCAGCAGCAGGCAGCGCATCGTCGTCAGGCGCGGTCGGCTCATGTGGTCCCGGGGAACGACGGCGGAAGCCTCCTCGTACGCGTCGATGGCGGCGGTCAGATCCACCATGTCGTTCGTGTGCTCGTAACGGTGGATGTGCAGGTCTCCACGGAGCATGAGCAGCGCTCCCCCTTGCACGCCGTGGCCCGCGCGGCCCGACGAGGCGCGGTCGTGGACATTCAGGGCCCGTGTGATCACGTCGATGCCCTCGTCCACCGTGGCCTGATCGCGTGTGGCGTGCGCCAGTTGGGTCAGAGCGCCGCCGAGCGCATTGAGTCCCTCCACGCCGCCCTCCCGGGCGGCCTCCCGCGCCAGGGCGACTGCCTCGCGGATCTGATGTTCCTCGCGCTGTGTGCCGTCCGCCGCCGCGGCCAGCACCGTGGACAGCTCCGCCCGGAAAGAGGTCAGCAGCGGATGGCCGGCCTTCGTGGAGGCGATGGCCTGTCGCAGGAGTCCGACTGCCTCGGCGAGCAGCGGCTCGTCCTTGGTGAGCCGGGCGAGCAGGTGCAACGATCGGCCCAGCCCGGCCTTGACGACCGCCACGGGCGCCTGCTCGCCCGGCACTTCGCCGCGATACGCCGCGAGAGCCTGACGCCCGGCGGTCACCGCATCGTCGAGCAGCGCCTGGACCGGCTCGGACTTGTAGTGCAGGAACAGCTGCTGCCCGAGCTCGTGCAGCGCGGTCATCCTGCCAGGCTGCCCCGCCGGTACGAGAGCGGCCATCCGCCGGGCCGTCTCCGTGGCCTCCACCATCAGCCGGAGGTCGTCGCGTTCGCGTGCCGACCGGCTGAGCAGACCGGTCAGCCGCGAGAGCGCGACGACTTCGCCGGGCCGGCCCTGGTACCCCTTCGCGGCCGCACGGGCGAGTTCGAGGGCCGCGTCGCTCTGGCCCGACTGGGCCATGACCTCGCTCAGTTCCGACTGCCACCGTGCCTTTTCGCCCAGAGTGCCGCTCATGCGGATCGCGTCACCGTAGTGCCGCTGGGCGGCCGTCGGATCGCCGAGCGCGGCCAGCGCGGAGCCGAGCCGACCGCTCGCCTCGGCGCCCCCGCCCTCCGCCACGGCGCTCCGGCCGGCCCGTACCGCCTCCGTCAGCGCCTCGCGGTCGTCGTCGAGGCGCCCCGTCTCCACGAGGTGCGAGCAGAGCTCCAGGTGGCCCACCACGCTGTGCGGCCCTTCGGGCGCGGCGGCGAGCGTCTCGCGCCACAGGGCGATGGACTCGACCAGCCACGTACGGAGCCCGGTGGCGCGGTGGAGGTCACCCGCGGTGACGGCCACGAGACTCAGGGCGGCGGCGTACCGGTCGGGGTCGGACTCCCTGAATCCGTCTGCCAGTTCCTTCCCCACCGGCACGCTCGCCTCCAGCGCCGCCGGATCCCCCGTCGTCTCGTACTGCTTCCTCAACTCCTGGAGGAGCAAGGGAAGAACGGCTGAGCGGTCGGGGTTCGGGGCGGGCATGGCGTCGAGCAGTCGACGAAGCGTCGAGACGAGTTCGGCATGGACGTCCTTGCCACCCGCGTTCCGGACGGCGGCGTACAGAAGCCGGACGAGGTCTTCGAGTCGGGCGGCAAGGTGCGGAGAGCCGGCGGGGGTGACCCGTACCGCCCTCCGGGCGGCGTCCAGCGCCTCGCCCAGGACGCCCCTTTCCGCCGTCCCCGAGGAGAGCAGCGCCCCGAGGGCGAGCGCGAGGTTGCTGAGCACGAGACCGGCGGACGGATCGTCGTCGTGAAGGCAGTTCACCGCCGTGCGGGCCGCCGACACCGCACCGGCCAACAGGGCGGATTCTCCGGTCATTCGGTGACAGGTGCGCAGGGCGTGGCTCAGGTTGGAGAAGATCATCGCTCGGGCGGGATCGTCGTCGGCGCACATATCTGCCGCCCGGGCGAAGATCGCCACGGCTGCGCGGAGTTGTGCGGGGTCGCCGCTCCCGCGTGAGCGCGCCAGGACGGCCGCGCCCTCGTTCGAGAGCAGCGCCGCGTCGCTGACTTCTTCGTACTCGGCGAAGTGCGTCACGACGAATCCCCCTCCTTGCCCGGCCTCGGACCGTAATGTTCTTTTGTAGCGGGCCGCTCGGGGGGAGCGTGGGCGTATGAGCGAAGAGCTGGACGACCGCATCGCGGCAGCGGCGGAGTGGGAGGCACTGCTCGGGGAGATCCGCAGCGTGGAACGGCTGGAGGACTTCCTGCGGCCGCTACGGATCGAGGCGCTGAGGCCGACGGCCGAGGGGCCGGTGGTGATGCTGAACGTCGGACGCAAGCGCTGCGACGCTCTCGCCGTGTCCGACGACGGCGTCCGTGCCCTGGAGTTGCCGGGACTGACCCGCGCCGAGGTGGAGCGGGAAGCTCTGGCCTATCTGCGCACGGTGCAGGGGTTCGAACGAGCGCAGGCGGAGGTCTCGTCCTTGCGCCGCCGACTGCTGGAGGGTGTGCCGGCCCCGGAGGACCTGCACACGTATCAGGATGCGCAGCAGGCACTCGCAGAGCTCAGGCTGGTGACCGAGGCGAAGCTTCAGGGCACCCTCGGGTGGCTGTGGGACCGGATCGCCGGCCCGGTACTGGCCCACCTGCGTCCCGTGGCACGACCGGACGGGACTCTGCCCCGGCTGTGGTGGTGCCCCACCGGGCAGCTCGCGCTCCTGCCTCTCCACGCGGCCGGACATCACGGCGAACCGGGCCGCAGCGTGCTCGACACCGTCGTGTCCTCGTACACGCCGTCCCTGCGCGCCCTGCAGCATGCCAGGCAGCGTGGGGCGCCGGACGGTGGACGGATGCTCGTCGTCGCGATGCCGCAGACTCCGGGACAGGCCCCGCTCCCCAATGTGGCAGCCGAACAGGCCTTACTGACAAGCCTGTTCGGCGAGGACCGGTGCACCGTCCTCGGCGAGTCGGACGCCGCAACCGAGAGGGTCCTGGCGGAGCTGAGAACTCATCAGTACGTCCACTTCAGTTGTCACGGCACCCAGAATCTCAACGAGCCGTCCCGCGCCGGACTGCTGCTCGCCGACGGCATGCTGTCGGTGACCGACCTGCTGGCGGGCCCTCTGGAGACGGACCTGGCCTTCCTGTCCGCGTGCAAGACCGCGACCGGCGGTGTGTGGCTCTCCGACGAGATGATCACGCTGGCGGCGGCGCTCCACCACGCCGGATGCAGGCATGTGATCGCCACTCTCTGGTCCGTGTACGACCCGGCCGCCGCGTTCGTCTCCGACCACGTCTACCGGCAGCTGAGGCGGGACGGCGGGCTGGACACGGATGCCGCCGCCCGCGCACTGCACTCCGCCCTCGTCCGGCTGCGCAACCGACGTCCCGACCGGCCGAGCGTCTGGATCCCCTTCACCCACACAGGACCCTGAACCGTGAGCCATCTTCCCCTGCAGTACCAGTTGTCGAGCGATCCCCTCTATGCCTCCACGGCGGCCGCGGTGTTCACCGTCGAGGACTTCGGCGACGGGGCCGCGGTACTTCGTGGGCCGTGCCCGCGATGCGGCGTCTCCCTGGAGGTACCCGCCTTCGACGAGGTGGTCAGAGCCGTCGGCGGCGGCGATCCCCTGCTGGTCGTCTGCGACTGCCGCCAGGAACACCCCGGGCGCCCGGACGGCCGCACCGGATGCGGCGCCTACTGGAACTTCCTGCTGTGATCCGCCGACCGAGGCCGGGCCCCGTGGCCACGCCCGAGGATCTGCGCCGCGCCGAGGAGCGGGAGGAGCTGATCCGCGGCGAACTGCCCCGCATCAGGTCCGCCGCCCTCGCGTGGCGCAACGGGCTGGGGGCCCTGCTCGCCGGGCTCGTCGGTTTCGGCCTCGTGAAGGGCCGGTCCGACGTCGGCCAGCTCGCCCAGGGCTGGTCCGCAGCCGTCGGCGCCATGCTTCTCGCGGCGCTGGTCTGCGGCGCCTGTGGCGCGGCACTGGTGCTGCGGGCGGCCCATGGTCGCTTCGGAGTCGTCCCGTTGCGTGACCTGCCACCCGCCGCCGTACGCGCCCACACGGAGGCCCTGGCCTCCGTGACGGCGCTCAGGCGCGGTGTCGTCGCCACCTCCGCCTGCGCGGCGCTGCTCGTCGCCGCGGTCGCCACCACCTGGTACGGGCCGCCCCGTGACGAGCCGGCGCTGCGCGTCGAGCACGGTTCCACGACGACCTGCGGGAAGGTGGTGCGGATCACCGGGGGAACGCTGGTCCTCAAGACGGAGAGTGGCGAGGTGCCGGTGCCGTTGAAGCTCCTCGGCGCGGCCAGACCGGTGGCGTCGTGCGCCCCCAAGCAGTGACGTCAGGAATCGGGCCGGACGGCGCGGGACAGGATCAGGGCGTTGCGGCGGGGGTCCAGGGATCTGGTCCATGCCACCGGTGCGAGGGCCGTACGGGCCGGGGTGAAGCCGTGCCGGAGGAAGAGGCGGCCGCCACCGGTCGTGGCCGTGAACAGGGTTCGGAGGGACTCGTTCCGGGCCCGTGCGAGGGCGGCGGTCAGCAGTCCTGCTCCCATGCCGCATCCCTGGCGCCGGCCGGCGACGCAGAAGTTGTAGAGCACGCCCGCGCCGGCCGGGTGGGTGCGGAGCCCGACGCAGGCGTCGAGCGCTCCCCCGGCGGTCTCCACGACGAGGAAGTCGGCGGCACGGTCGGCGTACAGGGAGAGCGGGCGCTCGCGGAGCGCTCCGGTGCGGACGAAGGGCCGGGAGAGTGCGGCGAGCGCGGCGGCGTCCTCCGGCCGGGCGGGCCGCAGGGAGAACGGGGGGAGGCCGGGAGGGACGGGTACGCGAGGCGACAGCGTGGCCTGGCGCGGCGGGGCCGTGGTCAAGGCTTTCCTTCCTCGGTTCCACCGTGCGCGAAGGGGCGGTGGGGGTCGCCGCCCAACCCGATGGAACAGTCGAACTAAGGGTAGCCTTGGCTAAGTTGATGACCAAGTCGACTCGGCCGGAGCCGATGCGGCTGACGGCCCGGCGGCCACGTCGACTAGGCCGGAGCCGGTTCGTCCATCAGTCGGGTGGCGCACGCCGCCGCGTAGCCGGGCGGCACCGGCACGTCGTTCAGCGACCAGCCGGGAACAGCGGCCGGAGCGGTTCCCGCGCCCACGCAGGTGACGGAGGGATCCTCGCCGAGGCCGATGCCGACGCCCTTGAGGTAGGCCTCCTTGCGGGCCCAGCAGCGCCCCGTGGCGGCGGCGCGAGCCGGCTCCGGCAGCGCCGCCAGCTCGGCGCGCTCGGCCCGGTGGAGCAACTCGGCGACCTCGGCCGCCACCTCCGGGGCCGGTACCGCCTCGACGTCGACACCCACCGCCGTGTCCGCGAAACCCAGCAGGACGACGTCGCCGGAGTGGGAGAGCGAGAAGTGGAGCGGTACGGACCGCAGGGCCGGGGCCACGGCCGGGCGGCCGTGCGGGCCGCCGCACCCGGGGCACGCCTCGCGGACGTAGCCCACCTTCGCCGGGTCCGTGTCCAGGTACGCGCCGAGCAGCTGCCGCAGAGCGACATGGGCGACCCGGTAGCGGGCGCGGTCGGCGGCCCGTACGAAACCCTGGAGGCGGGTCCGCTCGCCCTCGTCGAGCAGCTCGCGCAACTCGTCCGCCCGCGGCCCGTACGCGCCCACGGGCACGATCCACAGCCGCGGACCCTGCCCGGACCGCCAGGGCCCCGGCAGCGGGTCCTCGCCCAGGCGGGCCGGGGTCGTCCCGGTCAGCACGGCCGGCCCGGGTAGTCGTGGCTCTCGGGCGCCCCGGCCTCGCGCATCCGGCGGACGACCTCCGCCAGAGCCGCGTCGTCCACGTCGACCGGGATGTTCAACTCGCGGTCGAAGACGAGGACTTCATCCTCACGGACGTGCCAGACCACCCAGCGGGGCGGCACCGTGGGGACCTGCCACAGGTCGGAGTGGACTGCCGGGGTCTCGGTCCGCCTGCTCACAGCTTCCGTCCCTCCGTCGCCTCGCGTCCGTCCACGAAGGTCGCGAGGACCTCGATGTCGCCGATCCGCGAGGGGTCGACGCGGTGCGGGTCGTCGCCGAGGACGACGAGGTCGGCGCGCTTGCCGGGGCTGAGCGTGCCGGCGCGGTCCTCCCAGTGGCAGGCGTGGGCACCGGCGACAGTGTAGGCGCGCAGCGCCTCGTCGACCGTGATCGCCTCGTCGGGGCCGATGAGGCGCCCCGAGACCGAGGCGCGTTCGACCATGAACTGGACGGCCCGCAGGGGTGATCCGTCGGTGACGGGCCGGTCGGAGCTGCCGACGAGCGTCACCCCGTGGTCGAGGAAGCCCCGGCCGCGGTACATCCAGGGCGCACGCTCGGGGCCCATGATCGTCGCGTAGTCGTCGCCGAAGTAGCGCAGGAAGTTGGGCTGGACGACGGCGCTGAGCCCGAGCCGGGCGAAGCGGGCGAGCTGGTCGGGCCTGATGAGCCCGGCGTGCTCGATGCGGTGGCGCGCGTCGGTGCGGGGGCGCAGCTCCTGGGCCCGTTCGATGGCGTCCAGGGCGAGGTCGGCGGCCCGGTCGCCGATGGCGTGGACGGCGAGCTGCCATCCCGCGAGATGGCCGTCGACGATGAGGGAGGTGAGACGGTCGGGGTCGTCCTGGAGCTGGCCGGTGTGGTCCATGCCCTCGTACGGGGCGGTGAGCGCGGCCGTACGGGCCATCATGCCGCCGTCGGTGTAGATCTTCAGGGCGCCGACGGACAGCCAGTCGTCGCCGAATCCGGTGCGCAGGCCGAGGTCGAGCGCGCGCGGGATGCCGTCGCGCTCGTGCGCGCCCTGCGGCCGCAGTGTGTCACCGCCCGGCATGAGCTGGACCCTGAGGGGCAGACGGCCCTGGTCGCGCAGGAGCTGGTACGCGCCGAGTTCGACCGGGCTGTGGCCGAGCAGACCCCCGCCGATCCCGGCCTCGGCGCAGGCGGTGACGCCTTCGGCGAGGCACACGCGTGCCGCGTACTCGATGGCGTCGGCGAGTTCGTCCTGCGCGTAGGGCAGGCGCAGCCGGCGCACGGCGCCCATCGCGCTCTCCACGAGGACCCCGTTGTCGTGCGGGACCTCCGGGGGGAGCAGGTCGAGCACGGCGCTGTTGACGACGCAGGCGTGGCCGGAGTCGTGCATCACGAAGACCCGGTGGCCCTGGCTGACCCGGTCGAGCTCCTCGGCGGTCAGGTGCCGCCCGAGGGTCCGCTGGTCGTACCCGCCGATGCTGACCCACGCGCCCGGAGTGTTCCTGCGGGAGGCGGCCTCCGCCACGACGTCGAGGACGTCCTCGACGCGGTCGAGGCCCGCGATGCTCGGGGAGCTCGCCCTCAGACCGGTCCAGGACAGGTGGACGTGGTTGTCGATGAAGCCGGGCAGGACGGTGGCGCCCTGGAGGTCGACGACCTCACGGGCCGGCAGGGAGGTCACGGCCTCGTCCAGGCCCACGATCCTGCCCTGCCAGATGCCCAGGTCGTGGGCGACGGGGCGGTCGGGATCCATGGTGAGGATGCGCGCGTTCGTCAGCCTCGTGCAGAGCATCATGCGCAGTCCGTCCTAGGGGGTTTCGGCGAGTACGGCGTCGTCCGCCGTGTCCGGGGCGGGGGCCGCGCCGGCCTCGGGTTCGAACCGCCGGGGCGCGGCCGGGATCATCAGCGGGGTCCCGGTCTCCGGGTCGTCGATGATCCGGCAGGGCAGGCCGAACACGTCCTCGACGAGATCGGCGGTCATGACGGTGGCCGGGTCGCCCTCGGCGGCGATGGTTCCGCCGGGGCGCATCACGATGAGGTGCGTCGCGTAGCGGCACGCCTGGTTGAGGTCGTGCAGGACGGCGACGACGGTGTGGCCCTTGCGGGCGTGCAGTTCGGCGCAGAGGTCGAGCACCTCGACCTGGTGGGCGATGTCGAGGAAGGTGGTCGGCTCGTCGAGCAGCAGGATGGACGTCTGCTGTGCCAGCACCATGGAGAGCCAGACGCGCTGCCGCTGACCGCCGGAGAGGTCGTCGACGGGACGGTCGGCGAGTTCCAGTACGCCCGTCTGCCGCATCGCTTCGACGACGGCCGTCTCGTCCTCGGCGGACCACTGCTTCAGGAGGCGCTGGTGCGGGTAGCGGCCGCGGGCCACCAGGTCGCCGACCGTGATGCCGCCGGGAGCGCTGGAGGTCTGCGGGAGCAGTCCGAGCCGCCGGGCCACCTCGCGGGAGCGGTACGAGGCGATGGCCGCGCCGTCGAGGTAGACCTGCCCGGCCTTGGGTTTGAGCATCCGCGCGAGGGCCGTGAGCAGCGTCGACTTGCCGCAGGCGTTCGGTCCGACGATGACCGTGAAGGAGCGGTCGGGGATGTCGACGCTCAGGGACGAGGCGACGGTCCGCTGGTCGTAGGAGAGGGTCAGCTCCTCGGCGCGGAGCCGGGGCTGCGGGGCGTTGGTTCCAGTCATGCGCGGCTCTTTCGCGACTCGGTGATCAGCAGCCAGATGAGGTAGAGCCCGCCGATGGCGCCGGTCGCCGTGCCGACCGGGAGGAGCGCGGGCGCGAAGACCCGTTGCACGACGAGGTCGCTCACGGTGAGCAGGAGGGCGCCCATGAGGGCGGACGACAGCAGCGAGGGCGCGGAGGATCCGGTGAGTCTGCGGACGACCTGCGGCGCGGCCAGGGCGATGAACCAGATGGGGCCGGTGACGGCGGTGGCGAACGCGGCGAGGGCGACGCCGATGACCAGGAGGACCGTGCGGGTCCGTGCCACATTGACGCCGAGGGCCGTCGCCGTGATGTCGCCCATCTCGACCATGGCGAGCCGGCGGGAGAGCAGGAGGGCCGGCGGGAGGAGGACGGCGAGGGCGATGCCGATGGCGTTGGCGTGCGTCCAGAGCCGGTTGCCCAGGCTGCCGATCAGCCAGGCCTGGGCCTCCTGCGCCTCCTGGAAGGTCGCCCGGGTGATCAGGTACGAGTTGGCGGCGAGCAGCAGGGCGCTGACGCCGATGCCGATGACGATCAGCCGGAAGCCCTGCAGTCCGCGGCCGATCATCAGGAGGTGGACGGCGAGGGCCGTGGCGAGGCCGCCGACGAGCGCGCCGAACGCGATCTGGGTCATGCTGCCGTGCAGCAGGATGATGACGACGAGTGCGCCCACGGCCGAGCCGTTGGTGAAGCCGATGATGTCGGGGCTGCCGAGGGAGTTGCGGGTGAGGCTCTGCAGGATCGCCCCGCTCACGGCGAGGGCCGCGCCGACGAAGACCGCGGTCAGCAGGCGCGGCATGCGCAGCGTGTTGACCACGAAGTCGGCGGCGCCGGAGCCGTTTCCGGTCAGGGCCCCGACGACCTCGCCGACGGTGAGCGGGAAGTCGCCGGTGGTCAGGGTGATGCCCATGACGACGACCAGCAGGGCGACGAGCAGGGCGGTGACGGCGACGGTACGGCCCCGGACGCGGAGCGAGACACCGCCCGTCCGGACGACGCGGCCGCTGACGACCTGGGGGGTGCGGGGGACGGGGCGCTTCGTCGACGCGGGCACGGATTCTGTCGGCTCCCCCACGGCCGACTTCCCTACGGCGCTCACAGCATGACCAGCTTTCGACGACGGCACAGCGCGATGAACAAGGGGGCCCCGATGAAGGCGGTGACGATGCCGACCTGCACCTCGCCCGGCGCGCCGAGCACCCGGCCGATGACGTCCGAGCCGATGAGCAGGACCGGGGCGAGCAGCATCGAGTACGCGAACACCCAGCGCTGGTCGGCCCCCACGAGGAAGCGGGCGATGTGCGGGACGGCCAGGCCGACGAAGCTGATCGGCCCGGCGGCCGCGGTGGCCGCCCCGCAGAGCAGCATCACGGCGACCGCGGCGAGCACGCGGGTACGGCCGACGTGGACGCCGAGGGCGCGGCCCATCTGGTCGCCCATGGCCAGGGCGTTCAGGGAGGGGGCCAGCAGGAAGGCGACGGCCAGCCCGACGACGACGAACGGCACGACGAGCAGGACGATGTCGTAGTAGCGGCCCGCGAGGGACCCCACGGTCCAGAAGCGGAACTGGTCGAACGCCTCCGGGTCGAAGAGCAGGACGGCCCAGTTGAAGGCGTACAGGACGGCGGTGACCGCCGCTCCCGCGACGACGAGCCGGTCGGGGGTGGCCAGTTTCCGCCCGGAGGAGCCGAGGAGGTAGACGCCGACCGACGCGACGGCGGCGCCGGCGAGGGCGAACCACAGGTAGCCGAGCGGCGTGGCGACGCCGAGGAAGGCGATGGCCACGACGACGCCCGAGGACGCGCCCAGGTTCACGCCGAGCAGTCCGGGGTCGGCGAGCGGGTTGCGGGTCAGCGCCTGCATCAGGGCCCCGGAGAGTCCGAGGGCCACTCCGACGAGCAGTCCGAGGACGGTCCGGGGGATCCGGTACTCGTGCACGATGGTCGCGGCTTCCGAGCTGTCGGGGGCCCAGAGGAGGTCCCAGGTCGCGGCGAACGGGATGCCGCGGGTGCCCACCCAGACGCTGAGCAGCGAGACGAGGACCAGTGCCCCGAGCGACACGAGGAGTCCGAGACTCCGCAGGGCCACCGTGGCCGGACGTGCCGTGGCCGCGGCCGGATCGGCGGGGCCCACGCTCTCACTTCCGGGCGCCGCCCGGGTTTCGACGGACAACGACCACTCCCCTGGCGGCGGAATCGAGCGCCCCGCGAGCGGCGCGAAGCGTGGAACACGGTGGTGCGGCACGCGACATGACCCACCGCCGATCGAACTTAGGTGAGCCTAACCGTACAGCCGCGAAGAGGTCAACGTGGCTGCGCCGCATGCCATTTCAGCCACGCGCACGGGCGCCGCGAGAGCCCCCGGGCACCCTTGGCAGCAGCGGTGTTTAAGGTAGCCTTACCTAACAATCCAGCTCTGTTTCTGTGGAGGCGTCGCATGCCCGCTGGAGGACCAACGGGAGGCTTCGTCCTCCGCAGAGCACTCGCCGATCAGCGGCGCCGTGTCACCGGAGCCTCGCTCCTCGGCATGGCGCATCAGTTGTGCGAGGCTCTCGTCCCGGTCGTCATCGGACTGGTCATCGACGAGGCGGTGGCGACCGGTTCCTCCGGCGCCCTGCTGCGGTGGCTGCTGGTGCTCGCCGGCCTCTTCCTCGTGCTCTCCACCTGCTACCGGAACTCGGCGCGGCTGGCCGAGGGCGCGGGCGAGTCGGCCGCGCACCGCATCCGGCAGGACCTCGCCGCCCGGGTGCTCGACCCGCGGGGCGGCGCGGACAGCGGGCGGCTGCCCGGAGCGCTGACCGCCGTGGCGACCGGTGACGCCAAGCGCGTCGGATCGGTCGCCGCCGCGCTCCCGTACACCCTGTCCGCCGTCGCCGGACTGGCGATCAGCGCGGTGGCCCTGCTCCGCATCTCCGTACCGCTCGGCCTGCTGGTCCTCCTCGGCGTCCCGCCGCTGCTCTGGCTCGGCCATGCCATCAGCCGCCCGCTCGAACGGCGCAGCGAGGCGGAGCAGGAACACGCCGCCCACGCCTCCGGGGTCGCCGCCGACCTGGTCGCCGGCCTGCGCGTGCTGAAGGGCATCGGGGCCGAGGCGGCGGCGGTCTCCCGGTACCGGGAGACGAGCCGCAGCTCGCTGGCCTCGGCGCTGCGCGCCGCGACGAGCCGGGCCTGGCACGACGGCGCGATCCTCGCCCTGACGGGCATCTTCATCGCGGCCATCGGACTCGTCGGGGCGCACCTCGCGATGAGCGGCAGCATCACCGTGGGCGAGCTGGTCGCGGCCGTCGGCCTCGCCCAGTACCTCCTCGGCCCCTTCCAGCTCCTCACCTACGTCAACGGCGAGTTCGCCCAGGGCCGCGCCTCCGCCGAGCGGATCGCCGAGGTCCTGGCCTCGCCGCCCGCAGTCCCGGCGGGCACGGCCACGCTTGCCGACCCGGTCGCCGGGCGGCTGAGGCTGCGGGGGGTCACCCAGGGCGCGCTGCGCGGGGTCGACCTCGACATCGCGCCCGGCAGCCTCGTCGGCGTGGTCGCCCGTGACGCGGCCGCCGCGAACGACCTGCTGCTCTGCCTGGGCCGCGAACTCGACCCCGCCGAAGGGAGCGTCGAGCTCGACGGCGTACCGCTGACCGGCCTCGGCCCGGACGACGCGCGCCGCGCGATCCTGGTCGCGCACCACGACGCCGACCTGTTCGAGGACAGTCTGCTCGCCAACGTACGCGCCGGGGCGGAGCTCGACGGCGCGGACCTGGGCCCGGCGCTCGCCGCCTCGGCCGCCGACGACGTCGCCCAGGCGCTGCCCGACGGCGTGGACACCGTCCTCACCGAGCGCGGCAAGTCGCTCTCCGGCGGTCAGCGCCAGCGCGTCGCGCTCGCCAGGGCACTCGCCGCGGACCCGCCTGTCCTCGTCGTCCACGACCCCACCACGGCCGTCGACACCGTCACCGAGGCCCGCATCGCCGGCCGGCTGCGGGACCTCCGCCGCGGCCGCACCACGGTCCTGGTCACCACGAGTCCCGCGCTGCTCGCCGCGACCGACGTGGTGGTCATGCTCGACGACGGCCGGGTGACCGCCGAGGGCAGCCACCCGCAGCTGGTCGCCGACCACGAGGCCTACCGCTCGGCGGTGCTGGCATGACGACCGCGCAGGACCGAGACGGCCAGGACCGAGACCCGCAGGACGAAGGACGGACGATGAGCGGACCCGGCACACCCGAACGCGAGCTGCTGCCCACCGCGAGCGGCGCCCGGACCCTCGCCGTCGTACGCGAGCTGGTGCGCCGTCACCGGCTCCTCGCGGTCGGCGCGGTGACCGTCCTCGTCGTCGGCACGGCCATCGGGCTGCTGACGGCGCCACTGCTGGGCCGGATCGTGGACCTGGTCGTGGAGAAGAGCGGCGCGTCCGCGCTGACCGTGCCGATGCTGCTCCTCCTCGCGGTCGCCGTCGCCCGCGGCGTCGCGACGGCGATCGGCAAGTCGCTCGTCGCCAGGCTCGGCGAGACGGTCCTCGCGGACCTGCGGGAACGGTTCATCGCGCGGGCGCTGCGGCTGCCGCTCGAACGGGTCGAGCAGGCCGGGTCGGGCGACCTCACCTCGCGGGTGACGGGCGACGTGACCCTGATCGCGCGGGCGGTACGCCAGGCCCTCCCGGAGTTCGCCGGCGCCTTCCTCACGATCGTGCTGACCCTCGTGGGCCTCACCGTCCTCGACTGGCGCTTCCTGCTCGCCGTTCTGATCGCCGTCCCGGTCCACGTCCTCACGGTGCGCTGGTACATCCCGCGCGCCGCGAGCATCTACGGCGAGCACCGGGTGGCGACGGGCGCGCTGCAGCACCAGTTGCTCGACAGCATCGGCGGTGTCCGTACGGTACGCGCGTTCCGTCTCGACGGCCGGCACGCGGAGCTTCTGGAGCAGCGGTCGCAGACGGCCGTGGACCTGGCGGCGCGGGGCATGCGCCTGGTCTCGGGGTTCTTCTCGCGCCTCAACATCGCCGAGTTCATCGGCATGACGTCGATCCTCGTCACCGGGTTCTTCCTGGTCGACAACGGCTCGGTGAGCATCGGTACGGCGACGGCGGCGGCGCTCTACTTCCACGGTCTGTTCAACCCGATCAACGCCGCGCTCTTCCTCATCGACGACGCCCAGTCCGCGGGCGCGAGCCTCGCCCGCCTCGTCGGCGTGTCGAGCCTCCCGGCCGAGCGGGAGACCGACGAGCGGGCCGCCGTGCCGGTGGACGGCTCGGTCAAGGTGACGAATCTCGGCCACGCGTACATCGACGGCCACCCGGTGCTCGCCTCGGTGGACCTGGAGGTCCGGGAGGGCGAGCGGGTGGCCCTCGTCGGCGCCAGCGGCGCGGGCAAGACCACGCTGGCGAAGCTGATCGCGGGCGTGCACGACCCGTCGACCGGCGCGATCTCCCTGGGTGGTGTGGACTCCCGGGAGCTGGGCCCGGCCGGGGTCCGGCGGGCGGTCACGCTGATCAGCCAGGAGGTGCATGTCTTCGCCGGACCGCTCTCCGAGGACCTGCGGCTGGCCCGCCCCGAGGCGACGGACGAGGAGCTGCGCGCCGCGCTGGACCGTGTCGGTGCCCTGGAGTGGGTCGACGCGCTGCCCGAGGGGGCGGCCACGGTCGTGGGCGAGGGCGGTCACCGCCTCACGGTGACCCAGGCCCAGCACCTGGCCCTGGCCCGGCTGGTCCTCACCGACCCGCCCATCGCGATCCTCGACGAGGCCACCGCCGACGCCGGCAGCGCGGGTGCCCGCGTCCTCGAGACGGCCGCGCTGCGCGCCCTGGAGGGGCGCACGGGCCTGATGGTGGCCCACCGCCTCCCCCAGGCGGCGACCGCCGACCGCGTGGTCGTCCTGGACCAGGGCCGGGTCGTGGAGACGGGCACGCACGAGGAACTGGTCGCGGCGGGCGGGCGGTACGCCGAGCTGTGGTCGGCGTGGTCGGACAGCCGCCGCGAACCGGCGGTCCCGGCGTAGGCTTCGCGCCCCTGCGAAGAAGGCTCCCGCCCGGATCTCCGGGCGGGAGCCTTGCGCGTTGTGGGCAGTCGTCCCGTAGGGCGGTGGGGGTCCCCCCGGACGGAGTCTGGGGGAGGGTGGGCCCAACGGGACGGCGCCCTGGCGGGCGCGTCCGCCCCCGTGCCCCCGCATTCACCACGTGGGTCCTGGTCAAGGCAACGGCCTCGTGGGTACCGGGGGCCATGTGCGGAACGCGCCCGCAGGGGCGCCGTCCCGTGTGCCCACCCGTTCCGCCCCAGCGGAACGAATGCCCACACGAGGCGGGTGGGGCGGAGGCGGTCGGCCATCGCCCGGCACGATGCAAGACGCCGCCGCCCCGGGAGCGGGGCTCCGGGGCGGCGGCGTCGGACGTGACGGTCAGGCCTGCTGTGCCGTGGCCAGGCTCGCCGGGCGGAGGTCCTTCCAGTGCTCCTCGACGTACGCCAGGCACGCCTCGCGCGTCTCCTCGCCGAAGACCGTGCGCCAGCCGGCGGGTACCTCGGCGAACGAGGGCCAGAGCGAGTGCTGGTTCTCGTCGTTGACGAGAACCAGGAAGCGGCCCTGCGGGTCCTCGAACGGGTTGGTGCTCATGCGTTGTCACTCCTTGTCGAACGCGCGGTCATGGCGGTGAACAGCTCGGAGAGCGGCTGTCCGGGGTCGGCTGCCACGGCGTGCAGCAGCCTCTGAAGTTCGTCGGCGAGTCGCCGCGCCTTCGCGGTACCGAGCAGGTCGGTCGCGTGGATCAGTCCGCAGTGGACGGGTCCGTCACCCTGCGGCTCGTAGAAGCTGAGGGTCAGCCGCGCCCGGGTGGAACCGGTCGGTACGGCCTCCAGGGAGCCGACCCCGCCCTCCAGCTGCTCCAGGTCCGCCTGTTCATGGTGGATCACCATGACCTGCGGGCCCTCCTGGGGCAGTCCGGCCACCCGGACGACCTCGTCGAACGGCACGTCCTGCCGGTCGAGGGCGCCGAGCGTGGTCTCCCGTACGCGGGAGAGCAGCTCCGCGAACGTCGGGTCGCCCGCGGTGTCGGTGCGCAGCACCACCGTGTTGAAGAAGCAGCCCACCAGGTCGGCCAGTTGGTCGTCCGTACGGCCGGCGACCAGGGTGCCGATGGGCAGGTCCGTGCCGGCGCCGTGGGCGGTGAGCAGGGCCGCCAGGGCGGAGTGCAGCACCATGAACATGCTGGTGCCGGTCGTCCGGGCGAGCTCGTCCACCGCGGCGTGCAGCCGCTCGTCCAGGACGAAGCCCACATGGTCCGCTCCGGGCGTGGACGAGCGCGGGCCGTCCGCCGGGAGGGCCAGCTCGGCCGGTGCGTCCTTCAGCGTCTCGCGCCAGTAGGCGAGCTGCCGGCCGCCGCGGCTGCCGGGGTCGTCGAGGTCGCCCAGGACCTCGCGGGCCCATCGGGCGTAGTCGGTGTACGACACCGGCAGCGGCCGCCACGCGGGGGCGCGGCCTTCCGTACGCGCCGCGTAGGCCGCCGTCAGGTCACGGAAGAGCGGGACCACCGACCATTCGTCCACCGCCAGGTAGTGCATGGTCAGCAGCAGCGCCTGCTCGCCGGTGGGCGCCGTCAGCAGGCGGGCGCCGAGCGGTGCCGCACGGTCCGGCTCCGGTGCTCCGGCGGCCAGTTCGGTCAGGCGCGCGTCCAGCTCGGCGCACTCCTCCAGGACGAGGACCGGGGGCTGGACGGCCCGGTGGTGGAGCGCGCGGCCGCGTTCGGTGAACGCCGTGCGCAGGGGCTCGTGCCGGGCCGCCACGTCGGCGAGGGCCGCGGACAGCACGTCCGCGTCCAGACCACCCGGCGAGCGCAGCACCAGCGCGTGGTCGAAGCGGGGAGTGCGGAGGTACGCGTTCCACTGCCAGCGCTGGACGGGGGCGGCGAGGAGGGGCTCCTGACGGTGCGAATCCTGACCGTGCGGCTCCTGACCGTGCGGCTCCTGCCGGACCTCCGCCGGACGCAGTGCCGGGCGGGCGGTCGAGGCGCCCTTGAGCTTGCCCTCGATGCCGGCGACGGTCAGCGCGTCGAAGACGTCCCTGATGCTCAGCTCGACGCCGAACTCGGCCCGGATGCGGCCCAGGAGCCGCATGGAGGCCATGGAGTGGCCGCCGAGCGCGAAGAAGTTGTCGTGGACGCCGACCCGGTCCAGCTTGAGGATCTCGCCGAACAGGGCGGCCAGCCTGGCCTGCGTCTCGTTGGCGGGCGACGCGTCCCCGGTCATCGCCGCCCAGTCGGGCGCGGGCAGCGCCTTGCGGTCCAGCTTGCCGTTGGGGGTCAGCGGCAGCGGGCCGTCCAGCGGCACGACGAGCGCGGGGACCATGTACTCGGGCAGCAGCCCGGCCACGTGGGCGCGCAGCTCCTGCGGGTCGAGCTCCACGGACTCCCCCGCCTCCGGGACGGCGTAGCCGACGAGGCGGACGATGTCGCCGTCGCGGTCGGGCAGCACGGCGGCCTGGGCGACGGAGGGGTGTCCGGCGAGGGCCGCCTCGATCTCGCCCAGCTCGATGCGGAAGCCGCGCACCTTGACCTGGGTGTCGACGCGTCCGAGGAAGTCGAGGTTGCCGTCGGCGCGCCAGCGGGCGCGGTCGCCGGTGCGGTACATCCGCGCGCCGGGCTCCGTGGCGTACGGGTCGGCGACGAACCGCTCGGAGGTCAGCGCGGCCTTGCCGAGGTAGCCGCGGGCGAGGCCGCGTCCGGAGACGTACAGCTCGCCGACGACACCGGGCGGGACCGGTCGCAGGTGCTCGTCCAGGACGTAGGCGCGGGTGTTGGGGTCGGGCCAGCCGATGGGCACCCGGCCGGAGGGGCGGCCGCCGTGCTCGCGCGAGGGCCACAGCGTGGAGTTGACCGTCGCCTCGGTGAGTCCGTAGGCGCAGATCAGGTGGGCCGTGGCGCCGAACCGCTCGAAGACGTCCGGCGGCACGGTCTCCGTGCCGACCAGGACGGTCGACCCCTCCGGGAGCTCGCAGCCGGGAGGCAGGGCCGACACGAGGGACGGCGGAAGGATCATGTGGGTGATCCGCTGCTCCGCGAGGAAGTCGGTGAGCGCCGGCCCCGCGACCCGCGCCTCGTCCGTGATGAGGACGAGCCGGCCGCCGTGGCAGAGCGCCATGGCCAGTTCGAAGGCGAAGACGTCGAAGCCGATCGACGCGAACTGCAGGACGTGGCTGTCGTGTTCGAGACCCATGCGGTCGACGGCGGTGGCGACGAGGCTGGAGACGCCCTCGTGCGGGACGACGACGCCCTTGGGCCGTCCGGTGGAGCCGGAGGTGTAGATGACGTACGCCGCCTGGTCGAGGAGGACCGGCCTTCCGTCGAGCGCGGTCTCCGGCAGGGTCTCCAGCTCGGCGGCCACCGACGGTTCGTCGAGCAGCACCACCGGCACGCCCGCCACCTCGGGGATCTTCCCGGCGACCGGCTCGGTGCCGACGACGAGCGCCGCCCTCGAGTCCTCGATCATGTAGGTGAGGCGGTCGGCCGGGTGGACCAGGTCGAGCGGGAGGAACGCGGCGCCCAGCTTCAGCGCGGCGAGCACCGTGGCGACCATGTCCACCGAGCGGGGTACGGCCACGCCGACCACGCTCTCGGCGCCGGCTCCGCGTGCCGCGAGCAGTCGGGCGAGGCGGTTGGCTCGGGCGTCGAGCTGTGCATAGGTGACGGACCGGTCGCGGTCGACGACGGCGACCGCGTCGGGGCGCTCGGCGAGCCGCTGGGCGAACAGGGCCGGGAAGGACTCCTCGTCGACCTCGCGGGAGGTGGCGTTGAAGCCTTCCAGGACCAGCCGCCGCTCGTCGTCGCCGAGGATCTCGGCCCGCGAGACGGGCTGCCCGGGCGCGGCGACGAGGGCCGCGACGAGGGCGCGGAGGCGCTCGCCGAGGCGCTCGGCGGTCCGGTGGTCGAACAGCTCGGTGGCGAACTCGAGACGGCAGCCGAGGGAGCCGGTGCCGCCGTCGGCCGGCGTGTGCTCGGTGAAGCTGAACACGAGGTCGAACTTGGCCGAGCGGATGCGGAAGGGCACGTAGTCGGCGCTGAGGCCGGAGAGTTCCAGGGCGTCGCCCGTACGGGCGTGGTAGCCGACCATCACCTGGAAGAGCGGGTTCCTGGAGAGGGAGCGGGTCGGGTTGAGCTTCTCCACCACGGACTCGAAGGGGACGTCCGCGTGCGAGAACGCGGCCAGGTCGGTCTCCCGCACCCGGGCGAGCAGCTCGGTGAAGCTCGGGTCGCCGCTCAGGTCGGTCCGCAGTACCAGCGTGTTGACGAAGAAGCCGACCAGGTCGTCGAGGGCCTCGTCGCCCCGCCCGGCGATGGGCGAGCCGAGGGGGATGTCCGTACCGGCGCCCATGCGGTGCAGCAGGGCGGCCACGGCCGCGTGGACGACCATGAACATGCTGGCGCCGCTCTCGCGGGCGAGCCGCTTCAGGCCCTCGTGGACGTCGGTGTCGAAGGCGATGTCCAGTTCGGCGCCGGTGAACGCGGGCCGGGCCGGGCGGGGCCGGTCCGTGGGCAGTTCCAGCTCCTCGGGCGCGCCGTCCAGGGTCGTGCGCCAGTACTCCAGCTGCCGGGCGGCCAGGCTGTCCGCGTCGGCCGGGTCGCCGAGCAGTCGCTGCTGCCAGAGGGCGTAGTCGGCGTACTGGACGGGCAGCGGCTCCCACTGCGGGGCCGCGCCCCCGACGCGGGCGGCGTAGGCGGTGGCCAGGTCGCGGAGGAACGGGCGGTCCGACCACTCGTCGGTGGTGATGTGGTGGAGCAGCAGGACGACCACGTGGTCCTCGGGCGCCAGCTCGACGACCGTGGCGCGCAGCGGCAGTTCGGCGGCGAGGTCGAAGGGCCGGTTGACGGCGGCCTCGACGAGACCGGGCAGCTCGTCCTCGGTGGCGCGCAGCCGCTCCACGACGGGGCGTGCCTCGTCGACGGGCAGGACGCGCTGGACGGCCTGGCCCTCGTGCTCCACGAACACCGTGCGCAGGGCTTCGTGCCGGGCGGTCACGTCGGCGAGCGCCGCACCCCACGCCTCGACGTCGAGGGTGCCGCGCAACCGCATGACCAGCGGGAAGTTGTAGGCGGCCGAGGTGCACTCGATCTGCTGGATGACCCACAGGCGCTGCTGGGCGTGCGAGAGCGGCAGCTCGTCGGGCCGCTCCCCCGCGGTCAGCGCCGGCCGGGCGGCGCCGCCGGAGCGGTCGGCGCGCTCGACCAGCTCGGCCACGGTGGGTGCCTCGAAGAGGTCACGGATGGCGAGTTCGGCGTCCAGCGCGGTACGGGCCCGGCTGACGAGCCGGGTGGCGAGCAGCGAGTGGCCGCCGAGCTCGAAGAAGTCGCTGTCGATGCCGACGCTGCCATCCGGCAGGCCGAGCGCCTCGGCGAAGAGCGCGCAGAGCGTCTCCTCGCGCGGCGTGCGCGGGGCGCGGCTCGTGCCGGTTCCGGCGAAGTCCGGTGCGGGCAGGGCCCGTACGTCGAGCTTGCCGTTGACGGTGAGCGGGAGGGTGTCCACGGGGACGAGCGCGGAGGGGACCATGTAGTCCGGCAGCGCGGCCTTCAGGTGGTCGCGGAGCCGCTGGAGCAGCTCCTCGCCGGGCGTGGTGCCGTCCTCCGGCGCGAAGTAGCCGACCAGACGCTTGGTGCCGGTGCTCTCGTTGACGACGACGGCGGCGTGGGCGACCCCGGGGTGCGAGGAGAGTGCGGTGGAGATCTCGCCGAGTTCGATCCGGTAGCCGCGGATCTTCACCTGGTCGTCGGTGCGGCCCAGGAAGTCGAGGAGCCCGTCGGGCCGCTGCCGTACGAGGTCGCCGGTGCGGTACATCCGCTCCCCCGGCTCGCCGAAGGGGTCGGCGACGAACCGCTCGGCGGTGAGGCCGGGCCGGTCGTGGTAGCCGCGGGCCAGGCCCGTGCCGGCGATGTACAGCTCGCCGGGGCAGCCGGGCGGGACCGGGCGCAGCATGGCGTCCAGGACGTGGGCGCGGGTGTTCCGGATGGGCATGCCGACGGTGGAGGTCGCGCTGTCCGTGGTGGAGCCGCCGAGGGTGTTGATGGTGTACTCGGTCGGCCCGTAGAGGTTGTAGCCGTACGTGCCCTCGGTGCGGCGCAGCGTGCTCCAGACGGTGTCGGACACGGCCTCGCCGCCGAGCAGGACCAGCGCGGGGCGGTGCTTCCCGGCCGCCTCGTCGTGGTCGAGGAGCCCCTCCTCGATGAGCAGCTGGGCGTACGTGGGGGTCACGTTGACGACGTCGACCCGGTTCCGGTCGCAGTAGTCGACCAGCGCCTCCGCGTCGCGGCGCAGCTCCTCGTCGCAGACGTGGACCTCGTGGCCCTCGACGAGCCAGAGCAGCTCCTCCCAGGACATGTCGAAGGCGAAGGAGACGGTGTGCGCGATGCGCAGTCGCCGTCCTCCGGCCGAGGCGATGGCCGGGTCGAAGATCTCCTTCTGGTGGTTGAGCTGCATGTTCGTCAGACCCCGGTAGGGGGTGACGACGCCCTTGGGCCGGCCGGTCGAGCCGGAGGTGTAGATGACGTACGCCGGGTGTTCGAGCCGGTCCTCGACGTCCTGGGCGAAGGCGGGCCGCTCGGCGTCGGTGATCTCGCCGCCGGGGAGGGCGGCCAGCTCGGCGGCCACGGTCTCGTCGTCCAGCGGGAGTTCGGGGGCGACGGCGCCCTCGGGGCCCCGGAGGGCAGGGGCGACGGCGGTGGTGGTGACCAGGCACAGGGGCCCGGTGTCCTCGACCATCAGCCGCAGCCGGTCGGCCGGGTGGTCCAGGTCGAGCGGCAGGTACGCGGCGCCGGTCCGCAGGACGGCGAAGAGCGCGGCGACCATGTCGATGGAGCGGGGCAGGGCGAGGGCCACGACCTTCTCCGGGCCCGCTCCCCTGGCGAGGAGCAGCCGGGCGATCCGGTTGACGTGCGCGTCCAGTTCGGCGTACGTGAGGGCGCGTTCGCCGAAGACGAGCGCCACCGCGTCCGGGGTACGGGCGACCTGGGCCGTCAGCATGTCGGCGATGGTCTCGTTCGGCACCGGCTCGCGGCTGCCGGCCAGCTCGGCCGCCAGGGCGGCGTGCTCCGAGTCCAGCAGGAGGTCCACGCCGACGGTGCGGGCCGTGACGGCGTCGGGGCGGGCGAGGATCTCGCCGAGCCGCTCCAGGACGGTGGTGAACCGGCCGAGGATCGTGTGCGCTGCCTCCGTGTCGAACAGGTCGGGCCGGGCCGCCAGCGTGACCCGCAGCCGGGTCTCGGGCGTGACGATCAGGGTGAGGGGGAAGTGGGTGCCGTCCACGTTCGAGACGTCGGTGATGCCGTGCCGCTGCCGGAGTTCCGCGGCACGGTCCTCACCGTCGGCGGAACGCAGCACGAAGAGGGTGTCGAACAGTCGCCGGTGGCCGGTCTCCTGCTGGAGGGTTCCGAGGCCGACGTACTCGTACGGCATGACCGAGGCGCGCTCGGACTGCATGCGGCGCAGCAGGTCGAGCAGCGGCTCGTCCGGGGCGAACGCGACGCGCGCCGGGATGGTGTTGAGGAACATGCCGATGATGCCGGCGACGTTCGGTACGTCCGCGGGGCGGCCGGCGACCGCGGTGCCGAAGGCGACGTCGCCGCGGCCGGTCATGGCCGAGAGGACCAGACCCCAGGCGGCGTTGAGCACCGTGTTCAGGGTGAGACCGTGCTGCCGGGCCAGTGCGCGGAGACGGTCGCTGGTCTCCTTGGTGAGCACGGCGTCGAAGTCGGCCGGGATGACCGGGCCCGCGTCGCGGCCGGTCGGTGCGACGAGGGTCGGCTCGTCGAAGCCGGCGAGCGCTCCGCGCCAGGCGTCGAGGGCCTGGGTGGTGTCCTGCCGGTCGAGCCACGCCAGGTAGTCGCGGTACGAGCCGGGGGCGGGCAGCCCGGTGGTGTCGCCGGCCCGCTCGTACAGCGTGAACAGCTCCTCCAGGAAGAGCCAGGCGGACCAGCCGTCCCACAGGATGAGGTGGTGGGTGACGACGAGCCGGTCCCGTCCGTCGCCGAGCCGGATCAGCTGCAGACGGCAGAGCGGCGGGGCGGAGAGGTCGAAGCGCTGGCGGCGGTCGGCGGCGAGGAGCGCGTCCACGCGGGCGCGCCGCTCCTCGGCGGACAGCTCGGAGAGGTCGGTCTCGGTGAGCGGGATCTCGGCGCCGTCGGCGATGAACTGGACGGGCCGGGGCAGGCCGTCGCTGGTGAACCCGGCGCGCAGGCTCGCGTTGCGTTCCAGCAGCGCACGGCAGGCGGCGCGCAGCCGGTCGGCGTCCAGGGGGCGGTCGAAGTCCAGGGTCTCCTGCGACAGGTAGACGTCGAGGGCGTCCCCGGTGTCGTAGGTGGCGTGGAAGTACATGCCCTCCTGGAGCGGGGAGAGCGGCCAGACGTCGCCGACCGGGAGGCCCGCGACGGCCTCGACGCGGGCGGTCTCCTCGTCGGTCAGTTCGAGGCCGCCGAGCGGGGCCGGGGCCGGGGGCTCGGCGGGGGCGCCGGCGGTCAGCTGGGCGAGCAGCGCCTGGAGGGCCGGGTCGACGGCGGCGCCGGACTGCGCCTGCGCGGCGAGCATCGCCTGGAGGGCGGCGGCGGCCTGCCCGGCGTCGGCGGCGGACATGTTCACCCCGGCGGCGGGAGCTTCGGGAGCGGTCTCGACGGCGGGTTCGTCCGGCACGTTCGCGGCCGTCGCGGCGAGCGCGGCGGGCGTGCGGTGCTCGAACACATCGCGCGGGCTGATGGTCAGTCCCCTTTCACGGGCCCGGGTGGCGACGGCGATCGAGGTGAGGCTGTCGCCGCCCAGGACGAAGAAGTCGTCGTCGGCACCGATCCCGGCCATGCCGAGGACATCGGTGAAGATCTCGCAGAGGGCGCGTTCGCGTGCGTCGCGCGGCGCGCGTCCACCGGCCCTGGGGGCGACGGACGGCGAGGGCAGGGCGTTCTGGTCGAGCTTGCCGCTGGGGGTCAGCGGCAGCGTGTCGAGGGCCATGACGGCCGTCGGCACCATCGCTGCGGGCAGCGCGGCGGCGAGCGCCGCGTGGAGGGCTTCGCCGTCGAGTGCGGTGGCGGGGCCGGAGCCTCCCGCTGCCGGGACCGCGTAGCCGAGGAGCGTTCCGTCGCGGACGACGACGGCGGCGCGGGCGACCCCCGGGAGGGCGGCCAGGGCGGCCTCGATCTCGCCCAGCTCGACGCGGTTGCCGCGTACCTTGACCTGACGGTCGGTGCGGCCGAGGTAGTCGACGGCACCGTCGGCGCGCCGGCTGACCAGGTCGCCGGTCCGGTACATGCGGGCGCCGGGCTCCCCGAACGGGTCGGCGACGAACCGCTCGGCGGTCAGCCCGTGCCGGTCGTGGTACCCGCGGGCCAGCTGGACGCCGGCGAGGTACAGCTCGCCGGGGACGCCGTCCGGGACGGGGCGCAGGAAGGCGTCGAGGACGTACAGGCGGGTGTTCCAGACGGGGCGGCCGATCGGGACGGCGAGTTCGTCGTCGCCTTCGTACGGGAAGTACGTGACGTCGACGGCCGCCTCGGTGGGGCCGTAGAGGTTGTGCAGCGGCACCGGGCCGTGGCCTCGGCGGGAGGTCAGCTCCGCCCAGCGGCGGGCGTCGGCGCCGGTGAGCGCCTCGCCGCTGCAGAAGACGCGGCGCAGGCTCCCGGCCCACTCGGGGGTTCCCGGCGCGGCCTCCATGACCTGGACGAACGCCGCCAGCATCGACGGCACGAAGTGCGTGGTCGTGATGTGCTCGGTCGCGATCAGCTCGGCGAGGTACGCCGGGTCGCGGTGGCCGTCGGGCCGGGCGAGGACGACGGTCGCGCCTTCGGCCAGGGCCCAGAAGAACTCCCAGACGGACACGTCGAAACTGGACGGCGTCTTCTGGAGCACACGGTCGTGGACGGTGAGCCCGTACTCGTCCTGCATCCAGGCGAGGCGGTTGACGATCGCGCGGTGGGTGACGGCGACGCCCTTGGGGCGGCCTGTGGAGCCCGAGGTGTAGATGAGGTACGCGGGGTGGTCGGGTCCCGCGTGCACGGTCGGCGTGTCGGCGGTCTCCTCGTCACGGTCCACCAGGACGTGGGCGAGTCCGGGTACCTCGGGCAGCCGGCCGGACGCTCCGGCGGTGGTCACGACCGTACGGGCACCCGAGTCGGCGAGCATGAACGCCACCCGGTCGGCGGGGTAGTCGAGGTCGAGGGGCAGGTAGGCGGCGCCGGCCTTGTGCACGCCGAGCAGCGCGACCATGAGCTCCACGGAGCGGGGCACCGCGACGGCGACGAAGTGTTCGGGGCCCGCGCCCCGTGCCCGCAGCCGCCGGGCCAGCGCCTCGGCGCGCCGGTCGAGTTCGGCGTAGGACAGCGTGGTGCCCTCGAAGACGACCGCCGGGGCGTCGGGCCTCCGTGTCACCTGTGCGGCGAAGAGGGAGGCGAGGGTGGCGTCCGGGACGGGGAGCGGGTGGGCCGTGGCGTTCAGCTCGGCGAGGCGCTCCTCCTCGCGGCCGGAGAGCGTCCCGACGCGGGCGACGGGCCGGGCGGGGTCGTCGACGAGCGTCCGCAGCAGCGCCTCGAACCGGTGGGCGAGGACGGCCACGGTCAGCTGGTCGAGCCGGGCCGCGTCGTACTTGAACCGCAGTGCGAGGTGGGCCCCGTCGTGCTCGACGATCAGGGCCAGCGGGTAGTGGACGGCGTCGAAGACCTCGGCGCCGGTGACGCGGAGCGTCTCCTGGCGCGCTGCCGGGGACAGTTCCCCGGAGGGGAAGTTCTCGAACACCACGAGCGTGTCGAAGAGTTCTCCGCCGCCCGCGAGCCGCTGGATCTCGGCGAGCCCGAGGTGCTGGTGGTCCAGGAGGGCCGCGTGCTCGTCCTGGACGCGCCGCAGCAGCTCGACGAGCGTTTCGCCGCCGTGCAGGGTGACGCGGGCCGGCACGGTGTTGATGAAGAGGCCGACCGCCGCGTCCAGACCCCTGACCTCGGTCGTACGTCCGGAGACGGTGGTGCCGAACACCACGTCCCGGCTGCCGGTCAGACTGCCCAGGAGCAGGGCCCAGCCGCCGTTCAGGACGGTGCTGAGGGTGAGCCCGTGGCTGCGGGCGCGGGCCGCGAGGTCGGCGGTGAGCGACTCCGGCAGCCGGACGTCGACGTGCTCGGGGCGGGCGGCCGGCGCCGCCTGGTCGCCCGGTGCGGAGGCGAGGACGGGCAGCCGGGTCGGACCGTCCAGGCCGGCCAGCGCCTGGCGCCACGCGTCACGGGCGGTGTCGAGGTCCCGGCTCGCGAGCCAGGTGAGGTACGCGTCCGGGGCGGGCGGCTCGGGCAGGGCCTCGCCCGTGGAGGCGGCGGTCAGTTCGCGGAGCAGGACCGAGACCGACCAGCCGTCGGCGATGATGTGGTGCAGCGTGAGCAGCAGACGGTGGTGCTGCCCGTCTCGGATCAGGGTGGCCCGCATCAGCGGGGGCCGGGCGAGGTCGAAGCCCTCGGCGCGGTCGCGCCGCAGGATGTCCGCCAGCGGGGTGCGGGCGGTGTCGGCCTCGCGCCAGGGGAGGTCGGCGCGGTCGGCGATCCGCTGGACGACCTCGCCGCCGGGGAGCTGGCGGAAGGAGGCGCGCAGCAGCGCGTGCCGGTCGAGGAGCAGTTGGAGCGCCTGCCGGAGCCGGTCGGGGTCGACGGTGCCCGCGAGGTCCAGGAGTTCCTGGACGACGTAGAGGTCGGCGGCCTCCCGGTCGAACTCGGCGTGGAAGAAGAAACCTTCCTGGAGCGGGGAGACGGGCAGCGCCTCCCTGTCAAGCTCCACCGCCCTGGGGACCTCGGAGGGCGCCTCGGCGGTGACCGGCACGGCGGTCCGGGCGAGCGCCGCCACGGTCCGCTGCCGGAAGACGTCGCGCGGGGTGATGACGAGCCCGGCCTCACGGGCGAGGTTGACGAGCTGGATCGCGACGATGCTGTCGCCGCCCAGTTCGAAGAAGCTGTCGTGGACGCCGACCGACGGCAGGTCGAGCACCTCGGCGAAGAGCCCGGCGAGCGCGGTCTCTGCCGGGGTGGTGGGCGCGTCGCCGCCGGCCGTGGCGGTCCAGCGGGGCTCGGGCAGGGCGCGGCTGTCGAGCTTGCCGTTGGGCGTCAGTGGCAGCGGTCCGTCGAGACGGACGACGGCGGAGGGGACCATGTGGTCGGGCAGCGTCCCGGCGATCCGGGCCCGTGCCTCGGCGACGGCGGACTCCGGGTCCGTACCGGGCTCCGCGACGAGGTAGGCGACGAGCCGCTTGGCGCTCCGGTGGTCCTCGCGGACGAGGACGGCGGCCTGGGCGATGCCCGGGCAGGCCATGAAGGCGCTCTCGATCTCGCCGGGTTCGATGCGGTGGCCCCGGATCTTGATCTGGCCGTCGGCGCGTCCCAGGAACTCCAGGTTGCCGTCGGCGCCCCAGCGGACGCGGTCGCCCGTGCGGTACATCCGCGCGCCGGGCTCGGTGGCGTACGGGTCGGCGACGAAGCGCTCGGAGGTGAGGCCCGGCCGGCCCAGGTAGCCGCGGGCGAGGCCGCGTCCGGAGACGTACAGCTCGCCTTCGGTGCCGACGGGAACGAGACGGAGCGCCGCATCGAGCACGTAGGCGCGGGTGTTGGGGTCGGGTTCGCCGATCGGCGCGGGTCCGGGGCGGTCGGGGGCCGCGACCCACAGGGTGGAGTTGACCGTCGCCTCGGTGAGGCCGTACGCGACCACGACCTGGAGGCGTCCGGCCCAGCGGGCGATCAGCTCGCTGGGGACCGCCTCGGTGCCGACGATCAGGACGGCGCCGTCCGGCAGTTCGCACTCCTGCGGCAGGGCGGAGACGAGGGACGGCGGCAGGATCATGTGGGTGGCGCCGTGGCGTGCGATGTACTCCGTGAGCGCGGGACCGGCGACGCGGCGCTCGGTGGGGACCACGATGATCCGGCCGCCGACGCACAGCGACATGATCAGGTCCCAGACCGTCACGTCGAAGCCCACGGAGGCGAACTGGACGACGCGGCTCTCGGCGGTGATCCCGATGCGGTCGGTGGCGGTGGCGACGAGGCTGCCGACGCCGTCGTGGGAGACGACGACGCCCTTGGGGCGGCCGGTGGAGCCCGACGTGTAGATGACGTACGCCGCCCGGTCCAGGGCGATGTCGAGGCCGAGGTCCGCGCCGTCGAGGGCGTCACGCTCGGCCGTCAGCGACGGCTCGTCGAGGAGCAGGCGGGCGACGCCGGGGGCGTCGGGCAGCGCGTCCGACAGCTCGCGGGTGGTGAGGACCGTGCGCGCGCCGGCGTCGGCGAGCATGTAGGCGATCCGGTCCCGCGGGTGGTCGGCGTCCAGCGGCAGATAGGCCGCGCCCGCCTTCATCACCGCGAGCAGGGAGACGACGAGGTCGACGGAGCGCGGGACGGCGACGGCGACGATGTCCTCGGCGCCGACGCCACGGGAGGCCAGGAGACGGGCCAGCCGGTTGGCCGCCGCGTTCAGTTCGGCGTACGTGAGCTCACGGTCCTCGCAGACGAGGGCGACGGCGTCCGGGGTACGGCCGGCCTGCCGCTCGAACGCGGCGGGCCAGGAGAGCTCGGCCGACTCCCGCGGCTTGTCGCCGAACTCGTCGAGGAGCCGGGCCCGTTCGGGGGCCGAGGTCAGGTCGATGTGCCCGACCGGGCGGTCGAGGTCCTCGACGAGGGCGTCGAGCGTCGCGAGGAAGCGGCGCTCGTGGTCCCGAAGCGTCGACTCGTCGCAGACCTCGGCGTCGGCGTCGAGGTGGACGCACATGCCGCGCCCGTCGCTGCACTCGGCGAAGCTGAGGGCCAGATCGCTGACCGGACCCAGCCAGACGGGTTCGAGTGCGGTGTCGAGGTCACGGAACCGCAGGTCGTCCGGGCGCGGGAGGACGTTGACCGTGGGGCCGACGAGTTCGTGCACGCCGTCGGGCAGGCCCAGTTCCCTGGCCAGGTCCTCGGCACGGTAGCGCCCGTGGGCGAGCGCCTCGCCCACCGCGCGCCGCACCTCGGCGAGGAGTCCGGCGACGGTGGTGCCGGGGCGGACGGAGAGCCGCAGCGGCACGATGTTGGAGACCATGCCGGGGACGTCCGCGGAGACCGCGTCCTGGCGGGCCGCGATCGGCAGGCCGAGGACGAGGTCCTGCTCGCCGCTGACCCGGTGGAGGTAGGCGGCGACGGCCGCGACGAGCAGGCGGGACGGCCGGGTGCCGGCTCGTTCGGCGGCGGCGTACAGCCGCTGGACCTGCCCGGCGCTCAGTTCGGACGTACGGCGCACGCGCCGGGTCATGGGTACGGGGGCGCGCTCGACGAGGCGTACGGGCTCGGGCCGGTCGGCCATGCGGGTCAGCCAGTAGGCGCGGTCCTCCTGGTGTGCGGCGGAGGCGCGGTAGGCGATGTCGGCGTCGACCAGGCGGGAGACCGCCCAGTCGCGCGGGGCGGGCGCCTCGTCGCCGGCGGTGTACAGCTCACCGGCCCGGCGGGTGACGAGCGCGACGCCCATGCCGTCGACGACGATGTGGTGGTAGCGCTGGTACCAGACGATGTGGTCGTCGGCGAGGCGCAGCAGCGCGTGGCCGAAGAGGGGGCCCCGGGCGAGGTCCATGGGGCGCGCACGGTCGGCGGCCATCCAGTCGGCGGCGGCCCGCTCGGGGTCGGCGGCGCCGCGCAGGTCCACGACAGGGAGGTCGACGGGGGCGGGTGCGGGGGTCTGGCGGGGGCCGCCGTCGCCCGCGCGGACGCGCACGTGCAGGCTCTCGGCCTCCTCGACGGCCTGCCGCACGGCGGCGGTGAGGCGCTCGGTGTCGGCGTCGCCGTGCAGGTCCAGGGCGAACACGATGTTGTAGGCGGAGCTGTCCGGGTCGATCTGCTGGGCGAGCCAGATGCCGGATTGCGCGCCCGTGACGGGTATGCCGGAGGTGGACGTCCGGTCCGACTCGACGTCAAACATCGTTCGAATGGGCCTTTCCCTGGTGTGCGTCGGTGAGGTGTGTCCGGCGCGCCCCGCTCCCGGGCCCCGCGCCGGGGAGGGGGCCACCGTGTGTGCGGTGGCGTGGCGCGGTGCTGCCGGGAACGGGGCGCGGTTCCGCCGGGAGGCGGACGGGCCGGACGCCGGTGACGGGCGTTACTTGACGGCCGCGATCAGCGGCTCGACCTCGTCGATGGCGTAGGGGATCGACAGGACGGTGTTGAAGGAGAAGGCCGCGCCGATGTCCGGGTCCTGGTAGGGCACGAACAGGTCGCGCTTCTCCGAGTTGACCTTCAGCTTCTTGTAGAGCGGCTCGGCCTTGATGCGGTCGTTGGCCTCGGTGCTGGAGGTGACCCAGACGAGCCGGTCGACGTCGAGCACGTTCAGCTTCTCGGCGCTCAGTTCGGCGACGTTCCAGCCCGGCTTCGCCAGGGTGTCGATCTCGGGCTTCAGCTTGAAGCCGAGCTCGGAGAAGAAGATCGCCTTCGGGTCGGTCTTGGTGAAGGCCGAGTACTTGCCGGCCTCGAAGCTGTCGGCGACGGCGAGGGTCTTCGTGGCGAACTCGGGGTGCTTGTCGCGGACGGCCTTGAAGCGCGCGTCGATGCCGGAGATCAGCTTCTCGGTCTCCGCGTCCTTGCCGAGGGACTTGCCGATCTGCCGCGTCATCACCTGCCAGGACGCGCCGTAGTCGGGCAGGCCCTTGGGCTGCGCCACGACCTTGGTGAACTTCGAGAGCGTGTCGTACTGCTCCTTCTTCATCCCCGAGTACTGCGCGATGACGAGGTCGGGCTTCAGGGCCGCGATCTTCTCGATGTTGTACTCGTCGCGCTCGCCGACGATCTCGGGCTTCGCCGACCCCCACTTGTCCTTCGCCCACGGCCACTTGCCGTACGGCTGCTCCTTGAACCAGTCCACCGCGCCGACCGGCTTGATCCCCAGCGCCAGCACCGCGTCCTGGTCCGACAGGCCCAGGGTGACGACCCGCTTCGGCTCCGCGTCGATGGTCGTGGAGCCGTACTTGTGCTCCACGGTCACGGGGAAGGCCGCGGACGAGGAGCTGCTCGCCGCGCCCGAGGGCTTGGACTCGGTCTTCTCGGTGCCGCCCCCACAGGCGGACAGCGCGAGCGCGGCGACGGTGGCGACGGCCACCTGCGGGAAGTGTCTGACGAACCGCGTCAGAGCGGGGCGCGTACCAGTGGACACGGAGGTTCCTTTCACGGGGATCACACGGTGCGTGCCGCGACCGCCGCGTACGAGGACGCTACGAGACGGCCGGGGCGGGTGGGGCTCGGTGGAGCGATGGGGGGTGGGGTCTGTCGGGCGGAGGCAGCCCGGCGGGAAGGGGCCGAGGTCAGCGGACCGAGCCGATGCCGTCGGCGACCGGCCGGGGCTCGTCCACGGTGGGCTCCTGACCGCGGTCGAGGATGGAGTCCAGGATCTCGCCGACCCTGATCGCGGTGTTGGAGAGCAGGGACGAGGTGATGCCGTGGGTGTGCTCGGTGCCGCCCTGCAGATAGATGCCGCAGCGCACCGCGGGATCGGTGGAGATGCGGTAGTCCCGCTCGACGCGGACCCGGCCCTGCTCGTCGCGGTGGCAGCTCTTCGCGACCTCGCCCAGGAGCCCCAGGGGCTCGGCGGGGCTGTAGCCGGTGGCGAGGACCACGACATCGGCGTCCAGCACGTTCTCCTCGCCGGTGACCAGGGAGGTGACGGTGGCGCGGACCGTGTCCGGGGTCTCCTCGACCCCGGTCAGGCGCGAGATGTTGAGGAAGCGCAGCCGTTCGGCGCCGAGCACCTTCTCCTGGTACGCCACCCGGTACAGCTCGTCGATCAGGTCGATGTCCACGACCGAGTAGTTGGTGTTCCCGTGATAGTCCATCAGCCGGCGCTTGATGTCGTCGGGAGCCGTGTAGTACTCGTCGACCGCCTCGGGGTCGAAGATGCGGTTGGCGAAGCTGCTGTCGTCCGCCGGGCTGTAGCCGTATCGGGAGAAGACGGCGCAGATCTCGGCGTCGGGGAAGCGGCGGTGGAGGTACGCCACGTTCTCGGCGGCGCTCTGGCCGGCGCCGACCACGATGAAGCGGGTGGGGTCTGTGCCCTCCAGGCCGTCGACCTTGGCGAGCAGGTCGGAGTTGTGCCAGACGCGGTCGCTGCGCTCGACACCCTCCGGCATGAGGGGCCGAAGTCCCGTGCCGATGACGAGGTTTCGGGCGCGGTGCACCACGGTCTCCGAGCCCGAGCGGGCCGTGACGTCGAGGTACTCCACGACTCCGTCGCGTACGACGGGCTCGACGGAGACGACCTCGTGGCCGTAGGAGACCATGTCGTCGACCTTCGCCGCCGCCCACTCGAAGTAGTCGTGGAACTCGACGCGGAGCGGGAAGAGGTTCTTGTGGTTGACGAAGTCGATCAGCCGGCCCTTGCTCTGCAGATAGCGCAGGAAGGTGTACTCGCTGGACGGGTTACGGAGCGTCACCAGGTCCTTGAGGAAGGACACTTGCATCGTGGCGTCGTCGATGAGCATGCCGCGGTGCCAGCCGAAGTTGGGCTGGCGCTCGAAGAAGTGAGCAGTGACCGCCTCCTGCCTCCCGACGCGAGCGTTGTGCTCGCTGAGCGCGATCGCCATGGCCACGTTGGACGGCCCGAAGCCGATTCCTATGAGGTCATGGATCAGAGGTGCGTCGCCAGGAAGAACCTGTGACATGTCACTCCCATCGTGCGGGACAGCCGCCTGTCAGGCGAGGATGAAAAGTACGAGACGCCGAGCCCGCCGGTGGCGTCGGCCAGGGGCGAACTTAGGTAAAGCTAACCTGACTTGCCCCGAGCTGTCGACCGGACGAATCGGTCACGCGAGAGAAAGTGCCACTGAACACGCGTGAAAACAGGGGCCGTTGCATCCTTAGGTAAGCCTTGCTTTACTTGGCGGCGGTCATTCGCTCTTCCGAGGAGGAACTCCATGCGGGTCGTCATGTTCGGTTACCAGACCTGGGGGCATCGAACCCTGCAAGCTCTCCTGGACTCCGAGCACGACGTGGTGATGGTCGTGACGCACCCCAAGAGCGAGCACGCCTACGAGAAGATCTGGAGCGACTCCGTCGCCGACCTCGCCGAGGAGCACGGCGTCCCCGTCGTCATCCGCAACAGGCCTGACGACGACGAGCTGTTCCAGCGGCTCAAGGAGGCCGACCCGGACATCATCGTGGCCAACAACTGGCGCACCTGGATCCCGCCGCGGATCTACACCCTCCCCCGCCACGGCACGCTCAACGTCCACGACTCACTGCTGCCCAAGTACGCGGGCTTCTCGCCGCTGATCTGGGCCCTCATCAACGGAGAGCGCGAAGTCGGCGTCACCGCCCACATGATGGACGAGGTGCTCGACGCCGGCGACATCGTGGACCAGCGCGCGGTGACCGTGGAGCCCACGGACACGGCGACCGACCTGTTCCACAAGACGGTCGACCTCATCGCCCCGGTCACGGTCGGCGCCCTGGACCTGATCGCCTCCGGGCAGACCGAGTTCACCAAGCAGGACCGCTCCCAGGCCAGCTTCTTCCACAAGCGGTCCGAGGAGGACATCCGGATCAACTGGGACTGGCCCGCCGACGCCCTGGAGCGTCTGGTCCGCGCCCAGTCCGCGCCCTACCCGGCCGCGTTCACCTTCCACAAGGGCCGGCGCCTCGAAGTCCTCTCCGCCGTGGTGTCCGAGGGCCGTTACGGCGGCACGCCCGGGCGCATCTTCTACCGCGAGGGCGAGGGCGTGGTGATCGTCGCCGGCGCCGACGCCCGCACCGGCCGCAACCACGGTCTGGCGATCACGCGCGTACGGACCGAGGACGGCCAGGAGCTGTCCGCCACCGACCACTTCACCTCGATGGGCGGCTATCTCACCGGCCGCCCCTGACGGCCTCCGCGCCGCGCCCCGCTGAACTCCGGCGCCCCCAGACGGTCCTGGGGGCGCCGGCACCCCTTCCGGCACGAGTAGGTTAGGGTCACCTAACTTGAACTGCGAACAGGTACATCGATGCAACCACGGGTTACCTCCGGCACCGCGCACGATGCGAACGGCACACGGTTCGCCGTCGTCGGCATATCGAACATGCCGACCGACTGGGCTCAGGTCTTCAGCTCCCTCGCCAACGCCGATCTGACGACGGGCGCCCTCGGCGTCGACATCACCGCCGCGGCCACGGCCACGGCCACGAGTCCCGGCACCGACTCCGCCGGGACGTCCGGTGACGACGAGCCCGGCTCCCCCGTCGCCTCCGGCCCTCCCTCGCTCAGCACGACACCACCGAGCGTGCTGAACCTCAACGCCTACCTGATGTACGCGATCGGCAAGGCCGCACGCCGCAGACTCACGGACCGGCTGACAGCCCACGGACTGCGCCTGTGGCATCTGACCGTGATGGCGATGGTGGCCGACCTGGGTCCCCAGATGAAGACGGTCCTCGCATCCCGCCTGGACATGAACGCCAGCGACCTGGTGAAGATCGTCAACGATCTGGTCAGGACGGGCCATGTCGACTGCGGCCGGGACCCGGCCGACCGGCGCCGCGTCGTCGTACGGCTGACACCCGAGGGCCGCTCGTTCCTCGATCTGCTCAACGCGGACATCGCCTCGACCGACGACGACATCCTGGCCCCGCTGAACGCGGAGGAACGCGACCAGCTCGCCTCCCTCCTCCGCCGTGTCCACCGTCACCTCGAACCGGCACCGGCGAGCGTCGTCCACGAGCCCGCGCGGTACGACACCCCGGCGCGCACGGACTCCGTCGAGGACGGCCGGATCGACTGGACGCACCCGGCCGAGCGGATCGCCCGGCTCGTCGAGGCCCGGCGCGACCGCTTTCCGACCGCGTACACCCACCACCAGGGCCGGCGTATCGAACTCCTCGCGGCGACGGTCTCCGAGCGGACCTACTCCGGCGCCCCCGGCCTGGTGCTCCACCACGAGGACGAGGGCGTGGTGATCGTCACGGGAGCCAAGGCCCCCACGAGCGGCGAACACGGGCTCGTGCTGAGCCGTTTACGCACCGAAGCCGGTCGCGAGATGTCGGCGGAGGAGTACTTCCCCTCCGAGGGTGAGCTGCTCGCCCACCAGCCCTGACGGGGCCGGCCACCCGGTCCCGTCCGGCCCGGCTACCGCCAGTCGTCCCAGGGCGGCGGATCCATCTCCTCGTCCGGGTCGGCTGGCGGCTCTTCGTCGAACAGGTCCGGTTCCGGCTCCGGGCTCCGCCGTACGGGCCCGGTCGGCGCGGACCCGGACGGCCCGGAGCCGGACGGCGCCCGGGTCGGGGGCGTCGGCGCGGACGCGGACGACGGCGCGGCGGCCGGGGCCTCTCCGGGAGCGCGGCACCCGTCCAGGGTGTCGAGGACGCCCTCGGCGTACTTGGCGAGCTTGGCCTCCCCCACGCCGCCGACGGTGCCCAGCTCCGCCGCGGTCGCCGGGAACCGGGTCGCGATCTCGCGCAGGGTCGCGTCGTGGAAGACGACGTACGCCGGGACGCCCTGCTCCTTGGCCGTCGCGGCCCGCCAGGCGCGCAGGGCCTCGAAGACCGGGACCGCCTCGGCCGGAAGGTCGACGGGCACGCGGGCACCCTTGCCGGAACGCGAGCCCGAACCGGTCCGGGCCGCGGCGGCGGGAGCCTTCTCCTTGCGCATCGGCACCGGACGGCGTCCGCCCAGCACCTCACCGCTGGCGTCCGTCAGGACCAGCGTTCCGTAGTCGCCCTCGACCGCGAGCAGCCGCTGGGCGAGGAGCTGGCGCACCACCCCGCGCCACTCCGCGGTGCCCAGGTCGGCCCCGACACCGAACACCGACAGCGCGTCGTGGTCGAACTGGATGACCTTGGCGGTCTTCTTGCCCTGGAGGATGTCGATGATCTGGCCGGCGCCGAACTTCTGGCGCCGCTCCTTCGCCAGCCGCCAGACCGTGGACAGGAGCTTCTGCGCCGCGACCGTGCCGTCCCAGGACTCGGCCGGAGTCAGACAGGTGTCGCAGTTCCCGCAGGGTTCGCCCGACTGTCCGAAGTAGGCCAGCAGCCGCACCCGCCGGCACTCGACCGTCTCGCACAGGGCGAGCATGGCGTCCAGATGCGCGGCCAGCGAGCGGCGGTGCGTCTCGTCTCCCTCGGAGCCGTCGATCATCTTGCGCTGCTGGACCACGTCCTGCAGCCCGTACGCCAGCCATGCCGTGGCCGGCTCCCCGTCGCGTCCGGCCCTGCCGGTCTCCTGGTAGTAGCCCTCGACCGACTTCGGCAGGTCGAGGTGGGCCACGAAGCGGACGTCCGGCTTGTCGATGCCCATGCCGAAGGCGATCGTCGCCACCATCACGACCCCGTCCTCGCGCAGGAAGCGGGCCTGGTTCGCCGCACGCGCCCGGGCGTCCATGCCGGCGTGGTACGGCAGGGCGTCGATCCCCTGCTCGACGAGGAAGGCCGCGGTCTTCTCGACCGAGGCGCGGGAGAGGCAGTAGACGACCCCGGCGTCCCCCTCGTGCTCGGTGCGGATCAGCTCCAGGACCTGCTTCTGGGCGCTGTTCTTGGGGACGATGCGGTACTGGATGTTGGGCCGGTCGAAGCTCGCGACGAAGTGCCGGGCGTCCTGCAGACCGAGGCGGGCCGCGATCTCCGCGTGGGTGGCTTCGGTGGCCGTCGCGGTCAGCGCGATGCGGGGGACCTTGGGCCATCGCTCGTGCAGCATCGACAGCGCGAGGTAGTCGGGCCGGAAGTCGTGGCCCCACTGGGCGACGCAGTGCGCCTCGTCGATCGCGAAGAGCGACACCGTGCCCCGGTCGAGCAGGCGCTGCGTCCCTTCGGTGCGCAGCCGCTCGGGGGCGAGGTAGAGCAGGTCGAGCTCGCCGGCGAGGAAGGCCTGCTCGACCGTCTGCCGCTCGTACGGATCCTGCGTGGAGTTCAGGAATCCGGCCCGCACCCCCAGGGCGTTGAGCGCGTCCACCTGGTCCTGCATCAGCGCGATGAGGGGCGAGATCACGATGCCCGTGCCGTCTCTGACCAGCGCCGGGATCTGGTAGCAGAGCGACTTTCCGCCGCCGGTGGGCATCAGGACGAGGGCGTCGCCGCCCCCGACGACCTGATCGACGATCTCCTGCTGTTCGCCGCGGAAGGAGCTGTATCCGAAGACGCGGTGAAGCACCTGGAGAGGGTCGGAGATCGCGGGGGAAGCATCCGGAAGGGCCATTCGACAAGCCTAACGGCGTGCGCCGACACCCCCGGCCGCCCGGGTGAACCTGTGGACGGCCCGGGCGGGCGGGGGTGCTCGTCGGCCACGGTTCAGCCCGCGGTCCGGGCCATCCACGCCTCGACGTCGTCAGCGGACCTCGGCAGGCCCGCCGACAGGTTCTCGTGACCGTCCTCGGTGACGACCAGGTCGTCCTCGATCCTGACCCCGATGCCGCGCCACTCCTCGGGCACGGTGAGATCGTCGGGCTGGAAGTAGAGGCCGGGCTCGACGGTGAGCACCATGCCGGGCTCCAGGACTCCGTCGACGTACTCGTCGTTCCTGGCGTGGGCGCAGTCGTGCACGTCCAGGCCGAGCATGTGACCGGTGCCGGCCATGGTGAAGCGGCGCTGGAGTCCGAGTTCGTACGCACGCTCGGCCGGGCCCTCGATGAAGCCCCACTCGACGAGGCGGGCCGCCAGGTGGCGCTGGGACGCCTCGTGGAAGTCGCGGTACGCGGCGCCCGGCTTGACGGCGGCCATGCCCGCCTCCTGCGCCTCGTACACGGCGTCGTAGACCTGGCGCTGCACCGGGCTGAAGGTGCCGCTGATGGGGAGCGTGCGGGTGACGTCGGCCGTGTAGAGCGTCCGGGTCTCGACGCCGGCGTCGAACAGGAGCAGCTCCCCCGGGCGCACCGGTCCGTCGTTGTCCGTCCAGTGCATGATCGTGGCGTGATCGCCCGCGGCACAGATCGATCCGTAGCCGACGGAGTTGCCCTCCAGGCGTGCCCGGCGGAAGAAGGTGCCCTCGATCCAGCGCTCGGAGGACGCGACCGCCCGGGAGAGCTCCCCGACGGCGTCGGTGAAGCCGCGGACGGTGGAGTCCACGGCCTTGCGCATCTCGCCGAGCTCCCACGCGTCCTTGACGAGCCGGAGATCGCCGAGCGCCTCTTCCAGCGCGTCGTCGCGCTCCTCGTCGGTGGTGACGGCGGCCTCCAGCGACGGGTCGACGCCACGGACGATGCGGGTGGGCACGCCGGAGGAGGCGGCCAGGTCGCGGGCGGCGGTCCGGACGTCGCGGCAGGCGAGCCCGAGCACGCGCTCCGCCTCGGTGAGGGAGCGGCGCCGGCCCATCCACAGTTCCGCCGTGGCGCCCGTCCAGAACTCGTCGTCGTCCCTGCTGTCCCGCGGCAGCTGGTAGCAGTAGGCGTCGTGGCCGCCGTCCGCGCGGGGTTCGAGGACGAGCGCGCCGTCCCGTGCCTGGTCCCCGGTCATGTGCACGTAGCCGGAGTACGGCCGGAAGGGGTAGGGGTCGTCGTTCGAGCGGACCTTGAGATTCCCCGAAGGGATGACGAGGCACTCGCCGGGGAATCGCGCGGAGAGCGCGGCGCGGCGGCGGGCGGCGTACGGAGCCTGTTCGTCGGGCGTCAGGTCGTGCCGCTCGGTGTCGTCCCACCCCGTGCGCATGAGGGCGGACAGCTCCTCGGAGATCCCTGCGTACAGACCGTTCTTTCGGCCCTTGGCCACGGCGTTCCCCTTCTTCCCGTCGGTACCGGTGGGTGGTGCGTTCCTGGACTGCGTCCCGGACGGTAGCCGGGGATGGGCGCGCCGGGTGCCCGGGAGTGCCACTGGCACGGATCGGCCACGAGGGGGGCGTGGGCGCGGTCGATAATGCGTTCCATGACGAACGCGAAACTCGGGGACGCCCTCCGGCTCCTGGGCGTCGGCGAGGCCGCCTGCCGGGTCTATCTGGCGCTGCTCGAACAGGCGCCCGCTCCGCTGAGCGCGATCGGCGCCGCGGTGGGCCTGGGCGGCGAGGAGCTGGCCGTGGCGTACGGCGAACTCGCCGACGCGGGGCTGGCCGGCGCCGCGGAGGGGGACGCGGACGTGGTGGCTCCGGTGTCGCCGGCGGCGGGTCTGGAGATCCTCGCGCGGCACCGGGCGGCCGAGCTGGAGGAGTCGCGGATCGCCGTCGGCGGCGCGTTCGAGTCCTTCCGGCGCCGGCGGCTCACCGCGTACGACGACCATCTCGTCGAGGTCGTCACCGGTGACGCCGTCGGCCCGAGGATGCGCCGGGCGTGGTCGAGCGCCCGCGAACAGATCCGGCAGCTCGAGTCGCCTCCGTACTTCCCGCACTCCGGCGCGACGGAGGACGCGCTGGCCACGCTCGCCCGCGGGGTGACGCAGCGGGTCGTGTACGCGCGGGAGTCGCTGGAGTACCCCGGCCGGCTGACGGAGGCCATCGAACCGTGCGTCGAGGCCGGCGAGCAGGCCAGGGTGCTGCCCTCGGTGCCGGTCAAGCTCCTGATCATCGACGACGCGTACGCGCTCGTGTCGCTCTCGATCAAGGAGGCGGACGTGGTCAACACCCTTCTGGTGGTGCAGCCGAGCGGGCTGCTCTCCGCGCTCGTGGCCCTGTTCGAGCAGTCGTGGGCGAACGCCCTTCCCTTCCACGGCCGCACCACACGACCGAGCGGTCCGCCCCCCGGCGACCGCCGCCTGCTGTGGCTCCTCGCGAGCGGCGCGACGGACGACGTCATCGCACGGGAGCTGGGCATCAGCCGCCGCACCCTGTTCCGGCGGCTGCAGATCCTGATGGCTCGTCTGGGCGCCTCGAACCGCTTCCAGTTGGCTTTGCAGGCGCAGCGTTCCGGTTGGCTGTGAACGGGGTTCGGCGCGCGGAATCGCGATGAGCGGCCGATCTCACACGGGAGTCCGGCGGGGATTGAGGGCAATGGGCCGCAGTCGTCCCCATATTGACGATCGGTCACCTGTTCGCGCCCGGTGATAAGATCACGACGCTTGCGGAGCGGTGGATGGATGCAAAACGAACATCTCCGACCACGGCGACCATCCGGGCATGTACCCCGGTACGGACGGTCCGCCGGTCCACCCGTATTGACGGAATTCAGCAACTGGCCGTCAGTCGCCTGAAGAGAGCCTTATGACGTCTTACGCACAGAACCCAGCACTCTGGGTCCTCCTGATCGCCGTGCTCGGCGCTGTGGCCGTAATCGTTCGCCAGCGCAAAGCGATACGGACTTTACGACAGGAGACCACAGAGCTCAAGGCCCACTACGCCGAGTTGGAGAACAGCTACTCGAAGTCCGTAGAAGACGAGAAGGAGCGGGCCCAGGACTCGACGAAGACGGTCCTCAAGTCCGCCATGCGGACGCTCCAGGGCCTCGCCGCCGAGCAGCAGTTGGTGATCTCCGGCCTGCAGAACAAGTACGGCGATTCCGTCATTCTCCACGACCTGCTGGAGATCGACCACACCAACTCCCAGTTCGGCCGGCGCGCTCAGTCCATCGCCGTCCTCTGTGACGGCTGGCTGGGGCGGCAGCGTGAGGTCGCGTCGGTGTACGACGTGGTCCGCAGCGCCCAGGGACGGATCCGGCACTACCGCCGGGTCGAGATCCTGTCGCAGGTCGACTTCGGTATCACCAGCCGTGCCGTCGAACCGGTGGCGCTCGCTCTCGCCGAGCTGCTCGACAACGCCACCAGCTATTCGAGCCCCGACACCGTCGTCGAGATCAACATTCGTACCGTCCCCAAGGGAATTTGCATCGTCGTCGACGACGCCGGTGTCGGTATGAACGACGAGGAGCGGGCCCGTGCCGCGAAACTCCTGACGAGCGAGCGCGTTTCCGGTGTCTCCGGCCTCGGCAGCCCGCCGCAGTTCGGTTTCGCCGTCATCGGCGTGCTCTGTGAACGCTTCGGATTCGAGGTGTCCGTGGACTCCAGTTCCCCGTACGGAGGTGTCCGTGCCGTCCTCCTCCTGCCGCACGAGATGCTCACCGGCATGCCTGAGAAGAAGACCCCGCCGCCGACCGTGCCGGCCGTCGCCGTGACCGACCCGGGTGGTCCGACGCCCGCCGTCGCCGCGTCCACCACCGACGACGGACTGCCGCGTCGCCGCCGTAAGCGGCCGATGGCCATCGTGAGCGGCACCCCGGCGCCCGCACCCGCCGCCACGCGCTCCGGCGCGGAGACCGCGGCGATCATGGGAGCCTTCCAGCGGGGCACCCAGTCCGGCCGGGCCACGCGCCCGGACGCGGCGGACCAGACGATCAGCACACGTGATGCGAGCAGCGAAGGGCCTGAAATCTCGTGAACGACGATCTGTCATGGATGCTTGACAGTGCCTTGGAGATACCGGGGGCGCTGCACGCGGTCCTGGTCTCGGCCGACGGTCTGCTGATGGCCCGGACGAGGGACTTCGGCAAGGACAACGCGGACACGGTCGCCGCCGCGATGAGCGGTATGCAGTCACTCAGCCGCTCGCTCGGGTTCTTCGTCCAGGAGGGGCGCCTGCAGTGGCGCCAGACGCTGGTCGAGTTCGACGGCGGCTGGGTCTTCCTGATCTCCGCCGGGGAGGGCGCGTACCTCGGCGTCTCCGCCTCGCCGGACGTCGACATGCAGGACATCACGTTCCGGATGCAGCAGCTCGTCGGTCAGCTGGGCAAGGCCCTGACGACGCCGCCGCGCGAGAACCTCGGCGTCCGCTCATGAGCGGCTTCGACGAACTGGGGGCCGAGGCGGCGGAGTTAGTCCGCCCGTACGTCATCACCAAGGGCCGCGGTCTGCCGGACGAGGCACAGCTGTCGCTGGTCACTCTGGTCACCGCGGCCGAGGAGGGGCAGCAGCGGCGCCCGAGGCGGCTCTCTCCCGAGGAGCAGAGCCTGCTGGACCTGTGCACCGCCGGCTATCTCTCGGTCGCCGAGGTCGCGGGCCACACGCGGCTGCCCATCGGTGTGGTGAGGATCCTGCTCTCCGCCCTCGACGAGGGCGGCTACCTCATCACCCGCCCACCCGTGCAGCGTGCCGCGCTCGCGGACCGAGACATTCTCGAGGAGGTTCTGAATGGGCTCCGCGCCAAGTTTGGATGAGCAGGCCTATGTGCGCGGCGGCGCGACGCAGACCGCCGTGAAGATCCTCGTCGTCGGTCACTTCGCCGTGGGCAAGACCACCTTCATCGGTGCGATCTCGGAGATCCCTCCGCTGACCACCGAGGAGACGATGACCCGCGCCGGGGAGTCGTACGACGACCTCAAGGGGGTCCGGAGCAAGACCACCACCACGGTGGCCATGGACTTCGGACGGCTGACCATCAGCGAACGCGTGGTGCTGTACCTGTTCGGGACCCCCGGTCAGCAGCGCTTCGTGCAGATGTGGGAGGACATGGCCCGCGGCGCGCTCGGGGCCCTGGTGCTCGTCGACCCCGAACGGCTCGCCGACTCCTTCGCCGTGATCGATCTGATCGAGCAGTACGGCCTCGACTACGCGATCGCCGTCAACCACTTCGACGGCACGAAGGACCGCGAGGAGCGGGCGCTGCGCGAGGCGCTGGACCTGCTCGACGACACCCCGGTCGTCACCTGCGACGCGCGCGACGAGAAGTCGTCCGCGGACGCGCTGATCACCCTCGTCCGCTATTTGCTGGACCGCGCTCACTAGAAGCAGAGAGAAATCATGGACGCTCGTTCCACCGCACCCGTACCCCCGCCCGGGTGCCCCGCGCACACCGACGGCGGCCGGGTACCGCTGTACGGGCCGGAGTTCCAGGCCGATCCGCAGGCGTACTACGCCTATCTGCGCCACTTCGGGGCGACCGCGCCCGTGGAGCTCGCTCCCGGGGTGGAGGCCACCCTCGTCACGGACTACGCGACCGCCCTGCAGCTGCTCCAGGACTCGGGGTCCTTCCGCAAGGACGCACGCCGCTGGCGGCACCTCAACGAGGGACTCATCAGCCCGGACAACCCGGTCGTGCCCGTGCTCTCGTACCGGCCCAACTGCATGTTCAGCGACGGCGCCGAGCATCTGCGGCTGCGCCAGGCGGTCACCGACAGCATGGCCCGGATCGACGCGCGCAAGCTCAGCCGGACCACGGAGCAGGTCTCCGAGTACCTCGTCTCGCGGTTCGCCTCACGGGGCTCCGCCGACCTCCTCGGTGACTACGCGCGGCAGCTGCCGCTCTTCGTGTTCAACGAACTCTTCGGCTGCCCGGCCGACATCGGCGACCGGGTGCTGTTCGGCATCACCGGCATGTTCGACGGCATCAACGCCGAGCGTGCCGTGGAGGTGCTGTTCGGCGCCGTCGGCGAACTGGTGGCGCTGAAGCGGGCCAAGCCCGGTGAGGACGTCACCACCTGGCTGATGCAGCATCAGGCGCGGCTCACCGACGAGGAGATGGTTCATCAGGTCGCCCTGCTCCTGGGCGCGGGAACCGACCCCCTGGGGAATCTGATCGGCAACACGATGCACCGGCTGCTCACCCATGACCGGTACGCCGACGGCGGGGGCCTGATCGACGAGGCACTCGACGACACGCTGTGGGACAACCCGCCGATGCCCAACTACGCTCCGCACTACCCGGCCACCGACATGGAGTTCGCCGGGACGAAGGTCCAGGCGGGCGACCTCATGCTGGTCAGTTTCGCGGCCGCCAACACCGGGCCGAACCTGACCGCCGCGCGCGAGTCCGGTAGCAACCGGTCCCACCTGGCCTGGAGCGCAGGCCCGCACGCCTGCCCGTCGAAGGAGCCCGCGCGGCAGATCACGGTCACGGCCATCGAGAAGCTGCTCAACCAGCTCCCCGACGTCGATCTGGCCGTGCCGGAGGAGAGCCTCGTCTGGCGCCCCGGCCCGTTCAACCGCGGTCTCACCACGCTGCCCGTCCGGTTCACCCCGGCCGAACCCGTACGCCGGACGGCCGAGGCGCCTCAGGCGCGGGCTGCGGCGGACGCCGCGGCCGAGCCGGGCGGTCGCAAGCGCGGCGGGATGTGGAGCCAGTTCCTCAACTGGCTGGCGAAGTGATCAAGGCAACTCCCGCCGGAGTGCCCGGCGCGGCATGAACGTCAGCCGTGGGGGGTATTGAGCACCGCGTTGTTGTCCAACCGTGCTCATGAGGCTGAGGAGGTGTCGTGGAACAGATATCCACCCACCCGGATGTCATGCGTCATCTCGCCGAGTTCGGCCCCCTCGATACCCGCCCCTCCGGGCGGGTATCTTCTTGGGCGCCCCCATCGGGGGAGACGCTCGGGGGGCATACGGCGAGACAGGCCCTGCGGCTCTGTGAAGCCGCCGGGTTGAGCGGGTCCGACTCCGCGGAGTACGCACGGACGCTGCTCAGGGTCCTGGGACCGGTCGCCGAGCGCCCGCTCGCCATGCCGCCGCCCTACGACTCCTTCCTCTCCGACGACCACACGCCCGTGGAGTTCTCGCTCACCTTCACCGCCGGCTCGGGGCCGACCCTGCGGGTCCTCCTCGAGCCGGGGTGCGAAGCGGCTGACCTGGCGGAGAACGGGCGCGTGGGCCTGAGGGCCGTGCGCGCGATGGGACGGCGCTGGGGCTTCGACACCGCGCGGCTCGACGAGCTGGAGGACCTGTTCTTCCCTCCGGACCCCGAGGGGCCGTTGGCACTCTGGTGTGCGCTGGAGCTGCACCCGGGCGGCGTGCCCAAGGTGAAGGTCTACCTGAACCCGGCGGCCTCCGGGCAGGAACGTTCCGCCGAGACGGTACGGGAGGCCCTGCGCCGGCTCGGCCACGACCAGGCGTTCCCGGCACTCCCCCCGAGCGACCGTCATCTGTTCCTCGCCCTCGACCTGGGTGACTGGAACGAACCCCGCGCGAAGGTCTACCTCGTGCACGACGACCTGTCGGCACGGGAGGCGGCAGGTCTCTCCCGGATGACGGGCGGCCCGGGGCCCGGGGCCATCTCACGCTTCTTCCGCACGGCGGCGGGGCTCGACACCGGCGTGGGCCCGGATGCCGGCAGCGACGCCGACGGGCTCGCCGCCCTGGACGGGCCCGGCGCACTGGACGCCCTCGACGTACCGCTGGACCGGCGGCCGGGACTGACCTGCCACTCCTTCACCGAGACCGGGGCGGACCGGCCCAGCGGGTTCACCCTGCACATCCCCGTCCGGGACTACGCCCGGCACGACGGGGAGGCGCTGGACAGGGCGGTGACCCTGCTGCGGCGCCAGGGCATGGACCCCGCGCCGCTCCTCCGGGCTCTCAGAGCCGTCACCGGGCGACGGCCCGAGGACGGCGTGGGGCTGATCGCCTATCTGGCCCTGGCCCATCAGCGGGGGAAGCCCACCCGGGTGACCGCCTACATCTCCTCGGAGGCGTACCGCGTCAGGCCGCCGGCCGACGCGCCCCTTCCGCGCGCGGTGGAAGCCGTCCACTGACCGCGCGCCGACGGACGGTCGTCCGGGTCACCTCTCCTGCAGCTCACGCAGCTCGCGCAGATAGGGGCCGACGTCCACCTGGACCGAGGCGCCCCCCTCGGTCCGCCCGTAGCGCGCCTCGACGTCCTTCAGATAGACGTCGATCTCCTCACGCATGAGGTCCGCCGACGGCAGGGTGACGTCACCGTCGACGATCCCCGCCACCCAGCGCGCCTGGGCCTCCACGAGGCGCGTGATCGAGCCGACGGGGCGGATCAGGCCGACGAAGTACAGGCCGGTCCGCTCGGGTGCGACCACGCGCCGGTACAGCCGGACCGCCCCGTGCCCCTCGCCGGTGGGACAACCGGCGGGAAGGAAGGGGAAGTCCATCCGGAATCCGGTGCAGTGCACGATCGCGTCGGCCTCCTCCACGCTTCCGTCGGTGAAGGTCACCCGTCCGCCGTCGACGGAGTCGATCGCGGGCCTGGGAATGACGCCGCCGTGCCGGATCCGGCTGAGTATCTCGTCGGAGATGGTCACGGCGGAGGAGAAGATCGCGTGGTCCGGTTCGGGGAGACCGTAGTCCGAGAGGTTCCCGCGTGCCACGAGCAGCGCCTGTTCGACGAAGCTCCGCTGTTCGGCGAAGGGCATGTCCTGCCACCACGGCGCGTCGGCGATGAGGTCGACGGACATGCCGAAGAGCTGCTTGGGGACCACGTGCAGCCCACGGCGGACGGAGAGCACGGTCCGCGCGGCATGGCGGGAGAGATCCGACGCGATGTCCACACCCGACGCCCCCATCCCCACGACGACGACGCGCTGCCCGGAGAAGTCGGCGCCGTCGTGGAAGTCGAGGGAGTGCAGCATCCTTCCGGTGAACGAACCGGAGCCCGGGGGAAGGGGTTTCGGCGGCGACGCAACCGTGTTGTGACCGGAGGCGACGACCACGTGCGTGAAGCGCCGTTCCGTCACCTCGCCCCGCGCGTCCCGGCTGGTGACCGTCCAGGAGCCGGCGCCGTCGCCTTCCCCACGCGCTCCCCCGTCGTCCTGCCGTACGGAGAGCACCTCGGTCCGCGTCTCGACGCGCGGCAGCAGGCCGGCCCACTCGGCGAACGCCCGCAGGTAGGCGGCGACCTCGGCGTGCCCCGGGTACAGCGGCAGGTCGGCCGGCATCGGGAAGTCGCTGTATCCGGTCAGCTGCTTGGCGGTGTTCAGGTGCAGGGAGCGGTAGCCGGGCCCGCGCTCGCCCGCCCCCGGCTGACGCCAGATCCCGCCGACCTCGGGCGCCTTCTCCAGACACACGAAGTCGATGCCCTTGAGCGAGAGCGCGTGCGCGGTCGCCAGCCCGGACAGTCCCGCACCGATGACGCACACGCCCCGGGCGGGGGGACCGTCGACCGCACGTGACCCGTTCCTGGATCCCTCCACAGCACACCATCCGTCCTCGCGCCGGGGGCGGTCGGCACCGCCGTCCCCCCGTGCGGGAGCCCGGAGGCCTCACGATACCGATCACCGTTCGGGAGTGATCTTCCGAGGTGCCGGGCCGTCCGGGGACGTGCCGTATGCGAGAACGTCATGGAAAAGCCTTCTGGGGGTTACACATTCGGCCACCGCACCGTGGCACGCTCCCGCTGGCGGAAAGTCAACACGCGTAGATCACGCCACTGTTGAGCCGAAACCTTACGCCAGGCGTATCCCCATCCCCCCGAAAGGTCCCCCCATGTCCTTTGTGCCCACCGGCAGATGGAAGGCTCTGGCCGCGACCATATCCGCGGTCCTCATCGGTCTCACCCTCCCGACGGTCGCCGCGACCCCGGCGAGCGCCACGACCACGGCGTACGACAGCACGTACTACAAGAACGCGATCGGCAAGACCGGCACGAGCCTGAAGTCCTCGCTGCACACGATCATCGGCAGCCAGAGCAGGATCTCGTACGACGCGGTCTGGAACGCGCTCAAGGTCACGGACCAGGACCCGAACAACAGCGCCAACGTGATCCTGCTGTACAGCGGCACCTCGCGCAGCAAGAGCCTCAACGGCGGCGACGTCGGCGACTGGAACCGTGAGCACGTCTGGGCCCAGTCCCACGGCAACTTCGGCACGTCGGCCGGCCCCGGCACCGACCTCCACCACCTGCGCGCGGCGGACGTCCAGGTCAACAGCATCCGCGGCAACAAGGACTTCGACAACGGCGGCAGCGCGGTCAGCGGCGCGCCCGGCAGCTACACCGACTCCAACTCCTTCGAGCCGCGCAACGCGGACAAGGGCGACGTGGCCCGCATGATCCTCTACATGGCCGTCCGCTACGAGGGCGACGACGCCTGGGCGGACCTGGAGCCGAACGAGTCGACGTCCAACGGCAGCGTGCCCTGGCACGGCCGGCTCTCGGTCCTGAAGCAGTGGAACGAGCAGGACCCGCCGAGCGCCTTCGAGGAGCGCCGCAACGACATCATCTTCGGCACCTACCAGGGCAACCGCAATCCGTTCATCGACCACCCGGAATGGGTCGAGGCGATCTGGTAGACCCGCCGCGGTCCGCCGAGTTCCGCGCCCCCCGGCGGGGAACTCGGCCCCGGTGCGGCCGGGAGACGGGGTGAGCGGGGCCGCCGGGGTGACAGGGCGACCGGGCGACCGGGGCCGCGTGGGCGACTGAGCGACCGGGCCGTACTCCAGGACTCCGGCGGGGTGGTGCGCCGGGATGGTGTCCCTGCCCCACATGGGCGGGTCTCGGACCGTCCCCGGAGTGTTCGGCAGCCTCCCCGCCGGGCCACCTCCATAGTGCGGTCATGACACGCACCTCCCCCGCACGCCCGCCCGCCCGGACGCGTGCCCGCAGGGCCGCCCTGCTCTGCGCGGCCCTCCTCGCTGTCACGGTCCACACCACCGCTGTCGCACCCGCGCTCGCCGAAGGGCCCGGCGGCCCCGGCGCACGGGACTGTACGAGGACCGCACGCCCCCTCGACGCGCAGGGCCGCGAGGTCCTGGCCATCGCCCGCAAGGCCAAGGACGACCTCAGGCTGAACTCCGTGGAGCTGCGGGTCACCGTCGGCGGACGCGAGGTCGTCACCGACGCGCTCGGCGAGTCCATGACCGGTGTCCCGGCCCGGCCGGACATGCATTTCCGCGCCGGATCCGTGGCCTTCGCCCACATCGGCACCGCCCTCCTCCAGCTGGTGGAGGAGCGGAAGGTCCGTCTGGACGACACCGTGGAGAGCTGGCTGCCCTTCGTACCGAAGGCGGACCGGATCACCCTGCGGATGCTGGCCACGAACACAAGCGGCCTCCACGACTACGTCACCGACCCGGCCTTCGCCGCCGAGCTAGGGCCCCACCCGTTCCGCCACTGGACCCCGCAGCAGCTCCTCGCGTACCCCTTCAGCCACTCGTTCTGGTACGAGCCGGGTACCAGTTGGAGCTACTCGCACGCCAACTACCTGCTCCTGGCCATCGCGCTGGAGAAGATCACCGGCACTCGGATCGACCGGCTTCTGGAGGAGCGGGTCTGGCGCCCCCTCGGGCTGCGCAACACGCGGAACAACTTCACCCCCGACATTCCCGAGCCGGTCCTGCACGCCTTCACCTCAGACCGCGGTCTCTACGAGGAGTCCACCTTCTGGAACCCGTCGTGGACCACGGCGCCCGGCGCGGTCATCACCACCGACATCTGCGACCTGGCCCGCTCCGCGCGCGCCATCGGCGCCGGGGAGCTGCTCTCGCCCCGCTCGTACCGCACCTTCGTCAACCCGGGCACGGTCGGCCTGGGCGGCGGGACCGCCACATGTCCCGAGGCGATCTGTCTGCCGCAGACCGAGGGCTGGCACTTCGGGCTCGGCGTCATCGTGGCCAACACCTGGCTGGCCCAGAACCCGTCGTTCTCCGGCTACGCCGCGATCCAGGCGTACCTGCCCTCGCAGCGCCTCGCCATCGCCGTCTCCACGACCAAGACCGCGAACACCCCCGCCGGCAACACGGCCGAGGTCGTCGCCGAGCGCATCGCGGCCGAACTCGCGCCGGACACCCCGCTGACGCTCAGCTGAGATCGTGGTCCCGGCCGGGACCACGATCCACAGGGACACCACACCTTCACGCGCCGACTCCGACGATCAGGAACCGGCGCGTGACCGCCGTCAGGCAGCATGGTGACCATGAACTCGGAACAGCCGCCGTCGCACGGAGCGACCGTCGTCCCCACGGACACCCTTCCGAACGCGGCCGACGTCAGGAACGCGAGGACGACCCTCCTCGGACTCCTCGCCCGTACGGGCGTACCCGAGGACGAGACGGGGCGGCTGATCGCCCTGGTGGAGGCCGGCGCCCTCGCGGAGGCCCACGGCGAGGTCGCCCGGGTCGTGGCGAGCGCTCCCGGGGACCGGGGAGAGCGGTTCCGCCTAGGGTGGCTCGACGGCGCCCGGGCGGTCGACGAGACACTGCTGCGCAGTACCGAGCGCGCGCTGCGGCGGGCGCTCGGCGCCGACGAGCCGGGCGGCGCCGAGGGACCGTCGGACACGGCGCACGTCCACCCCCCGGTCGCGGGGGTGGACGTGGAGCGGGCGAAGGTTGCCGTGACCCCGCTCTACCTCGCGTTCACCCATGTCTCCGACCTCGACCCCGAGGTGTCGGAGGACGTCCTCGTCGCCGTCCTCGGCACGATGAGCACCGCGGAACGGGCCGGGTACGCCGGACATCTGGACGCGTTCGCCGGGTCCTGGAGCGAGCGGCTGAACCGGCTGTACGCGGAGTACGGGCCCGGCAGCGACGTCTCCATCCACGGCCGCTACTCCCTCCTCCACTCCCCCAGCAGCGTCGCCGTACTGGAGCGTCTCGTCTCGGCGCCGGACGCGCTGCGGGAGGAGTGGGACCGGGTGGAGCTCCCTCCCGTCTGGCTGGAGGGGCTGGCGAAGGCCTGGGACGCCCCGCCGGGCGGGTGAGCCGCGGCGGGGCGGCGGGTGGACCGCGGTGGGGCTGCGGCGGCGCCGCTCCGTCGCGTGGGTGCGCTACGAGGCGTAGGTCTCGAACTCGGCGACCTTCGGGGTGGCGGTGGAGCCGGTGATCTCGAAGGTGACCTTCTTCAGCGAGGTCGCGGGGAAGGTGATGACGCCCGCCCCGCTGCCGGACGTCAGGACCGCTCCGGTGTCGCCGTTGAGGACCCGCCAGGAGCCGATGGCGCCGGCCGAGCCCGCCGCCTCCCGTACGGCGATCCGGGACACGCTGGTGGCCGAGCCCCACTTGACCGAGACGGAACCGGTCGCGCCGGCCGGGGACCAGTACGTGCTCAGGTCACCGTCCCGCACGTTGCCGTAGCTCGTGCCGTCGGCCTTGCCGGAGCCGTCGGAGCCGGCTCCGAGGGAGAGGTTGGTCCCGGCGGGCGGGGTCGGAGTCGGGGCGGGGGTGGTGGGCGCCGGGGTGGTCGGCCGAGGAGTGGTCGGGGTCGGCGCGGGGGTGGTCGGCGCCGGTGTCTGCGGGGAGCAGCTGCCGTCGGAGACCCGCAGGCCGTTGTTCGCGCCCGCCGTCCGGCTCACGACGTCGGGTACGCAGCTCGCGTTGTCGAGGCTGTACGCGTAGGGGATGGCGACCGTCGTGTTGGACTGCGGGTTCGGGCCGGCCGGGTTGTTGTCGGTGCCGGGGCTCGACCAGGTCACGTTGTCGAAGACGTTCCCGCCGACCTGCCAGTACCCGGCCGCATCCGTGTAGAAGGTGCCGAGGACGTCCTTGGAGTCCTCGAAGTAGTTGTTGTCCACCTTGGCGCGCGCCCCGGCCCGGGAGTTGATGCCGGACTCGTTGAGGCTCACGTAGTGGTTGTTGTAGATGTGCGCCGTGCCGCCGCGCAGCAGGGGTGCGCGGGAGTCGATGTTCTCGTACAGGTTGTGGTGGTACGTGATGAAGCCGTTCGAGAGGTCGCTCTCGCTGGAGCCCACGAGGCCGCCGCGGCCGGAGTTGCGCAGGGTGCTGTAGGACAGGGTCACGTACTGGGTGTTGTCCTTCATGTCGAACAGGCCGTCGAACCCCTCCGACTCACCGCCCGACGCCTCCAGGGTGACGTGGTCGACCCACACGTTGCGGACGTCGCTCTCCATGCCGATGGCGTCACCGCCGTTGGAGACGGGCGAGCCCGACTTCTTGACGTTCCGTACGGTCACGTTCTGAATGATGATGTTGCTGGATTCACGTATGTGGATGCCGAGTTGATCGAAGACCGCACCGGCACCGACGCCGACGATCGTGACGTTGCTGATCTGCTTGAGCTCGATCACCCCGTCCGCGGTGTTGCAGCCGGTGCCCGACACCTTGGCCGTGTTGCCGTGGTCGACGGTTCCCTCGACCTCGATGACGAGGGGGGTGCTCGTAGAGGGTCGGGCGCAGAGCGCCGCGTGGATCGCGGTCCCCGTGGTGGCGCGTACGGTCTGCCCGCCCGCGCCTCCGGTGGTCCCGCCGTTCTGGGTCGCGTAGCCGGTGGCGCTGCCGGTCGCCGCCGATGCCTCCGGCGCCGACAGCACCGCGGCACCCGCTGCCACCAGGGCCGCGGCGGCCAGCGCCGCGGCGAGTCGTGGTGCGACTGCTCGTCCCATTCTCGTCTCCCATTCGTCGTCGGCACGCGTCGTCGCATGCCGGAACGGCGGCGGCTCCTCGGCCGCCCCCGCCGGGTGTCCCGTACAAGGAGAAAGCGCTTTCTGCCGTGCGACGATAGGGCGCCGTCCGTTCGACTGGCAAGGTTTGAGCCCGCGTCAAATTCAGTGATGTGAACACCGGCTCCCCTGCGGACCGCTGCCGAGCGCCGTTCCGGGGCGGGTCGTTCAGTCGGGCAGGGAGCGGTCGTCGTCGCTCCGCGCGTCCACCGTCGCCCGTGCGTCGCGCAGGTCCCGGTAGGCGACGCAGGAGGCGACGACGACGAAAGGCCACACCGCCTGCATGCAGGTCACCAGGCGTTCGGCGACGCCGGGAGCGCCCTGACGCTCCGTCTCGATCAGGTACCAGGCCGCCCCGACGCCCATCAGGACGCTCGCCGCGACCGAAGGCGCGAGCCGCAGGCCCCAGGGCGCGGCCGGGGTCCGGACGGCGGCCAGGACCGGCCACACCGCGAGCAGGACGAAGCCGACGACGGCGACCGAACCGTGCTCCAGGGACCCACCGCTGCTGGGCGCCGGGAGCATCGTCACCAGGAAGGCCGCGAGCCCGCCGGCAGCCAGCGCCAGCCGTCCGGCCAGTGCGGCCGGGCGGAGCCCCCAGGCGGTGAACAGGTGGCAGACGCCCAGCGCGAGCAACGCTCCGGTCATCACCCAGAAGCCCTTGGCGCCGTAGGCCCCCAGCACGCTGATGTTCTGGGTGACGGGATCGTACGCCGGTCCTTCCAGATGGGCCGCGAGCATCCAGCCGCCGACCAGCAGAACGGGGGCGCACCCCGACGACACCAGAGCCCACCGAGGAACAGGTCGCATCGGCACACCGTAAGCCGCTCGGTCGCCTCCGCCGCGCGTACACGGGCGGGTGGAGTCCGAATGGGGGTGTGCGGAGCGTGGCGTGCCGTCGGGGACCGGACGGTCAGACGGTCACGTTCCTGTCGAACCAGCCGGTGAAGACGTGCTCCTCGTCGGCGATCCGGCGCTGCTCGGCCTCCTCCAGGACCCTCTCCGCCTCCGCCCGCCAGGTCGCGGCGTCCGCGCGCGGCGGGGGCAGGAACGGACCGCGCTCCGGGGATTCGGCCGCGGCGCCGAAGAAGTCGCCGCCCTTGCGCCTCACGTCGTCCGTACCCCAGGCGCGTCCGTTCCCGTCCCGGGGCACCTTCTGCAGATGGGGGATGTGCTTGGCGCAGTGGATGTACGCCTCCTCCACGGCGACCTCGACCCAGACCTGGGCGCGGCGGCCCGGGACGGAGTCGTACGGGAGACCCTCGTGGGCGCGGCGCATGGTGTCGTCCGACACGACCCGGGCCCGGCCGTTGACGTGGAGTCCGATGCGGTCCCGGAGGAAGTCCATCATGAGGAGGCCGACGTGGGGGTTCTCCTCGATGTTGCCGAGGCTGGCCTGCACCCCGTTGCCCCGGTACTCGGGGTACGCGAGGGTCCGGTCGTCCAGGACGTGGAGGAAGCCGGGCGGGCCGGCCCGGAAGGTGTTGTCGCACTCGCCGTGCCGGTCGGCGGTGGCCAGGAAGAACATCTCCTGGCGCGCCACGAACTCCCGCATGCGGGTGTTGAGCCGTTCGAGGACCTGGTCGGCGTAGAACCGGTCGGCACGCTCGGTGGTGCCCATGCGCTGCTGGACGAGGTGCTCGCCGTCGCTCCCCGGCCGGACGGCGCGCACCGGCGTCGGCTGCCGGTAGCCGGTGTGTTCGAAAGTGCTCAATTCCTTGCCCCGACCAGTTCCTCGATGGAGTCGTGCCGTATGCGGTGGGTCGGGATGCCGATGCCGACCAGGGTGTCGACGCCGCGCCGGATCATGCCGGGCGGGCCGGAGAGATAGGCGTCGTAGGTGTGCCACGGTCCGTACTGACAGACGGCGTCGGGCAGTTGGCCGCACAGCTCGCCACTTGCCCCGTCGTCGACGACGGGACGGACGGAGAGCCAGGGGTGCGACTGCTGCATCCGGAGCATGGTGTCGATGTCGTACAGGTCGTGGTCGCGGCGGGCACCGTAGAAGACCTGCACGGAACGGCGTCTGCCGTGCTGGGCGACATCCTCGACCAGCGCCTTGATGGGGGCGATGCCGGTGCCGCCGCCCAGACAGAGCAGACCGTTGTCCGTGGTGTGGTCGACGGTCATGGATCCCGCGGGCGCGCCGAGCCGGATCACGTGCCCCGGACGGGCCCGGTGCACCAGGGCGTTGGAGACCCATCCCGCCGGTACGGCCTTGACGTGGAAGGAGAGCAGTCCGTCCGAGCGGGGCGCGGAGGCGAAGGAGTAGTGCCTCCAGACACGCGGCCACCAGGGCGTCTCCAGCGAGGTGTACTGCCCGGCGAGGAAGGGGTACGGCTGGTCGGGCCGGACCGTCACGACAGCGATGTCGCGCGTGCGCATCTCGTGGGCGACCACCTCCGCCTGCCACCAGGCGGGGGCGCGGAGTTCGTCCTCGGCCGCCGCGTCGATCATGATCTGGGAGATCGCGGTGTAGGCACCCACCCAGGCCGCTTGGGTCTTCGGCCCCCAGCTCTCCGTGGCGTACTGGGAGAGTGCGCCGAGAAGAGCTTCGCCGACGGCCGGGTAGTGCTCGGGGAGCGTGCCGTACTTCCGGTGCCCGCGACCGAGCCCGGAGAGGTACGCGGTGAGGGTGGCGGCGTCGTTCACATGGGTCGCGGCGGTGAGCAGCGCCGTGAAGAGCCGGTCCCGCTGGGTGTCCATGGCGGCGGGGAACAGGGCGCGCAGGTCCGGGTGCTTGAGGAAGAGCAGGGCGTAGAAGTGCGAGGTGACCTTGTCGGCGATCGGCTCGATCTCGGCGAGGGTGCGGCGCAGCAGTGCGGCGTCGGACGTGTCCTCGGGGGCCGCGGCGGGGGCCGCGGCGGGAGAGGATCCGAACGCCTGGAACGGCGCGGCGGGCGCGGAGGGCGCGGTCCGCTGCTCCGGCACGGACGGTGCGCTGGGGGTACTCGGTGCGGACGGTGCGCTCGGGGTACTCGGTGCGGACGACATCGACGGCGCGGGGGCTACGGGCGCCGGGGGCGTCGCGGGCCCGGTGGCCGGCGCGGGCCTGGTGGGCGGTGCCTGGGGGGTGGGTGCCGGACCGCCCGGGGTGCTTCCCGGAGTTCGACCGAACCAGCCCCCGTTCCGGTTGTTCCCGCCGGAGTTCGCGCTGTCGGCCGACATGGTGGTCGGACCATCCATCGGTTTGCCTCGCCTCGAACGTCTTTCTGTCGGTCTTCGCACATGGGGTCCGAGTGTGCCCCGATTTCCCTCTCCGTATCGGAATTCCACGTAAGCGCACCCGTCACTGCGAAATGGTGGTATATCCCGCCCTCCACATGGGGCACGGATGTGCGAACGGGCATGACCCTACCCCGCACCCGGGATTCCATGAAGGCTCGATTCAGCCCTCACCGCCCTGCCAGGGTTTTCCCTGGTCAGAGCAGTAATTTGGACGATGGGCCGAGAGTTTTATGGTGAGTTGACGACGAATACCGACCGTTCTGGCGCGAATGCGTCACAGGATGTGCGCCGGTTCTTCACTTCACGAGAGGTGCCGCCAGAGGAACGCATACATCAGGGCGTTGTTGTGGGCGGACTGTTCGTTGTCACTGGCGCCCGCGTGGCCCCCGCCGGTGTTCTCGTGGAGCAGGACCCGGTGCCCGAGTTCGCGCAGCCGGGCGGCGGTCTTCCGGGCGTGCCCGGGGTGGACGCGGTCGTCCCGGGTGGAGGTCATCAACAGGACCGGCGGGTAGACGCGGTCGGCGGCGAGCCGGTGGTAGGGGGACAGAGCGCGGAGATGGGGGCGGTCCGCCTCGACGTCCGGGTCGCCGTACTCGGCGATCCAGGACGCCCCCGCGAGCAGCCGGTGGTAGCGGAGCATGTCGAGCAGCGGCACCTGGGCCACGATCGCGCCGAAGAGTTCCGGGTACCGGGTGAGCATCGCGCCCATGAGCAGGCCGCCGTTGCTGCCGCCGGCGGCGCCGAGCATGGCCGGGGTGGTGATGCCCCGCGCGACCAGATCCCCGGCGACGGCCGCGAAGTCCTCGAAGGCCCGCGGCCGGTCGGCCCCGAGCGCGGCCCGGTGCCAGTCCGGTCCGTACTCCCCGCCGCCCCGGATGTTCGCGATCACGTACGTGCCGCCGCGCTCCAGCCAGCCCCGGCCCCGCACGGCACCGTAGGAGGGGGTGAGAGAGACCTCGAATCCGCCGTAGCCGTAGAGCAGCGTGGGGCCCGGGCCGGTGAGGGCCCGGTCGGGGCCGATCACGAAGTAGGGCACACGGGTGCCGTCCGGGGAGGCCGCGAAGAACTGCTCCACCGCCAGACCGGCCGTGTCGAAGCGCTCCGGGGCCCGCTTGAGGATCTCGGCCCCGGCGCCGATCCGGCCCTGGTAGAGGCTGGAGGGCTGCAGGAAGCCCGACACGTCGAGGAAGTACTCGTCGGAGACGTCCGGATCGGTGTCCACGACGGTGACGGCGGAGAGCGGCGGGACGTCGGTGAGCGGCTCGCGCGTCCAGCCGCCTCCCCCGGCGCTCGGAGTGAGGATCTCGATGCGGGTGCTGACGTCGCGCATCGTCTCCAGGAGCAGATGGTGCCGGGTCCAGGAGTGTCCGGCCAGAGCGGTCCGCTCGTCGGGGGTGAAGAGCACCTCCGCCGTACGGTCGCCCGCCAGGAAGGCGTCGAAGCCGAAGGCCAGCAGCGAGCCGGCCGGCTGCCCCAGCCACGCGGACCTCAGCGTGACGATCAGGTGCCGGCGATGGGCGTACGCCTCGGCGTCCTCGGGGACGTCGATCTTCACGAGGTCCCCGCCGGGGGTCAGGAGAAAGGTCTCACCGCGGTAGAAGTCGCTGGCGCGGCCGACGAAGTCGCGCTCGAATCCGGGTGTCGTGTCGCGCAGCCCCCAGGCCGACACGTCCGAGGACTCGGCCTCGAAGACCACGGCCGCCTCCTCCAGCGGCGTGCCCCGCCGCCACCGGCGTACGGTGCGCGGATAGCCGGAGTCGGTCAGCGAGCCGGGGCCGAGGTCGGTTCCGACGAAGACGGTGTCGGCGTCGATCCACCCGATCCGCGTCTTCGCCTCCGGCACCTCGAACCCTCCGGCGACGAAGGACCGGGTGGCGAGGTCGAACTCGCGGACCTCCACGGCGTCGCCTCCGTCGCGCGAGAGACACACCAGCGCCAGGTCGTCCTCGGGCCGGCGCACCCGGGCGCCCGCCCACACCCACGCGACACCCTCCGCCTCGGCGAGCGCGTCCAGGTCGAGCAGGACCTCCCACTCGGGCTCGTCCTTGCGGTACCGCTCGGGCGTCGTGCGCCGCCACACGCCCCGCACCCGCTCGGCGTCCCGCCAGTAGTTGTAGAGGTAGGCGCCGCGCCGGGTGGTGTACGGAATGCGGTCCGAGGCGTCCAGCGCGTCCCGCAGGCGCTGCTTGAGAGAGGCGAAGCCGTCGTCGGCTGCCAGTTCGGCCGCCGTCTCGGCGTTCCGCTCGGCCACCCACGCCAACGCGGCCTCACCCTCGACGTCTTCCAGCCACAGATACGGATCGTCATCGTTCACACACCGCATTGTGCAGCCGGTCCCCGCCCGTGCGCCTGCCGAAAACCTGCACATCGCGAGCGTGTTGGGGGCGGCCGCCTTCACGATTCCTCGACCGGGAGGTGACGGAAGGCGTCCGGAGGGCACCGTTCTGTCCGTTACATTCCCCCCGCGTCGGGGGGCTCCGGAATCTGTTACTCGTTCCTGCGAAGAAGGTGTCGGCATTCCGTGAATATGGGGTCACGGACGTCGCCTCAGGTACACAAACGTCCGCGGCGAGGCGTCAACTGAATTGGTCCGGTAACCCGTTCGCATGCTTTGATCGGCCCCCTGCGGCCGCAGAAACGGATTCCCCCCCAACAAATGAAGGGTGCGCATCATGCGTCACGACCTTGAGACGGTAGAGATCTCCGACGCCGACCTGGACGCCGTGTCCGGCGGTCTCGTCGCCGTCTCCGGTGGCCTCGCCGGCGCCGTGACCGGCGACGTCACGGGCCTGCTCGGCACCGTCGGTTCCCTCCAGACGGTCCAGGGTGTCGAGAGCCTGGCCACCGGCGTCCCCGGCCTGGCCCAGGGCATCACCGGCGTCTCGGTGAACACCGCCGGCATCACCGGTCTCGCCGGTCTCTGAGCCGAATATTGCCCGTGAACCCCGGAACCCTCACCGGTTCCGGGGTTCACGGGCGCCCCGTATCCGAACGAATCGAATGCGCTCGAGGGAATAGTCCGTGCAGTTCCGCCAGAAGGCGCTTTCCAAGCTGCAATCGCCCGAAGAACTCGATGTGCCGGTACGGTTCGCGCGCCCGCAGGGCCGCCTCGTGCTGGCCGTCACCGTCGTCGTGATCGCCGTCGCGGGCTACTGGGCCCTCACCGGCACGGTGGCGGCCAAGCTCAACGCACCCGGTGTCCTCACCCACGGCGAGGGCAGCTATCTGCTGCAGAGTCCGGTCGCCGGGCAGGTGACCGACGTCCTCGTCGAGGAGGGCCGGTCCGTCTCCCCCGGGACGCCGGTGCTGACCGTCCGTACGGACAAGGGCGACCGGCCCGTCCGAGCGGTGGCGGGCGGCCGGGTGACCACCCTCTTCGCCCGGATGGGCGCGGTCGTCACGACCGGAGCGGACGTGGCCACGGTGGAGCGCGTGACCGATCCGAAGGACCCGCTGGTGGCCGTGCTGTACCTCCCCGGCGAGGACGCCTCGACGATCCGGGCGGGCGCGCGGGTCGACCTCGGCGTCCAGTCGGTCCCCCGCGACCGCTACGGCGTCCTGCGCGGCCGCGTCGAGGCCGTGGGCCGCACTCCCCAGACACGGGAGCAGATCGGCGCCTTCCTCGGCGACAGCGGGCTCGCGGCGCAGCTCTCCCGGCAGGGCAACCCGGTCGCGGTGGTCGTGCGCCTCGACCGCTCCTCCGCCACACCCTCCGGCTACACCTGGTCCTCCACGGACGGCCCCCCGCACCCGGTCGACTCCGGTACGCCCGTCACGGGCTCCGTCCATCTCTCCGCGCAGCGCCCCGTCGACTGGCTGCTGCCGTGACCCCGACGCCGGAGTCCACCCGCGACCGGAGCCGCTCCCGTTCCCGCGCCTCGGCGCGCCGGCTGCCCCCCGCCCGGCGCCGTCGCGACCCCGTGCCCAAGGGCCGGCGGCCCCGTACCGTGCGCACCCCCACGGTGCTCCAGATGGAGGCGGTCGAGTGCGGCGCCGCCGCCCTGGCGATGGTGCTCGGTCACTACGGCCGCCATGTGGCGCTCGAAGAGCTGCGCATCGCCTGCGGCGTCTCGCGCGACGGCTCGCGGGCGAGCAACCTCCTGAAGGCGGCCCGCGGTTACGGCCTGCAGGCCAAGGGCATGCAGATGGACCTGGCCGCCCTCGCCGACGTGGCGGCCCCTGCCGTCCTGTTCTGGGAGTTCAACCACTACGTCGTCTACGACGGCATGGGGCGCCACTTCGGCCGCAGGGGCGTGTACATCAACGACCCGGGCAAGGGGCGCCGGTTCGTGCCCATGGACGAGTTCGACACGAGCTTCACGGGGATCGTGCTCACCTTCGAACCCGGACCGGGCTTCCGCCGCGGCGGCCGCAAGCCGGGCGTCATGGGCGCCCTGCCCGCCCGGCTGCGCGGCACGTCCGGGACGATGGCCGCGGCGGTGATCTCCAGCCTGCTGCTCGTCGTCGTCGGCGCCTGGGTGCCCGCGCTGAGCCGTACGTACATCGACATGTTCCTGATCGGGAACCAGACCTCGCTGCTGAGCGTGCTCTTCGCGGCGATGGCGACCGCCCTCGTCCTCACCGCGACCCTCACCGCGCTGCAGCAGGCCAACCTGCTCCGCGGGCGCATCATCGCCTCCACGCTGGGCAGCGCACGCTTCCTGAGGCATCTGCTCAGACTTCCGCTCACGTTCTACGCCCAGCGCAACCCGGCCGACCTCGTCCAGCGCCTGCAGTCCAACGACGCGGTCGCCGAGACCCTCGCCCGCGACCTGGCCGCCGCGGGCGTGGACGCCGTCGTGGTGCTCCTCTACGCCGTGCTCCTCTGGACGTACGACCCGCAGCTCACCGTCGTCGGCGTACTGATCGCGCTGCTGAACGTGCTCGCCATGCGGATCGTGATCCGGCTTCGGGCCACCGACACGCAGAAGCTGCGAGCCGAGAGCGCCCGGCTGACCAACACCTCGTACAGCGGTCTCCAGCTCATCGAGACGATGAAGGCGACCGGCGGCGAGAACGGCTTCTTCCGGCGCTGGGCCGGTCAGCACGCCACCACGCTCGACGTCCAGCAGAGGCTGGGTGTGCCCAGCGCCTGGCTGGCGGTCGTCGCGCCCACCCTGGCGGCCCTCAACAGCGCGCTGATCCTGATGATCGGCGGTCTTCGGGCGGTGGAGGGTCATCTCTCCGTCGGACTGCTCGTCGCCTTCCAGGCCCTGGTGACCAGCTTCACCGCGCCGATCACCCGGCTCAACGGCGTGGCGGGAAGGATCCAGGACTTCGCCGCCGACGTCGCCCGTCTGAAGGACGTCGAGAACTTCCCCGTCGATCCGGTCTACACGCGGCGCGAGCCGCCGGACCGCACCCGCCGTCTGACGGGCCATGTCGAGCTGGACGCCGTCACCTTCGGCTACAGCCCGCTGGATCCCCCGCTCCTGAAGGACTTCTCACTGACGGTGGGCCCCGGGCAGCAGGTCGCGCTGGTCGGCGGCTCCGGCAGCGGCAAGTCGACCGTCTCCCGGCTGATCTCGGGCCTCTACACCCCCTGGGAGGGTGCCATCCGGATCGACGGGATGCGGCTGGAGGACATCCCGCGCGGCGCCCTGGCCGCGTCCGTCTCCTTCGTCGACCAGGACGTCTTCCTCTTCGAGGGCACCGTCCGCGACAACATCGCCCTGTGGGACCCCTCCGTCCCCGACGAGGCCGTCGTCGCCGCCCTGCGGGACGCCGCCGTGTACGACGTGGTCGCGCGCCGTCCCGGTGGCATCCACAGCCGTGTCGAGCAGGACGGCCGCAACTTCTCCGGCGGTCAGCGCCAGCGTCTGGAGATCGCCCGGGCTCTGGTGCGCCGGCCCACCGTCATGGTCCTCGACGAGGTGACCAGTGCCCTGGACGCGGCGACCGAGCAGATCATCATCGACAACCTGCGGCGTCGCGGCTGTGCCTGTGTGGTCATCGCCCACCGGCTGAGCACGGTGCGCGACAGCGACGAGATCGTGGTCCTCGACCGGGGCACGGTCGTGGAGCGCGGCAGGCACGCACATCTGGTCGCCGCCGCAGGCGCGTACGCCGACCTGGTCAAGGAGCACTGAGGTGACGTTCCCTCACCAGCCCACGCACCCGGGCGTGGTCGTCGCGGATCCCGTCGTCGCGGCCCTCGGCGGCCTCGGCACGGCGGTCGACTGCACCGGTGCGCGCAGTGTCTCCCTCGAAGGACCGCACGTGGTGTGGCTCGTCGTCGAGGGCGCCATGGACCTGTTCGCCGTCGACGCCGCACAGCTCGGCCCCTGGCACTTCCTGGGCCGTCTCGAGGCGGGCGCGCTGCTGCTCGGACCGGTCGAGGGGCCCGAGCACACCCTGATCGGGCGGCCGTTGGAGGGGTGCCTGCTGCGTCGCGTGGAGCTGCGCGAGCTGTCGTACGCGGGCGGGCAGTGGTACGACGGACAGTGGTACGCCGACCCGGATCCGTACGCCGCGGCCGAGCCGCGGCTCAGCCCCCTCGAACACGCCTTCTCCCTCGGCATCGGACGTGGTCTGCGGGTGCTCTACCAGGCGCCGCTCGACGGCCGTCCGGGCAACGAGGCCGGCGGCGCGGACGACGACGTGCTCTGGATGCAGATCGCCCCCGGCAGCGTGCGCTACGGAGCGGCGTACGAGGGGTACGGCGACGACTCCGCCGGCACCCTCCTCGTCGACCCGGCGATGTGGCAGGGCATGGTCGACCAGCAGTTCCGGCTGTCGTACGCCCTGGACAGCTGGATCGAGGAGCTGGAGCGCGCCCACGAGGACCGTACGGCGGCCGGGATCGAGGCGGGCCGGGCCGCCCGGACCGAGGCCGACCAGACACTGCTCGCCTCCATCGGCCGTTCCGGCCCGGGCGGTTCGGGCTCCACCCGCCGGGGCTCGCGCGGGCGGGCGGGCGACGACGCGACGTACGCCGTCTGCCGTCTGGTGGCCGACGAGGCCCGGATCACGCTGGCCGGTCCGGCGGAGGCGATGGGCCTGCCGGGGCGTCTCGACGCCGTCGAACGGGTCGCGCTCGCCTCCCGGATCCGTACGCGTGTCGTACGGCTCGGCGGTCGCTGGTGGCGGGAGTACAGCGGGCCGCTGGTGGGGCGTCGCGAGGAGGACGCGAGCCCGGTCGCGCTGCTGTGGCGGCGTGGCGGGTACGAGGCCGTCGACCCCGCCACGGGTGAGCGGGAGCGCGTCGGCAGGGCCAACGCGGCGGCCTTCGAACCGCGCGCCGTGATGCTCTACCGTCCGCTGCCCGACCGGCCGTCGAGCCTGCCGGCGCTGGTCCGGTTCAGTCTGCTCGGCACCCGCGCGGAGCTGCGGACCCTGCTGCTGAGCGGGCTCGTCGCGGTCGGACTGGGCGCCCTGGTGCCCATCGCGACGGGCAAGGTGCTGGGCGAGTACGTGCCCCGGGCGGAGAACGGTCTCATCGTGCAGACGGCGCTGGCGATCGTCGCCACGAGCGTCGTCTCGGCCGCCTTCATGCTGCTGCAGAACATCTCCATCCTGCGGATGGAGGGCCGGATCGAGGCGACCCTCCAGCCCGCGGTCTGGGACCGGCTGCTCCGCCTGCCGACGCGGTTCTTCACGGGCCGCTCCACCGGTGAACTGGCCAGTGCGGCCATGGGCATCAGCGCCATCCGCCGGGTGCTGTCCGGCATCGGACCGGTCGTCGTCCAGGCAGGCACCGTCGGCACGGTGAACCTGGTCCTGCTGCTCGTCTACAGCGTGCCGCTGGCCCTCGCGGCCCTCGCGATGCTGCTGGTCGTCGCGGCCGTGTTCCTGGGCCTCGGGCTGTGGCAACTGCGGTACCAGCGGCAGCTGATCCGGATCGGCAACAAACTCAACAACCAGGCGTTCCAGACCCTGCGCGGACTGTCGAAGCTGCGCGTGGCGGCGGCCGAGAGCTTCGCGTACGCCGCCTGGGCGGGCGAGTTCGCCCGGACCCGTGAGCTCCAGCAGCGCGTCGGGCGGATCAAGAACGTCCTCACGGTGCTCGGCGCGGTCTGTCTGCCGCTGTGCACGCTCGTGATGTTCATGCTGCTCGCCGGTCCGGCCCGGGGATCCATGTCCGCGAGCCAGTTCCTCACCTTCAGCACGGCGGTGACGATGCTCCTGTCGTCGGTCACCCAGCTGACCGGCGCGCTGCTGTCGGCCGCCGCCGTGCAGCCGATGTTCGAGCAGGTCAGGCCGTTGCTCCGGGAGATGCCCGAGGTCCGCGGCTCCAGCGCCCAGCCGGGCGTGCTGAGCGGGGCGATCGAGGCGGAGAACCTGTCGTTCCGCTACTCCGACGACGGCCCGCCGGTGCTCGACGGTGTCGACTTCCAGGTGCGGCCAGGAGAGTTCGTGGCGATCGTGGGCGCCAGCGGCTGCGGCAAGTCGACGCTGCTGCGGCTGCTCATCGGTTTCGACGCGCCGACCTCCGGCGGCGTCCGTTACGACGGCCAGGACCTGGCGGCACTCGACCAGGCGGCCGTGCGCCGTCAGTGCGGCGTCGTGCTGCAGAACGCCCAGCCGTTCTCCGGCTCGATCCTCGAGTGCATCTGCGGCGCGGAGACGTTCCCCCTGGAGGACGTGTGGGCCGCCGCGGCGATGGCGGGACTGGCCGAGGACATCAAGGCCATGCCGATGGGTCTGCACACCATGCTCTCCGACGGCGGCGGCACCATCTCGGGCGGGCAGCGCCAGCGGCTGATGATCGCCCAGGCGCTGATCCGCCGCCCCCGGATCCTCTTCTTCGACGAGGCGACGAGCGCGCTCGACAACGAGGCGCAGCGGGTGGTCATCGAGTCGACGCGCGCGCTGAACGCGACGCGGGTCGTGATCGCCCACCGGCTGTCCACCATCATGGACGCCGACCGGGTGATCGCGATGGCGGACGGCCGGATCGTCCAGCAGGGATCGCCCGCGGAGCTGCTGGCGGACACGACCGGCCTCTTCCACGAACTGGTCCGCCGCCAGCTGAGCTGACCGGTCGGGCCCAACGCGGGACCCGGGGACAGGGCCGGGCCGGGGCCGTACCAGGACCGCGCCAGGGCCGGGGCAGCACGGGTCAGCACGGGGTCATCACCGGATCAGGGCTCCGCGTGGCGCATGGAGCGGGCCAGGTGGAGGCCGGTGGCTGTGGCGAGCAGCGTCACGCAGCCGGTGAAGATCAGTCCGGCGGTCTCGAGGCCGACCCACTCGGTCAGCGCGCCGACGCCGACGACCGGCAGGGAGATGCCGGCGTAGGCGACGACGAAGAACGAGGAGACCGTCGCCGCCCGGTGCGCGGGCGGGGCCGCCTCGCCGACGGCGATCAGCCCGGCGCGGAAGGCGAGCCCCTGTCCGATCCCTCCGCAGACCGCTCCGGCCTCCAGGAGCGGCAGCACCTCCACCCGGAGGGACGCTCCGACGAGGAGGAGTCCGGCCACCAGCACGAGACAGCCGAGGGGCAGGGCGACGCGTACGGCCATCTTGGACGTCCACGACTGCCCCACGGTCGAGGCGAGGAACACCGAGAAGACCACGAGGCCCGAGACGGCCAGATTGGTGATCCCGAGCGTCTGCGAGACGAAGCTCGGTGCCACCGCGGTGAAGAGGCCGAGGAGGGAGAATCCCGCGAAGGCGGCGAGCGCCGAGGGGGTGAAGACGCTGCGGACCTCGGCCGGTACGTACAGGCCCTGCGGCCTCGGCCGGGTCCACAGCTGCGGCTCCGCGACCGTCTCCGGCAGGAGCAGCACGATGAGGCAGCCCACGGCGACCATGGCGAGGTGGGCCAGGAACGGCAGCTCCAGCGGTCTCGGGGCGTACTCCGCGAGGAAGCCGGAGATCAGCGGTCCGCAGCCGAGGCCGCCCATGTTCGCGGCGGTCGCGGCGAACCCCGCGCGGGACTTCCGGCCCGGCCGTGCCAGCTCCAGGACGGTGACCGTCCCCGCCCCGCTCAGCAGCCCGGCCGAGAAGCCGGACAGCAGCCGCCCGGCGAACAGATAGGGCAGCCCGTCCTCGAGGAGGAAGCAGACCGCGCTCGCCGCGGCCAGACCCAGCGCGGTCCAGAGCACGGGGCGACGCCCCACCGTGTCGGAGTGGTTGCCGACGAGCAGGAGGGTGGCGATGACGCCCACGGCGTAGCTCGCGAAGATCACCGTCACCATCAGCTCGGAGAAGCCGAGCTCCTCGCGGTACAGCCCGTAGAGCGGCGTGGGCAGTGTCGTACCGGCCATGCCGATGGCGAAGACCACGGCCGCCGCCACATAGCCGAGGTGCCGGTCGCGGCGGGAGGCGCTGCGGGACGGAGCGGACGCGTGGCTCATCCCGAGACCCCGGCCCGTGCGAGGGCGAAGACGCCGAAGACGATCAGGCCCACGCCCAGCAGCTCCGGCACCAGCCACCATCCCATGCGTACGTCCTCCTCGTAGATGAGGATGCCCAGCATCAGGCTCACCGTCGCGTCGCCCAGGGTCAGCGCGGGCTGGGAGGCGACCAGCGGCCCGCCCTGCATGGCGTGTTCGAGCAGCAGGAGCGCCGCGATGCCGGCGACGCAGAAGGCGTACGTCTGCCAGGCCGTCAGGAAGCCCGTCAGGCCGTCCTCGTCCAGGATGTGCATGGAGGTCTTCATCAGGCCCGCGGTGAGCGCGTAGCAGATCGCCGTGGCCGCCCCGAGACACCCGGCGCGGGCGCGGCCGGGCGGCCGGCGCAGTCCGGCGAAGGCCAGGGCCACCACGGCCGCGGCGCACACCACGAGCGCCGGGACCCAGCGGTCCAGCGGCACGTGCGTGCGGTTGCCGTCCGGCGAGGCCGCCATGAGCGCCACACCGAGGCCCGCCACCACCGCGGCCACGGCCAGCCACTGCGCCGACGGCAGCCGCTCGCGTGACATCAGTGAGGCGATCAGCAGCGCGAGCGGCAGCTCCAGGACGAAGAGCGGCTGCACGAGCGACAGCGGGCCCGTGGCCAGGGCCGCCGCCTGCCCGACACCGGCGACGATGACCGCGAGGATGCCGGCGAGCCAGAGCGGGCGCTTCAGGAGATCGAGGATCAGACCGGGCCGGAACGAGTCGGTCTGACGGACGGTGAGCGCGGCACGGCGCTGCAGCACCGTGGCGAGCGCGTTGCTGAACGCGGCGCAGAACGCGAAGAGGACCGGCAGGACGACGCCCATCCTCCGATCCTCACCGGCCCCGGTCGGCCGCCCGGCGCCGACACCGGCCCCGGCCCCGGGTTCACCCTGTACGCGCCCCTCCTGAGCCCGGTCGGCCGAATACCGGGCCTCTGGCGTGGCCCGCGCGGCCCAGGGTGGTACGTCGTTGGCCATGCAGCAAGGCACTCCGCCGCAGGTGATCCCGTTCCTCCGCACCGCCGCCGCGTACGCGTGGCGGCTGCTCGTCGTCGGGGCGCTGATCTACAGCCTCTTCGCCGTCCTCGGGCGTTTCCACGAGATCGGGGTGGCCGTGTTCCTGGGTCTGGTGGTCACCGCGCTGCTGCGCCCGGTGGCCGACCTGGTGGCCAAGGGGCTGCCCCGGCCGCTGGCGGTGACCGTCACGATCCTCGGCAGCATCGCGCTGGTCCTGGGGATCCTCGCGCTGGTCGGCGAGGCGGTGGAGCAGGACCGGACCACCCTGGTGCGCGAGTTCCGGGAGGGCGTCACCCGGATCGAGGACTGGCTGGAGCGGCCGCCGTTCCGGCTGAACCCGGAGGCGCTCTCGGACGTCCAGGGCAGGATCGGCCAGTTCCTCTCCAGCCATCGCTCGACGCTGATCAGCGAGGCGATGAGCGGTGCGCACCGGCTGGTGGAGGTCCTGACCACCCTGGCCCTCGCGCTGTTCTGCTCGGTCTTCTTCATCCACTCGGGTGACCGGCAGTGGGCGTGGCTGAGGGAGCAGCTGCCCGGGTCGGTGCGCGTGCGCATGGACATCGCCGGCCGGGCGGGCTGGCGTACGTTCACCGGCTACACCCACGGCATCGTGCTGGTGGCCGCCGTGAACGCGGTCCTCGTCGGTCTCGCCCTCTGGCTGCTCGGCGTTCCGCTGGCCGTCCCGCTGGCGCTGCTGGAGTTCGCGGCCGCCTTCATCCCGCTGATCGGCTCCCCGATCGCGCTGGCGGTCGCCGCCGTCGTGGCGCTCGCCTCGCAGGGCCCCTGGGTGGCGGCGATCGTCATCGCCCTGATCGTGATCATCGGGCAGATCGAGGGACATCTGCTGCATCCGATCGTGATGAGCTGGGCCGTACGGCTGCACCCCCTGGTGGTGGCGATCTCGGTGATCGCGGGGGCGATCGCCGCGGGTGTCGTGGGAGCGGTGGTGGCGGTGCCGCTGGTGTCGGTGGTCTGGTCGGTCTACACGGAGCTGCGGGACGCCCGCGAGGCCGCCGAGGGCGAGCCCGGGGCGGCGGCCCCGGCCGTGCGGGAGTGAGGGCATGGACGTCGAGCAGGTCTTCGATGAGCTGTACGGGGTGGCACCGGACGAGTTCGTGGCGGCCCGTGACGCGCGGACGGCCGAGGCGCGGAGGTCCGGGGACGCGGCCGGCGCGAAGCGGATCGCCGCGCTGCGCCGCCCCACGCTGGCCGCCTGGGCCTCGAACCGGTTCGTACGGGAACGGCCCGAGGACGTCCGGCGGCTGCTCGCGCTCGGCGAGACGCTCCGCGAGGCCACCCGGCTGCTGGACGCGGCGAGGATGCGCGAGGCGGCGGGCGTGCAGAACAAGGTGATCGCCGCGGAGGTCCGACAGACCGCGGCGGTCGCCGAGGAGGCGGGCCATCCGCTGAGCGCCTCGGTCCGCCAGGAGGTCGAGCAGCTCTTCCGCGCGGTGCTCGCCGACCCCGGCATCGCGGCGGAGTGGTCGTCGGGCCGTCTGGTGAGACCCCCTCAGGCCCCGGTCGGCTTCGGCGCGATCGTCCCCGAGACCCTCCCGCCCCGCCCCGACCCCGCCGTCGCCCGTGCCGCGGACGACGAGGCGGCGGCGGAGCAGGAGGCCCGGAAGGCGGCGGAAGAGGCCGCGGAGGCGGCGGTCGCCGAAGCGCGCCGCAGGGACGAGGACCTGCGGGCGGCGGAGGCCCGCGCGACCGAGGCGGACGAGCAGGTGGCCGCACTCGAAGAGCGGCTGCGGGACGCGAAGTCGGCCCAGAGGACGGCCCGCAAGGCGGTGAAGGAGGCGGCGACGACGGCCCGCAGGGCACACCGCGAGGCGGCCGGCGCGGAGGGGGACGTACCCAGGCACCGATGACTCCGCCACCGCCGACGACGTCCGGTGGAGGTGCCGGAGGGCACGCTGCCGGTGTACCGGGGGGAGCGGACCGCCGAGCACCACCGGTGCCCGGTCCGCAAGCGGGGCGGGGTTTGTGACGGTTCTCGTGAGTCCTCACCGCATTTCGGTGGGATACCCGTGTGTTCCGCCAGTGGCAGAACACCAGCCGGACCGGGCTCGACGATCACTACAGTCCAGTGTCATGACGACAATGACGACGCGTACGGTCGAGTATCCGGCCGACGGCTTGACGATGATCGGGCACCTCGCGCTCCCGGCCGGTGTCGGCCGCCGGCCCGCGGTGCTGCTCGGACCAGAGGGCACGGGGCTCAGCGACGTCGAGCGCCGCCGGGCCGATGCTCTCGCCGAACTGGGATATGTGGCGCTGGCCTTCGACCTTCACGGCGGGCGCTATCTGGACGACCCCGAGGAGATGCTGGCCCGTTGCCTGCCGCTGCTCGCCGATCCCGACCGGATGCGGGGCATCGGCCATGCGGCGCTCGACGTGTTGCGCAGCGAACCGCGGACCGATCCCGACCGGATCGCCGCCGTCGGCTACGGCACCGGGGGCGCCATCGGGCTGGAACTCGGGCGCGACGGCGTCGGCCTGCGCGCGATCGGGACGGTCAACGCAGTGACTACGGGCCGACCGGGCGAGTCGGCGCGCATTCGCTGCCCGGTGTGGGCCGGAGTCGGGTCGGAGGACCCGATCATGGCGCCCGCGCAACGGAACGCGTTCACCGCCGAGATGCAGGCCGCGGGCGTCGACTGGCGCCTCACGGTCTACGGCGGAGCCTTGCACGCCTTCCACCACCCACCGGTCGACCACCCCACGGTCCCCGGCGTCGGCCACCACCCACGGCACGCGGAGCGAGCCTGGCGCGACGTCGTCGACCTGCTCGCCGAGTGCCTGCCCGTGACGGAGGATCTGGGGCATGACCCAGGTCAGCACGCCGGCGCCGGGCACTGACAGCCTCCGAAGGCGGTGCCCGGCAGGCCGTGGCCCGCGTTGCGGAGGACCAGGAGCGAGCCGGCCGACGGGTGGGCGTGCGGGGCGCCGGTGCGGGCCGTGGTGATGTACAGGTCGCGGAGGTCGGCGCCCCCGAAGGCGCAGGCCGTGGGGCGCGCCACGGGGAGGGGGACGACCCGGTCCAGGTCGCCGCGCGGCGTGTAGCGGCGGAGGCGGGCGCCGTCCCACAGGGCGACCCAGACGCAGCCGTCCGCGTCGACCGTGAGCCCGTCGGGGTAGCCCGCGCCGGGCTCTACGGTCACGAACGGGCGCCGGTGCGTGGCGAGATCGGCTCCGGTGGGGCAGACGTCGATGCGGCGCGTGGGGCTGTCGACGTAGTACATGAGGGAGCCGTCCGGGCTCCAGCCGATGCCGTTGCTGACCGTCACCCCGGAGAGCGCCTCGTGCGCGGCACCGTCGGGGGCGAGGCGCACCAGGTTGCCGCCGCCGGGCGCCTCGTCGTACCGCATGGTGCCCGCCCACAGCGCCCCGTCCGGGGCCACGGCGGCGTCGTTGCCACGCCGCCCGGGCACGGGGTCGCGCAGGAGCCAGCTGAAGGCGCCCTCGGCGTCGTAACGCCCTATGCCGTCGCGGAGGTTGACCACGAGCCCGCCGTCCGCGCACGGCTTCGCCGCGCCGACGTGCTGCTCGGTGGCCATGACGGTGCGCCGGCCGGTCGCCGGCGCGTAGGTGTGGACGCGCGAGCCGAGGATGTCGACCCAGATCAGCCGCCCGGTGGTCGCGTCCCAGGTGGGGCCCTCGCCGAGGGCCGCCTCGGCGCGGACCGCGATCGCGAGGTCCTGGCTCATCGCGTGCCGCGGTGGCCGAGTCGTACGGAGAGGTCGGCGGCGCCCTTGGCGGCCAGTTCGGCGAGCTCCCGTTCGCGGTCCTCGCTCCAGCGGATCACGGGGACGGAGACGGAGAGCGCCGCGACGACCCGACCGGAGCTGTCGCGGACGGGTGCGGCGACGCAGCTCACGTCGGGGTTGGACTCCTGGTGCTCGACGGCGACGCCCCGCTCCCGGATCTCGGCGAGGGCGGCGCGCAGGGCGTCGTGGCCCGTGACGCTGTTCGGCGTCATCGCGACCAGCTCGCGCCCGTCGATGCGGCTCTCCAGCTCGGCCGGCGGCAGCGAGGCGAGCAGCATCTTGCCGACGGCGGTGCAGTGCGCGGGGAGCCTGCGGCCCGCGGCGGAGACCATGCGGACCGCGTGGGTGGAGTCCACCTTGGCGACGTAGATGACGTCGGTGTCCTCCAGGAGCGCCACATGGACGGTCTCGTCGCAGATCGCGGCGACCTCGCAGGCCACCTGCCGGCCCTCGGCGGCGAGATCGAGCTGCTCCGCGTACCGGCTGCCGAGCTGGTACGTGCGGACACCGAGGCGGTAGCGTCCCGGCTGGTCGGGTACGGGCACGAGATAGTTGCGGGCCGCCAGCGTGGTGAGCAGTTCGTGCACCGTGGTGCGCGGGAGGCCGAGCCTGCGGACGACGTCCGGGGCGGCGAGCGTCTCGTCGCCCGTCAGGAACAGCTCCAGTATGTCCAGCGCTCTGCCCACCGCGGGCACCTGTCGTCCCATCGCCGCTCCCCCTCATCCCTCATGTCCGGCCGTGTTCGGTATTCCGGCCGATGACCGGTATCGCGAACACAGGCTAACCACAGGCCTCTTCGTCCGGCAACGGCCGCGCGATCCGTTGACACGTACCCGACCAGCCCCTACGGTCACGCCTACATTTCGAACGTGTGACGAAATTTCGAACGAGACCGAGGGGCAACTGCCGTGCGGATCACGGGAATCAGCACTCATGTCGTCGGAACTCCCTGGCGCAACCTCACCTATGTGCTCGTCCACACCGACGAGGGACTGACGGGCGTGGGCGAGACCCGCATGCTCGGCCACACCGACGCACTGCTCGGCTACCTCCGCGAGGCGGAGGCCAACCACATCGCCGGCTCGGACCCGTTCGCGATCGAGGACCTGGTCCGCCGGATGAAGTACGGGGACTTCGGACGGGCGGGCGAGATCGTGATGTCGGGCATCGCGGTGATCGAGACGGCCTGCTGGGACATCAAGGGCAAGGCGCTCGGGGTGCCGGTCTGGCAGCTGCTCGGCGGCAAGGTGACCGACCGGGTCAAGGCGTACGCCAACGGCTGGTACACCACCGAGCGCACCCCGGAGGCGTACCACAAGGCCGCTCGCGCGGTGATCGAGCGGGGCTACCGGGCCCTGAAGATCGACCCGTTCGGCACCGGGCACCTCGAACTGTCGCACCAGGACACGCTGTACGCGGTCTCGCTGATCGAGGCGGTGCGGGACGCCATCGGGCCGGACGCCGAACTGATGCTGGAGATGCACGGGCGCTTCTCGCCGGCCACGGCGATCGGGCTGGCCCGGGAGATGGCGCCGTTCCGCCCGGCCTGGCTGGAGGAGCCGGTCCCGCCGGAGAACCTGAAGGCGCTGGAGAAGGTGGCGGCCAAGGTGGACCTCCCGATCGCGACGGGTGAACGGATCCACGACCGGATCGAGTTCCGTGAGCTCTTCGAGAGCCAGGCCGCCGACATCATCCAGCCGGACGTCGGCCACCTCGGCGGCATCTGGGAGACCCGGAAGCTGGCCGCGACCGCCGAGACGCACTACATGATGGTCGCCCCGCACAACGTGGGCGGCCCGGTGCTCACCGCCGCCTCCCTCCAGGTCGGCTTCACCACACCGAACTTCAAGATCCTTGAGCACTTCAACGACTTCGCGGACGCGGAGATCAAGAAGGTGGTCAAGGGCGCGCCCCAGGTGGTGGACGGCTACTTCCAGCGCTCGGACGCGCCGGGCCTCGGCGTCGAGCTCGACACGGACGCGGCGGCCGAGTTCCCGCAGCAGCAGGCCCGCTTCGACCTGTGGGCGGACGGCTGGGAGCGGCGCGCCCCCGCGACGCGGGGCGGCGGGGCGTGAGCCGCGCCCCGGCCGGACCCGGCCTCGCGGTCGTCGTCGACGCACCGGGACGGCACCGGCTGGCCCCGCACGAGCCGCGCCCGCCAGGCCCCGGGGAGGCGCTGGTACGGGTGTACGCGAGCGGCGTCTGCGGCAGCGACCGCGAGGTGTACCGGGGCACTCGGCCCGAGGGGTTCGTGCGGTATCCCCTCACGCCCGGACACGAGTGGTCGGGGACGGTGGCCGAGGTCGGCGAGGGCGTTCCGGAGGACCTCGTCGGCAGGAAGACGGTCGGCGAGGGGTTCCGCTCGTGCCAGGTGTGCGAACGTTGTCATACGGGCGACGTCACGCTCTGCACGGCCGGGTACGACGAGACCGGCTTCACCCGGCCGGGCGCGATGGCGCCCACGCTGACGCTTCCGGCCCGGCTCCTGCACACGCTCCCCGGCGACGCCGATCTGACGGCCGCGGCCCTGCTGGAGCCGGCCGCCTGTGTCGCGGCCGCGACGCTCGCGGCGGCGCCACGGCCCGGTGAACGTGTCGCCGTGGTCGGCGCGGGGACTCTGGGGCTGATCGCCGTCCAGCTGCTGGCGGCCTCGTCGCCCGCCGAACTGTGCGTCGTGGAACCGCGGCGCGAACGGGCCGCACTGGCGCGGGAGTTCGGGGCGACCTCTGTCCTCCCGACGGCCGGGAGGACGGAGGAGGGCCGGTGCGATCTGGTCCTGGAGGCCGCGGGCGCCCCCGGCTCCGCCCGTACCGCTGCCGGCCTCGCCCGCAGGGGCGGCCGGGTCGTCCTCACGGGCATCCCTGCCCCAGGGGCGGACGGTCTCGATCCCGCGGAGCTGGTCACCCGCCGGCTGACCCTGCACACGGTCTTCGGCGCGCCGCCCGCCGCCTGGGCCCATGCCGTACGCGCCTTCGGGGCGGGCCTGCTCGACCTCGCCGCGCTGGTGACGCACGAACTGCCGCTCGGGGCGTTCCCGCAGGCGATGGAGCTGGTGGGCTCCGGTGACCCCAAGGTCGGGAAGGTGCTGCTACGGCCCTGACGCCCGGCAGGCCCCGCGACCGCTTCGCACCGAACGCCGCCCCGGGCGGACCCCTGCCCCCGGTCCTGCCCCCGGTCCCGTACCGACCCACCCGTACCTCTGCTTCCGAACCATGTCCGACATACCGAACACGGAGGAACGCTCGTGACCGACGCTCCGCCTTCCCCGCCCCACCGGCCCGGCGAACACGCCCTCTCCGTCCTCGGGCTCGGCTCCCCCGCCCTCTCCCCCGCCGACACCTCCCCGCACTCCTTCCCGGACGGCGGCACCTGGCGGACCGAGGTGCCTTCCGTGGAGGGGCCCGAGGCGCTGGAGGCGGTCCTGGAGGAGTCCGCGCGGCTGGACGTGCCGGTCCACCGGGTCAGCCAGGGCAGCGGCGTCTGGATGCTGACGGACGACGAGATCACCGCCATGGTCCGGGCGGCCGCCGAACGCTCCGTCGAACTCTGCCTCTTCACCGGCCCCCGCGGCACCTGGGACATCGGCGGCTCGGTCCGCAGCGACTCCCGGGGCGGAGGCCTGCGCGCCCGTGGCCACGACGCGGTCGCCGGCTGCGTGGAGGACGCCGTCCGCGCCACCGGGCTGGGCGTCCGATGCCTGCTCGTGGCCGACGAGGGCGTGCTGTGGACGCTGCACCGGGCCCGGTGCCACGGCGTGATCCCCGCCGGCACCACGCTGAAGGTCTCCGCTCTGATCGGCCCCGTGAACCCCGCCGCGTACGCCGTGCACGAGCGTCTGGGCGCCGACTCGGTGAACGTGCCGAGCGATCTGCCGCTCGCCCATCTCACCGAGATCCGGCGGGTGAGCGCCGCGCCGATGGACATGTACATCGAGGCGCCCGACGACCTGGGCGGCTACGTCCGGATGTACGAGGTCGCCGAGCTGATCCGCCGGGGCGCCCCGCTCTACCTCAAGTTCGGTCTGTCGAAGGCGCCTTCCCTCTATCCCTCCGGTCTGCATCTGCGCGAGACGGTGCTCGCCACCGCCCGCGAGCGGGTCCGCCGTGGCCGGCTCGCCCTCGATCTGCTGGCCCGGCACGGCGCGGACGGCGGGATGTCCCCGCTGGGCTCGCGGCTGCCCGGCCCGCTGAACCGCTTCCCCGACCCGATCCACCACACCGACAAGGACTGATGCCATGCGTATCCGCAGTGCCGCCCCCGCCACCGTCCTCGCGACCGCCCTCGCCGTCGTCCTCTCCGCCTGCGGCCAGAGCGGCGCGGGCGGCGCCAAGGAGGAGAAGGGCGCCGAGGAGCTGACCGTGGGCATCGCGATGCCCACCAAGTCCTCCGAGCGCTGGATCGCCGACGGCAGGAACATGGTGAGCAGCCTGGAGAAGTACGGGTACAAGACCTCCCTCCAGTACGGCGAGGACGACCCGGACCAGCAGGTCTCGCAGATCGAGAACATGATCACCCAGGGCGTCGACGCCCTCGTCGTCGCGGCCATCGACGGCCGGGCCCTCGCCAACGTGCTCCAGCAGGCGGCGGACGCGAAGATCCCGGTCATCTCCTACGACCGGCTCATCCTCGGCTCGCCGAACGTCGACTACTACGCCTCCTTCGACAACGAGAAGGTCGGCGAGCTCCAGGGCGGCTACCTCGTCGAGAGGCTGGGCCTGAAGGACGGCGGCAAGAAGGGCCCGTTCAACATCGAGCTGTTCGCCGGCTCGAACGACGACAACAACACCCGCTACTTCTTCCAGGGCGCCATGAACGTCCTCCAGCCGTACATCGACAGGAAGCAGCTGGTCGTCAGGTCCGGTCAGACCAGGCTCAACCAGGTGACGACACTGCGCTGGGACGGCGGCCAGGCCCAGAAGCGCATGGACGACCTGCTCACCTCCTCGTACGCGAAGGAGCGGGTGGACGCGGTCCTCTCGCCGTACGACGGCATCTCCATCGGCATCCTGTCCGCCCTCAAGTCCGACGACTACGGCGGCGCGGGCAAGCCCCTGCCCGTCGTGACGGGGCAGGACGCCGAGGTCGCCTCCGTGAAGTCGATCATCGCGGGCGAGCAGACGCAGACCGTGTACAAGGACACGCGCGAACTGGCGAAGGTCGCCGCGCAGATGGTCAACGCGCTCTTCGAGGGCAAGAAGCCGGAGGTCAACGACACCACGACGTACGACAACGAGAAGAAGGTCGTCCCGGCCTTCCTGCTCGACCCGGTGAACGTCGACAGGAGCAACTACCGCTCCGTGCTGGTCGATTCCGGCTACATCAAGGCGAGCGACCTCAACTAGACCGCGACCGGAGAGGAGAGGGTGTGCCATGGCGGGACCCGTCCTGGACATGCGCTCGATCATCAAGACGTTTCCCGGCGTGACGGCACTGTCGGACGTCTCCCTGACCGTCCGGGCGGGCGAGGTCCACGCCATCTGCGGGGAGAACGGAGCGGGCAAGTCGACGCTGATGAAGGTCCTCAGCGGCGTTCATCCGCACGGGAGTTACGAGGGGGAGGTGCTCTTCCAGGGTGAGCCGTGCCGGTTCCGGGACATCGGGGCGAGCGAGAAGCGCGGCATCGTCATCATCCACCAGGAGCTGGCGCTGGTGCCGTACCTCTCCCTCGCGGAGAACATCTTCCTCGGCAACGAGCACGCCGGCCGCGGCGTGATCAGCTGGGACCGGACCCTGCGCCACGCGGCGGAGCTCCTGCGCCGCGTGGGTCTGGACGAGCATCCGCAGACCCGCGTCGCGGACATCGGTGTCGGCAAGCAGCAGCTGGTGGAGATCGCCAAGGCGCTCGCCAAGGAGGTGAAGCTGCTGATCCTCGACGAGCCGACGGCCGCGCTGAACGACGAGGACAGCGGCAAACTCCTCTCTCTCATCGAGGAGTTGAAGGGTCAGGGCATCACGTCGATCATCATCTCGCACAAGCTCAACGAGATCGCCCGGGTGGCGGACTCGGTGACGATCCTGCGGGACGGCCGGTCGATCGAGACCCTCGACGTGAGGGCGCCGGAGACCACCGAGGACCGGATCATCCGGGGCATGGTGGGCCGCGATCTGGACCACCGGTTCCCCGAGCGCACCCCGCACGAGCCGGAGCGGGGCGCGGCGCCCGCCCTGGAGATCCGGGACTGGACCGTGCACCATCCGATCGACCGGCACCGCAAGGTCGTCGACGGTGTCTCGCTCACCGTCCGGCGCGGCGAGATCGTCGGGGTCGCCGGCCTGATGGGGGCGGGCCGAACCGAGCTGGCGATGAACGTGTTCGGGCGCAGCTACGGGCGGTACGGCGGCGGCACGGTCCTCAAGGACGGCGTGGAGATCCGTACCCGTACGGTCCCCGAGGCGGTCGGGCACGGCATCGCGTACGTCACCGAGGACCGCAAGCACTACGGCCTCAACCTGATCGACACGATCAACCGGAACGTCTCGCTGAGCGCCCTGTCCAAGGTCGCCCGGCGCGGCTTCGTCGACGAGCACGAGGAGACCCGGGTCTCCGAGGGCTTCCGCCGGTCGATGAACATCAAGGCGCCGACGGTCTTCGAGCCCGTCGGCCGGCTCTCCGGGGGCAACCAGCAGAAGGTCGTCCTCAGCAAGTGGATCTTCGCGGGCCCCGACGTCCTGATCCTGGACGAGCCGACCCGCGGGATCGACGTGGGCGCCAAGTACGAGATCTACACGGTCATCGACCGGCTGGCCGCCGAGGGCAGGGCCGTCCTCTTCATCTCCTCGGAACTCCCCGAGCTGCTCGGCATGTGCGACCGCGTCTACACCATGGCGGCGGGCCGGCTCACAGGCGAGGTGTCCCGTGCCGAGGCGACCCAGGAGCTGCTGATGCGGCACATGACGAAGGACAGGAGGGAACACGCATGAGCACCGATCTCACGGCCGGGACCCAGGCCGACGGCACCGGGAAGGCGCCGGACGGCCCACCGGCGGAGGGCCGTCCCGGCGTCGGCCGGCTGATCCTCGACGGACTGCGCGGGAACATGCGGCAGTACGGCATGCTGATCGCCCTCGGGCTGATCGTGGCCCTGTTCGCGGTCTGGACGGGCGGCGACCTGCTGCTGCCGCGCAACGTCTCCAATCTGGTCCTGCAGAACAGCTACATCCTGATCCTGGCGATCGGGATGATGATCGTCATCATCTCGGGCCACATCGACCTCTCGGTGGGCTCGCTCACCGCCTTCGTCGGCGCGGTGGCGGCCGTGCTGATGGTGGAGCACCGGATGGCGTGGCCGCTGGCGGTGGTGCTCGTGCTGCTGCTCGGCGCGGCGGCGGGGGCCATGCAGGGGTTCTTCATCGCGTATCTGGGCATCCCGTCGTTCATCGTCACCCTGGCCGGGATGCTCCTGTTCCGCGGTCTCACCGAGATCTTCCTCAAGGGCCAGACGATCGGGCCGTTCCCCGACGGGCTGCAGACGGTCTCCAACGGCTTCCTGCCGGAGGTGGGGCCGAGCACCGACTACCACAATCTGACCCTGCTGCTGGGTCTGGCCCTCATGGTCTTCGTCGTGTGGCAGGAGGTGCGGGACCGCCGCCGTCAGCGGGAGTACGCCCTGGAGGTCGCGCCCGTCGGGCTGTTCGCCGTGAAGCTGGGGGCGCTGGTCGCCACGGTCCTGGTCTTCACGCTCCTGCTCGCCAGCTACAAGGGGGCGCCGGTCGTGCTGCTGATCCTGGCGGCGCTCCTGGTCGGCTTCGGGTACGTCATGCGCAACGCCGTCGTGGGACGCCATGTGTACGCGATCGGCGGTAATCTGCCGGCCGCCAAGCTGTCGGGGGTACGGGACCGGAAGGTCACCTTCCTGGTCTTCCTGAACATGGGGGTGCTCGCGGCGCTCGCCGGGCTGGTGTTCGCCGCCCGGTTCAACGCCGCCTCGCCCAAGGCGGGCATCAACTTCGAACTGGAGGCGATCGCCGCCTCGTTCATCGGCGGCGCGTCGATGAGCGGCGGTGTGGGCACGGTCCTCGGCGCCATCGTCGGCGGCCTGGTCCTCGGCGTGCTCAACAACGGCATGAACCTCGTCGGGATCGGTACGGACTGGCAGCAGGTGATCAAGGGCCTGGTGCTGCTCGCCGCGGTCGGGTTCGACGTGTGGAACAAGCGCAGGGTGGGTTCCTGAGCCGGAGGCCGCGGGCCGCGCCGACGGCTGCGCCGGCGTACGACACCGGCGGCCGCCTCCGACGCCGTGAGAAGGGCCGAGGCCCCTGCCGGGAAACGGCAGGGGCCTCGGCCTTCGCGCGTGCGCGCCGGTGCGTCCGGATCAGACCGCCGGGGCGGGGTACGTCGGGTACTCGACGCCGGAGACGTGCTGGACGACGCGGATGACCTGGCACGAGTAGCCGAACTCGTTGTCGTACCAGAGGTAGAGGATCGCGTTGTCGCCGTCGACCTTCGTCGCGCCCGCGTCGACGATCGAGGCGTGGCGCGAGCCGACGAAGTCCATGGAGACGGCGTCGGGCGCGGTGGTGAAGTCGATCTGGCGCTTCAGCGGCGAGTGCAGCGAGACGTCGCGGAGGTGGTCGAGGACCTCCTCGCGGGTGGTCTCGCGGCCCAGGCGCAGGCTGAGGATGGCGATCGAGACGTCCGGGACGGGGACGCGGATCGAGCTGCCGGTGATCGGCGCCTTGAGGTCCGGCAGCGCCTTGGCGACGGCGGAGGCGGCACCGGTCTCGGTGATGACCATGTTCAGCGGCGCGGAGCGGCCACGACGGTCGGCCTTGTGGTAGTTGTCCAGCAGGTTCTGGTCGTTCGTGAACGAGTGGACGGTCTCCACGTGACCGCGCAGCACACCGTACTCGTCGTCCATGGCCTTCAGCGGCGGGACGATCGCGTTGGTGGTGCAGGAGGCGCAGGAGAGGATCTGCTCGTCCGGCTTGATCGTGTCGTGGTTGACGCCGTGGACGATGTTCGGGACGTCGCCCTTGCCCGGAGCCGTCAGGACGACCTTGTCGATGCCGGGGCGCAGGTGCTTGGAGAGGCCCTCGCGGTCCCGCCACTTGCCCGTGTTGTCGATGAGGATGGCGTCCTTGATGCCGTGCGCCGTGTAGTCGACCTCGGACGGGTCGTTGGCGTAGATCACCTTGATCGTGTTGCCGTTGGCGATGATCGTGCTGTTCGCCTCGTCCACGGTGATGGTGCCCTGGAACTGGCCGTGGATCGAGTCGCGCCGCAGCAGCGAGGCGCGCTTGACGATGTCCTGGTCACCACCCTGACGGACGACGATGGCGCGCAGACGCAGACCGTTGCCGGAGCCGGCCTTCTCGATCAGCAGGCGGGCGACGAGGCGGCCGATGCGGCCGAAGCCGTAGAGGACGACGTCGCGGCCGTCACGGCGCTCGATCTTGTTGTCCCCGGTGGCACCGGAGACCGCGGAGGCGGTGAACTCCTCCACCGACAGACCCCGGTCGTCGCTCTTGTAGGCCTCGGCGAGCAGCGCGATGTCGATCTGCGACGGGCCGAGGTCGAGCGTGGTGAGCGCCTGCAGGAACGGCAGGGTCTCGGTGACCGAGAGCTCCTCGCCGGCGATCTGGCGGGCGAAGCGGTGCGTCTTGAGGATGCTGACAACCGACTTGTTCACCAAGGATCGGCTGTGGACCAGGACCGTGACGTCCCGCTCCCGGTGCAACTTCCCGATGATCGGGATCATCGACTCCGCGATCTCCTCGCGGTTCTTCCAGCTGGTGAACGAGTCGTCATTGACAGTCACGAGTTCATCTTTCGAGCTAGGTGGTGCTCATATGCTAACCCGTCGAACTTTTGATCTTTCCCGGGGGTCCTTCCCCCGGGCCTCTCCGGGCTCTCCCCGGGCCCCCTCCCGACCCTCCCCCGGGCTCCGTCCGGGACTGGCCCGGCTCAGGACTCCTCGACGGTCACGACGACCGAGTGCCACCCTTCGGCCCCGTCCGGCATGGTGTCGGTGGGCTCCTCGGGCTGGGTCGCGCCGGTGCCGTCGGTGGCCCGGACCGTGAGGGTGTGACGGCCGGGAGCGGCCCGCCAGGGATGCACCCACTGGCGCCAGGTGTCCAGGCCGTTCGCCGCGCCGAGCCGGGCCGCCTCCCAGGGCCCGTCGTCGACCCTCACCTCCACACGCCCGATGCCGCGGTGCTGGGCCCAGGCCACCCCGGCGATCATGACCGTGCCCGCGGCGGGCCGGGCGAGCGGGCGTGGGGTGTCGATCCGGGACTGGGTCTTGACCGGTGCCTGCGCCGCCCAGCCGCGGGGGACCCAGTAGGCGTCGTAGGCGTCGAAGGTGGTCAGCTCGACGGACTCGATCCACTTGCAGGCGGAGACGTAGCCGTAGAGCCCCGGGACGATCATGCGGACCGGGAAGCCGTGCTCCAGGGGCAGGGGCACACCGTTCATGCCGAAGGCGAGCAGGGCGTCCCGGCCGTCCATCACGGTCTCGACGGGGGTGCCGATGGTCATGCCGTCGACGGAACGGGCCACGAGCTGGTCGGCCGGTCCGCCTTCGGAGGGCGGGCGCACCCCCGCCTCGCGGAGCAGGTCGGAGAGGCGTACGCCGAGCCAGCGGGCGTTGCCCACGAGGTCTCCGCCGACCTCGTTGGAGACGCAGGCGAGGGTGATGTCCCGCTCCACGACCGTGCGCGACATCAGCTCCGGGAGCGTGAGGGAGAGCTCACGGCTCACGCCGGTCCCGTGGATCCGCAGGCGCCAGTCGTCGGCGTCGACCTTGGGGACGACGAGCGCGGTGTCGATCCGGTAGAAGTCCCTGTTGGGGGTGATGAAGGGGCCGATGCCCGGGACGTCGAGCTGGGCCCCGGGAGGCACGGCCGGCGCGGGCGAGGCGGGCCGGGGCAGTCGCAGGGCGTCGCGGGACGCCGTGGCGCTCTCGCCCGCGACGGAGCCCGAGGCCCGGCCGAGCGCGGCGGCGCCGGTCGCCGCGAGGCCCGTGGCCGCGGCGACGACGAGGAAGCTCCTGCGGTCCGCCCGGGCGGCCCCGTCCGGCAGCTCCCCGGTGCCCGGGGCGAGGAGCCTGCCGATGAGGACGTACAGCAGGAGGGCTCCGGCCGCCGCCCCGAGGAGCGAGGGCAGGACGTCGAGGGCGGAGTCGGAGTCGGGCCTGCTCACGGCCGCGAGGGCGCCGACGACACCGAAGCCGAGGACACCGGCGGCCGCGGCCCGGCGGCGGCGCAGCGCGAGCACCCCCAGCGCGGCGGCGATCAGGGCGAGGACGAGCAGGATGCCCAGCAGGAGGACGGCCTTGTCGCTCTGGCCGAAGGTACGGATCGCCCACTGTTCGACCGCGGTCGGGGTCCGGTCGACGACGGCGTCGCCGACGGCCGTGACCGGGCCCGCCTCATGGCGGACCCAGCCGGCGAGGAGGTCGGCGACGGCCAGGGCGACATAGCCGGAGAGGACCCCGCCGAGCGCGGCGAGCAGCCGGTCCGTGCGGGTCGGCGGCCGGAGAGGGCGGGTGGCGTTCATGCGTCCCAGCATCGACGGGAGAGGACCGCCGCGCCGGGGATTTCAGCCGCGCGCCGCACCCGCCTCTTCGACCAGGGCCGCCAGGGCGGCGCCGAGCGTGTCGAGGCCGGGTCCGGCGGGGCCGCCGGGCTCCGTCATGTAGACGTCGCGGCGGATCTCGATCATCAGGGCGGTGACGCGCGGATCACGGCCGTAGTGGTCCAGCGGCACGTACGTTCCCGCGAAGGGGCTGTCCGTCCCGATCCCGCCGAACGGGGCGAACGCCTTCCGCGCCGCGTCCACCAGCGCGGGCGGTGTGTGGAAGGCGTCGGTGCCGAGGCAGATCGGGAGGCGCGGTCCGTCGCCGTGCAGCTCGTACGGGAGCGCTTCGGTCGGGTACGAGTGCACGTCGACGATCACGGCACGGCCGGCCGCCGCGAGCCGCTCCTCGACGGCGGCCGTCATGGCCCGGGCGTACGGCGTGAAGTACCGGTCCAGGAGCGGCCGCGCGTCGTACGCCTCCGGCCGGAGTTCGGCGCGGTGCGTGGTGCGGGTGTAGACGGCGCCCATCCCCACCGCGCGCATCTCCTCGCGCTCGTCGGGGAAGCGCTCGGGGTCGACGACCAGCCGGGAGAGGCGGTTGACGAACCGCCAGGGCGTGACGGCCGCGGTCCGCGCGGCCACGGCGGCGATCTCGGCGGTGTGGGAGTCGGTGATGTGGTCCAGCTCGCGCGCGAGTTCCTCGTCCCCGAGCACGATGCCGTCGCGGACGTCCGGCGGCAGCTCGCGGGAGGAGTGCGGCACATGCAGGAGTACCGGCGAGTCCGGTGCTCCGGGGAGGAGCCGGAAGGAGTGCGGTGTGTCGGTCATGGGCGGTCCTCGCTGTACGGCGGCGGCGTCGGCACCAGCATGATCGACGGAGGGGGAGCCCGGGCGCGCCGGGGGGTGTGGGCAGTGGTCCGGGGGCCGGTGACGGCCCGACGGACCGGACGACGTGCGCGGGCGCCGGGCCCGCGCTCGCCGTCCGGTCCATGGGGGTCGGCTCGCTCTACGCGGCGTCCCGCACCGAGCCCTTGAACTCCGGGCCCTCGTGCGGCTCCCAGTCCGCGTCGTACGTGATGAGCCTGCTGCGCAGGTACTCGGTCGCCTCGCGCACCGTGTCCGCGACCGTGGGGATCGTCACCTCGGCGGTCGTCCGCCCGGCGGGCACCTGCACCGAGAAGGCCGGGGCCTCCCCCTCCCACAGGCCCGAGAGCGGCACCGGACGGGCCGGGGGCTCGCCGAAGTGCTCCTCCAGCCAGCTCCGTGCGACGTCCGCCGTGGACAGCTCGGCGCCGCCGGCGACCGGCAGGAGGGCGAGCGAGCCGCCCAGCTCCACGTCGGCGGCCGCGGACAGGGTCAGCCGCCAGGTCAGCGGCCGGCCCTCGGTGACGTCGGTCTCGACCGGGGTCAGCGTCACCGTGGGCATCGTGTCGTCGTTCCGTGCGGTCACCCCGCCCCGGTGCGAGCCGACGGCCACACCGCGGACCGCCTTCACGGACACGTCCTGGGTGACGTCGTAGCCGTAGCGGGTGTTGCCGCGCACCTCGACGGGGACGTCGATGTCCTGGCTGCCGGGACGTACCGTCACGACCCTGGACGTCACCTCCTCCGTGCCCGGCCGGGGGACGAACACCCGGACCTGTCCGCTGCCCTGGCCCGAGACGGTGACCGGGACCTTGACCGTACGGACCCCGGAGTCGCCCTCGTCGACGGTCAGCCGGCCGATGTCGACGCGGGGCATGACGGTCGGCCGGGCCTCCGGTGTGCCGGGGCGCCAGCCCCAGGCGTCCATCAGCCAGGCAGTGCCGGCGCCGCCGCGCGGGGTCAGTTCGAGGGTCGTGACCCGGCGCAGGTCCAGGCCGGACCGTACGGCGGCGGCCAGGGGGAAGCGGAGTTCACGGGCCCAGAGGGACGTGGTCCGGTCGCTGCCGGGGAGTCCGTCGATCCGGGAGGCCGTGCCGAGGCGCGCCCGCTTGCCGGAGGAGTCGACGAGTGCGACGTCCAGGTGCGTGCCGGTGCTGTTGGGCGGAAGGATGACGCGCAGCGCCAGCGCCTCGGAACCCTTGAGCGAGACGGGACCGGTGGAGCGGACCGTCACCGGAGGGCCCGCGGCCCCCTTCTTCCACCGGAACGCGACGGCGTCGCGGCCCGGTTCGGGCGACGCCTCCCAGGCGGCGAAGTGCGGCGACCGGCCGCTCGCATCGGGCGCCAGGCAGGCGCGGCCGGGGTCGGGGTCGATCTGCGCGCACACCCGGCCGCCGGTCACGGCGGTCGAGGGACCGGGCAGGAACGCGGGGGTGCGGTGCGCGCCGACGGCGTGGCTGAGGACGCGCGCCGTGCCGGCCGAGGGTGCGCGCCGGCCGGTTCCGTCGAGGAGCGGGCGGACGCGGTCGTCTCCGGCGACGAACAGCTGGGCCGCGGCCGCGATGTAGGTCGCGCCCGCGGTCTGCTGCTGCGCGGCGGTCATCCGGGTGGAGGTGCCCGGTGAGCACACCGGGTCGCGGGTGTCGTCCTCGAAGAAGTCGTCGGAGGCGGGCGCCTCCGCCTGGCCCGGGGTCCACTCGCTGTTGAAGTAGTTGTGGTTGGCACCCGGCATGTAGACCGCGCTCTGGAGCGCGGCGCCGCCGCCCACCCCACGCGTGCCGTCGACGTAGATCTGGCCCTGGAGGTCGGAGACGTCACCGTCGCAACCGGGCAGCATGGTCATCGAGGGCACGTCGGGGGCCGGGTTCTGGCCGAAGATCGTGGGCCCGATCAGCACGTTGCCGCGGATGGTCCAGCGCACGGGGCCCTGGTGTCCGTCCTGGTCGGCGGGCGGCCGGTGGAGGCTGTCGAGCGCGGCGCGGTTGACGCCCTCGCCGCCCCGGGAGTGGCCGACGAGCAGGACGCGGGAGAGGTCGGCGGGCGCGGCGGCACGCACGGCGGACGGGGCGCCCGCCGGGTTCTCGGACCACTCGGCCCAGCGGGCCAGGTGCTGCCGGACCAGGGACGAGCGGGCCTGGGCTCCGGCGTCCTCGGCGAGGTGGTCCTGGGCGTTGATGCCGTTGGCGGAGATCGAGACCGTCACATAGCCCTGGGAGGCCAGCAGTTGCTGGGCGCGCAGATAGCCCTTGTGACTGGGGATCGGCCGGGTGCCCGGGGCGCAGGGCCAGGCGCCGGTCACCTCCTCGCCGGAGCCGTAGCAGGTCCCGTGACGGCCGTGGAGGAACAGCGCGAGCGGACGCTTGCCCGCCGCGCCCGTCGGTCCGACGACCACGGCCCGCATCTCGACGGGCTCGGCGTATCCGGGCAGCCGTATGGACGCCAGGTCGTACTCGCCGCTGACGGTGCGGTATCCGCCGGGCACTCCGGGGTCGACCGGGTTGGCCGGGAACGGCGGCTCCGTCAGCGCGGAGCGCGCCGGGGGCCGGGCGCCGGAGGTCCGGGACGGCGCGGGGGCGTCGGCGTCCAGGCGGCGCCCCCCGGCGACCACCTTCAGCTCGTCCACGGAGCCGAGCCGCAGGCCGTCGGCCCGGAGCCGGTACGCCTTGCCGTCGGCGGCGGGCACGGGGACGCCGAGCAGGCGGTTCCCGGAGTGGAACTCGACGCGGGCGTCGCCCATGGGCACGCGGTCGGGGGACGTCCAGACGAGCTGCCGGTCGGCGCCCTCGCCGGTGAGGCGCCAGCCCTCCGGCAGCCTCCCCTGGTCTCCTTCCCCCGCCGGGTTCCCCGCCCGCGCCAGGGAGCCCGGGGACGGTTCGGCGAACGCCGTTCCCGGCGACGCCGCGGCCAGTGCGATGAACGCCATGGCCGCGGTCACCGCACGTGTGACACGTATCAAAGCGGTCTTCCTCACGATCGGTCGTACGGGCACCTCGGGGTCAGCGGGTGCCTCTCTCGTGACCGGAGGACGGCAACAGGCCGTCGTGGGTTGCCTCGTGGGGGCGTCCGGTCGTGGACGGGACGGGGACACGTGGAGAGATCGAGGGGATTTTCCGCACGGGGGTAGGCCCGCACCACTCCCTTGTTATACGTTCCGTCTAACAGCTTGCTAGACGCCGCATCTAACAAGCGTGCGACGTCTCGATCCAAGGAGCCGCACATGGCGAGCAGCACCGTCCGACCGGAGAGCGAGGAACGGCACGCCGAGCAGGAGGTCGCCCGGCGGCTGCTCGACTCGGCCGCGAAACTGTCGTACGACCCGGCCACCGAGGTGGACTGGGACACCCCGCTGGACAAGGACTTCCACGGCGCGAGCCCGGAGTGGAGCACCCTCTACGGCACCGCGTACTGGAGCGAGCTGACGGAGCCCCAGCGCAAGGAGCTGACCCGCCAGGAGGCGGCGTCGGTGGCCAGCACCGGCATCTGGTTCGAGATGATCCTCCAGCAGATGGTGCTGCGGGACATGTACGCCAAGGATCCGACCGAGCCCCGGTTCCAGTGGGCGCTCACCGAGATCGCCGACGAGTGCCGGCACTCCATCATGTTCGCCCGGGGCGCCGCGAAGCTCGGTGCGCCCGCCTACCGGCCGGGCCGGATCGCGGTCGAACTCGGCAGGGCCTTCAAGACGGTCGCCTTCGGCGAGGCGGCGTACGCGGCGATCCTGGTCGCCGAGGAGGTCCTCGACGTGATGCAGCGCGACTGGATGCGCGACGAGCGGGTCGTGCCGTTCGTCCGCACGATCAACAACATCCATGTCGTGGAGGAGTCGCGGCACATGAAGTTCGCCCGCGAGGAGACACGCAGGCGGCTCCGTGGCGCGAGCAGGGCGCGCCGTCAGTTCCACGCGCTGGTCATCGCGATCGCGTCGTACGTCATCGTCACCAGCATGGTGGGCCGGAAGGTCTACGAGAGCGCCGGGCTCGACGTGGAGCGCGCCGTGCGCGAGGCCGGGGCGAACGAGCACCACAAGTCGCTGATGCGGTCCAGCTGCGCGGGCCTGATGGAGTTCCTCTCCTCCGCCGGGCTCCTCACCCGGCCGGCCCTCGCCTTCTACAAGCGCGCCCACCTGATCTGACCGTAGCCCGACCGGGCCGAGCCGAGCTGAGCCGACGACATGACCTACGCCATCACCCAGACGTGCTGCAGCGATGCCACCTGCGTCGCCGTGTGCCCCGTGAACTGCATCCACCCGACGCCGGAGGAACGGGAGTTCGGCAGCACGGAGCTGCTCCACATCGATCCGGCCACGTGCATCGACTGCGGCGCCTGCGCCGATGCCTGTCCGGTGGACGCGATCTTCCCGGTGGACAGCCTCTCGCCGGCGCACGCCGGATACGCGGCCGTCAACGCCGCGTACTTCGCCGACCGGGAGCCTCCGGCCCGGGCCCCCGGGCCGAACTTCCACTCCTGGGGCGCCCCGGCCTTCGAGCGGAGCCTGCCCTCCGACTTCGCGCCGATCCGCGTCGCGGTCGTCGGCACCGGCCCGGCGGGCATGTACGCCGCCGAGGACCTGCTGCTGCACACCAACGCGGAGGTGACCCTGGTCGACCGGCTGCCCGTGGCGGGCGGTCTCGTCCGGTACGGCGTGGCGCCGGACCACCCGGCGACCAAGAAGGCCGGCGACACCTTCGCCCGCTTCCACACCCATCCCCGGGTACGGATGCGGCTGGGCGTCGAGGTCGGCAGGGACGTCACGGCGGAGGAACTCGCCGCGCACCACGACGCGGTCGTCTACGCCGTGGGCGCCTCCACCGACCGCAGGCTCGGCGTCCCGGGCGAGGAGCTGCCGGGCTGCGTCTCGGCGAGCTCGTTCGTGTCCTGGTACAACTCCCACCCCGAGTGCGCCCCGGACGCGATCGACGTGACCGGCGCCGAGCGGGTCGTCGTGGTCGGCAACGGCAATGTCGCGCTCGACGTCGCCCGGATCCTCGTCATGGACCCGGAGAGCCTGGCCGGCACCGACATCGCCGACCACGCGCTCGCCGCCCTGCGTGCCTCGCGGGTACGGGAGGTGGTGCTGCTCGGACGGCGGGGACCGGAGGACGCGGCGTACACCGCCTCCGAACTCCTCGCCCTCACCCATCTGCCCGGGGTGCGGCTGGTCGTGGACGACCACGATCCGCGGACCGGCGCGGCGATCGACGGCGCGGGGCCGGGCGAGAAGGCCGCGCTGCTGCGCGACGTGGCGCGGGAGACCGTGGACTGGACCAGGGGGCCGTCGCCGGCGTCGTCCTCGTCCTCGTCCTCGTCGGAGGGCGAGCGGCGCATCGTGCTCCGGTTCCACTCCGCGCCGGTGGCGCTGACCGGCGAGGGGGCGGTACGGGCCGCGCGGGTGACGGAGGGTCCGGGCGAGCGGGAGATCCCGGCCGGGCTGGTGCTCCGGGCGGTCGGCTACCGGGGCGTGCCGGTGCCGGGGCTGCCGTTCGACGAGGTGACCGGCACCGTGCCGCACGAACGCGGCCGGGTGACCGGGATGCCCGGGACGTACGTCGTCGGCTGGATCAAGCGCGGTCCCTCGGGCGGGATCGGCGCCAACCGGACCTGCGCGGCCGAGACGGTGGGCACGCTCCTGGCCGACGCCGTCGCGGGCGCCCTGCCCACCCCGTCCCGTACACCCCAGGCGTTCCGGCGGCTGATCCGCAGACGCGGTGCGGAGGTCGTCGACGCCCGTGGCCTGGCCGCGATCGACCGGGCCGAACGCGGCCGCGGCCGCGAGACCGGACGGCCGAGGGTCAAACTCGCCACGGTGGCGGAGCTGGTGGCCGCCGCCAGAACCACCCGCCTGCGCCGCCCGGTCTGACGTTGTCCGATCGACGTGGCCCGGGGTGGGGGCCCGGGGGCCGGGTCCCACACGTCCCCGCCCCCGGCCTAGTCCGTGACCTTCTCCCAGGCCGTCGTGCCCAGCAGGCCCGTCTCGCCGATGTCCAGGCCGCCTTCCGGCACCACCGTCTGGCGCTCGGCGCCCGCGGCCGGGGCGATCTCGACGTACACGCCGCTCCCCCGCCCGGTCGACACGTCGACGGCCGAGTAGCGCCAGACGAAGACGCTGCGTGCCGACTCCCCCGGCTTCAGCGCCACCGGGTGCGGTCCCGGGTCGTCGAGCCGGGTGACGGGCTCCGGTCCCTTCAGCACCGTGACGTCCATGGGCCGGCGTGCGACGTCCCGAACCCGTACGTCCGGATACCCGTTGACGCGCTGCTCGCCCGTACCGCAGTTGGTGAGCGTCACCGGCATGGCGCGCAGCCCCATGGCCACGTTGACCATTCCCGTCGTCACCCGGACACCGGACACCGGGCAGCCGTCCGTGGCGTTCGGAGCGGGCGGGGCGCCCGGGTCCGACGGGCCGGGAACCGGGACCTCCATCGGCGGCCGGACCTCGGAGGCGTGGGCCCCCGTCCGCTCGGGGTCGGCCTCGCGGTCGAGTTCGGCCCCGAGACCGCAACCGGCGGTCGTCAGGAGGGCCACCGCCAACAAGAGGACGAGGCGCGGGGATATGGCGGTCATGTCGCGATCGCCCGGCTACTCGAACCGCGCGGTGTCGCCCGCTCCCCGGCGTACGACCTCCGGCTCGCCGCTCGAGAAGTCGATGACCGTCGTCGGCTCGGTGCCGCAGTCACCGGAGTCGAGGACGGCGTCCACCGCGTGGTCGAGCCGCTCCTTGATCTCCCAGCCCTGGGTCATCGGTTCGTCCTCGCCGGGCAGGAGCAGCGTGCTGGAGAGCAGCGGCTCGCCGAGCTCCTCCAGGAGCGCCTGGGTCACGACGTGGTCCGGGATCCGGACGCCGACGGTCTTCTTCTTGGGGTGCAGCAGCTGGCGCGGGACTTCCTTGGTCGCCGGCAGGATGAAGGTGTAGCTGCCGGGGGTCGCCGCCTTCACGGCGCGGAACACGTCGTTGTCGACGTGCACGAACTGGCCGAGCTGCGCGAAGTTCTGGCACACCAGCGTGAAGTGGTGGCGGTCGTCCAGCTCACGGATCGAGCGGATCCGGCCGATGCCGTCGCGGCTGCCGATCCGGCATCCCAGCGCGTAGCAGGAGTCCGTCGGGTACGCGATGAGCGCGCCGGAGCGGATGCTGTCGGCCACACCGCTGATGGTGCGCCGCTGGGGGTTCTCGGGGTGCACGTCGAAGTACTTCGCCATGCGGTCAGTCTAGGGTTCCCTGCGGTCCGGCCCGGGACGGCGGGCCGGTGCGGGTTTCACCGCACGTCCGGGCGGCCGTCAGGCCGCGAGGCGCAACTCCTGGCGCAGGACGATCGCGTTGAGCCGGATCGCGTACGGCGCGATGTCCGTGATCTCCAGGGCGGCGGCCTTCTCCTTCTCCAGTCCGACGGTCACGTCGATGCAGAAGGCGATCGCGTACATGTGGTCCCCGGTCTCCTCGTCCTGGAGGGCGAAGAACAGGTCCCGGTAGTAACTCGTCCGGTCCGGCCCCTCGTCGTAGTACGAGAGTCCCGGTCCGCCCTCCTGCGCGGCGAGTCCGGTGAACGCGTCGGCGAGCTCCCGCTCGACGGTGTCCCAGAACGCGGCCTCGGCGAACTCGCCGGGCAGCGCCTGGCGCACGGCCTCCTTGAGGGAGAGCACCATGACCATGACGGGGGCGTGCTCCTGGAGCCCCCAGCCGCGCACCATCTTCACGACGGCGCTGTCGGGCACGGCGGCCGCGGCCTGGTGGATGTTCTCGAAGTCGAAGTTGACGGTGGCGGGCGCGATCGCCTCCTGGAACAGCCGGTCGATGGCGCGGGCCTGGTCGAGATGGTCCGGGCCCACCTCGATGACGGTCCTGAAACTGGCGGTCATGACTCTCCTCGTACGTCGTGGTGATCAAGGGGGGTCAGTATGCCGTCTGGCGTCGGGCCGCCACACCCTTGTCGTCTTGTCGACTTCGCCGGACAGTACGGGGATGGCGATCGTAGTGCTGGTGGGCACGTTGGACACCAAGGGTCTTGAGTACGGGTGGCTGCGCGAGCGGCTGGAGCGTCGCGGCATCGAGGTCATCGTGGTCGACACCGGGGTGATCGGGACCCCGCGGATACCCGCCGACGTCCCGCGCGCCGAGGTGGCGCGGGCGGCGGGCGTCCGCCTGGAGCGGTTACGGAGCGAGGGGGACCGTGGCGCGGCCGTGACCGCGATGGCGCGCGGGGCGGCCGAGGTCGTGCGGCGGCTGCACGCGGAGGGCAGGCTCCACGGGGTGCTGGCGCTGGGCGGCAGCGGCGGTACGTCGATGGCGACGCGGGCGATGCGGGCCCTGCCGCTCGGCGTGCCGAAGGTGATGGTCTCCTCGATGGCCTCGGGCGATGTCGCGCCCTATGTCGGCTCGGCGGACATCACGCTGATGTACAGCGTGGTCGACATCGCCGGGGTCAACCGGGTGTCGGCTCCGATACTGGCGAACGCCGTCGACGCGGTGGCCGGTATGGCCCGGGGATTCGCGGCGGCGGTTCCGGCGCCCGCCGCGGACGGCGACCGGCCGCTGATCGCCGCGAGCATGGCGGGGGTGACGACGCCGGGCGTCGACGCGGCGCGGGCGCGGCTGACCGAACTCGGCTACGAGGTGCTGGTCTTCCACGCGAGCGGGGCGGGGGGCCGGACGCTGGAGTCGCTCGCGGAGCAGCGGCTCTTCGCCGGCGTCCTGGATCTGACGCTCTGCGAGCTCGCGGACGACCTCTGCGGAGGCATCCTGACGGCGGGGCCCGACCGGCTGCTCGCCGCCGGGCGGGCGGGGGTTCCGCAGGTGGTGAGCCCGGGAGCGCTCGACCTGGTGAAGTTCGGCCCCCTCGACACCGTGCCGGAGCGCGTGCTCGACCGTGACGTGCGGGTGCACAACCCGTCGATCTCGGTGGTCCGGACGACGGCCGAGGAGTGCGCGGAGCTCGGCGCGCGGGTCGCGGCGAAGCTGCGGACCGCCACCGGCCCCACGACCGTCCTGCTGCCGCTGCGCGGCCTGTCCACGCTCGGCGGGCCGGGCGGGCCGTACCACGATCCGGAGGTGGACGAGGCGCTGTTCAGCGCCGTCCGGGACGGGCTGCGCGGCAGCGCGGTCGACGTGGTGGAGGCCGACACGCACCTCAACGACCCGTCGTTCGGCCGCGCGGCCGCGGACCTCCTGCACCGTTTGATCCAGGGGGGCTGACCCCGCTCACCCGGGCAGGTCGGCCAGGCGTCGCCGGTCGAGCGGGGAGGCGCGGCGGTCGAGCCGTTCCTCCAGGAGGTGGCGGGCCGCGTCGCTCTGGCCGGCTTCGAGGAGGGCGTAGAGCAGGGTCTCCTCGACGACCTCACGCTGGGCCGCGCTGCCGCCCACGCGGCGCAGGGCCGGCTGCAGGGCGCGCAGCCCCTCCACCGCGGTGGTCCACTGTTCCTCCAGGACGGCTTCGAGGGCGCGGCAGAGCGGGGCGATGACCTCGCGCTGGACGGGGTCGGCTCCGCAGGCGTGGGTGCGCAGCCGCCGGAGCGCGGGCACATCACCGGCGGCGGTGAGGGCGACCGCCCCGTGGAGGGCGGTGAACGCGGTCGCGGGGCGTTCGAGGAGGTCGCGCTCGACGGCGTCGAGGACACCGTCGACGGGTACGGCACCGGTCCAGTTCCGGGTCATCCTGGCCCGCCACAGGAGGGAGCCGGAGTCGACCAGGGCGCGGACGCCGTTCACCTGGCGCGGGGCGAGCTGGGCGAACCAGCGTCGGCGTACCGCCTCGGAGTCGTCCAGGGCGAGTTCATGGAGCGCCACGTGCCAGGAGAAGTGGGCGCGGTGCACGGCGCCCCGGCCCTGGCCGCCGATCCAGCCGTCGAGCCAGTCGCGGCCCGCGCGGTGGTCGCCGGACTCGTAGTGGACGTGCGCGAGGGCGTGGACGGCGTGGCCGGAGGCGGGTTCGACGGCCAGGGCCGCCGTGGCGAGGGCGCCGGCCTCGTCGATGCGGCCCTGCTCCTGGCGGACGAAGGCGAGCAGCGAGGTGGGGAACCAGTGCCCGTCGTAGGCGGGCGCGGTGTGCTCGACGATGCGGCGGGCCAGCGTGCCGTCGATGTCGCCGACGCCGGAGAAGGCGATGGTGGGCACGGCGATGCTCAGTGCGAAGGCGTCACCGGGGTAGCGGTCGAGATGGGCGACGAGTGCCCGGTCGCCGTCCGCTCCCCCGTCGCCGTCGGCCCTCCCGCCGGTGTCGTGGGCCCGGATCCGGCGGGTGACGACGTCGACGAAGGAGCGTTCCCGCTCGTCGCCGCGCTCGGCCACGCTGCGCTGGGCGTCGGCGAGTTCGCGCGAGACGTCGAGGTCGGCGCCGCACTCGTGGCCGAGCAGGGCGAGCGCGGCGTGTCCGAGAGCGAAGCCGGGGTCGAGGGCGGTGGCCCGGGCGAACGCCTCGGCGGCCTTCGCCCGTACGGTGACGACCCGGCCGAGGCCGCTGCGGAAGGCGGCGGCGGCCGCGGCGTGGGTCGACAGCGGCAGCCCGAACTGGTCGGTGGGCCGTCGGCGGGTCCGCTGCGGAGCGGGGGTGAGCGGGGCGAGTACGGACTCGGCGATCTCCCTGGCCTGTGCCCTGATCTCGGGGATCGCGGTCGTCTCCCACAGCTCGCCGCGCCGGGGCGCGCCGAGGGTGAACAGCGGCCTGCCGGTGCCGCCGTGGGCGTCGCGCAGCCGGCCGGCGTCGGTGGCGACGCCGATGCCGAGCGGTCCGGGGGCGGCGAGGCCGTCGGCGAGCAGCCCGCCCCAGAGCGGATCGTCGGCCGGGTCGGTCCGGAGTCCGGGTCCGGTGCAGTCGACGACCCATCCCGCCGTCAGTTCCCGGCCGTCGGCGAGCGCGACGGCGATCCGGCCGTCGTCCGTCGTGCGGGCTGCGGCGATCCGGCCGGAGTGGACGCGCAGGCGGCGGGCCGCGCGGGCCCGGGCGACGGTCTCGGCGGTGGCCGGGGCCATCCGGTGGCGGTGGACGTTCCACCGGGTCGCGTCGCGCTCGAGGAACTCGGCCCGCTCCTCGTCGGTGAGACCCTGCCAGAGCGCGGCGATGGCGGGGCGCAGTCCGTCGAGTGCGGGGCGCCAGTCGCCGTGGTCGCGCAGCGAGGCGGCGAAGTGGAGGCGCAGCGCGGTACGCAGCCGGTGGAGCGGAAGGGCCGTCAGGCCGGGCGGAACGGGTACGGGCGGCAGCGGCGCGACGGCGTGGGGGCGGGGCAGCAGGCCGCTGCGCGAGAGGGCGTGCACGGTGCGGCCGGGCCGGTCGAGGACGAGCGCGAGGTCGACGGCGGTCAGGCCCGCGCCGACGAGCAGCACGTCGTCGTCGGGTCCCACCCTGTCGAGCGCGCCGGGCGCCCACGGGCTGGTGACGAACCGCTCGGAGCCGCGCAGTCCCGCCGGGGCCCAGCGCGCGGTGCCCGCGGCGGGCCCGGTGGCCAGGACGACGGTGTCGGCGGTGACGGTCCCGCCGTCGGCGAGCCGCAGTGCGAACCGTCCGTCGGCCGTGTCCGTACAGCTGATCGCCCGCGTCCGCAGCCGGCGTACGGCGACGGTGCCGTGGGCGGTGATGATGGCGCGTCCGAGGGTGTCGGCGAGGTAGGAGCCGAAGCGGTGCCGGGGGGCGAAGTCCCGCTCGGTGACGGTCGATTCGCCGTGGCGGCAGAGCCAGCGCCGGAAGTGGCCGGGGTCGTCCGGGTAGCAGCTCATTCCGCCGACCGGCACGTTGAGCCGGTGTTCGGGGACCTCGGTGGAGTACGCCGTGCCACGTCCGGCCTCGGCGGCCGGGTCGACGAGGACGAGGTCGAGCGTGATCCGCCGGCGGGCGGCCGTCTCGCACAGCTGGACGGCGACGAGCGCCCCGGCCGCGCCCGCGCCGACGACGGCCACGGTCGGCCGCGGACGGCCCGGGACCGTCGGTGCGGGGACGGACTCGGGCAGGGGCACGGGCATGGGCACGAGGGACCTCCGGCCAGGGCGGGCACTGCGGAACGTTGTTCACTATGTCGATGAACAATGTGCAATGACAAGGCCGCCACGTCCCGTGCGCCGGGGGCCGGATCGGTTTCGCGCCAGCCGTGAGACATTGAGGCGGTGAGGATCTCAGCGCGAACGGACTACGCGGTCAGGGCCATGGCGGAGCTGGCCTGCTCCCCCGGCCGGCCGCTCAAGGCGGAGGACATCGCGAGCCGGCAGGACATCCCGGTCCGTTTCCTCTTCGTCGTCCTCAGCGAGTTGCGGCAGGCCCGGCTGGTGAGCAGCGTGCGCGGCCCGGACGGCGGCTACACCCTCTCCAGACCGTCCGGGGAGATCACCCTCGCCGATGTGATCCGGGCGATGGACGGCCCGCTGGTGAGCGTGCGTGACCTGAAGCTGACGGGTCTGGAGTACCAGGGGGCGGCGGCGCCGATGCCGGACGTCTGGCGCGCGGTGCGCGCGAGTCTGCGCCAGGTCCTGGAGGGGACGACCCTCGCGGACCTGGCGTCGGGAGCGCTGCCGGAGCTCGTCCGGGAGCGGGCGCGCGAGTACACCGACGACGTACGGACCTATCCGTAGCGCCGCGCGGTCACCGTCCGGGCAGGCCGAGTTCACCGCCCCGGTAGAAGGCCTCGTTCTCCTCGACGACGAACGGCGCCATCGTCTCGCGGCGCTGGCGCTCCGCGTCGGAGGACCGCCAGGCGTCGCACGCCTCCTTGGAGTCCCAGAGCGAGACGCCGGTGATCTCCTGGCCGTCCTCGGTCCAGTAGGCGTAGGCCTTGTGCAGACCGTCGGGAGAGAATCCGGGGCGCCAGGCCCGCTCGAACTCCTCCAGGGCGCCCGGCGTGATGCGGCGCGTGGTCACCCAGACAAAGCGCTGCTCCATCGCAGCCTCCTCGGTAACGGGATCGGTCGTGATCGCGCTGTCCGACCACCGTAGGTCCGCGGGCCCGATTCCGCCTCCGAGACGGCTACCGGCGGTGACGGCGCGGGTGGGACGGGCCGGGTGGGCACCAGAGCGCCGCGGTGGCCGCGGTGGCGACGGCGACGGCCGTCAGACGCTCGTGGTCGACGGTGTCCGGGGTGTCGGTGGGGCGGTGGTAGCGGGGGTTGCGGAAGTTCGCCGTGCCGGTGAGCAGGACGGCCGGGATGCCCGCGTTCCAGAAGGCCGCGTGGTCGCTGCGGCCCAGGTGGTTCACCGGCGGCACGGCGAGCCCGGCGAGGGCGCCGAGCGGGCCGTCGGGGCGGGGGTCGCGGAGGGTGACGACGGGCAGGGGCGGGTCCGCGGCGGCGGCCGCCAGGCGCCACAGGCCGGCCGCCGTCTGTGACGACCGTCGGTGGACGACGAGGACGAAGTCGCCGCGCCGGCCGGCCGCGTGCACGGCGCCGGACGCTCCCGGGAAGACCGTGCCGAAGCCCGGGGGGACCGTCTGTGTTCCGGGCGCCGTGTCGAAGCAGCCGACGGACTCCAGGCAGAGCATCCCGGCCGGCCGTCCGCCGGGGCCGGCCGCGCGGGCGGCGACCCGTGCTCCGACGAACCCCAGCTCCTCCATGTCGAAGCAGGCGAGGCGCACCGCCGGTGGCCGGGACAGCCCGCCGAGCAGCCGGGCCACCTCCATCAGGGCGGCTACTCCGGAGGCGTTGTCGTCGGCGCCGGGGCTGCCCGCGACGGTGTCCAGGTGGGCTCCGACGAGGACGACGGGCCGCCCGTCCCGGTCGCCCGGCCCGGCCCCGCCGGGCAGCCGGGCCAGCAGGTTGGCTCCGGTGAGCCGTCGGTGCACCCGGAAGCGGAGGGGCGACAGGCGGGCGCCGCCGGGGCGGTCGGTGCAGCCCGGGCGCCACCGGACGTCGAACGGCTGCCGTTCGGTCAGCCAGCCCGCCTCTGCCAGGCGCCGTGCCACATGCGCCTCGGCGCGGAGCATGGCCTCGGGCGCGTGGGTCCGGCCGCGCGGACGGTCGGCGAGGACGTCGATGTCGTGCCGCAGGCGCGCGGGATCGGCTCGCCCGGTCAGTTCCCGGACGAGGGCGGTCACGTCGGGACCTGCCTCCATGGCGTCGATGGTGGCGTACCCGGCGCGGGAGCGCCCGAGCAACCACACTGGGGATTCTGCCGTCCCTCTCCGTACGACCCCCTCCAACGGAAGGATCCCCGCATGGCGCCGCTCGATCCGATCACTCGTAGGCTCCGGCTCCTCTTCGAGGTGCTGGACTCCGACGGCGACGGATTCGTCACCTGGTCCGACCACGAGCGGATCGTGGAGACGTACGCGGCGGTCTACGGGCTGACGGCGGACGATCCCCGGATCCAGGCCCTGGAGCGGGCGTACTGGGCACAGTGGCTGGGGCTGCTCACCCAGTCGGTGCCGGGGCGGGAGCGTCTGGACCAGGACGGTTTCGTCGCGGCTCACCGCGCGGTGGGCTACGACAGCGACCGGCCCGAGCTGCTCGAGAACCTCGCCGCGGCCATCTTCCGCCTCATGGACACGAAGGGCGACAAGCGGGTCAGCGGGGAGGAGTTCACCGCGTATCTCGCCGTCTGGGGCGTCACCGGGGAGCAGGACCCGGGAGTGTTCGAACGACTCGACCTGGACCGCGACGCGTTCATCTCGCAGCGCGAGATCGCCCGGTCGCTGCGGGCGTTCCACCTGCACAACGACAACCTCAACACGCCCGGAGGCATCTTCCTCGGCGTGTACTGACCGTGCGCGGCGGCCCGTGGTGTGGTCGGATCTCGTCATGGACGTCACTGAGGAGAGCGACGGTTCGTCCGGGCCCCGGGGTTCCGGAGAGCGCCGTCGTGCGGCTCGGCGGGCCGTAGCGAGCCGGACGACCGACCGGGCCGAGCTCGCGGAGTTCCTCGACATACTGGATCTGCGGCCCGAGGTCGACCACCTCTACTCCGGACCGGAGTCCGGGCGCCCCCGCCGCAGCGGCGAGGGGCGCCCGGGCAATGCCTAGAAGGTCAGGTTCCAGGCGTCGATCTTGCCGGTGTCCTGGTTGGCGTTGTCGTTCACACGGAGCTTCCAGACGCCGTTGGCGACCTCCGCGGAGGCGTTGACGGTGTAGGTCTGGAGGATGTTGTCCGTGCCGCTGCCGGTCCGGTTGTGCAGGGTGTAGACCGTGCCGTCGGGGGCGACCAGGTCGACCTTCAGGTCACCGATGTACGTGTGCTTGATGTCCACGCCGACCTTGAGGGTGGCCGGGGCGTTGCCCGTCACCCCGCTGACCGTGAGGGAGCTCTCGACGGTGGCGTTGTCGGTGATCGCGACGTCGGTGAGGTTCTCGAAGTACGCGCCGGGGGGCGGGGTGGTGCCGCTGACCGCCTTCAGCGCGTCGACGCGGCCCTCGCCGAAGAAGCTGTTGTTGGCCGTGGTGCCGGTGCACCGGCTGTCCGACGGGCAGGCCAGGTCGGTGGCCTGGACGCCCAGCTTCGTACGGATGTCGGCCGGGGTGTCGCCCGGGTTCGCGCTGGCGAGCAGCGCGGCCACGCCCGCCACGTGCGGGGAGGCCATGGAGGTGCCGCTCAGCGAGGAGTACTTGCCGCCGGGGACCGTGCTGTAGACGGACTCGCCGGGGGCGGACACCTCGATGACGTTGCGGCCGAAGTTGGAGAAGGACGCCTTGGACGAGCCGTTGGTGCCGTTCGCCGCGACCGTGACGACACCCGGCAGCTCGGCCGGGATGTCGAGGCAGTCGTTGGTGATGGTCCGGGTCACCGGGGTGGAGTCGTTGGGCGAGGAGGTGTCGGTGGTCTTGTTCGCCAGGTCGTAGTTGGCGTTGCCGGCCGCCGCGACCTGCAGCGAGCCCTTGCCCTCCGCGTACTTCTGGGCGCGGCCCACACCCTCCAGGATGGCCGCCTGGTCCACGTTGTTCGGGCAGTTGAACTGCCACGGGTCCGTGTAGTAGCTGTTGTTGGTGACCTTGAAGCCGTGGTCACCGGACCAGACGAGCCCGCAGATGGTGTTCTCCGCGAAGAACAGCGTGCTGCCCGGCTCGGCGATGCGGACCGAGGAGATCTTCACGCCCGGCGCGACGCCGATGGCGCCCTTGCCGTTCTTGGCGGCCGCGACCGTACCGGCGACGTGCGTGCCGTGGGTGTCGACGTCACGCCAAGCCCCGGCCCGGGTGTCCGCCTTGCCGTACGCGCAGGAGACCGAGTCGGCGGCGTTGAAGTTGGGCGCCAGGTCCTGGTGCTGGTCGTCCACACCGGTGTCCAGGATGCCGACCTTGACCGTCGGGGAGCCGGTGCTGACCGCCCAGGCCTGGTCGGCCTTGATCTGCGTCATGTCGGACCGGACCGGCTCGGTGGACGGTGCGGCGGACTGGGACGGGTTGCTGGGCAGCGCCGGGTTGTAGGCGTCGGCGGGGACGTCGGAGGTGCGGGTGGCGCCGACCTGCTGGACGCCGGAGACCGCGCGCATCGCCGGGGCGAAGCCGGTCGACGTCGAGTGGGCCACCACGACGCCGATGGCGTCGTACGAGGCGAAGACGGTGCCGCCGTTGTTCGCGACCGCCGTGCGGACGGCCGTGGTGTCACCGGGAGCGGTGATGACCAGGTAGGCCCGGGTGCCGGCGGCCCAGGCCGCCGGGACGGCCGCCTTGGCCGCGCGGGCGGCGGAGGCGGCGGAGGCGGCCGACGCGGTGGAGCCGGCCTGAGCCGCGGAGGCGGCCGTGGGCTCCGGGATGGTCGTCGGCGCGGCCTGAGCGGCTCCGACGGGCACGGTGAGCGCGACGGCCGAGCCGAGAGCGGCGACGGCCACGGCGGAGAGTCTCAGCCGGCTGGATATGTGGGAAAACAATGCGTCCTCCGATGGCCCGGTGACGCTGGTGGCGCCTGCCGGGCCCTGTGTTGTAGGGGGTGGGTCGCAAGATCCCAGAGACCGGCATGCGGAAGGAAGTGTTCAACCCCATAAGCCCGTTGGCGTTACCCAGTGTTGACCTGACGGTGTGTCGGTCGAGGCGGTTTTCCCCCGCGGTGGGCGGTTCGTCGGGGTGTGGGCATGCGGGTGCCGGCGCACAGGCCACGGCACGAGGCCCGGTGCGCCGTCGGAGCACGCCGAAGAGCGCCGAGGGCGAGAGCGGAAAGGAGGGCGAGGGTGAGCGCGGCGGGGCGGGGCGAGGAGGGCGAGGGTGAGCGTGGCGGGGCGTCCCGATGGGCCGCCGGTCCTCGGCAGACCCCGGGGCGACCCGGCCGCACGGCCTACGGGCGCGGCGGCGGGTGTGTCACGGACGCCCCCGCGGGGCCGTCCGTCGTACGCGGCGGGTCAGTAGAGCCGGGGCGACATGACCTGCGGTTCGACGCCCGGTACTTCCAGGACGCAGCGGGGGATCCCGGGGCCGGCCGCGGCGCGGACGGTCGCGGACGTCGGCGGGTCGGTCGGCAGCTCGATGTGCACGGTCACCGGGCGGTCGTGACCGGTCGTGGCGTACCCCGTCTCCTTGCCGTCGACGAGGACCTCGACGACGGCCTTGTGGCCGGTCTGGACCGTGACGCTGACCGAGTGCCCCGCGTGGTCGATGTGGAAGTGGTGGCGTCGTCTCATGGGGTCGCCTCCGACCGGTTCGCCGTCCTCGCCCCCTGCTCCAGCGTAGCCATCCGTCCCCCGGGCAGCCTGGTCGGCGGCGGCGCGGGGCGCGTCACCCGAACAGCCGCCCTCCGGGCGTGCAACCGGCCCTCCGTCGGGTGCACTGGAAGGGCAAGCGTCCGCCGAGCATGGAGACGACCATGTACGAAATGCACGTCGGCATAGCGCCCCGTGACGGGATCTTCGTCTGGCACGTGGCCGCCATCGGCACCGCGACCGCCCTGTGCGGGCAGTCGCTCCACGAGGAGCCGCTGGAGGAGCGCGAGAGGACCGACCGTCACTGCACCCCTTGTATGAGTTCGTTCCAGGAGCTGATGAACGACCGGCGTTGACGGCCGGGTTTCCGAATTCCCCCATGTCCCCCAGCCCGAGTCCCTCAGACCCCCAGTCGGTCGCGGAGCGCCGACAGCCTCGGCCGCCGCTCTGCGCGTTCGCGCGAGTGGCGGTCGAGTTCTTCCATGAGGCGGCGCCCGCGGTGGTCGAGGTCGAGCTCGTCGAGGATCCGGTCGATCTCGGCGAGCAGCGCCCCGTACAGCTGCCAGTGGCGCGGGTCGCGCTGGGCGACCTGGAGCAGGAGGCCGGCCGCGTGGTCGCGGACGGCGCGGGCCGCGCGGAGTTCGCCGGCGAGCCGTTCCTCGGCGGCGTCGGCGTCCTCGCTGACGTGGGTGGAGACCAGGACGGCGAAGCTCACGAGGGTGTCGGCGACGCGGGCCAGGAGGTCTTCGAGCGCGAGCGCGAGGTCCTCGGAGAAGAGTTCCGCGCCCTTACGCGCCTTGGCGAGGTCGGTGAGCGTGCGGGCCATGACCCGCAGGACGACGGCGCAGATCTCCAGGGTGTCGAGGCCGGTACGCAGCACGATGCGGTAGAGGACGCCTTCCTGTTCCTTGACGCGCGGGTTGAGCCGGAGGCTGTCCTCGGCCTGGCGCAGCGCGGCGTCGACGTCGGCCACGTCGTTGTCGAGCCGGCGTGCCTCGTGGAGGCGCGCGGCGGCGTGCGCGACGGTCGTGGGGGTGGCGAGTTCCTCGCCCATGCCCAGCATCAGCCGGCGCATACGGCGTGCCAGGTCCTCGATGGACTCACCGGCCGACCCGACCCAGACCGGTGGGGCGAGGAGCGTGTTGAACGTCAGGCCGACGATCGCCCCGATGAGGGTCTCCAGGACCCGGTCCCAGGCGGTGTCGGTGACCTGGGTGACGCCGAGGACGAGCATCGCGCTGATCGCGACCTCGGGCACGAACTCGTCGACGCGCACGAAACGGCCCACCACCAGCGAGGCCAGGATGATCAGCCCGAGGCTCCACCAGGTGAGACCGACCAGGGCGCTGAAGGCGATGGCGATGAGGACGCCGACGACCACCGCGTTGACCCGCCGGATGCCGGTGGTGAGGGTGGAGTAGAGGGTCACCTGGACGACGAGCAGCGCGGTGAGCGGGGCGGTCAGGGGGGCGGGTTCGCTGCTCAGCTGGAGAGCGACGACATAGGAGATCGTGGCCGCGACCGCGGACCTGACGGTCTGCACGACCACCGGGTCCCGGCGCCGCGCGTACAGGTCGGCCACCACTTTTCGCAGCGCAGCGCGCACGTCCCTCACGCTTTCAGGCTTTCGTACCGGTGGGGAGTTCGCACGCCGTACCGGTACGGCGCGCCGGAATGGCGATCTCCCCGGGGGTACGGTGGGATGGGAACCGATCACGCGTCCACGACGGATGGATGAAGGTTGTGTCGACCTCGAGCCATGCGGTGTCCGGCGCCCCCTGCTGGGTCAGTCTCATGACCCGCGATCTCCGCGCTGCCGAGACCTTCTACGGGGGTGTGTTCGGCTGGGAGTTCCGGTCCACCCGGTTGGGTGAGGAGTTCTCCGTCGCCCTGCGCGACGGCGCTCCGGTCGCCGGGATCGGCGCGCTGGCGCCGCGCCTCGCGGTGGCCGTCGCCTGGACCCCGTACTTCGCCGTCGACGACGCCGACCTGACCGCGGCGCGGATCCGGGAGCGCAGCGCCACGGTGGCCGTGGGGCCGCTGCGCTTCGGGACCGGGCGGGCCGCGCTCGCCTCGGACCGCGAGGGTGCCGTCTTCGGCATCTGGGAGGGCGAGGTGATCCCCGACTGGAGCGTCGGCAAGGGCGGGGCTCCGGCCTGGCTCGAACTGCGGACCCGGAACGCCTTCGACGCGGCGATCTTCTACGCCGAGGTGCTGGACTGGGCCGGCGAGCGGCCGGGCTGCTGCCAGGTGAGCTACGAGGACGATCATGTCGTTCTGAGCCATGCGGGTGTCACGGTCGCCCGGCTCTTCGGCGGGGCGGTGGAGGCGGCCCCTGACCCGCAGGTGCGGCCGCGCTGGCATGTGCACTTCCGGGTCCCCGACGTCGACGAGGCGGCCAAGGAGGCCGTGCGGCTCGGTGGGAAGACGGTCTCGCCGGTGAGCCCCTCGGGCAACGGGCGGCGTGTCACGCTCTGTGATCCGGACGGCGGGCTGTTCACGGTGGCGGACAGCGTGGAGTGAGGCCGGGCGCGGCGGCGGGGGCTCGCGTGCGGGCCCCCGCCGTACGGGTCCGGTCACTCCCCCGCGTGCGTGGCGCGCCGGATGGTGGCGTCGAGGAGTGCCAGGGCCTGGTCGGCGGTGCGTCCGGGGGCGCGGTTCCAGGGGCCGATGAGCCCGGTCCAGCCCTGGGCGCGCAGTTCGGTGACGATCCAGGCGGCGGAGCGGTTCATGGTGTCGGCGCTGCCGTGGCCGAGGCGGTGGGCGGCGAGCAGCGCGCCGCAGAGGCAGCGGGCGCCCCGGGCGTCGCGGAGGCGGTACGGCCTGTTCTGCCAGCCCCACTCGACGAGGACGTGGCGGGCGTGGGCGAGGTGGACGGAGGGGCGCACGTCACCCTGGCCGATGCGGCGCCAGGTGTGCAGCCGGTCGGGCAGGACGGCGCCGAGCCGGCCCGGGAGCCGCCGTTCGGCGGGCGGGGGCGGGGTGAGGCCGGCGAGGGCGGTGGCCACGAGCTGGTCGACGGGGGCGGAGAGCAGCCTGCGCCACTCGTCGGAGGCGGCAGCCGGCTCCTCGTGGGGAGCGTCCCAGTGGCGGACGATCTCCTGCCACGCGGCGGTGTCGTGGAGTGCGACGGCCGTCCGGTCGAGGACGTCGGGGGCCAGGGTCGGCAGGGACATGGGCGCTCCGGTCTCGGCGGATCCTTCACTCATCAGAATGTCGGCTTTGCCCGGAACATTCTTGAGCGATCCAGCCAAAAGTTACCAATCGGTATGCCGTGACTTCCCATGCGGGCGGCAGTAGAACTCGTTCCCATTCCACCTACAGTGAGGGCTCCTCATGGCTGTTACACGCCGTGGATTCATCACGGGAACAGGTTCTATTCTCGGCACTTTGGCACTCCCCGCGCACGCCTACGCGTCGGCCACACAGTCCCGTATCCCCGCCCTGGTGATCGGCACCGGCTACGGCGGATCCGTCGCCGCGCTGCGGCTCGCCCAGGCGGGTGTCGACGTGCGCATGGTCGAGATGGGCATGGCCTGGGACACCCCCGGCCCCGACGGCAAGATCTTCGCCAACACCACCACCCCCGACTACCGGTCCTTCTGGCTGCGCACCCGCACCAAGCAGCCGCTCAGCCAGTTCCTCGGCTTCCCGCTCGACAAGGACGTCCCCCGCCACACGGGCATCCTGGACGCCGAGGAGTTCGGCGGCATCACCGTCTACCAGGGCCGGGGCGTCGGAGGCGGCTCCCTGGTCAACGGCGGCATGGCCGTCACCCCGCGCCGGGAGAACTTCGGCGCGATCCTTCCGTCGGTCGACGTCGACGAGATGTACGGCGTCTACTACCCGCGCGCCAACGCCGGGCTCGGCGTGAACCACGTCGACCCGTCCTGGTGGGAGAGCGCGGCGTGCTACCAGTACGCCCGGGTAGGCCGCAAGCACGCACAGCGCTCCGGCTTCCCCTTCGTCTTCGTGCCCAACGTCTACGACTGGGAGTACATGAAGCAGGAGGCCGCCGGCGCCGTACCGAAGTCGGCGCTGGCCGGGGAGGTGCTCTACGGCAACAACCACGGCAAGAAGACCCTGCAGAAGACCTATCTCGCGCAGGCCCGGGCGACCGGGCGGGTCACCGTCTCACCGCTGCACAAGGTGACGTCGGTGTCCCCGGCGGCGGGCGGCGGCTACTCGGTCCTCGTCGACCGGCTGGACACCTCGGGGAACACCACGTCCACCGAGACGATCCTGGCCGACCGGGTGTTCTTCGCGGCCGGCAGCGTCGGCACCAGCAAGCTGCTGACCAGGCTGCGGGCCACCGGGGCACTGCCCGGACTCAACGGCGAGATCGGCAAGGGCTGGGGCGACAACGGCAACGTCATGTGCGGGCGCGCCAACCACATGTGGGACCCGACGGGGAAGCTCCAGGCGTCCATGCCCACGGCCGGCATCGACAACTGGGACGCGGGCGGGGCGTTCGCCGAGGTCGCGCCGCTGCCCACGGGCATCGAGACGTACGCCTCGTTCTATCTGTCGATCACGAAGAACCCGAACCGTGCCGAGTTCTCGTGGAACCCCACGGCGGGCCGGGTCGAGCTCAACTGGCAGACCGCCTGGAAGCAGCCCTCCATCAACGCCGCCAAGACGATCTTCGACAAGATCAACGCCAAGGAGGGGACGATCTACCGCACGGACCTGTTCGGCGCGTACAAGATCTGGGGCGACCACCTCACCTACCACCCGCTCGGTGGTGCGGTGCTCGGCCGGGCCACCGACAACTACGGCCGTCTCCACGGCCATCCGGGGCTCTACGTGATCGACGGCGCGCTGATCCCGGGCAACACCAGCGTCAACCCGTTCGTCACGATCACCGCGCTCGCCGAACGCAACATCGAGAAGATCATCGCCACCGACCTCTGAGTGGCCTCCGGTTCACTGGGTGGGCAGCACGCACACGGCGTCCAGGCCCAGCACCCGGTTGAGCCGGCCGAACGACAGCCAGGAGCCGATGCTCATCGTCAGCTCCACGATCTCGGGCTGACTGTAGTGAGCGGTCATACGAGTCCAGAAGTCCTCGTCGAGACCGTGATGATCCAGGGCGTACCGCTCGGCGTACTCCGCGGCCAGCCGCGTACGGTCGTCGAAGGCATCGGTGGTGCGCCACTGGGTCACCGCCTCGGCGAACGACTCCTCGACCTTCTCGCCGTCCCGGTCGGTCCTCCAGTCCAGGCAGAACAGACAGCCGTTGACCTGCGCGATCCGCAGCCGCGCGGCCTCGAACTCGCGCAGGCCCAGGGTCGTGTGGGCGTAGACGGAGAGCGAGAAGTTCGCTGCGGCGGTACCGATCTCCGGGACGATCTCGCCCCAGACGTACTCGATCGGGTGCCTGCCCTCGGGGACGTCGATCCTCATGGCCGTTTCCTTCCCAGTCGGCCCACCGCGGGGCGCAGCGGGACGTCGAGCGCGTCGTAGAGTCCGGGTTTCGTGTCCACGAGCCAGTCGACGGCGTTCACGAGCCTGCCGACGGCCGTGGCGTTGCCGCCCGCCGAGCGGTTCTCGCCCTCGTCGGTGGCCTCGACCGTGACCTCGATGCGCGGGCGGCCCTCGATGACCACCCGGTGGGCGCCGGCGCCGTCGGGCGGAGTGGGCCAGTCGGGGGCGCAGGAGGGGTGGATGCGGGTGACGTGTTCGATGACGATGCGGGGCTCGCCGCCGACGATCCCCTGGACCTCGAACCGTACGGCGCCCTGGGTGCCGGCCTCGAAGACGCCCATCGTGCGGGTGGTCACGGTGGTGTCGAGGGCGCGCCGCTCCATGGTCTCGCGGATCTCGTCGAGTTCGACGCCGAGGGCCCGCGCCATGAGCCGGATCTGGCCGCCCCAGACCATGGTCGGGATGGAGGGGGCGAGCATCAGCGGTTCGTACTCCATGGGGTGCCCCATGCCGATGAGATGGCGGACCGAGTCCTCCTGCTCGTACGTGGAGTAGTCGAAGATCTCCTGGCAGCGGACGACGTCCACGAGGGTGCCGAGGCCGCTGATCAGCAGGGGCAGGACGTCGTTGCCCCAGCCGGGGTCGACGCCGGAGACGAAGAGGGAACCGCCGCCCTCCGCCACGGCGGCGAGGACCGGGTCGCGGAACTCCGGCGGGGCGCCGCGCTGGTCGTAGAGCGGGTAGAGCGCCGGCGTCACCACCACCGCGCCGCCGCGGACTGCCCTGACGACGTCGGCGAGCGCCTCGTCGGGCCTGATGTCGCCGGAGGCGGCGTACACCACGGCGCGGGGGCGGGCGCCGAGCACGGCGTCGACGTCGTCGGTCGCCGCCACCCCGAGGGAGCGGTCGAGTCCGGCGAGCGCGCCCGCGTCACGGCCGACCTTGCCGGGGTCGTGGACGAGGACGGCGGTGAGGGCCAGCGCAGGGTGGGCGTCGACGGCCCGTATGGCCGCGCGGCCGACATTTCCGGTTCCCCAGACAACGGTCGGAATCATGCGGGGAGAGTAACCTGACGGATCGTCAGTTCCTAGGGGTGCGGACGATTTCGGCGGACGCAACCCTCTCGCAACCTCCGGCGGTGTTCGCTGGAGCCCCGGCGGACGCACGAAGAGGGGGCGGGAGATGGATCGACCCGGAGCGCGCGTGGAGTTGACACCCGGCGCGGCCGACCTGGTGCGGCGGCTGCGCGAGTCGCACGGTCCGCTGATGTTCCACCAGTCGGGCGGCTGCTGCGACGGCAGTGCGCCCATGTGTTATCCCGACGGGGAGTTCCGCACCGGCGCGGCGGACGTGCTGCTCGCCTCGCTCGATGTCGCCGGTGTCGCGGAGCCGGTCCCGTTCTGGATGTCGAAGGCGCAGTTCGAGCTGTGGAGCCACACCCGGCTGATCGTGGACGTCGTGCCGGGCCGGGGCAGCGGATTCTCCCTGGAGGCGCCGGAAGGCGTCCGTTTCCTCATCCGTTCCCGGCTCGTCGACTCCCGGTCCGACTCCGCTCACTGACGCCTGGTCACATCTCCTGACGCCCGCGAAACACGGCTCCAGCCGCCAGGGGGGATCATGCGGAGTCCGGGGACGCGCACGCGCGCGGCTGCGGCCTTCCTGCTGGCCTGCTGCGCCCTGCTGGGCCGGGCCACGCCGGGTACGGCCGACGCCACATGGACGACGGTGGCGCCGGGCGTCACCTACCGCGCCTTCGACGTGCCGGGCCTCAAGGGTCCGGCCCGGGTCCATCTGGTCTCCGTGGATCTGCGCGACCCGAGGGTCGCCGTCGATCTCCTCACCCCCGGGGCGGTCGCCGCCCGTGCCCCGCTCTCGGCGCTCGCCGACGCGAGCGGCGCGGTCGCCGGGGTCAACGGGGACTTCTTCCACCTCACCGAGACCCAGCACCCGGGCGTCGAGGCGACCGGCGCCCCCGTCGGCCCCGCGATCGCCACCGGACACGCGCTGAAGGCGGCCGTGCCGACCGGCCAGCGTTTCGGGCCGGCGCTGCCGCCGGGCACCGACACGCGTGAGGTCCTGGGCGTGGGCGTCGACCGTCGCGCCCGCCTCGGGCGCCTCACCCTGGACGGCACGGTGTCCACGCCCGACGGCCGGCTGCCGCTGGGCGGCCTCGACCAGTACGCGCTGCCCGTCGGCTCCGTCGGGGCGTTCACCTCCGGCTGGGGCGAGGCCTCACGCGTCCGCGCCACCTGCGGCACGGACACCGACCGCGCGGCGCCGTGCTCCTCGGAGACGTACGAGGTGACGGTGCGCGACGGGCGGGTCGTCGCGACGGCCGACACGCCGGGGCGCGGCCCGATCGCCGAGGGCAGCGAGGTCCTCGTGGGGCGGGAGGCGGGCGCGCGGGCGCTGCGGGGACTGGCCCTCGGCGACCGGGTGCGGCTACGGCACCGGATGGTCGCGGAGGGCTCCCGTGTCCCCTACGTCTTCGCGGTGGGCGGACATCCGGTCCTGCGGGCGGGCGCACCACTGCCCGGCCTCGACCCGCGCACCGCCGCCGTCCGCTCCGCGGCGGGCGTCGCGGACGGCGGACGCCGGCTGCTGCTCCTCGCGCTGGACGGCGCTCCCGCCTTCCGCACCGGACTCACGGTGGCGGAGGTGGCGGCGCTCCTCGACCAGGTGGGGGCGGAGGACGGTTTCAGCCTCGACGGCGGCGGTTCGTCCACTCTGGTGACCCGGGACCCGGGCGCCGCGTCCGTCACGGTACGCAACCATCCCTCCGGGGGTGTCGAGCGGCCGGTACCGAACGCCGTGGGGATCTTCTCCCGCCGCTGACCCCGGCACGGACACGGTCCGTCACCGAGCGGGGCGCGCCCGCCCTGACTAGCGTGGGACTCGGCAACCACCGGCGAGCCCCATCGATCGGAAGAGAGTCAGAGTCATGGCCGCACGACCTGAAGGCACACCCTGCTGGGCCGACGCGATGTTCAACGACGTCGAGGGCGCCAAGACGTTCTACGGCGAGGTGCTGGGCTGGACCTTCGGCGAATCGTCCTCGGAGTTCGGCAACTACACCCAGGCGTACCGCGACGGGAAGGCGGTCGCGGCCGTCGTCCCGCCGATGCCGGGCCAGGACAGCTCCGAGCAGTCGACCTGGTGTCTGTACTTCGCCTCGCCCGATGCCGCCGCGACGGCCGAGAAGATCAAGAGCAGCGGCGGCACGATCCTCATGGAGCCGATGGCCGTCGGCGACTTCGGGTCGATGTGCCTGGCGCAGGACCCGGCCGGCATCGTCTTCGGCATCTGGCAGCCCGGCGCCCACGAGGGCTTCGAGCTGGAGGGCGAGACCGGCTCCTACGCCTGGGCCGAGGTCTTCACGCGGGAGCCGGCGAAGTCGGACGAGTTCCTGACGTCGGTCTTCGGCTACAACGCCAAGAAGATGGCCGACGAGCACATGGACTACAAGGTCTTCGACCTCGGCGGCGAGATGCCGGCCCTGGGGCGGATGACGATGACGCCGGAGGACTTCCCGGCCGAGGTCCCGTCGTACATCCAGATCTACTTCGCCGTCGACAACTGCGACCAGGCGGTCGACCGGGCCGTGAAGCTCGGCGGTCAGAAGGTCTTCGGGCCGATGGACAGCCCCTTCGGCCGCTTCGCGGCGATCGTCGACCCGCAGGGCGCGGCGTTCGCCGTGATCGACACCAGGACCACCGTGGGCGACGTGCCCGAGATGGTCTGAGCGCACGGCAGCCGCGCGAGTGAGGGGACGGTGCCCGGGGCCGTACGGACGGCCCCGGGCACCCGTGTGCCCGCTCAGCCGCCGTCGCGGACGGCCACGATCCCGTTGAAGACGCCGACGTAGGCGGTTCCGTCGGGACCGATGGTGATCGGTGCCCAGTTGTTGTCGTACGCCGGACCCGTGCCGGTCAGCCGCTGCCAGGCGCGCTTCCCGGTGCGGAAGTCGACGGCCGTCAGATACCAGGCGTCCACGCCGAGCGGGTTCGGCCGCTTCTCGTAGAAGTAGAGCAGACCGTTGGCGGTGGAGAGCTTGGGGACGGTGGAGGGCGAGCGCACATCGCTCTCCCAGACGGTGTCGCAGCCGCTGCCGTCGGGGCGGACGTCGATCCGGGCGGCGCCGCCGACCACACTGCGCCCGAAGGTCAGCGTGGTCGGGTTCTCGTAGCCGTAGTTGTTCTCCACGACCAGGCTGTTGCCCCAGCTGATCAGGGAGTTGTCCGTGGTGGAGGCCCCGGAGCCGAAGACCGGGACCTTGCAGACCAGGCGCTGCTCGGCGGGGACGTCGACACCGCGGCGGTAGACGAGGACGTTCATCCGGTCGTCGGCGTTGTCGGTGATCGCCACGTACGGCCCGGCGGGTCCCCCGTCGCCGAAGAGATCGGGCGTGGTCCCCGAACCCTGGTTCACCGAACCGGGCTTGGTGCCGGTCCCCCGGTCGTACGTCTGGCGCCACTGGACCCGCGGGGTGCCGTCGGCGTCGGCGCGGAAGCTGTAGAGGGCATGGTCGGAGACGATGGAGACGCCGTCCTCGGCGACGGAGAACGAGTTCTGGATCTCCTCGCCGCTCAGGCGGATCGAGCGGAGCGTCCCGGTGGCGGGGTCGACGGTGCCGACCCGGCCGAGCCGCGTCACCCACCAGATCCGGCCGTCCCAGTCGGGCATGACGGAGGTGACGGGGTCGCAGACGCCGCTCGGGAAGAGATTGGTCCAGCTGACGCAGTCGTGCGGGACGAGCGGAGTGAGGTCCCAGTCGTCCTCGACGACGAACTCCCATGCTCCGTCGGACTTCTGACGGTGCGCGATGCGCAGGACGTGCTGGCGGGAGTCGGCGAGGACGACCCGGTCCCGGTCGTCGAGGTAGAAGTAGGCGCCGCCGGAGGTGTCCTTGAAGATCTTCTCGAAGTCGAGCCGGGTGATGGCCTCGACGGTGGAGGAACGCTGCGGCAGCTTGTACTCGGCGAGGGTGTTCAGGGTGCGGGGGTCGAGCAGCTTGAGCAGGAACCCCGAGAACGTCCCGCAGACCGTGAGCAGACGGCCGCCGGAGTCGAAGGTCACCGTGGCGCACTCGCCGCCGACGGCGGCGATCTTCTCGCTGGAGACCTTCGGATCGCGCCCGAGCGGGCCGGAGAAGGGGTGCGTGCCGCTGCCGGCGCCGTCGGCGTGCATTCCGCTGCGCCCGTTGGGCGCGAGATGGGGGTGCTGGGCGGGCGCGTCGCCCGGGACGGGCCGGGCGGCCGCGGGGGCGCCGTCGTAGTGCTCGACGAGGCGGTGACCCGGGGCCAGGGGTATCTCGTCGGCGAGGGCGACGGGGGTGGCGAACGCGAGCGCGACGGCGCTCACCGCGGCGATCAGGGCGAGCGCGCGGGCTCGTCCGGGATGGGTGGTCACATGCGGCTCCTCGGGTGCTTACGTCGGTCGCGCCGGCGGCCGACGTTAGGCCCGAGTGCGTGAGATGTACATGGAACTGCCGCTGGTTTCATGACCACTTCACGGCCGTGAAACGTTACGGCGCGGGTGGCTCAGGGCTTGAGGCTGCTGACGACGTTGGCGGTGGCGGCGACGCCGTTCTGGATGGTCGGCGCCATGCTCGTGCCCGCGAGGAAGAAGCCGAGCAGGGCGCAGACCAGCGCGTGCGAGAACTTGAGGCCACCGTTGCGGAGGAAGATCACCGCAAGGACGAGCAGCAGCAGTACGACAGAAACGGACACGGCCATCGCCCACACCCTCCTTGCGCCGCGCCGGAATCGCGGCGTTCGGCGGCCAGTGTGGCGCAGTGGGAGCGCCGTCCGGCCGTACGGCATGTCGGCCGAACGGGTGAGATTCGCCGTCAGCGGTTCAGGAAGTCCCGGAGCCCGGCGAGGTCGTCGGTGTTGATGTGGTCGACACCGGCGGCGCGCAGCTCGCTCCAGAGGGCGTCGCGGGCGGGTCCGGCCTGGTCGGGGGTGGCCCAGAAGCGGACCCGCTGGCCGCGCGTGTGGGCGGTCCCGACGATCGAGGCCAGCCGGGTCCGCTCGGCGGCGGGGAAGGGTCCTTCGCCGCGCCAGTCGAAGGACTGGGTCCAGTTGGAGCTGACGAGCGGGATGAAGGAGGCGGGCGCGGGGGTCTGCGCCGCGAGGTCGTCCAGCCGGCCGTCGTAGAAGGCATGGCGGACGCGCTGGGCCTCCATGGGGCCGCGGGCGGCGCGGTCGCCGGAGACGACGGGGGTGACGGCACCGAGGTGGACGCGGCCGGCGGTGACGGTGGACAGCATCCGCCGGTACGGGCGGAGTTGGCGGTCGAGTTCCCGGTAGGCGGCGACGCCGTCGGCCTTGATGTCGATGAGGAGCTGCACGGGACGGCGGTGACCGGAGTACACGGAGCCGTGGTGGGCTCGGACCCGGGCGAGGAGCGGGTCGAGATAGAGGGAGCGGAGGGTACGGCTCGGGTCGAGCCCGGCGGGCTCGTGGGCGACCAGCAACTCCCCGTCGACGAGGAAGACATCGGCCTCGACGCTGGTGAACCCGTGGTCGAGGGCGTCGTGGAGGGGCCGCGTGTGGAGGTAGTCGTTGTGCGCGTGCGCGAGCGGCAGGGGGCGCACCCGGTGGGCGGCGAGGGCGGTGCCGGGCAGCGCGGCCGAGGCAGCGGCGGCGGCCAGGGCGGCGACGGCGGTACGGCGGGACAGGGGCGCCATGGGACGACTCCGGGGACGTCGGGACGAGGGACTCGCACGAGTATGTGCGGGCGCCTTCCCCAACAGACCGTGCCCGGAGAAGAGTTGGCCGACACGATGCCGCCCGGTCGCCGGAGGTTCGCCCTGCGCTCCGGGGGCGGCGTACCGGCGGGGCGGAGAACCGGTTCCGGCTAGCGCGCCTTCGACGCGGCCCCGGCATCGGCTCCTGTACCCCCGCCGCCGCAACCCCCGCCGCCGCCACCCGCGCAGTCGGACCACTCGACGGTCCGGTCGCACCAGCGGTTCAGCAGGACGCGGTCGTGTCCGACGGCGAGCAGACCGGCGCCCGATTCGGCGCGGTACGCCTCCACCGCCGCGACCAGCGCCGCCGTCGTCGAGGCGTCGAGCATGGCGGTCATCTCGTCGCAGACGAGCCAGCGCGGGCGCAGCACCAACGCCCGTGCAAGACAGGCCCGTTGCAGCTGTCCGTCGCTGACCTCGTGCGGACGGCGGGCGAGCAGGTCCTCGGTGAGCCCGACGGCGGGGGCGAGCCGGGCGAGCCGCTCGGGGGCCTCGGCGCGGCGGCCACCGGCCCGGAGGGGTTCGACGATCAGATCGCCCAGCCGCAGACGCGGATCGGCCGACATCCGGGGCTGCTGGAACACCACGCCGACCGAGGTCCGCAGAGCGCGCGGCGCGCTGTGCCGCCAGCCCCGTACCCGCTCGCCGTCGACGGTGACACTCCCGGCGTCCGGCCGGTGCAGCAGCGCGGCGACCCGGGCGAGCGTGGACTTGCCGCAGCCGCTGGGCCCGAGGAGGCCGACCGACTCGCCCGGCGCGATGGCGAGCGAGGTGTCGACGAAGACGGGCGTACGCCGGTCGTAGCCGGCGGTGAGGGCGTCGAGTTCAAGCACGGGGCACTCCTGGCAGGTCGGCCGGCTGCCCCGTCGGGTGGTGACAGGCCACGCCCGCGAGCGGTTGCGGGAACGTGTCGCAGGCCGGTGTCGCCCGCTCGCAGCGCGGGGCGAACGCGCAGCCCGGCGGCAGGGCGGTCAACTCGGGGGGCATGCCCGGGATCGGGGTGAACGCGCGGTCGGGCAGGGCGTTCAGGAGGCCCCGGGCGTAGGGGTGGCGGGGGCCGGGCCGTCCGAAGAAGCGGTGGGCCGCCGTCGTCTCGACGATCCGGCCCGCGTACATCACGGCCACCCGGTCGGCGATGCGTTCCGCCGCCGCCAGGTCGTGTGTGATCAGCAGCAGCGCCCGGCCCTCGTCGGCGTGACGGCGCAGTTCGTCGACCGTCCGCTCGACGAGGTCGCGGTCGAGGCCCGTGGTCGGTTCGTCGGCGAGGAGGAGCGGAGCGTCGCCGATGAGGGCGAGCGCGGTCGCGGCGCGCTGCGCGAGGCCTCCGGACAGTTCGTGCGGGTACCGGTCGAGGTGTCCGGCCGGGAACGCGGCCCGTTCGGCCGCCGCCTCGGCGGCGGCGCGCCGCTGCCGCCGCGGGGCGCCGGTCAGCTCGCGGACGGTCTCCTCCAGCTGGGCGCGCACGGTCCGCACGGGGGTGAGGTGGGCGGCGGGGCTCTGCGGTACCAGACCGATGCGCCGTCCCCGTACCGTACGGGCCAGGGTCCGCTCGTCGGCGGCGAGCAGGTCGACGCCGTCGAGCAGCGCCGCTCCGGAGGTCTCGGCGTTCCCGGGCAGCAGCCCGAGGAGCGCGGAGGCGAGGACGGACTTGCCGCAGCCGCTCTCGCCGACGAGGGCGAGGCACTCCCCCGCCGCCAGGTCGAAGTCGGCGTCGGTGACGGCGGCGACGTGTTGTCCGCCGCGCATCCAGAAGCGGACGGAGAGCCCGCGCACGCTGAGGACGGCCTCGTCGGCGCGCCCCCTGCCCGCGGCGGGGGGACCCCCGGCGGTGGCGGCCTCCAGGGCTCGTGCGACGCGCGGGTTCACAGCATCAGCTCCGATCGGCGGCGCGGGTTGAGGCGGTCCCGCCACACTCCGGCGAGCCCGGCGATGGCCAGGGTCGGCACGATGAGCAGCAGGCCGGGGAAGAGTGTCGGCCACCAGTCGCCGGCGAGGAGCGAGGAGCGCGCGGACTGGACGAGGTTGCCGAGGCTGGCCTGGTGGCTGGGCAGCCCGAGGCCGAGGAAGGAGAGCGCGGACTCGTGCCACATGGCGTGCGGCACCATCAGGACGGCGGCGAGTCCGGCCTGCGGCAGGACGGCGGGCAGCAGGTGGCGTACGGTCACCCGCCAGCGCGACGCGCCGCCGGAGATCGCCGCGTCGACGTAGGGACGCGAGCGGAGCGAGAGGACCTCGGAGCGGACGATCCGGGCGGTCGACAGCCAGTGGGTGAGCGCGACGGAGACGATCACCGGCCACACTCCCGGCCGGAACATGGCCACGATGAAGATGCCGAGCAGCAGGTGCGGTACGGAGGAGAAGGCGTCGACGATCCGCATCACGAGCCGGTCGGTCCAGCCGCCGAGGGAGGCGGCCGCGGCGCCGACGGCCGTGCCGATGACGGTGGCGACGAGCGCGGCGACCAGGCCGACGAGGAGCGAGATCCGCAGTCCGTAGACGCAGCGCAGCAGCAGGTCGCGGCCGACGTCGTCGGTGCCGAAGGGGTGTTCCGGGGACGGCGGCAGGAGTTTCAGGGACAGGTCGACGGCCTGCTCGTCGAGCTGGACGAGCGGCGGGACGAGGAGGACGGCGCAGAGGACCGCGCCGACGATCCCGGCGGAGGACCACAGGCGCAGCCGGCGGGTGCGGGGATCAGCCATCGAAGCCCACCCTCGGGTCGGCGAGTCCGTAGAGCAGGTCGGAGAGGAGGTTGCCGAGGAGGACGGCGGCGGTGGCGAGCACGGTGAGCGCGGCCAGCAGCGGGAAGTCGACGGAGGTGGCTGCCTGGACGGTCGCGGCGGCGATCCCGGGCCAGCTGAACACGGTCTCCACGAGCAGGGCCCCCGTGATGAGTTCGGGGACCCGGGAGCCGACGAGGGTGAGCATCGGGAGCATGCCGGAGCGCAGGGCGTGGCCGAGCAGGACGGTTCGGTCCCGCAGTCCGCGCGCGCGTGCGCCGCGTACGGGGTCCTCCTCCAGCGCGTCCGCGACGCCCTGCCGGACGTACAGGAAGAAACAGGGCAGTTGGGAGACGCCGAGGACCAGGGCGGGCAGCACGAGGTGGGTGGCGACCTGGTCGGCGGTGACGGTGTCGCTCGCCGTGTCGGTGAGTCCGCCGGCGGGCAGGGCGCCGAGCCTTAGGGCGAAGAACCAGATGGCGAGCAGTCCGAGCCAGAAGGCCGGGGCGGCTTCCAGGGTGTACGCGGCCGAGCTGACGGCCCGGTCGAGCAGCCCGCCGCGCCGGCGCCCGGCGAGGACGCCGAGGACCGTGCCGAGCACGATGGCGAGGAGGAAGGCGGTGGCGGCGAGGAGCACGGACCAGCCCACGCGCTCGGTGATGACGTCGGCGACGGGCTGCCGCATGACGCTGGAGTCGCCGAGGTCGCCGTGGAGCGCGGCGGTCAGCCACTCCCACCAGCGGGTGGTGAGGGGCCGGTCGACGCCGAGGTTGGCGCGGAGCTGGTCGAGGTTCTGCTGCGAGGCGGTGAGTCCGGCGGTGCCGGCGTACGCCTTGACGGGGTCGAAGGGGGAGGCCGCGGCGACGGCGAAGACCGCGAAAGTGACGGCGAGGAGGACGGGGACGGCGAACAAAGCCCGCCGTCCCGTCATCCGGGCCATGGCCCCCCACGGGAGGCGTCGGCTCACCGTTCGGCCTTCTCCGCGCCGCCCTTGGGCTTCCAGGCCTCGACGTTCCACCAGGGGCCGGAGGCCAGACCGTGGTCGTGGGGCTCGGTCTGGGTGGTCAGGCCGTCCCAGTCGTCGTTCACGACGTACAGGTGGTCGATGTGGGTGAGGAAGGTGTAGCCGGGGTTCTTCACCAGTTCGCGCTGGACGACGGAGTAGGCGGCACGCCGCTTGACGGTGTCGTTCGTGCGGCGGCCGTCCTCCAGGGCCTTGTCGACGGCCTCGTTGTCGTACCAGGCCATGTTGTTGAAGCCGTCGCCCGCGAGGCGGGAGGTGAGGAGGAGGTACTGGTCGAAGTCGGGGTCGCCGGGCGAGCCGCCGCCGGCGAGGACCGCGTCGGTCTTCATCCGGGGTTCGATGACCTCCCAGGTGCCGCCCTGGGTCTTGACGGCGATACCGGCCTTCTTGGCGTCGGAGGCGTAGGCGAGGGCGTGGTCCTGACGGAGCTTGTCGCCGGAGAGGTACCAGAGCGGGAACTCGGCCCGTACGCCGTCCTTCACGCGGACGCCGTCGGCGCCGGGCTTCCAGCCGGCCTCGTCGAGGACTTTCTTGGCGGCGTCGAGGTCGTGCCGGCGCTCGGTGCCCTTGGCGAACCACTCGCTGTCGGTGGGGACGGGGCCGTAGGCGGGCTTGCCGGCGCCTTCGAGGATCTTGTCGACCATGGCCTGCCGGTCGACGGCGACGTCGAGGGCGCGGCGCACGGCGGTGTCCCCGGTGACCTCGTTGTGGGTGGGGAGCGTGACGGTGCGGTAGTCGTACGTCTTCGCGGCGTACGTCTTCCTGGCCTTGTCGCCCTTGAAGCCGGCGGCGAGGTTGGGCGGCAGGATGGCGCCGTCGAGGTCTCCGGCCCGGAGCCGGGTGGCGCGGACGTCGTCGTCCTTGATGATCGCCATGGTGAACTTCTTCACCTCGGGCGCGCCTCCCCAGTAGGTGGGGTTGGCCTTGAAGCTGAGCTTCTCGCCCTTGGACCAGTCGGTCAGGACGTACGGGCCGGTGCCGATGGGCCGGGTGGTGAAGGCGCCGGTGTTGACGTCCTGCTTCCCGGCGACGTGCTCGGGGGCGATGGCGAGGACCGTGCGCTCGGCGAAGGGCGCGTAGGGGTAGGCGAGCCGGAAGACGACGGTGTCGTCGCCGACCGCCTCGATGCTCTTGAGGGCGTCGAGTTCGGTGCGGGAGGGGTTGTTCGTCTTCGGGTCGAGGACCGTGCGGTACGTGAAGACGACGTCCTTCGCGGTGAAGGGGGCGCCGTCGCTGAAGGTCACGCCCTTGCGGAGCTTGTACGTGTAGGTCAGCCCATCCTGGCCGACCTCGGGCAGCGCTGCGGCGAGCGCCGGCTTCAGCCGCATGTCGGCGTCGAAGGCGAGGAGCCCGTCGAAGATCTTGGAGTTGCCGTCCTTGCCGTAGCCGAGGAGGGGGCTGAGGGTCTCGGGCTCGTAGGCGATGCCGACGACCGCGGAGTCCTTCGGACCGCCGGAGGCGCCGCCGGTCCCGCCCGGGTTCGAGCAGGCCGCGGCGGCGAGGGCCAGGGAGCCGGCGAGCGTCGCGGCGGCCAGGCCGCGTATGGATCGGGCGGTCATCGTGCCCACACCCCTCTTGAAGATCAACTGTTGTTGCGAACGACTCGCAATTAAACAGCATGGTGGGGGGCGTGCCTCCCCCTCGCCCCGGCACGGGCCGGTCCCGGCCGGGGCGAGGGGCACGTGTCAGAGGAAGCGGCGAATGGGCAGGACGGCCGCCTCGGCGACGCGCTGGAGCGCGGCCCGGCGCCGCCACCGGGCCGGGTCGACGGCGGCGCTGCGCCGCAGGTCGGCGTCGAAGTCCTCGTCGAGTCCCGCGGTGAAGGCCTCGTCCAGGACGGCGAGCATGACTTCCTCGTCGTGGCTCATGGACCGGCGGTTGAAGTTCGTCGAGCCGATCAGCCCCGCGACCCCGTCGACCGTCATGACCTTCGCGTGCATCATCGTCGGCTGGAACTGGCGGATCGACACGCCCGCTTCCAGCAGCCGTGCGTAGTGGAACTGCCCGGCGAGCCGGCAGGCACGCTGGTCCGTGTGCGGGCCGGGCAGCAGGATCTCCACGGTCACGCCGCGCCGCGCGGTCGCGCACAGCAGGTCGACGAAGTACGTGTCGGGGGCGAAGTAGGCGGTGGCGAGGCGGAAGCGGTGCTCGGCGGAGGTGAGCATGACCCGGATCAGGGTCTGCATGTCCTGCCAGCCGAAGCTCGCCGAACCCCGGACGACCTGGACGATGCTGTCGCCCGGCTGGTCGTGCTCGACGAAGCGGTCCCGCGCGTCGTACAACTCGTCGTGGCACTCGGCCCAGTTCTGGGCGAAGGCGGCGGCGATCCCGTCGACCGCGGGGCCCTGGACCCGCACATGGGTGTCCCGCCACTCCGAGGGGTCACGGGCGTCGCCGCACCACTCCTCGGCGATGCCGACACCACCGGTGAACGCGGTGCCCTCGTCGACGATCAGCGCCTTGCGGTGGCAGCGGTGATTCTGCTTGAGCGGCGAGAGCCAGAGGGGCTTGCGGAACCAGGCCACCTGTACGCCGGCGGCGTTCATGGCGTCGAGGAGTTCCGGCTCGATCCGGCTGGCTCCGAAGCCGTCCAGGAGCAGCCGGACCCGCACCCCGTCCCGGGCCCGCCGGGCGAGGGCCCCGGCGAAGTCACGGGCGATCTGTCCGCGCCAGTACACGAACGTCATCATGTCGATCGTGTGCTCCGCGGCCTCGATGGCTTCGAGCATCGCGGGGAAGATCTCGTCCCCGTTGCGCAGGGCGACGAGCTGGTTCCCTTCCGTCGCCGCGATGCCGATGAGCCGTTCCAGGCGCCGGCGCAGGCGCTGGACACGGACGGCGGCGGGCGCGGGGGCGGGTCTCTGTCCTCGTTCCAGGAGGGTCACGTGGGGTCCTTCGGTCGAGAGTGGCCGTGGGGCGGGCGGGCTGCGGGCCGGTCCGGGGCGCTCAGTCGTCGGAGCCGGTGGCGTAGCGGACGCGCGCCCAGAAGGGGAGGACGAACCAGCAGAGCACGTACCAGGCGCAGACTCCCGAGACGATCCACGGCACGTGGCTGTCGTGCGTGGCGACGCGCAGTATCAGGAAGAGCGCCGACGCGAGTGTGACGAGGAGGAGCACCAGCCCGGTGAAGGTGAGCCGGGAGGCCCACAGGACGCCCTCGGGCTTGATGCGCTTGCCGGAGACGATGCGGTGGAAGGCAACCGGTCCGATCAGCGCCCCGGTGGCGAGGGAGCCGAGGACCACCGTGACGAGGTAGATCGTCCTGTCCGTCGTGTCCAGGGACTGGAAGTGCGGGGTGAAGACGACCGTGAGCAGGAAGCCGAGCAGGATCTGGACGCCCGTCTGAGCGACGCGTATCTCCTGGATGAGTTCCTGCCAGCGGCGGTCCGCCCGCTCGTCCTCGGTCTCCCGGCGTCCGGCGCCCCGCTCCTCGGCCGTGCTCGCTCCGGTCACGCCCGTCTCGGCGCCGCTTCTTCCGGCACCGTGCTCTCCGGCCCCGGGGGCCGGCGTCGTTGTCGTATCCATGGCGCCCGGTTGCCCGGTGGCCACGGCGGTATACGCCCTCCGCGCGAAATCGTGGAACTTCCCCCGGGGACGCCGGGGCGATCACAGACGCCCGGCCGACGGGCCGGCGGGCCAGCGGGCCAGCGGGCCGGCGGGCCAGCGGGCCAGCGGGCCGGCGGGCTCATGACGGACTCGCGACGGTGCGGCCGGGGCCGCCCCTCGGGAGGGGCGGCCCCGGCCGCGTGCGGTGGATCGCAGAGGGCCGCAGCCCTCGCCGTCGCCCGTCAGGCGGGCGCGGGGAGACCGACCAGGGCGGCGATCGTGTCCTGGTGACGCCCCGTCGAACCCAGGGCGATCTGGTCCGACTTGGCCCGCTTCAGCGCCAGGTGCGCCGGGTGTTCCCACGTCATGCCGATGCCGCCGTGGAGCTGGACGCACTCCTCCGCCGCGTGGACGGCGACCTTCGCGCAGTACGCCTGGGCGACGGCGACGGTCAGGGGCGCGTCGGGGCTGCCGGTGGCGAGCGCGTCGGCGGCGGCGCGGGCCGCCGCCCGGGCGTTCACCACCTCCAGCCAGAGCTGTGCCATCCGGTGCTTGAGCGCCTGGAAGGAGCCGACGGGCCGGTTGAACTGGTAGCGGGTGCGGGTGTGGCGGACGGTCTCCTCCAGACACCACTCGGCGAGCCCGAGCTGCTCGGAGGCGAGCAGGCCGGCGCCCGCGAGCAGGCCGCGCCGTACCGCCGCCGCGGAGGTCTCCGCGTCGGCGAGCCGGACGCCGCCCGCGCCGGCCGTGGTCACCCTGGCGAGGGGCCGGGTCAGGTCGAGCGGGGTCTGCGGCTCCACGCCGGCGGCGTCCGCCGCGACCGCGTGGAGGCCGTCGGCCCGCGGGACGAGGAAGACGTCGGCCAGGGCGGCATCGGCGACACCGTTCACCGTCCCGGTGGGGAGCGGCCCCGCGTCGGGCGCGGTGGACAGCGGCAGCGCGAGCACCGCGATCCTGCGCCCGGAGGCCAGCCCGGCGAGCAGCTCGGCCACCGGGGTGCTCCCGGTGTCCAGGGCGAGCAGGGTCTCGGTCGCGACGACGGCGCTGGTGAGGTACGGCGCCGGGGTCACCGCGCGCCCCAGCTCCTCCAGGACGACGGCCGCCTCGCGGTGGCTCGCGCCCTGGCCGCCCAGCTTCTCGGGGACGAGCAGCCCGGCCGCGCCGATCTCGCCGGCGAGGGACTTCCAGAGGCCGGGGACGTACGGGTCGCCGGTCTCGATCCGGCCGAGCAGCACGCTCGGGCCGGCCCGGTCGGTGAGCAGGGAGCGTACCGCCGCCCGCAGGTCGTCCTCGGTCTCGGAGTAGAGGAGGTCAGTCATCGCGCGAGGTCCTTCCAGGCGACGTCCTTGTCGTTGCGGGGCTCGGCGGGCAGGCCGAGGACGCGTTCGGCGACGATGTTGAGCAGGACCTCGGTCGTTCCGCCCTCGATCGAGTTGCCCTTGGAGCGCAGGTAGCGGTAGCCGGCGTCACGGCCGGTGAAGTCGACCAGCTCGGGGCGGCGCATGGTCCAGTCCCCGTACAACAGCCCTTCCTCGCCGAGCAGTTCGACCTCCAGACCGCTGACGGCCTGGTTGAGGCGGGCGAAGCCGAGCTTCATCGCGCTGCCCTCGGGTCCCGGCTGGCCGGCGACGAGCTGCTGGCGCAGCCGTTCTCCGGTGAGCCGGGCCACTTCGGAGTCCACCCAGAGGTCGAGCAGCCGCCGGTGGAGGTCGTGGGTGCGCAGCTCGGGGCGTTCGCGCCAGGTCGCGGAGACCGGCCCGATCATGCCGCCCTCACGGGGGATACGGGCTCCGCCGATCGAGACCCGCTCGTTCATCAGCGTGGTCTGGGCGACGCGCCAGCCGTCGCCGGGCTCGCCGAGCCGGTGCGCGTCGGGGATGCGGACGTCGGTGAGGAAGACCTCGTTGAACTCGGCCTCGCCGGTGATCTGGCGGAGCGGCCGGACCTCGACGCCCGGGTCGCTCATGTCGCAGACGAAGTACGTGATGCCCCGGTGCTTGGGGAGGTCGGGGTCGGTGCGGGCGATGAGGATGGCCCAGCGGGCGACATGGGCGCTGGAGGTCCACACCTTCTGGCCGTTGACGATCCAGTCGCCGGTGGCCTCGTCGCGGACGGCGCGGGTGCCGAGCGCGGCGAGGTCGGAGCCGGCGCCCGGCTCGCTGAAGAGCTGGCACCACACCTCCTCGCCGACCCACAGCGGCCGGAGGAAGCGCTGCCTTACCTCGTCGGAGCCGTACGCGAGGAGGGTCGGCGCCGCCATGCCGAGGCCGATGCCGATCCGGCGCGGATCGTTGTCGGGGGCGTCCGCGGCGGCGAGTTCGGCGTCGACGACGGCCTGCAGGGAGCGCGGGGCGTCGAGGCCGCCGAGGCCGACTGGGTAGTGCACCCAGGCGAGTCCGGCGTCGAAGCGGGCGCGCAGGAAGTCGGTGGTCGCGGGCGGGTGCTCGGCGAGCAACCGCTGCGTACGGGCGCGCAGTTCGGCTGCGTCCGGGGTGGCGGCGGTCATGCGGCGGCTCCTTCCGGGACGACGACGAGACGGCCGGTGGTGACGCCCTCGCTCACGCGCTGCACGGCGTCCGCCGCGCCGGTGAACGGCACGCGCTCGCTGACCAGGGGCTTGATCAAGCCCTTGGCGGCGTACGCGGTGAGCGTCTCGTGGCAGCGCAGGACGGCGGCCGGGTCCTTGAGGTTGTACAGGCCCCAGTGGAGCCCGACGACCGAGTAGTTCTTGACCAGGGCGTGGTTGAGGGCGGCCGAGGGGATGACCCCGCTGGCGAAGCCGACCACCACGATGCGGCCCTCGAAGGCGACGACCTTCGTGGACTGGGTGTAGGCCTCGCCGCCCACGGGGTCGTAGATCACGTCGGCGCCGCGGCCTCCGGTGGCCTCCTTGACGGCGGCGATGACGTCCTCGGAGCGCCGGTCGACGACGACGTCGCAGCCGAGCGCCCGGGCGACCTCGGCCTTCTCCGCCCCGCCGACGACGCCGATGACGGTGGCGCCGGCCGCCTTGCCGAGCTGGACGGCCGCGCTGCCGACGCCGCCCGCCGCGGCGTGGACGAGCAGGGTCTCGCCCTCCTTGAGGGCGGCGCGGCGGTGCAGACCGAACCAGCCGGTCTGGTAGCCGATGTGGAGGGCGGCCGCCTCGGCGTCGTCGAGGGCCTCGGGGGCGGGCAGCAGCGCCGCCGCGTCCGCCACCGCGTAGTCGGCGAAGCCGCCGTACGGCAGGGCGGGGGTCGCGATGACCCGCCGGCCGTCCTCGGTCTCTCCGCAGATCTCCACCCCGGGGGTGAAGGGGAGCGGGGGCCGCACCTGGTACTGGCCCCGGCAGAGCAGGGCGTCCGGGAAGTTGACGTTGGCCGCGCGGACCCTGAGGAGGAGCTGCCCCTCGCCGGGGGTGGGCGCCTCCACCTCGTCGAGCTGCATCACCTCGCCCGGCTCGCCGTTCTCGTGCACTCGCCATGCCTGCATCGCGGTCCTCCACCAGCCGTCGTCCGTACTGCGCGGTCGGTCGCATACTAAGCGGTCGCTTGTGCCTGTGGAACCATGTGCCGGGGACTTCTTCAGGACTGCCTCGGCCGGGCCCTCACATGCATCCGCTCCCCCTGCGGACCGAACAGGCTCAGGAACTCCACCGGTCCGTCGGGCGTGGGTCCGAACCAGTGCGGCACGCGCGTGTCGAACTCGGCGGCCTCCCCCGCCCCCAGCACGACGTCGTGCTCGCCGAGGACGAGGCGCAGCCTGCCGGACAGCACGTAGAGCCATTCGTACCCCTCGTGGACCCGCGGGTCGGGGTCCTCGTACGGCTTCTCCTGCACCACCTTGTACGCCTGGAGTCCACCCGGTTGGCGGGTGAGCGGGAACATCGTCCTGCCGTGCCGCACGATGGGCTTGGCCTTGACCCGGGGGTCGCCGACCGGCGGCGCGCCGACGAGCTCGTCCAGCGGCACCTGATGGGCCCGCGCGATGGGGAGCAGCAGCTCCAGGCTCGGCCTGCGCTGCCCGGACTCCAGGCGCGAGAGGGTGCTCACCGAGATCCCGGTGGAGGCGGAGAGGTCCCCGAGCGTGGCGCCGCGATCGCGCCGGATCCGGCGCAGCCGCGGTCCGACCTCGTTCAGCACGGCGTCGATGCGGTCGTCCCCGGTATCTGCTTCAGTCATCTGCCCATTGCAGAAACAGCAAACGCGTTTGTCAACCCGGACCGTCGGGGAGACGCTGCTGGTATGAGCGAACACACGAGCGCACACGAGCCCGAGTCCTACGACGTGGTGGTGGTCGGCGGCGGCGCGGCCGGGCTGAGCGCGGCCCTGATCCTCGGCCGGTCACGGCGCCGGACCCTGGTGGTCGACGCGGGCGAGCCGCGCAACGCCCCGGCCGCCCACATGCACGGGTTCCTCTCCCGGGACGGGATGAGCCCGGCGGAGTTCCTGGAGACGGGGCGGCGCGAGATCGCCGCGTACGGGGTGGAGTGGACGACCGGGCAGGTGACGGGAGCGGTCCGGGAGCTCGGCGACGCCGAGGGCTTCGTGGTGACGGTGGACGACGACCGTCTGGTCCGCGCGCGCAGGCTCGTCGTCACCACCGGACTCGTCGACGAGCTCCCCGCGATCGACGGCGTCGCCGAGCGCTGGGGGCGGGACGTGCTGCACTGCCCGTACTGCCACGGCTGGGAGGTCCGCGACCGGGCCTTCGGGGTGATCGCGCACCCGGTCATGGCCGCCCATCAGGCCCTGGTCCTCTCCCACTGGTCCCCCGACGTGACTCTCTTCCTGCACACGGCCGCACCGCTCACCGAGGAGGAACGCGCACGGGTGGCGGCGGCCGGGATCGAGGTCGTGACGGGCGAGGTGGCGGGCCTGGTCGTCGAGGACGACCGGATCACCGGCGTACGGATGGCGGACGGCCGGGTCGTCGAACGTGAGGTGCTGTTCGTCGGACCGCGCATGACGCCCCGGGACGGACTGCTCACCGCGCTGGGCGCCGAGACCCGGGAGACTCCGCTCGGCGACTTCGTCGCGGTGGACGAGACCGGCCGGACGAGCGTCCCCGGCGTATGGGCCGCGGGCAACGCGATCGGCGCGCAGGAGCAGGTGATCAACGCGGCGAGCGGAGGCTACCGGGCCGGCGTGGCGATCAACACGGAGCTGCTCATGAACGACCTGGACCGCAAGGCCGCCGCCACCGCGGGCTGACAGGGCTTCAGTTCTCACCCGTCTCGCGCTATCGATGCGGCATGACGAACACGGAGACGGATCCGCCGGGACTGCCCGCCCCTCCCCCGCTCGGTGCGAGCGCGCTGCCGCCGGGGACGTACGAGGGGAGGACGGTCCTGGTGACCGGGGGCGGGTCGGGTCTGGGGAAGGCCGTCGCGGCCGAGTTCGCCCGGCTGGGCGCGGAGCTGATGCTCGTCGGCCGGACGGCCGCCCGGCTGGAGTCCGCGCGCCGGGAGCTGGCGGAGACCGGCGGGAAGCGGGTGGCGACCGCTGTCTGCGACATCCGTGACCCCGATGCCGTGGCCGGAGCCTTCGACGCCTGCGAGGCCGCGCTCGGCTCCCGGCCGGACGTCCTGGTGAACAACGCGGCGGCCAACTTCCCCGTGCCGGCGGAGGAGCTGTCGCCCAACGGCTGGCGAGCGGTCGTCGACATCACGCTGACCGGGACCTGGTTCATGACCCGGGAGTTCGCCCGGCGTCACCTCGCGGCCCGAACGCCCGGGTCCGTCGTCAACGTGGGCGCCTCCTACGCCTGGACCGGCGGTCCCGGCTTCGCGCACTCGGCGGCGGCGAAGGCCGGTGTGAAGAACCTGGTCGAGACGCTGGCGGTGGAGTGGGGGCCGTACGGGATCCAGGTCAACGGGCTGGTGCCGGGGCTGATGCCGCACGAGGACATGACGGATGACATCCGGGGCGCGCTCGCGCGGGCGGCCGGCCAGGACGCCCGGCAGCCCGCCCTGCGGGTCGGACACCCGCGGGAGCTGGGCTGGGCGGCGACCTTCCTGGCCTCTCCCTACGCCCGCTTCGTCTCCGGGCACACGCTGGTGGTGGACGGCGCGAACTGGCAGCGCCGTGCCCTCGTCAACGATCCCGTGGTGCCGGTGCGCGAGCAGCTGGGCCGTGGCAGGTTCGGCGAGTGACTCGCGCTGGTCCACGCGGATGAACCCGGGCGGCAGCGGCTGCGCGGGCCGGGGAGAGCGGCGAGGATCGGCGAGGGTGACCGGAGGACCTCCAGACGCGGAAAGGCAGGGCACACCACATGCTCGGTACGGACTTCACCAAGGGATCGCCCAGCTGGGTCGACCTGGGCAGCCCCGACACGGCGGTCGCCGCCGCGTTCTACACCGCCGTCTTCGGCTGGGAGTTCGCCTCGGCCGGCCCGGATGCCGGAGGCTACGGCTTCTTCCAGCAGGACGGCCGGACGGTCGCCGCCCTCGGCCCGCTGACGGAGGAGGGCGCGAGCAGCGCGTGGACGCTGTACTTCCAGACGCCGGACGCCGACGCCACGGCGAAGACCGCCGAGTCCGCGGGAGGGGCGGTGCGCGCCGAGCCGATGGACGTCATGACCGCCGGACGGATGGCCCAGCTGTCCGACCCGGCGGGCGCCGCCTTCGCCGTGTGGCAGCCGGGTGAGACGAAGGGCCTGGACAGGACGTCCGAGAACAACACGCTGTGCTGGGCCGAGCTGCACGTGCCCGACCCGGCGGCGGCCCTGGACTTCTACGGAAAGCTGTTCGGCTGGCGCTCGCAGGAGATGGAGGCGCCGGGCATGACCTACCGGGTGCTGTCCACCGCCGAGGGGGACCTGGAGGACACCTCCTTCGGAGGGGTCGCCGAGCTCCAGGAGGGCGGGAACGAGGCGCGCTGGATCCCGTACTTCGGTGTGGCGGACGCGGACGACATCGTCATCCGCGCCCAGGGGAACGGAGGGTCGCTCCTCATGCCGGCGGCCGACATCCCCGATGTCGGGCGGATCGCCTGGGTGGCGGACCCCTTCGGAGCCCCGTTCGCGGTACTGAAGCCCGAACCGCCGAACTAGGGCGTGTTTCTGATCCTTTACGGCGATTCCGGGTCAGGCCCTGCGTAGGGTCCGGAGCGTTACCGCTTCACGACCGCGCTTCCCACGGCTCCGATGATTGGGCACGCATTGACCGTCGACACCGGCGCGGAGACCCGGCAGGCCGTTCCGCAGACACCGCTGCGGAACGGTCTCGCCCGGCGCGCCTTCCTGTCGTACCGACGCGCCCGGCCGGCGATTCTCTGCTACCTGGCATGCAAGGTCCTGGGGATCGGCTGGATCGCGGTGCGGTCGGCGGAGAGCGGCACGCCACTCGAGACATCGCTCGGCTACGTCTGGGATGCGCGGTGGTACCTGGGCATCGCTCAGAACGGCTACGGCCATGCGGATCTGATTCCCGGCTACGGCGGCGGCCCGGCCGGCCGATGGCAGGACCTCGCGTTCTTCCCGCTGTATCCGGGCGCCGTGCGGGCGGCCGGCGAACTGCTGCCGATGACGATCGTCGGTACCGCGCTGCTGATCACCTGCGTGTCCTCCCTGGTCGCGGCCTGGGGGATCCACGCGTTCGGATCGGCCCTGCACAGCCATCGCGTCGGGGTCCTGCTCGTCGTCCTGTGGGGTCTGCTGCCGCAGGCTTTCATCCAGTCCATGGCGTACCCGGAGGCGATGTTCACCGCGCTGTGCGCCTGGACGCTGTACGCCCTGCTGACGCGACGCCTGATCACGGCGTCCATGCTCGCCGTGGCGGCGGGCCTGACCCGTCCACTGGGCATCGCCGTGGTGGCCGCTGTCGTCGTCACGGCGGTGCTCGCATCGCCGCGCGGGCGCCGAACGCTCGCCCCGGTCCTCATCGCACCCCTGGGGTTGCTCGGCTACGCCGTGTGGGCCGGGGTGTGTACCGGGCGGCCCCTGGGCTACTTCGACGTGCAGCGCGACTGGAAGACACAGGTCGACTTCGGCGAGTCCGTGATCGCGGCCACGAGCAGGGTGGCCGCCGGCCATGTCAGCGCGGTGGAACAGGCCTCCGTGCTCATCGTGATCGCGGCCCTCGTGCTCCTGTGGGCTCTCCTGAGCTCGCGTCCGCCGACGGCCGTCGTCGTCTTCACCCTGGCCCTGATGGCCGTGGCGATCGGCGTGAGCGGCTTCATCCAGATCAAGCCGCGCTTCCTGCTGCCCGGTTTCACCCTGCTCCTGCCGGCGGCCGTCGCTCTGGCCAGGGCGAAGCCGCTCACCCTGGTCGCCACGCTCTCCGCGCTGGCGTTCATCTCCTTCACGTACGGGGCCTACTTCGTCACCTCCGGATACACGCCGTAACGAGAAGGCGTACGGGAGTGTGTCAGCCGCCCCCGAAACGCGGGGTCCGGCGGGCCGCCTTCGCGGCGTAACCCTCGCGAGCGTCGTCGGAGGTGAGGGTGAGCGCGGCGGAGAGGGCCGTGCGGTCGAGGGCGGCGGTCAGTCCCTGGTCCGCGTAGGCGTCGATGTTCCGTTTGATCGCGCGGACCGCGAGCGGCGCGGCGGACGCGATGGCGTCCGCCGTCTCGCGGGCCGTGCGATCCAGGTCGTCGCGGTCCGTGACGACCTGCACGAGGCCGAGCCGTTCGGCGGTGGAGGCGTCGATCCGACGGCCGGTGAGAGCCAGGTACTTCGCCCAGCCGGCGCCTGCCTCCCGGGCGATCCGCAGATCACCGCCCGCGTCGACGGCGACTCCGATCCCCGCCTCGGGCAGGGCGAACACGGCATCGGTGGCGGCGATCCGGATGTCCGCCATGAGAGCGAGCTCGAAGCCGAAGCCCAGGCAGTAGCCCTGGACGGCGGCCACGACGGGCTGGGGCAGCCGGGCGAAGACCGCGAAGCGTTCGTGGACCCAGCGGATGCCTTCGTCGTACCGCTGCATCCTCTCGGCGGCCGTGCGGCCGGTGATCCCGCCGCCGGGCGCCGTGACGTCGATGCCCGCACAGAACGCGCGCCCCTCGGCCCGGAGCAGCACGACCCGTACGCGCTCGTCGAAGCGGATCCGGTCGGCCATGAGGCCGAGCTGACGGCTGGCCTCCCAGCTCCAGCCGTTGAGCTTCTCAGGCCGGCAGAGCGTGAGGACACCGACGCCGTCCTCGACCGTGAGGGCGAGGCGCGCCTCGCCCTCCGGGACCTCCGTGTCGAGCGTGTCGATCACAGCCTCACCCCTGATTCCTGACGCACTGTCAGACAGGGGGTCAGGCTAGGCGCTCAGCACTGCCACAGGAAGGCCGCCCGCGAGCATCCCTCGCAGACGAAGACATAGGCGTATCCCCCGCCGAAGTTGGCGACCTGGTCCAGCTGTGCCACGAACGCCATCCCCCTGCCGCAGCCGGCACAGTCCGGGGTCTCGTCCCACTGGAGCCAGTACGGCTGTCCGCCGAGCTGCCCCAGGACCTCCTTGCCGTCCACGGGTCCGAAGGTGTCCTCCTCGCCGTACGTCTCCGCCTCGACGGGCCGCGCGACGAGGACGGAGACCTTGTCGAGCCGTGTCTCGCCCACGGCCGGGGCGGTGGCCGGAAGGAGTCCCTCGGTGGGGAAGACGTACGCCCGGTTGCCACCCGCGGCCGGATCCCACTCCTCGCACATTCCCGGCTCGTTCTGGCACATGAAGACGGAGACGACGTCCGCGCCCCGGTCCAGATGGGCGATGAACTGCATCGCTCCCCCGCACTCCGCGCAGAGCGGCCAGACGAATCCCTCCGGCACGAGGGGCAGGCCGCCCGCGCGGGAGACGGACGCGGCCGGGGCGGTGGCGCCGCCGTGGAGAAGCAGAGTGGTCATGCGGACGAGATTAGGCCACACCGCTGACAGCGCCCCGGGGGCAGGCGGCTTCCCCGGCCGCCCGGCGCCGGTGTCAGCGGGAGGCCGGCGTCGGCGTCGGCGGGAGGCCGGCGTCGGCGTCGGCGGGAGGCCGGCGTCGGCGTCGGCGGGAAACCAGCGCCGGTGTCAGCGGGTGAAGAGCTCGAAGGCGACGGTCGGCCGGTCGCCGTAGCGGGCGGCGAAGCGCTCGTTGTTCTGCGCCAGGAAGGTACGGACGTACTCCTCGGGATCCTGGTCCGTCAGGCCCTCGATGTACGCGCGGTGGGCGAGCAGCGACCGGACGGAGCGCTCGACGCCGGGCGTGGCGTCGACGGCGTGGGTCGGCGTGTTCGTTCCGGCGACCGCCACCCAGCGCACGCCGTTCCACGGCTCCAGGCCCTGCTCGGTCAGTTCGGGGAAGATCCAGCGGTTGCCCGCGTCGCCCGCGGCGTCGAGCGTGGCGCGGCCCACGGCCAGGTGGTCGGGGGTGTTCCAGTACCCGCCGGGGCCGAAGCCCCAGGTGTCGCGGTGGTTCAGGGTGATGACGAGTTCGGGCCGGTGCCGGCGGACGGCCGCCGCGATGTCACGGCGCAGACCGAGTCCGTACTCGATCACCCCGTCCCGGTGGTCGAGGAACTCCACGGCCGACACCCCGACCACCTCCGCGCTCGCCCGCTGCTCCTGCTCGCGCAGCGGGCCGCAGGTGGCCGGGGCGAGCGCGTCGATGCCGGCCTCGCCGCGGGTCGCGAGGACGTAGACGACCTCCTTGCCGGCGTCCGTCCAGGCCGCGATGGCCGCCGCGCAGCCGTACTCGAGGTCGTCCGGGTGGGCGACCACGGCGAGCGCGCGCTGCCAGTCGTCGGGCATGTCGTCGAGGGGGGAGCTGCTCGTGTCGATCATGGGCGCAGGATACGGGGATTCACCCGCGGATCGCCGCGGAAAGGATGACCGAGCGCGACGCGTGACGCGGGCGGTCCGGGTTGAGGCCGCGCCGGGCGGCGAGGGTGACGGCGAGACGCTGGGCGCGTACGACGGCGGCGAGGGGGTCGATGGCGTCGGCGGCGAACAGGGCTCCGGTGGACTCCACTTCGTCCCGGAGGCCGGCCGGCTCCGGACCGAGGCAGCACACGAGGCTCGTGCGGTCGCTGATGACGATCGGCCCGTGACGGTACTCCATCGCCGCGTACGATTCGGCCCAGGCGCGCGCCACGCCACGGAGCTTGTGGGCGGCCTCGTCGGCGAGTCCGACCGTCCAGCCGGTGCCGAGGAACGTGAACTGGGTGCGCCGTTCCCAGACCGTGGGAAGCGGTTCGTAGAGGGCGAGTTCGGCGTCGGTGATCGAGGGGGTGAGATCCACGCCCAGGCCCGCGCGCAGCAGTTGGAGGGCGGTGGTGGCGAACCGGGTCTGGACGACGGAGCGTTCGTCGGCGAAGTCGAGGACGATCGACCGGTCCGCGTGGTGCGCGGCCCCGCTGTCGGGTACGCCCGTGAGGACGAGCGTCGGGATCCGCCCCGAGGCGCGCGCGAGCAGGGTCACCACCTCGGTGGTGGCCCCGGAGCGGGTGAGGGCGACGATCCGGTCGTAGCCGCGGCCGAGCGGGGTCTCGTCGGAGGCCGGGAAGGCGTCGGTCTCGCCCGCGCCGAGGGATTCGCGCAGGGCGGCGTAGGCCCGGGCCATGAAGTACGAGGTGCCGCAGCCGACGACCGCGATCCGCTCACCCGGCCGGGGCAGCAGGCCGGCGTGGTCGGCGGCGATGTCCGCCGCACGCCGCCAGCAGTCGGGCTGTCCGGCGATCTCGGCACTGACGTGGGTGGTCATCTCCGGTCCTCTCCTCGGTGCGCTCCGGAGGAGTTCTATCTCGCCGGCCCCGCACGCACCATGAGTAATCAGGACGCACTGCTTGGACTTTTACGCGCGGCCGGGGCGCGGGCCCCTCCGCGGGTGGCCCGGCGGTCAGATCTGGTCCCGGGCGAGGGCGAGCAGCCGGTCGAGCACCCGTGGCCCTCCGGACCGTACGCCGTCGTGCTCGAACTCGTCCGTCACCCAGGTCCGCAGCCCCCGGACGGCGCGTGCGGTCTCCAGCGAGTGGGCGGTGTCGACGTACATGTCGTCGTGGTAGACGGCCGCGGCGACGGGCACCTCGTTGGCGGCGAGCCGCGCGGGGTCGTAGAGCGGCGCCCAGTCGGTCCGTTCGGCGAGGAGGTGGGCGGTCTCGCGGAGCGGGCGCAGCGCGGGATCGGTCTCGAAGTGCCAGGGATGGACGGTCTCGCCGGTGAAGAGCAGGGGCGCGTCGCCGGCCAGGGTCTTCTCCGCGTCGAACTCGGGGAACTCGGCGCGGACGCGTTCGGCGGCCCACGCGGTCGGTCCGTGGCCCTGGGCGTAGATGGCCTCGTGGAGCACGGCGTACAGCGGGTGTCCGGCGTACGAGAGCCTGCCCTGGACGTTCTCCAGGAAGGCGTCGGAGAGCGCGGGGCCGCCGGGCGTGGGGACGAAGGCCTCCTCCAGGAGGTAGTGGAGCTCGTGGGTCCCCTCGCCGCCGCCGAGGAGGATGCCGAGGGACTGGAAGGCCTGGGCGGTGAGGAGCCCGCCGTTCGGCAGGGTCGCGGGGTGCTCGAGCAGGTGGGCGGCGATCCGGCGGGCGCGGGCGACGTCCTGCGGGTAGCGGGCGTAGTGGGCCTCGGCCTTGCGCCGGACACGGGGGTAGGCGGCCCGGTAGACCTCGTCGGCGGTGGCGTGCAGGGAGGGCAGACCGCCGGTGACGAGGGCCGTGCGCAGGCCCTCGGGGGCGGTGGAGAGGTAGTGGGTGGCGCAGAAGCCTCCGAAGCTCTGGCCGAGGACGGTCCAGGGGGCGCCGCGGGTGAGGCGCTTCCGGATGAGTTCGCAGTCCTTGACGATCGAGTCGGCCCGGAAGCGGGCGAGGTGGTCGGCCTGCTGCCGCGGGGTGCCGCGCAGGGGCAGGGTCTGGCGGTTGACGGGGGTGGAGTGCCCGGTCCCGCGCTGGTCGAGGAGGAGGACGCGGTGGTCCTGCACGGCCCGGCCCAGCCACGCCTGCCGGCCGATGAAGCGGCGGGCCCCGAAACCGGGCCCGCCCTCCAGGTACACCAGCCACGGCAGGTCGTCGGCCGGCCGGTCGCCGGCGACGACCTCACGGCCGTAGACCTCGATCTGTTCGCCGTCGGGGTCCGCATGGTCGAGCGGAACGGCGAAGCGGCGGTCGGTGAGGACGAGGCCGGACTGGCGGTAGCTGGTCAATGCGGCTCCTGTTCGATGCGCCCCCGCCCGCCCAGTGCATCACAGGGCGTGGGACGGGGGCGCGTCGAGGTGGGTCGGCCGGTGCGTCAGGGGGTGCGCGGAAGGCGGGGCGGGAGGGTCAGGAGGTGGGGAAGTCGTCGGCGGACCTGATCCGGTCGCGGATCCAGACGCCGGCCTCCTTCAGGGACGAGGTGCCCGTCCAGGGACCGCCGCCGTCGCACGTGCCGGTCTTGAAGACCGCGCCCGAGCGGTGGTCGTCGGAGAAGTTCCAGTTGGTCCAGCTGATCTTCTTGGCGGCCATCAGGTCGATGTACTTCTGCGTCATGGCGAAGTCGTTGGCGCCCTCACCGGCGTAGTCCTGGGTGCCGAACTCGGTGACGAACACGGGGATCCGGTCGGCGGCCCGGGAGAGGGTGTTCAGGTACTCCTCGCGGTGGGACATCGCGTAGAAGTGGAAGGTGTACATGACGTTGGCGGCGCCGACCGGGTTGTTGACGACCTCGGTCTCGCTGCCTCCGTCCGAGACGCCCAGGGAGGACCAGGCGCGGGTGCCGAGCAGGATCGGGGCGTTGCCGTCGATGTTCCGGATGACCGGGATGATCTGCTCGTGGTAGCTCTTGATCCTCGGCCAGGTCACGCTGTCACCGTTGGGCTCGTTGGCGACCTCGTAGAAGATGTTGTTCTTGTTCTTGTGCCGGTTGGCGATGTCGGTGAAGAACCTCTTGGCGTTCGCCAGGTTGGCGTGCGGGTCGCCCGGGTCGAGCATGTGCCAGTCGACGATCACGTACATGCCACGCGCGGTGGCCTGGTCGATCAGCGTGTGGGCGAGGTTGGTGAACTTGACCGGGTCGGTCTCCCAGCCGTCCTCCTGGACGTAGGTGGAGACGCGCAGGACGTCCGCCTTCCAGTCCTTGGCGAGGGCGTCCAGTGAACCGCCGGTCAGGCACTGCGGGTACCACTGGGTGCCGTGGCTGGACATGCCACGGAGCTGGACGGGCTTGCCGTACTGGTTGCAGAGCTTGACGCCGCAGACCGTGAGCTGGCCGTTGATCGCGACCGGGGTGTCGCCGACCGGGGGCGCCGCGGCGGTGTCGACCGTGATGTGGTCGACGTTGGGGCCGCCGTTGGCGGTGGTCGCGGTGGCACGGACGGTGTTGGCGCCCGCCTTGAGGTTCACGGTGAGGGTGGTGGTCGCCCAGGTGGTCCAGGCGCCCGTGCCGGCGAAGGCCTTGCCGGCGGCGGCGACGGTCCCGTTGACGGCGATGTCCATGGGCCGGTCGGCCGTGCTGCCGTTGGCGTACCGGAGGGTCAGGGTTGCCTGGCCGGCCTGTGCGGCGTCGACGTTCCACTGGACGTAACCGCCGGTGGTGTTGTCGTAGTTGACGAACCCCGTGCCGGTGAAGCCCGCGTGGTTGGACTCGACCGCACCCCGCGAGACGGTGGCGGTCTCCGCCTCGTGGGTGACGGGGGCGGCGACCGCCGCGGGCGGTGCGGTGGCGAGGCCGAGGAGGAGCGCGGCCGCCGCGGTGCCGGCGGCACCCAGGGAGCGGAGCCGGAGACGTGCCGATCGTGCCGATGTCATGGGGGTCTCCCGGAACGATGGATTGAAAGGAAAGTTTCCTAACGGATTGAATAGCAGTAGGGGAGAGAGGCTCGCAAGGGTCATGACAAGAGACGGTGTTCAGCGGGCTGTCGCTCCCCGGACGGCCCCGGCCCCCGTGCGGGGTGCGGGGTGCCGTGTGCGGGAGGGCCCACATATGCCGAGGGCAAGGAATCTGGACGACGTGACTTCCACAACGGCCCACCCGTTAGCTGATCATGGTTAGTGATCAGGTACATCGCTTCACCTTCGGCGACTTCGGCTATCGGTGCCGGGTAGTGGAGAACTCTTCTCCCACGACCGAGCCCATCGTGGTTGTCGGGGGCGCCTTCCAGGACATGTACGCCTACCGACGGCTCGAAGGTCTCTGGTCGGCGTCGGCAACCGTGGTCGGCGTCGACCTGCCGGGCTCGGGCTCAGCCGACGAACTGCCCGCCTCCTACGGTTTCGGCTTTCTCTCCACCGCGCTGAACCATCTGCTGGACCAGCTGGGACTGGATCAAGTGAACCTCTTCGGGGCCTCCTACGGTGCGCCGGTCGTCTACGGTCTGGCACAGGAGCGGCCGGAGCGGATCGCCCGCATGGCCCTGGTGGGCGCGGCACCGGTCTACCCGCCGGCCGGACTTCACGCACTGCGCGCCATGGTGAACGCTTTGGAAGCGGGTGACACCGAGGCCTATTCCCGGCTGAGTGTCGCCGCCCTGGTGTCACCGGCGGATCGGGCAGTCCGCAACCGTGCGGTCGTCACCCGCCTGCTCGCGCGAGACATGCGTTCGGTGGCCGTCGCCGATGTCCAGCGGCACATCGCCTCCACACGGCGCGTCATCGACTGGCCGGGGCTGCAGCCCGGCGGTGTCAACGGGATTCCGGCCCTGTGCTTCACCGGCGAACACGACAGCCTCACCCTCCCCTCTCTCGGACGTGAGGTCGCCGCAACGATCCGGGGCAGTGTCTTCACACTGATCCGTGAAGCCGATCATCTTCCCCTTCTCGAAAGGCCCCGGGAGATGTCCGAGCTCGTCGCCCGGTTCTTCACCGATCAGCCACTGCACGGCCTGCCCTACCTCACGCCCCTCGAACACCCTCGGGCAACCTCCCTTGCCACGGTGCCGTAGCGCCCCTGGCAGACGCGTGCCACCGACCGGGCCCCACACCCGCGGCCCGCCCTGCGCCCAAGCACGATCGCCCGTCCAGCGGGGGCACGGACCGACGAACGTGCAGCAAGTTCCCCGTGCACCAACTCACCGGAGAAACCATGTCCGATGCACCGCCAGCGCCGGTCGACCGTCGCTTCACCAGCTATGCCGAGGCCATTCTTCATGTGTTCGCGCAGCACCCCGACCGGGCGGTGGTGACCGCCGCCGGAGGCCGGCGATACTCCGCCGAAGAAATCCGCTCGACCACCCACCGGCTCGCACGCACCCTGGCCGCTCGAGGACTGGGTCCGGGCCAGACCGTATGCCTTCTGACCGGCAACACGCCGGAGGCCCTCTACGCCCGGTACGCGGCGAACCTGGCCGGCGCCCGGGTCGTCTACCTCTACGAGCGCCTGTCCTTCGAGATCCTGGCGGACATCGTGGAGAGCGTCGAGACCCGACTCCTGCTCGTCGACCCCACGCGGTACGCGGACGTGGACCGGTTGCTGCCGCTGGTCAGCGTTCCGGCCGTGGCGACCCTCGGACCCGGCCGGCATGGCGACGACATCCTTGCCGAGGCAGCTGACCAGCCGCCCACGGCCTTCGTCGTGCCGGTCGATCCCGACGACGACTGGTGTATCCGACACAGCGGTGGCACCACCGGCGTCCCGAAGGGACTCCAGATGAGACACGGCGCGTACCGCCGCGCTCTCGAACACCTTCGCACCCGGACAGGAAGCCCACCGCGCTACCTCGCCTGCACTCCAGTCACCCATGTCGCCGGGCTCTGCTGCGACCTGGCGTTCCTCCAGGGCGGCTCGGTCCACCTGCAACGCGCCTTCGAACCGGGCGAAGCGATCGCCGCGATCGAGCAGGAGCGGATCACCCACCTGTGGCTCCTGCCACCCCTTCTCCACCAGGTGCTGGACCACCCCGCCCTCGCTGCCGCCGACGTGTCCACCATCGAGCGCATCACCTACGGCGGCAGCCCCGCCTCCTCGGCCAGACTGCGGCAGGCGGCTGACACCTTCGGTCCCGTACTCCATGGCTGGTACGGACAGACCGAGACCCTCGGCCTCACCGAGGTCCGCGCGGACGAGCACACCGTGACCGGCCGCAACGGCCAGATCACCGTAGGCCGCCCCATGCCCGGCGTCGAGATCGTCATCCGCAACGACCGGAACGAGCCGCTACCGCCCGGGCACGAGGGCGAGATCCACGCCCGCACCAGCAGCATGATGCACGGCTACTGGAAGCAGCCCGAACTCACCGACCGGGTACTCCACGACGGCTGGGTGCGCACCGGCGACGTCGGATACCTCGACGAAGACGGCTATCTCTTCCTCGTCGACCGCAGCACGGACCTGATCGCCGTGGACGGCGACAACGTCTCCCCCAGCGAGGTCGAGGAACTGCTGCTGACCCACCCGGGAGTAGCCCAGTGCGCCGTCTTCGGCACCCGGGACAAGGACGCGCCGGAACGAATCCACGCCGTTGTCGTCCCTTCCCGGGACCATCACCTCAGCGTCGATGAGCTGCTCACCTTCGTCACCGCCCGCAGAGGCAGCGACCACGCCCCTCATACGATCCAGTTCGTCTCGGCGCTCCCACTGACCGCCGTGGGCAAGCCGGACAAGAACCGGCTCCGCCGACAGCTCAGCTGAGAACGTGCCGCCGCCGAGGCCGCCCGCATGCATCACGTGCCGGGCGACGCCGGCCCGAGGGAATCAGTGGAGGATGCCGCGTCGGGAGTCGGGCGGCAGACCGCGCAGGCCCGGATTCCGCCTTCTGCGCGGCCTCGTCCGGCAGCGGGCGGGTTCTAGCCCGGGTAGCGCTCGTGGAGGTCGTCGGGCCAGGGTTCGTGTTCTTCGCGCAGGGCCTTTTCGCTGCGCTCCTTGAGCTCCTCGCCCTGCTCGCGCAGCCGCGCCGCCTCCTCGGGGTCGGCGCTCCGCCGGGCCCGCTGGAGGAGGTTCTCCGCCTTGTCGCGCTGGTACTGGGCGTGCGCGTGCGCCGCCTCGCCCTCCCTTCTGCTCTCCCGTCCCCCGCTCTCGGGGCCGCCCCTGCCGTCGTGTCCTGACATGGCACACCTCCTCGGCCCGCGGCTTCCCGTACGGCAGCGGGGGAAACGCGACGGCCCGGCCCCCGCGCTCGGGGCCGGGCCGTCGCCGTCGTACGGCTCGCTACTCCTGGATGACGGAGAGGACGTTGCCCGCCGGGTCCTTGAACCAGGCGATCGCGGTCGGCCCCTCGGGGCCCCTCACCACGCCCTTGGCGTCGTGCTCGAACGCGGGATAGCGCTCCAGGGTCACGCCCCGCTTCGCCAGCTCGTCGACGGCCACCTCGATGTCGTCGACGGGGAAGTTCAGGATCGTGAAGGACGCGGGCGTGTGGTCGTCCTTGGGGTAGACGAAGATGTTCGCGCCGCTCCCCAGCTTGATCGTCAGCATCCGCATGGGTCCGCCACCGGTGTCCTCCACCTGGAGACCGAGCGTGTCGCCGTAGAACCGGCGGGCCTTGTCCATGTCGTCGACCGAGAAGCCGCTGAACGCCTTCGACTGTCCGAACATGCCGTTGTCTCCTTCGCGTGTGCCGTTCGGGATCTCCGAGGGCACACCCAGCGGACCACCATCCGGACGCCCGCCACGCGGGCTGACGGCCGGATGGTCTCCGCCCGTCACCCTCAGGGAGCGATCGGCAGCCGGCGCTTGTGGTCGGTCAGCTCGTAGCGGCGGGCGATCGAGGCGAACGCCGCCTCCGCGACCGGCTTGCCCTCCAGGAAGTCGTCGATGTCGTCGTACGTGACGCCGAGCGCGTCCTCGTCGGGCTTGCCCGGGTCGAGGGTCTCCAGGTCGGCCGTCGGGGTCTTCCACACCAGCTCGGCGGGGGCTCCGAGGGCCTCGGCGCAGGCGCGCACGCGACGCTTGGTCAGACCGGTCAGCGGGACGACGTCGGCCGCGCCGTCGCCGTACTTGGTGAAGAAGCCGGAGACCGCCTCCGCCGCGTGGTCCGTGCCGACCACGAGGCCGTCGTGGGCGCCCGCGACGGCGTACTGCGCGATCATGCGCTGCCGGGCCTTGATGTTGCCCTGGACGAAGTCCTGGTGGTGGGCGTCCCGGAAGGTCACCCCGCCGGCCACGCAGGCCTCCAGCGCCGCGTCGCTCGACGCCTTGACGTCCACGGTCAGGACCCGGTCGGCGGCGATGAAGCCCAGGGCGAGCTGGGCGTCCTTCTCGTCGGCCTGGACCCCGTAGGGCAGGCGCATGGCGTAGAAGGCGGCGTCGTGGCCCGCCGCGCGCGCCCGCTCCACGGCGAGCTGGCAGAGCCGGCCCGCGGTCGTGGAGTCCACGCCGCCGCTGATGCCGAGGACCAGGCTGCGCAGCCCGGTGGAGGTGAGGCGCTCGGCCAGGAAGGCGACCCGGCGTTCGATCTCGACGAGCGGGTCGAAGGTCGGGGACACCTCGAGTTCCCGGGCGATCTGCTGCTGCAGGGCGGTGGACGCCGCGTCGGTCACGGAGTGCTCCTCGGGGTGGTGCGACGGTACGGGGACGGGCGCGGGTCCGGTACGCCGGTGAGGCGGCGGATCCTCGCCACCGCCGACTCTATGCGGCCCCGCCCGGGCCACGGCTCGCGGGCCCGGCCCGGACCGGGGCCTCATCCCCGAACGCGCCCCGCACCGTTCGCCACAGATGCTGCCGCGACCCTTTACGGCCCTGTCATGCACGGGTAATTTTCGGCCACGCAAGCGCTTGCAGCAAGTTGCCGAACGAACTTTCACCTCCCTCGCCGCGACCTCCCCGTCGTGGCCCTGCTCCGGAGAAGAGACGCATGCGACGCTCCCCCGTTCCGCGCTTCGGCCGCGCCCCGGCATCGGCCCTGGCCGCCGCCTGTCTGGTCGGGCTGCTCACCGCCACACCCCCGGCCGGCCCCGCCTCCGCGGCCTCGGTGCCCGTCGCGGCCGCGGAGAACACGGCGACGGTCTTCTACTACACGAAGACCAAGAACTGGTCGGCCCGCAACCTCCACTACGCCCCCGACGGAGGCGCCTGGACCGCCGTCCCGGGCGTGGCGATGGAGGCGGCCTGCACGGACTGGGTGAAGAAGACCGTCGCCCTGGGCCCGGCCGAGGGGCTCCAGGCCACCTTCAACAACGGCGCGGGCACCTGGGACAACAACGGCGGACAGAACTACGACCTGGGCACCGGGACGATCACGGTCAGGGACGGCGTCGTCGCCCACTCCGACCCGTGCGCCGACGACCCCGGCGGACCGGCCGGCCCCGGCAACCAGGCCACCGTCTACTACTCCACCGCCGCGCTCGGCTGGACCACCGCCAACCTGCACTACGCCCCCGCCGGCGGCTCCTGGACCACCGTCCCCGGCATCGGCATGGAGGCGGCCTGCACCGGCTGGTGGAAGCGGACCGTCGACCTCGGTGCCGCCACCGCCATGAGCGCCGTCTTCAACAACGGCAACGGCGTCTGGGACAACAACAACGGCGCGAACTACGCGCTGTCCGCCGGCACGACGACCGTCAAGGACAGGGTGGTCACCGGCGGCGCCGCGAATCCGTGCGCCGCCGAGGTCCCCGACACCCGCGCGCCCAGCGTGCCCACCGGGGTCACCGCGAACGCCGACGGCACCTCCGTCGTCCTGACCTGGGAACCCTCCACCGACGACCAGGGGGTGACGGGCTACCAGGTGACCCGGACCGGCGGCACGGGCGGCACGACGGTCACCGACGTCGGCTCCACCGTCCTCTCCGACACCGACCTGGCGGAGAACACCGCCTACACCTACACGGTCAGGGCCCTCGACGCCGCGGGCAACGTCTCCGCCGGCTCCGCGCCCGCCCGGGCGACCACCGGCACGGCGCCCCCCGCTCCCGACCCGGGCCGCCCGCTGGGCACCGACCCCCGGAAGGACCCGATCTACTTCGTGCTCACCGCCCGGTTCAACGACGGCGACTCGTCGAACAACCGCGGCGGCAGCCAGCACACCAAGTCCGGGAACGCGGCCAACGGCGATCCGATGTTCCGGGGCGACTTCAAGGGGCTGGTGAACAAGCTCGACTACATCAAGGGGCTCGGCTTCTCCGCCGTCTGGATCACCCCCGTGGTGCTCAACCGCTCCGACTACGACTACCACGGGTACCACGGGTACGACTTCTACCGGGTCGACGCCCGTCTGGAGTCGGCCGGAGCCTCGTACCAGGACCTGATCAACGCCGCCCACGCCAAGGGCATGAAGATCTACCAGGACGTCGTCTACAACCACTCCTCCCGCTGGGGCGCCAAGGGGCTGTTCACCCCGAAGACGTACGGCGTCCGCGACAGCCAGTGGAGCTGGTACTACGACGAACCGAACTCCTCCTTCGAGTACGACGGGCTGACCGTCGAACCGAAGTCCGGGAAGTCCTACTACAACGGCGATCTCTGGTCGACGGCCGAGCCGACCGGCAACACCTGCGTCAACTGGGGCACCCCGACCCAGTACACCTCCCCGGAGGGCTACCGGATCTACAACTGCCAGTGGCCGAACCCCACGTCGGGCATGTTCCCGAAGTCGCTCTACCACAACTGCTGGATCGGCAACTGGGAAGGCGAGGACTCCCGTTCCTGCTGGCTGCACGACGATCTGGCCGACTTCAACACCGAGTCGGCGCCCGTGCAGAACTATCTCATCGGCGCCTACGACAAGTACATCGACATGGGCGTCGACGGCTTCCGCGTCGACACCGCGGTCCACATCCCGCGCACCACCTGGAACCGGCGCTTCCTGCCCGCCATCCAGGAGCGGGTCACCCAGAAGTTCGGCGCGGAGGCCGCGAAGAACTTCTTCGTCTTCGGTGAGGTCGCCGCCTTCGTCAACGACAAGTGGAACCGCGGCTCGGTCAACCACTCCGCCCAGTTCTACACCTGGAAGGAGCGCAAGGAGTACGCCCTCGACGACGCGGCCGCCGCGCTGGAGATGTACGCCTACGAGCAACAGCAGGGCCCTGCGAACCAGCCCACGTCGAACAACGCGTTCCTGAACGGCAACAGCTACCACGCGCCGGACCACAGCAGGTTCTCCGGGATGAACGTCATCGACATGCGCATGCACATGAACTTCGGCGACGCGCAAAACGCCTTCGGCAACGGCAAGGACTCCGACGACAGTTACAACGACGCGACCTACAACGTCGTGTACGTCGACAGCCACGACTACGGGCCCAACAAAAGCAGCGAGCGCTACGCCGGCGGTACGGACGCCTGGGCCGAGAACATGTCGCTGATGTGGACGTTCCGCGGCATCCCGACCCTGTACTACGGCTCCGAGATCGAGTTCCAGAAGGGAAAGAAGATCGACTGCGGACCCACCTGCCCGCTGGCGACCACGGGCCGTGCCTACTTCGGCGACCATCTCGCCGGGGACGTGAAGGCCTCCGGCTTCTCCACCGTCGAGTCGGCGAGCGGAGCGGTCGCCCAGACCCTGGCCCAGCCGCTGGTCCGGCACGTCCAGCGGCTCAACCAGATCCGCCGGGCGATTCCGGCGCTGCAGACGGGTCAGTACTCCACCGAGGGCATCAGCGGCTCGATGGCGTACAAGCGCCGCTACACCAGTGGTACGACGGACAGCTTCGCACTCGTCACCGTCAGCGGCGCGGCCACCTTCACCGGCGTCCCGAACGGCACCTACACCGACGCGGTGACCGGCGACCGGCGGGTCGTCGCCGACGGCACCCTGAGCGTCGCGGCGCCGGGGAAGGGCAACCTGCGGGTGTACGTCCTGAACGGGCCCGGCCGGATCGGGACCGCCGGGCCGTACCTGAAGTAGCGGTACCACGGGCGCGGGAGGGGCGGGCGGCGTCGGCGGTCGACGCCGCCCGCCCGCTTCCGTCCAGGGGCTCGGGTCAGCCGCCGGCGCGCCGCAGCGGTCCGCGCAGGGTCCCCTCGGCGACCCGCAGCAGCCGCAGGACGCACGGCGTGGGCGCGTCGATGCGGTACCGGCCGCCCATCAGCGTCCACTGGTCGAGGACGCCGAGCAGGCCCGAGTCGCAGAACGTCACCCGGGAGGCGTCGAGGACGAGGTCGGTGACCCCGGACTCGGCGGCGGAGGCCAGTATCGCGCGCAGCGGCGCCGCGCCGCGGTGGTCGACCTCTCCCTTCAGGACGACCAGCAGGCCTGTGGCGCCGAGGTTTCGGCACGAGTGGACCGCTATGTCCCCGGGCGCGGTGTCCGCGCCGTCGTCACACATGACGGGGCGGGGGATGTGGGTCAGTATCGGTGCGGTGCGCTGGGTACTCACCCCTCCATCAACACCGGTCGCCCCGTCCACGGGAAAACGGCGCGCCGCCCGGTCACCCCGGAGCGCGGCAGTGATCCACTTCCGGGGGACAACCGGGCCGGAGAGGACGGGGGTGACTCCTCACCCGTCCGGTGGCGGCGCGTCGTCGAGCAGGGCCGCGGCGAGCCGGGCCGCCCGCCGGTGCCAGGAGCCCGCGTTCCGGAGCATGCTGTGGCCGCCCTCGGGCATCCGGACGGCGACGGCGTCCGCGCCGGCCCTTCTCGCCCGGCGGACGAACTCCCAGGACTCGGCCGCCGAGGTCACCCGGTCCCGCTCGTCGTGCAGCAGGTAGAGGCGACGGCCGCCCAGATGGACCACCGGCTCGCCGGGCGGGCACCAGGGGGCGAGGGCCACCACGCCCCGGACGTGCGGGTCGCCGGCCGCACGGAGTGCCGCGCGGCCGCCCATGGAGTGACCCATGAGGACCACGGGAACCTCGCCGACGAGCCGGCGGATCCGTGCGAGGGCCGCGGCGGCGTCCCTGGCCGCGTCGCAGCGGTCGCCGTTCCAGCCCCGGTGCCGGTAGCGTACCTCGGCCACGAGGACGTCGGCTCCGCGGGTCGCGCGTACGACCGCCGCGGCGAAGGGCCGCATCCGCAGGGCGGGGAGATTGAGGGCCGGCGGCGGTTCCGGTCCGTCGGCCCGGCCGCCGTGCAGCAGCAGAACGGCCGCCTTCGGCGCGGCCGGTGAGGAACGGAACACCAGCGCGCCTTCGTCGTCCGTCGCCGTCCTGCGGCGGTCGGCGTCGGCGCTCATCCGGCCGCCCGGCGGGGCGGGCGCGGGAAGAAGCCACTGGTACGGGCGGCGTAGGCGGCGAAGCCGGGACGGTCCGCCATGTGCGCCTCCAGCAGTCGTTTGCCGCTGCCCCAGATGAGCAGCGCGCTCATCACCACCGGCGAGACCAGGGTGAGCGCCGCAGTCTGCCAGGTCGCGCAGGCCAGGAGCCAGAGCCCCCACCAGACCAGGAAGTCGCCGAAGTAGTTGGGGTGGCGGGTCCAGCTCCACAGCCCGCGGTCCATGATCATTCCGCGGTGGGCGGGGTCGGCCTTGAAGCGGGCGAGCTGGTGGTCGCCGACCGTCTCGAAGGCCAGCCCCACGGCCCACAGGAGCAGTCCGAGCGCGCCGAGCGCGCCGAGCGGCTCCGTCAGGTACGCGGCGGCCTGGACGGGCAGCGAGACGAGCCAGACGAGCCCGCCCTGGAGCAGATAGATCTTCCGCAGCGCGTAGAGCCGGGGGTCGCCGGGGGCGCGGGCCAGCATGCGGGCGTACCGCGGATCCTCGCCGTGGCCCCGGCCGCGCCGCGCGATGTGGAGGGCGAGGCGGAGCCCCCACACCATGGTGGCGAGGGCGACCGCGAGGCGTCGGCCGTCCTCGCCGTGGCCCGCTGAGAGCAGCCAGGTGACGAGGGCGACCGCGGCGAAGGCGGCACCCCAGGCGATGTCGACGATCCGGTGGACCCCCCTGGCGGTGCCGACGGCGAAGGCGGCCAGCATGACGGCGAGCGCGGCACCGGCGGCGACGGCGAGGTTCAGGGCGAACGCGCCCGTGTCGAAGCCGTTCACCGGAGCCCTCGCTTCAGGTCGTCGGAGACCAGCTGGATCTGGCGCACGTCCAGGTAGCGGGAGCGGAATCCCGCTTCGGAGTAGGCGAGGTACAGCTCCCACATACGGCGGAAGACGGGGTCGAAGCCCAGGGCGGCCACCTCGTCGGCGCGTCGCACGAACTCCTCGCGCCACAGCCGGAGCGTCTCGGCGTAGTGGTCGCCGTAGCCGGTGTCCTCGGTGATCCTCAGGCCCACGGCGGCGCTCTCCGCCGCGACGGCCTCGCGCGAGGGGATGAGGCCGCCGGGGAAGATGTACTTGCTGATCCAGGTGTGGGTGCGGGCGGTGCGCAGCATCCTGTCGTGCTCCATGGTGATGGCCTGGAGGGCGACCCGGCCGCCGGGGGCGAGGAGCCGGTCGAGGGCCGCGAAGTAGGCGGGCCAGTACTCGGCGCCGACGGCCTCGATCATCTCGACGCTGACGACGGCGTCGAAGGAGCCCTTGACGTCCCGGTAGTCCCGGAGTTCGACGGTGACCCGGTCGGAGAAGCCGGCGGCGGCGATCCGCGCGTGCGCCAGCTCGGCCTGTTCCTCGGAGAGGGTGACGGTCAGTACCCGGGCGCCGCGGCCCGCCGCGCGGAGTGCAAGTTCGCCCCAGCCGGTGCCGATCTCCAGGAGCCGGGTGCCCGGTCCGACGCCGGCGAGGTCGAGCAGGCGGTCGATCTTGCGGTGCTGGGCGGCGGTGAACGTCGCGGGTGAGGCGGGGAAGGCGGCGAAGACGGCCGAGGAGTAGGACATGCTCGGGTCGAGGAAGAGGGCGAACAGCTCGTTGGAGAGGTCGTAGTGGCAGTGGATGTTCTCCCGGGCTCCGTCGGGGGTGTTGCGCTGGTCGGCAGGCCTGCGGCGCACCCACGCGCCGCGCAGCCGGCGCAGCGGCGCCGGGACCAGGTCGTCGACGTGGGTGGCGAGCACGGTCAGGACGCCGACCAGGTCGTCGCTGTCCCATTCGCCGGCCATGTAGGACTCGCCGAAGCCGATCAGTCCGTCGGCGCCGATCCGGCGGAAGAAGGCCTCGGGGTCGTACAGCGTGAGGGTGGGGGCGGCGCCGGGCAGGGCGGGGACGCTCGGGGCGCCGGCGTCGGCGTGCCGTACGCGCAACGGGATGCGGGCGAAGGCCCGTTCGACGATCCGCCGGGCGACGGCGGTGCGCAGGGCCGAGGCTCGGGGCGGCTCGACGACGCCGGACCGGCACGCGGGTGCGGTGGTGCCGGGCGCGGCCTCGGGGACGGGCTCGGCGGCGCACGCCTGTGCCAGAGAGTGCGGAGCGGTCACAGCATTCCTTCGTGCGTGGGGTGGACGGGACGGGGCTGGACGGGAAGTCCACGGAGATAGAGGCGGATGCCGTGCAGGCGGATGCCGAGGGAGACCTTCGCGGTCGACCAGGGGTGGCGCAGGGCCACGGAGAGGAGTGCGCGAGGACTCGCCGGCCGGTGCCGGCCCCGCACGGTCGCGGTGAAGGGCGGCCGGCCCGCGCCGTGGTGCAGTTGCACGCTCAGGTCGAGAGCGTCCCCGGGCACGGGCAGCCGCATGCGGTAGGTGCCCTCGACACCGTAGAAGGGCGAGACGTAGAAGTCCTTGGGTACGTCGGCGCGGCCCTGGGCGTCGGGCCGCATCAGGTAGCAGTGGCGCTCGCCGTAGGTGTTGTGGACCTCGGCGACGACGCAGACGAGGGTGTCGTCGCGGTCGTGGCACCAGTAGAGCGTCAGCGGGTTGAAGACATGGCCGAGGACCCGTGCCTGGGTCAGCATGAGGACGCGTCCGTCGGCGTCGTGCGCTCCGTTCGCGCGCAGGTACCTCCGCAGCGCGGCACCCAGCGTCGGTGCCCGGCCGCCGAAGTGGTCCCGGGTGTCGAAGCGTGCGAGGGCACGCAGGCCGCGCGGCATCCGGGGCAGGTCGTCGACGTCGACCAGCCAGAAGTAGGTGCGCGTCCGGAAGACGTGACGGACGGGGGCGAGGCGCGCGTGGGCCACGGTCGACTCGTAGAGCGCCGGGACACGGGGCCGGTCCGGCTCCCTGGGGCGGGTGTTCACCACGTCACCCCCAGGGCCTCGGCGGCGGCGGCTCCGGAGCGGCAGCCGTCCTCGTGGAAGCCCCAGCCGTGGTAGGCGCCGGCGAAGGCGGTGACCGTCGTGTTGAGGCCGGGCAGTTCCCGCTGGGCGGCGACGGACCGGGGGGTGTAGACCGGGTGCTCGTAGACCATGCGCGCCAGCACGGTGCCGGGGTCGACGCGGTCGCCGGCGTTCAGCGTGACGATGTGCGCATCGGCCGTCTCCAGCCGCTGCAGCCGGTTCATGTCGTAGCTGACCTGGACCGCGTCGGGACGGGCGGTGCAGGAGGGCAGCCAGTAGTTCCACGAGGCGCGCGCGTGCGGCCCGCGCGGCAGCAGGGAGGTGTCGCGGTGGAGCACGGTGGGGTTGCGGGAGTAGGTGAAGGCTCCGAGGACCCGCCGCTCGGCGTCCGTGGGGTCGGCGAGCATCCGCAGCGCCTGGTCGGGGTGGACGGCGAGGACGACGGCGGCGTACGTCGCGGTGTCGCCGTCCTCGGTGGTCACGCGCGCGTGGTCCGCGGAGCGCTCGACCGCGCGGACCGGGGTGGAGGTCCGTACGGCGGTGAGGTGTTTCGCGGCCCGCGCGACGTACGTGGCCGACCCTCCGGTCACGGTGCGCCATCGGGGCGATCCGGTGACGGACAGCAGCCCGTGGTGGGCGAGGAAGCGGAAGAGGTACCGGGCCGGGTAGAGCAGTGCGGTGCCGGGGGCGCAGGACCAGACGGCGGAGACCAGGGGGACGACGAAGTGGCCGGTGAAGTGGGCGGAGAACCCGTGCGCTTCGAGGAAGTCCCCGAGGGTCGGGGTGTCGTCCCCGGAGGCGAGCAGGCGGCGGGCGGCCCGGTGGAAGCGCGGGACGTCGGCGAGCATGCGCAGGTGCCGGCCGCGCAGCACGTTGCCGCCGCCCAGCAGACCGGCGGGGCCGCGCGCTCCGGCGTACTCCAGGCCGCAGCCGTCGCACCGCACGGACATGCTCATCTCGGAGTCCTGGGTGGTGACGTCCAGTTCGCGGAAGAGCCGGAGGAGGTGGGGGTAGGTACGCTCGTTGTGCACGATGAATCCGCTGTCCACGTGGACGGTCCCGCCGTCCCCGGTGGGCAGTTCGTGGGTGTGGGCGTGGCCTCCCAGGCGGTCGTCCGCCTCGTACAGCACCACGTCGTACGCGCGCCGGAGCACGTGGGCGGCGGTCAGCCCCGCCACTCCCCCGCCGACGACCGCGACCCTCTGCCGTTCCACGTTCCTCGACCCCTCCCTGTCGGACCGCGCGCCGGGTGCGCGCGGGTGTCTCAGGAGGTACTTCGGAGCTGAGGGGCCGCCGGATGGGGATCTGGTCCCATGGTCCGATCTTCGGGTCGTAGCGCATCCGTCCGGCGCCTCGCGGCGGAAGTGCGGGGTCGCGCGGCGGCTCCCGGCCCGCGGGAGCGCGGCGTTCGGACGGGTCAGGTGTGTCAGGCGTGCCGTGATCCGCGCAGGGCGCGTTCGAGACCGTCCTGTGCGAGCCCGGAGAGGGCCCGCAGGAAGATCTCCTGGTAGGCGGTCGAGCCGATCGACGCGCGGGCGGTGTGCTCGTACCTGAGGCGCAGGGCGTGCAGTTCGGGCATGCCGCGCTGCGGGTGGCCGGTGGAGCGCCAGTACGCCTCGCCCGTGCCGGAGACGTCGGCGGCGAGTTCGCCGTCCCCGGAGGCGGCGAGCGCGGCGGCGAGGACGTCCAGGCCGAGGGCGACGCCGAAGCCGTCGCCGAGCTTCCGCTTTCCCGCCAGCATCTCGCGGGCGTGGTCGGCCGCGGACTCGGGCTCCCCTTCGAGGAGGCCGATGAGGGCGAGCTGGTAGTCGAGGTAGGCGCGGGTCCAGTGCTCGCCGAGCTCCACGCAGGCCGACCGCAGGGCGTGGGCCTCCGCACGGGCCTCGTCGAACCGTCCGAGTCCGGTCAGTCCGAAGACCCGGACGAGGAGGCAGCGCAGGCGGGCGGCCGAGTCGGTCGGACGGCCGGGGGCCGCGTCGAGCACGTGTCCGACGAGGACGAGCGCGGCTATCGGCCGGCCGGTCATGAGCGCGAGCAGGCCCGCGAGGTAGGCGGCGTCCAGGGTGTCGGTTCCCACGCCGGCGAGTCTGGTGCGGGGGGCCGCGGTCCGGGAGGCGTACTCGGCGTGCCGGGCTTCGCGCGCGCAGCGTTCGCTGACGTCCTGGGCGGGGACGAAGTCGCCCTGCAGGGTCAGGACCACGCCCAGGGCCCAGAGGGCACGGGCCCGGTCGGCGCCTCTGGCCTCGCTGAGGACCAGGGCCTGTTCCAGGTAGTCGCGGGCCTCGCGCAGCCGGCCGCAGCACGACCAGTAGAAACCGACGGCCCCGGCGAGCGCCAGTGCGGCGTCGGGGTCGGTGCGCAGCAGCCGGTCCAGGGCGGTGCACAGATCGGTGTAGTGCTCGTCGACGGTGGTGTACCAGTGGAGTTGCTCGGGACCGAGCCATCCGGCGTCGGCCCGCCGGGCCAGGTCGAGGCAGTAGGCGGCGTGCCGGTCGGCGACGGCCTCCGTCTCGCCGAGCCTGGCGAGCCAGGCGGCGCCGTACTCACGGATGGTGTCCAGGAGACGGTGGCGGGCGCCCTCCCTGCGGACCACGGAGGCGCGGACGAGCGCGTCGAGGGCGGCGGGCAGCGTCTCCCGGGTCAGCGGGCCTCCGGTGCAGACGAGGAGGGCCGAGTCGAGGTCGAACGGGCCGCGGAAGACGGTCAGCCGCGCCCAGAGCAGTCGTTCGAGGGGGCCGCAGAGCTCATGGCTCCAGCCGATCGCGGCGCGCAGGGTCTGGTGCCGCTGGGGCCACACGCGCTCGTGGTGGACGAGGAGTTCGAAGCGGGAATCGAGCTGGTCGCGGACGGACTCGACGCCCTGGAGGCGGATCTGGGCCGCGGCGAGTTCCAGGGCGAGGGGGATTCCCTCCAGCCGGGAGCAGATCTCCGCGGCGGGCCCGGCCGCCCAGGGGGCGGGGACGCGGGCGCCGCGCTTCGGGCCCGCCGCGGTGCGCTGCCGGAGCAGGTCCATGGCGTCGCGCCCGGCGGCGGCGAAGGGTTCGAGGGTGAGCACCTTCTCCTCGGGCAGGCCGAGGGGGCGCCGGCTGGTGGCGAGGACGGTGAGTCCGGGGGCCGCGGCGAGCAGGTCGGTGAGGAGCCGGGCGCACCCGTCCGTGACGTGTTCGCAGGAGTCGAGGACGAGCAGGAGCCGTTTGTCGGCGAGCCATCGGCCGAGGACGGCGGCGGGCATGCCCGGGGTGTGGAAGGTGAGGTCGACGGCGTCGGCGACGGTCGCCACGAGCAGCCGGTCGCCCTCCAGCGGTGTGAGGTCGGCCCACCACGCGCCGTCGGGGAAGCCGTCGGCGAGGCGGGCCGCGGTGTGGAGGGCCAGCCGCGTCTTGCCCACGCCTCCGACCCCGGTGACCACGACCAGGCGGCGGTCCTTCAACTGCGCTGCCAGCCGGTCCAGTTCCCTGTCGCGCCCCACGAAACTGGTGTTCTCGTCCGGGAGATGTCCACGCACGGGAGCAGTGTCCCTCATGTCTCGCTCGAACGGACCCCCCGGCCTGAGTCATTCCACGGTGACGGTGCCCGGACGACCGGGAGCGGCGGTCACCGGCCCAGGTCCCGTGACCCCGGCCCGCTCTCGCACCGATTGTGCGTCGTTATCAGGTCGCGCCCGCCACGAGGCGCCGGTCGGGCCCCTCGCTCAGCGCGCGGCGCATCCGGTGCAGCCCGCGCCGCGCGTGGCTCTTCACGGTGCCGAGCGGCATTCCGGTGCGCTCGGCGATCTGCACCTGGGTGAGGTCGCCGTAGAAGGCCATGGCCAGCACCTCGCGCTGCACGGCGGGGAGTTTCGCCAGCTCGCGGGTGACCACCAGCCGGTCCAGGACCGCCTCGGGGCCGGGTGTCGGCTCGTCCTCGCACGGCAGCCGGACCCCGGCCGCGGTGACCAGGTCCCGGCGCCGGGTGCGCGCGGAGAGCGCGTCGGCGATCTTCCGCCGGGTGATGCCGACGAGCCACCCGGGGAACGGGCCGCGCTCGGGCCGGTAGCCGGCGCGGCCCTTCCAGGCGGCGAGGAAGACCTGCTGGCTCACGTCCTCGGCCTCGCGCGGGTCTCCCAGGGTCCGGGCCGCCAGGGTGCGCACGAGGCCGTTCCACCGGTGGTACGCGACGGTCAGGCACCGCTCCTCACCGCGCACGAACCCCTGGGCGACGTCCTGGTCGGAGAGGCGCTCGTCGACGGAGAGGCCCTCATGGACGGAGAGGCCCTCGTCGAGGCCGGGAAGCGGGGAGACGACGGGCGGTGCGGTCATGACGGTCATGACGACTGCTCCTGACGGCCGGGACCGGAGGCGATCGGTCGGAAGGCGGAGCCCCGGGTGCGGGGCACCTCCAGATTCCGTTCCGGCCCCTCCGCGACACCACTCGCATCGATTGTGCGTCGTATGGTGGAACCATGACCGAACCCACCCCAGGTCTCACCAGCGGCGCGGTGGCACGCCGCCTGGGCGTCGCGCCCACGACACTGCGTTCCTGGGACCGGCGCTACGGCATCGGCCCGGCGTCCCGGGAGAGCGGACGGCACCGCCGGTGGACCCCCGGCGACATCGCCGTCCTCCAGGAGATGTGCCGTCTGACGGCGTCGGGGGTCCCGCCCGCGGAGGCGGCACGTGCCGCCCGCGCCGCGTCGGCCTCCCCGGCGGCGGTCGAGGACGTGGCCCCGGCGCCTCCGCCTCCGCGGAAGCGGCCGGAGCTCCCGGAGAAGCGGCCGGAGCTCCCGGACGAGGTGCGCCAGGAGCGCCGGGGACTGGGCCGGGCGGCCGTCCGCCTCGACTCCGCGGCCATGGACGAGCTGCTGGATTCCGTGATCGCGAGGCGGGGTCTGGTCGCCGCCTGGGAGGACGTCATGGCGCCCGCCCTGCACGCCGTGGGCCGCCAGTGGGACACCTCGGAGGACCGGTACGTCGAGGTGGAGCACCTGCTGTCGTGGCACGTGTCGACCGCGCTGCGCCGGGTGGGCGCTCCGGACCGTGCGGCGCGGGCGGCCTCGACTCCCCCGGTCCTGCTCGCCTGCGTGCCGAACGAACAACACACCCTGCCGCTGGAGGCGCTCGCCGCCGGCCTGGCCGAACTCGCCCTTCCCACCCGCATGTTCGGTGCCGCCGTGCCACCCGAGGCGCTCGACCAGGCCGTGCGCAGGACCGGCCCGGCCGCCGTCGTGCTGTGGGCCCAGGCGCGGTCCACGGCGCACCATCCGCTGGCCCGCCACGTGGCCGAGACCTCCTGGGGCGTCAAGGGCGCCCGGTCCCGGACGACCGTCCTTCTCGCGGGCCCGGGCTGGGCGGGGCAGACCCCCGGACCCGGGATGCTGCGCCCCGGCGGGCTCCGGGAGGCCCTGGCCCTGCTGCGCGGGCTCTGCGAGGCGGCTCGGGGCGGGGAACCGCCCGCCTCCCCCGCCCGGCGGTCCTGAGCCTCCGGCTCAGTCCTGGCCCCGGGCGCGCCGGAACCGGGCCAGCCCGTCGGGGAGTTCGACCACGGGGTCCGGGTAGTCGTAGCGGGCCCGTTCGAGTCCGGGCAGCTTCCACGGCTCGTGGACCGCGGGGCCTTCGAGTCCGGCGAGTTCCGGCACCCACCGGCGTACGTACGCGCCCTGGGGGTCGTACCGCTTGCCCTGGGTCACCGGGTTGAGCACGCGGTTGGGGCGGGTGTCGGTACCGGTGCCGGCCATCCACTGCCAGTTGAGCTGGTTGTTGGCCACATCACCGTCGACCAGCAGGTCGAGGAAGTGGCGTGCTCCGGCACGCCAGTCGATGTACAGCGTCTTGGTGAGGAAGGACGCGGCGAGCAGGCGCCCCCGGTTGTGCATCCAGCCCTCGTGGGCGAGCTGGCGCATCGCCGCGTCCACGACGGGGTAGCCGGTGCGGCCCTCCTGCCATGCCCGGAGGTCGGCCTCGGCCTGCTTCCCGTGCCGCCACGCGTCGGACCGGGAGCGGTAGTCGTCCTCGGCGGCCTCGGGGCGCGCCGCGAGTACCTGGTGGTGGAAGTCGCGCCAGCAGAGCTGCCGTACGAACGCCTCGGCGCCCGGTCCGCCCCTGGTCCTGGCCCGGTGGACGGCCTCGGCCGCCGAGACGGCGCCGAAGTGGAGGTACGGCGACAGCCGGGACGTGGCGTCGCCGGCGAGGTCGTCGTGGCGCTCCTCGTACGCGTCGGCGCCCCGGCCCAGCCAGGCGGTGAGCCGCTTGCGGCCCTCCTTCTCACCGCCGGCGGCCAGGCCTTCGGAGACGGAGGAGACGTCGGAGCGGTCCGGGAGGTCCTCGGAGCGGATCCCCCGGGGCACCCGGACCTTGTGCGGCGCCGCGAGCGGCTCCCGCAGCCGCTCGCTCGACCAGCGCTTGAAGTAGGGGGTGAAGACGGCGTAGTGGTCCGATCCGTCCGGGGTGACGGCCCCGGCGGGCAGCGCCGTGACGACGCCGTCGTGGACGTACAGGCGCCGTCCGTCCTCCTCCAGGGCGCGGCGGAGCCGGTCCTCGCGCCGCCGCGCGAAGGCGCTGACGCCGGCCGCCATGTGCACCTCGTCGGCGTCGGCCTCGCGCACGACGGCACGCACCTCGTCGACGGGGTCGCCGGAGCGCACCACGAGCCGGCCGCCGCGCTCGCGCAGTCCGGTGTCGAGATCGCCGAGACAGTCCGCGAGGAAGGCGAGCCGGTTCGGGGCGGCGAAGCCCGCCCAGTCCACGGCCGGATCCCGGACGAAGAGGGGCACGGTCTCGTTCCCCGGCCCCAGCGCGGCGCGCAGCGGCGGATGGTCGTGGACGCGGAGGTCCGAGGTGAACAGGACGACCGAGACGTTCATGGCACCGCTCCTGGCTTCGTCACCGGACGGCCGCCCGGAGGGCGCCCGCGGTGGGCACTGCGCTGACCTTGCGGGCCCCTTCGCCCGACGGGGCCGCGCCGGATGCGGCGGCCCGGCCGCCGGTCATCGGTCGCCGTCCGTCTCCGTGGCGGGCGCGGGGCCGGCCACCGGTGCGGGGCGCCGAGGTTCGGCCGGAGCCGGTGTGGTCTCGGTCGCCCGGGCCCTCTCGGCGATGTTGCGGGCCATGCCGCCGAAGACCACGGCGTGGAAGGGCGACACGCTCCACCAGTAGAGGTGGCCGGCCAGGCCCCGCGGGTGGAAGAGGGCCCGCTGGCGGTAGCGGGTCACCCCGTCCGGGTCCTGCTCGGCGCACATCTCCAGCCAGGCGAGACCCGGGAGCCGCATCTCGGCGCGCAGCCGCAGCAGCCGGCCGCGCTCGATCTCCTCGACCCGCCAGAAGTCCAGCGAGTCGCCGACCCTGAGCCGTGTGGCGTCGCGCCTGCCCCGGCGCAGTCCCACCCCGCCGACGAGCCGGTCGACCCAGCCGCGTACGGCCCAGGCGAGAGGGAAGGAGTACCAGCCGTTCTCCCCTCCGATTCCCTCGACCACACGCCACAGCGCCTGCGGTGACGCGTCGACCGTCAGCTCGCGCTCGTCGGTGTAGAGGCTGCCGCCCGCCCAGTCGGGGTCCGTCGGGAGCGGGTCGCTCGGGGCGCCGGGCAGGGCCGCGGAGGACCAGCGCGTGGTGACCTGGGCGTCGCGGACCCGCTGGAGCGCGAGGGAGAGCGCCCTGCCGAAGGCGAGGGGGGTACCCGGCGGATCCGGCACCTGGTCGGCGATGTCGTGCTCGTCGCAGACGACTTCGTACTTCAGGGACTCCGCGAGGGGGCGGGCGATGGACCGGGGAACCGGTGTGACCAGTCCGATCCACAGGCTGGACAGACGTGGTGTCAGGACCGGGACGGGAAAGATGAGCCGTCGTGGCAGCCCGGCGACGGCCGCGTAGCTGCGCATCATCCCGAGGTAGGTGAGGATGTCGGGCCCGCCGATGTCGAAGGCCCGGTTGACCTCCTGGGGCATGCGCGCGCTGCCGACGAGGTAGCGCAGCACGTCCCGGACGCCGATCGGCTGGATCCGGGTGCGCACCCAGCTCGGGGTGACCATCACCGGGAGGCGCTCGGTGAGGTAGCGGAGCATCTCGAAGGAGGCCGAGCCGGAGCCGATGATGACGGCGGCGCGGAGCACGGTGGTCGGGACCCCCGATCGCAGGAGGATGCGTCCGACCTCGGCCCGCGAGCGCAGGTGCGGCGAGAGGTCACGGTCGGGGACGCCGCGCGGGGCGAGCCCGCCGAGGTAGACGATGCGCCGGACGCCGGCGGCGCGGGACTGCTCGGCGAAGGTCGTGGCCGCCATGCGGTCGGTGCTCTCGAAGTCGGAGCCGCCGCCGAGGGCGTGCACCAGGTAGTAGGCGACGTCGACGTCCTGGAGGGCGGGGGCGAGGCTCTCGGCGTCGGTGACGTCGCCGCGTACGGTCTCCACCTCGTCGGCCCAGGGATGGTCCCGCAGTTTCGCGGGGGTACGGGCCAGGCAGCGCACCCGGTATCCGGCCGCCAGGAGTTCGGGGACGAGGCGGCCGCCGATGTAGCCGCTGGCTCCGGTCACGAGGCACAGCGGCCCAGGGGTGGGGGGCTCGGGGGACTCATGGGCTGGTGCGTCCGTCATCGAGGTGCTCCGTTCCGCCGTACGGGGGAGGTGGGGCGTGCGCCGCGCTCCCCCGCCGGCCGGGTTTCTTCGTCCGACTCTTCCCGGGGTACGGCCGCTGTGGATGCACGGACCGGTTTCTATAGGCTGATCGTGTGGCCAGCACAGAGGAATCCGAGACCGGGGACACCGCGCCCGAGCGCGCACCGGGCGATCTGCAGAGTTTCGCCGTCGAGCTGCGGCGGACGAACGGGGAGATCAACCGGCTGGTCCACGGTTTCGCACTCGCGCAGGGTCTGCATCCCACGGACGTGCAGGCGCTCTCGGTGGTCCTGGACAGCAGCGAGCCCCTGACGCCGGGCCGGCTGCGGGAGCGTCTGGGGCTGACCTCGGGGGCGGTGACCGCCTGTCTCGACCGGCTCGAGAGGGCCGGACACATCCGCCGTTCCCGCGAGAGCGCCGACCGCAGGGTCGTCCATGTGCATTATGTGGAGGGGGCGAAGGCCGCCGCGCGGAGCTACTTCATGCCGCTGGCGCAGGCGGCGGAGCGGGCCCGGCTCCGGTTCGACGAGGACGAGCTGGCCGTGGCGCTGCGGTTCCTGAGCGCGCTGAACGACGAACTCGGCGAACTTCGCGTACCCCGTCGCTGAAGCCCGGGCCGCCCCGTCCCCCGTGCCGTCCCGGGGCCGCCCCGTTCCGTCCCGCCGTCTCCACCATGGTTCAATCTCTCTCACTCATTGAGATACTTTGTCTTCGAGATATCTGCGTCCTGTGTGTCCCTGAGAGACCTCGTCCCTGGAGTCCGCATGTCCAGCCCCACACGATGGGCAGGCCGTCTGCTGCCCCTCGTCCTGCTCGTCGTCTGGCTCGCCGTCGGAGGCGGGCTCGGCCCGTACGCCGGCAAGCTCGGTGAGGTGGCCACCAACGATCAGGCCGCCTTCCTCCCCCGCAGCGCCGAGTCGACCCGGGTGATCGAGGCCCAGCGAGCCTTCCGCCAGCAGGAGACGCTCCCCGCGCTCGTCGTCTGGACGGCGCCCGGCGGTGGCTCGATCGGCGCGGAGCAGCGGTCCGCCGCCACCCGCGCGCTGGCCACGCTCGCCGGAGAGCCGGGGGTCGTCGGTACGCCGTCCCCGGCCCTGCCCTCCGAGGACGGGGAGGCGCTGCGCGGAGTCGTCCAGCTCCGCCCGGACCTGGGCGAGGAGTTGGCGCCCACGCTGCGGTCGATCGACCGGGCGGCGTCCTCGGTGCCGGGGACGACCGTCTGGCTCGCCGGCCCCGCCGCCACCCAGGCCGACCTGTCGGACGCCTTCGCCGGCATCGACGGACTGCTGCTCGCGGTCGCCCTGGTCACGGTGCTGCTCATCCTGCTGCTGGTGTACCGCAGCGTGCTGCTCCCTCTGGTCATCATCCTGGGTGCGGTGTTCTCGCTCGCCCTGGCCTGCGCCGTCGTGTACGTCCTCGCCGACCACGATGTCGTCCGCGTGGACGGTCAGGTGCAGGGCATCCTGTCGATCCTGGTCATCGGCGCCGCCACCGACTACGCGCTGCTCCTCGCCGCCCGGTACCGGGAGGAGCTCACCCGCCGCGACGGCGACCGGTACCCCGCCATGCGCGCCGCGCTGCGCCGGTCCGCCGGGCCGATCACGGCCAGCGCGGCCACCGTGGCGCTCGGCCTGCTCGCCCTGCTCTTCAGCGATCTGACGAACAACCGGGCGCTGGGGCCGGTGGGCGCCATCGGCATCGTCTGCGCCGTACTGAGCGCCCTGACCTTCCTGCCCGCCGTCCTCGTCCTGCTCGGCCGCGCCGCGTACTGGCCCGCCCGGCCGCGTCCGTCCGACTCCGGGAGCGGCGACTCCGCGACCGGCGGCCACGGCATCTGGCGACGGGTGGCCGCGCTCGTGGACCGTGCCCCGCGCAAGGTCTGGGCGGGGACGCTCGCCGGGCTCCTCGCCTGCGCCGCCTTCGCACCCACCCTGCAGTCCCAGGGGGTTCCGCTCGACGAGATCTTCGTCAACGACGCCCCCTCCGTCGCCGCGCAGGAGACCCTCGGCCGTCACTTCCCCGGCGGCGCGGGCAATCCGGCGATCGTGATCGCCGACGCCGCCGCGCTGGACGGCGTCACCTCGGCCGCCGAGGGCGTCGACGGCGTGGACTCGGTCACCGCGGTCACCGCCTCCGGCCGGCCGGGGGCCGGTGCGCCGCTCGTCGTCGACGGCCGGGTCCGGATCGACGTCACCCTGTCCGACGCCGCCGACAGCGAGGCCGCCAAGGAGGCCGTCGCCCGGCTCCGTACCGCCGTTCACGCGGTGCCGGGGGCGGACGCGCTCGTCGGCGGGTACACCGCGCAGCGGTACGACACCCAACGGACCGCCGAGCGCGACCGGATGCTCATCGTGCCGGTGGTGCTCGCGATCATCCTGGTCATCCTCGTCGGCCTGCTCCGTTCCCTGCTGATGCCCCTGCTGCTCGTCGCCACGGTGGCCCTGAACTTCGTCGCCACGCTCGGCGTCTCGGCGCTGGTGTTCCAGCACGTGTTCGGCTTCACCGGCACCGACTCCTCGGTCCCGCTCTACGGGTTCGTGTTCCTGGTCGCCCTCGGCGTGGACTACAACATCTTCCTGATGTCCCGGGTCCGGGAGGAGTCACTGCGGCACGGGGTCCGTGAGGGCGTGCTGCGTGGGCTGACCGCGACCGGTGGTGTCATCACCTCCGCCGGTGTCGTCCTGGCCGCCACCTTCGCGGCGCTGGGCGTCATTCCGCTGGCGTTCCTGGTGCAGATCGCCTTCATCGTCGCCTTCGGCGTCCTCCTGGACACCCTCGTCGTCCGCTCCCTGCTGGTGCCGGCCCTCGTGCGGGACCTCGGCCCCGTCGCCTGGTGGCCCGGCGCGCTCAGCCGCCGCCCGGACTCCGCCACCACCGGGTGAGGCCGTACCGCCGCCACCCGGCTCGGGGCGGGGTGGCGGCGGTTTCGGCGGGAACGGGGCGCGAGGAGGGCTCGGACTACTTCGGCATCAGCACCGTGTCGACGATGTAGACCGTGGCGTTGGCGGTGGGCACGTTGCCGCACACGACCTTCGAGGAGTCGTTGACCGTGTACTCCTCCCCCGAACCCGAGGTGGTGAGCGTGCTCTTCTGCAGGGTCGCGAACGAGCCGTTCTCCAGCTGCTGCGGCGTCAGCTTCTGGCCGACGACGTGGTACGTGAGGATGTTGGTGAGCTGCTCCTTGTCGGCGAGGACCTTGTCCAGGTCGGCCTTCGGGATCTTGGCGAAGGCGTCGTTCGTCGGCGCGAAGACCGTGATGTTCTCCGCGTTGTTCAGGGTGTCCACGAGGCCGGCCTGCTTGACGGCGGCGACCAGCGTGGACAGCTCCGGGTTGTTCGCGGCGGCCGTGGCGACCGGGTCCTCGGCCATCCCTTCGAAGGACCCGGCGCCCTCCTTCGGCACCGAGGCACAGGCGGGGCCGAAGGGCTTGTCGGCAGCCGTGCCGTCCGAGGCCGGCTGCGAGGTGGCGGCGTCCGGCGCTGCCGCGGCCTCGCTGTCCGACCCGCCGCCCGCGCAGGCGGAGAGGCCCAGCGGCAGCAGCACGGCAGCGGTGACGGCGACGGCGGCGCGGCGGTAGCTCTGGCTGTTCATGATCGCTCCTGAGTCGTCGGGTCCACCGGTCGGTGGCCCACGCCGGTTATTCGTCACGCGAGCGCCTCCGGATGGCTCCCTCACCCGAATGAGTCATGAGGAACGTTTGTCGCCCTCGGCGGCACGGGGCCGCGCCCGGACGCGTCCGGGACGCGACCCGTCCGGCGGGCCGACGGCTCCGAATGCTCCTCGTACCCGAGTGCTTCTGGAGGCCTTCCCGGTGAGAGAGAACGTGCAGATCGGCAGGGCGCCGTCCCCGGCTCCGGATCTACCCGAGGTGATGGCGCGCGTGGCCCACGGGGACCAGCAGGCGTTCGCGGCGGTCTTCGAGGCGGTCTCCGGGCCGGTCCTCGGCCTTGTCCGCAGGGTGGTGCGGGACCCCGCGCAGTCGGAGGAGGTCGCGCAGGAGGTGCTCGTCGAGGTCTGGCGAACGGCGGCCCGCTACGAGCCCTCCCGGGGGTCGGTGATGACCTGGGTCCTGACGCTCGCGCACCGCAGGGCGGTCGACCGGGTGCGCTCCGAGCAGGCGGCGAGCGACCGGGAGGCACGGGTGGCGCTGCTGGAACACACACCGGCGTACGACGAGGTGGTGGAACAGGTCGAGCTCCGGCTGGAGCGCGAACAGCTCCGGCGCTGTCTGCGCGGTCTGACGGAGCTGCAGCGCCAGTCGGTGACGCTGGCGTACTACCGCGGACTCACCTACCGGGAGGTCGCGGAACTGCTGACCCTGCCGCTGGGAACCGTCAAGACGCGGCTGCGCGACGGCCTCATCCGGCTCCGGGACTGCCTGGGGGTGGGCGCGTGAACGCGATGGATCCGCACACCCTGACCGGCGCCTATGCGCTCGACGCGCTGGACTCCGGGGAGCGCGAGGCCGTGGAGCGGCATCTGACGGGGTGCTCGTCGTGTGCCGAGGAGGTTCAGGAGTTCTCCGAGACGGTGACCAGGCTCGGTCTCGCCGTCGCGGTGACACCGACGGCGTCCCTGCGGACGGGGGTGATGGGCCGGATCGCGACCGTACGCCAGGAGCCGCCGCGGACGTCGGCGGAGCGCTCCCCGCTGGGGCGTCGCGGGCTGCGCCGGCTGTCCCACTGGGCCCTCGCGGCGTGCCTGGCGGGTGCCGCCGGGCTGGGGGGCGTCGCGGTCTGGCAGTACGGGCAGGCGGAGGAGGCGCGGCAGGAGGCCCGCCAGGCGCGCGGGGCGAACGACGCGGTCGCCGCGGTCCTGGCCGCACCGGACGCCCGGATCTCGGCCACCCGCGTCGAGGGGGGTGCCGTGGGTACGGTCGTCGTCTCCCGCTCGCTGGACCGGGCGGTGTTCGCGGCGTCCGGCATGTCGGCGCCGCCGAGCGGAAAGGTCTACCAGCTCTGGTACGACGACGCCGGCACCATGCGACCCGCGGGGCTGATGGACCCGCGCGCCACCACCGAGGCGACCCTGCTGGAGGGTCCCGTGAGCGGGGCGTCGGGCATGGGCATCACCGTGGAACCGGCGGGCGGCTCGCCCCACCCGACCTCGGCCCCGGTGGCCGTCCTCGCCTTCCCGCAGGACTGACCTCCCGGGGATCCAGGGGGCCCGCCGTGCCGTCACCTGGTCTCGTCGGTGGGGCCGACGTGTTCGCCCGGGGTGGCGAGTTCCTCCACCGCGCCCGCGCCGACGACCGCGCCCGTGGACTTCTTCGCGCGGCGCAGCCTGCGCTCCAGCCAGCCGGCGAAGGTGGTGAGCGCGAAGTTCAGGATCACGAAGATGACGGCGACGACGGTGAAGCTGGCGATCGTGTTGGCGCCGTAGTTCGCGCTCATCGGGCGCACGGACGCGAGCAGCTCGGAGAAGCCGAGCATGGCTCCGCCGAGCGCCGTGTCCTTGACGATGACGACGAGCTGGCTGACGAGCGCAGGGAGCATCGCGGTGACCGACTGGGGCAGCAGGACGTACGCCATGGTCTGGCCCTTGCGCATGCCGATCGCCTTCGCGGCGTCCGTCTGGCCGCCGGGCAGGGAGAGGATGCCGGCCCGGACCACCTCGGCGAGGACCGAGGCGTTGTAGAGGACGAGTCCGGTGACGACCGCGTAGAGCGGGCGGCTCTCCGGACTGATGTCGGTGAACTCGGAGTAGGCCGCGTTGGCGAAGAGCATCAGGATGAGCACGGGAATGGCACGGAAGAACTCCACCACCGTGCCGGCCGCGCCCCGCACCCAGCGGTGCTCGGAAAGCCGGCCGATGCCGAGAAGGGCTCCGACGGGCAGTGCGATGACCACGGCGAGCGCGGCGGCGACGAGGGTGTTCTTCAGGGCGGGCAGGAGGAACGTGGTCCACGTGCGGGAGTCCGTGAAGAAGGGGGACCACTTGTCCCATTCCAACTGCCCCTGGTCGACGAGGGTCACCACGACCCACCAGATCACCGCGCCCAGGCCGATCAGGAACAGCACGGTGTAGAGGACGTTGCGGCGCTTCGCGCGCTTCCCGGGGACGTCGAAGAGGACGGTGGGCTTGGCCTTCATCGCTTCACCGCCACCTTCTTGCTCACCCAGCCGAGCAACAGCCCCATGGGCAGCGTGAGGCAGATGAAGCCGACCGCGAAGATCACCGAGATGAGGATGAGCTGGGCCTCGTTCTCGATCATCTCCCGCATGAGCAGGGCGGCTTCGGCGACGCCGATGGCCGCGGCCACGGTGGTGTTCTTGGTGAGGGCGATCAGCACGTTCGCCAGGGGTCCGACGACCGAGCGGAAGGCCTGCGGGAGCACGATCAGGCGCAGCACCTGGGGGAAGTTGAGTCCGATCGCGCGGGCCGCCTCGACCTGACCGAGGGGCACGGTGTTGATGCCGGAGCGCACCGCCTCGCAGACGAAGGCGGACGTGTACGCGGTCAGTCCGAGGACGGCGAGCCGGAAGTTGATGGTGGTGAAGTCCTCCGCACCCATGTTGACCCCGAGCGTCTGGAACAGACCGAGCGAGGTGAAGACGATGATGACCGTCAAGGGAATGTTGCGGACGATGTTCACGTAGGCGGTGCCGAAGCCCCGCATCAGGGGGACGGGGCTGACGCGCATGGCGGCCAGCAACGTCCCCCAGATCAGGGAGCCGATCGCGGAGTAGACGGTGAGCTGCACCGTCACCCAGAAGGCTCCCAGCAGGTCGTACCCTTCGAGGAAGTCGAACACGTGGGCCTGCCGCTCACTTGACGACGACGCCGACCTCCGGCGCGGGCTCGTTCTGGTACTCCGCCGGTCCGAAGTTCTTCTTCACGGCTGCGTCCCAGGATCCGTCGGCGACCATCTTCTCGAGGGCGTCGTTGATCTGCGCCTTGAGCTCGCTGCCCTCCTGGACGCCGATTCCGTAGTTCTCGTTGCTCATCTCGAAGCCACCGAGCTTGAACTTGCCCTCGAACTCCGGCTGCGAGGCGTAGCCGGCGAGAATCGCGTCATCGGTGGTGACCGCGTCGATCACGCCGTTCTCCAGGCCGGTCAGGCACTCCGAGTACCCGCCGTACTCCTGGAGCTGCGCGTCGGGGGCGATCTTGTCCTTGACGTTCTGCGCGGACGTGGAACCGGTGACCGAGCAGAGCTTCTTGTTGTTCAGGTCCTCGGGCTTGGTGATGGAGTTGTCGTCGGCGCGGATCAGCACGTCCTGGTGGGCCAGGAGGTACGGACCGGCGAAGTCGACCTTCTCCTCCCGCTGGTCGTTGATCGAGTACGAGGCCGCGATGAAGTCGACGTCGCCGCGCTCCAGCATCGTCTCGCGGTCGGCGCTCTTGGCCTCCTTCCACTCGATGTCCCCGGGATCGCGGCCGAGCTGCTTGGCCACGTACGTCGCCACGTCGACGTCGAAGCCGGTGTACGTGCCGTCCGGCGTCTTCAGCCCGACGCCGGGCTGGTCGTACTTGATGCCGACGGTGATCTTCTCGTCGTCGCCGCTCGACCCGCTCCCGCTGTCGTCGCTGCAGGCGGCCAGGGAGAAGGAGAGGGCGAGGGCGGCGGCGGCCGCCACGACGGCTTTGGTGCGCTTGCGCGGATTCATGTGATCACCCCTGGGGCTGCTGGGCAGGGCGACCGCGGGTCAGTGGTGAAGGATCTTCGAGAGGAAGTCCTTGGCGCGGTCGCTGCTCGGATTGCTGAAGAACTGGTCGGGTGTGGTCTCCTCCACGATCCTGCCGTCCGCCATGAACACCACACGGTTGGCCGCGGAGCGTGCGAAGCCCATCTCGTGCGTGACGACGACCATGGTCATTCCGTCACGGGCGAGCTGCTGCATGACCTCCAGTACCTCGTTGATCATCTCGGGGTCGAGCGCGGAGGTCGGCTCGTCGAAGAGCATCACCTTCGGCTCCATCGCCAGCGCGCGGGCGATGGCGACGCGCTGCTGCTGGCCGCCGGAGAGCTGCGCGGGGTACTTGTCCGCCTGGGACGCGACCCCGACACGGTCGAGCAGCTCACGGGCCCGCTGCTCGGCGGCCTTCTTGTCCTTCTTACGGACCTTGATCTGGCCGAGGGTGACGTTCTCGAGCACGGTCTTGTGCGCGAAGAGGTTGAACGACTGGAACACCATGCCGACGTCGGCACGGAGCGCGGCGAGCTCACGGCCCTCGGCGGGCAGCGGCTTGCCGTCGATGACGATCTCGCCGGAGTCGATGGTCTCCAGGCGGTTGATGGCCCGGCAGAGGGTCGACTTCCCGCCGCCGGAGGGTCCGATGACCACGACGACCTCGCCACGGCCGACGGTCAGGTCGATGGACTGGAGCACATGGAGTTCGCCGAAGTGTTTGTTCACGTCCTTCAGCACGACGAGCGCGTCGGGCATGGCAGCCTCCTGGTTCGCCGCCCCCACCCTCCTCACGTTCATGCTCCGCCCTCGGCCGATGGACCGCACGCCGGGCGTACGCCGCACGGCCGACCCCCGCACGCGATGAAAACGATTGTCACATCGCCTGAAGGCCGGCAGCGGCGGTGCGCCGGGCCCCTCACCCCCCGGGCGGGGTCTCCTCCGCGAGGACGCGCTGGGCCACGGCGAAGGCCGCGTTGGCCGCCGGCACGCCGCAGTAGACCGCGGTCTGGAGCAGGACGGCCCCGATCTCCTCCGGCGAGAGCCCGTTGCCGCGGGCCGCGCGGACATGCATCGCCAGCTCGTCGAGATGGCCGCGGGCCACCAGCGCCGTCAGGGTCACCAGGCTCCGCTCGCGCCGCGAGAGCGTGGGGTCGGTCCAGATCTCGCCCCAGGCGTAGCGCGCGATGAAGTCCTGGAACGGTGCCGTGAACGCGGTCTGGCCCGCCTGCGCACGGTCCACGTGCGCGTCGCCGAGCACCTGGCGGCGGGCCTCCATGCCCCGCTTCGCGCCGCCGTCCGTGAGGTGGCCGCGCAGCGCGGCGAGTACGGCCTCGGGCCGTTCGGCCGGGGCCAGGTGGGAGGCGCCCGGGAGCTCGGTGAGCGTCGCGCCGGGGATCGCGTCCGCGATCTCCCGCAGATGTGCGGGCGGGGTCGCCGGGTCCTCCCGCCCGGCGACGAGGAGCGTGGGGGCGGTGATCGAGGAGAGCCGGTCCCGCAGGTCGAAGGCGGCGAGGGCGTCGCAGCAGGCGGCGTAGGCCTCGGGGTCCGCGCGGCGGTGGTCGTCGACGAGACGCGCAACGGTGAAGCCCGGGGTGAACCAGCGCGCGGGTGCTCTCTCCGCGAGTGCGGCCAGGCCCTCCCGACGGACGGTCGCCGCGCGGTCGGCCCAGTGCGCGGCGGGCCCGAAGTGCGCGGAGGAGCAGAGCACCGCGAGCCGCTCCACCCGCCGGGGGTGGTGGGCGGCGAGATGCAGACCCACCGCGCCGCCGAGGGAGACTCCGGCGTACGAGAAGCGGTCGGCGCCGAGCGCGTCGGCGAGGTCACGCACGAGACGGGCCAGGTCGGCGACGGTCGCTCCGGGGCCGATGAGCGAGGCGGGTGAGCCGCCGTGGCCGGGCAGGTCCCAGCGGACGATCCGGTGGGTGGCCGACAGTTCGGGCGCGACCGCGTCCCAGAGGGCGGTGGACGTGCCGAGCGAGGGCCCGAGGATCAGCACGGGCGCGCCGGGCGGCCCCTCGACACGGTGGTGCAGTCCCGCGTACGGCGACGGGGTGGCGGTGGTGGTCACGGTCGCTCCAGGGCGCGGTCGGTCAGGGCTCGGGCGGAGCCGGTGTAGCGGGTGGGGTCGGCGAGTTCGTCGAGGTCGAGGCCGGTCTCCGCCGTCTCGGGCAGTCCGGCGAGCAGTCCGGCGAGCAGTTCGGCGAGCAGTTCGGCGAGCGGGAGCCCCTCGGTGCGGGAGCGCCGGGCGAGTTCGGTGAGGAGCTCCTTCGCACGGTCGCGTCCGAGCAGGGGGGCGAGAGCGGCGGAGACCCGCTCGGAGACGATCAGCCCACCGGTGAGGTCGAGGTGGTGACGCATGACGTCGGCGTGGACCCGTAGCCCCGAGGCCAGTTCGGCGGCGTCGCGGGCCGCCCCGCCCACGAGCCGGAGCAGTTCGCGCAGCGGCTCCCACTCGGCGTGCCAGGCGCCCGCGGGCCGCTCGTCCTCGGCGGCCAGCGAGCCGTACAGCGCGGCGGCCAGGTGCGGGGCGCGCCGCGCGGCCGCGGCGACGAGCGTCGCGCGCACGGGGTTCGCCTTGTGCGGCATGGCGGAGGAGCCCCCGCCCGTCCCCTCTGTCACCTCCGCGATCTCGGTCCGGGAGAGGACGAGGACGTCGGCGGCGGTCTTCCCGAGGGCCCCGGCGGTGAAGGCCAGGGCTCCCGCCAGGTCGGCGACCGGGGTGCGCAGGGTGTGCCAGGGCAGCCCGGGCTCGGCGAGGCCGGTCTCCCGCGCGAAGGCGGCCACGAGCCGGCCGGCGCTTTCCGGCACGCCTTCGCCGTACGCGTCGAAGGCGGCCAGCGTCCCGGCGGCGCCTCCGAGTTGGGCGGGCAGCGAGGCCCGTACCGTGCGGAGGCGGTCGCGCGCGTCGAGGACGAGCGCCCGCCAGCCCGCGGCCTTGAGGCCGAAGGTGGTGGGCACGGCGTGCTGGGTGAGGGTGCGGCCCGGCATGGCCGTGTCCCGGTGCGCGGCGGCCAGCGTGCGCAGCGCCCGCTCCGTACGGCCCAGGTCGACCAGGATCAGGTCCAGCGTGCGGCGCGCGACCAGCATCGTCGCGGTGTCCATGATGTCCTGGCTGGTCGCTCCTCGGTGGACGTAGGGACGCCACCGCGCCGGGACCGCGGCGGCGAGGTCCGCGACGAGAGGGATCACGGGGTTGCCGCCGGACCGCGCGCGCAGGGCGATGTCGCGTGCGTCGAAGCGGGCGGTGTCCGCCGCCCCCGCCGTCACCGCCTCGGCGGCCTCGTGAGGTGCCTGCCCGGTGGCGGCCTGGGCGCGGGCGAGAGCCGCCTCCGCGTCGAGGAGCGCACGCAGGAACGCGGTGTCGCCGGTCGCGGCCTCGGCCGGTGAGCCCGCGCGCCCCGGCGCGAGGAGGCCCGCGTCGGTCGGTTCGGACGTCATACGAACTCCAGGAAGACCGTCTCGCCTTCGCCCTGGAGGCGGATGTCGAAGCGGTGGGCACGGGGCGCCGCCGCGGTCGCCTCGTCGAGCCTGGCGATCAGTGTGGCGCGGCGCTCGGGCGGGAGGGCGTCCAGCAGCGCGTCGGCGCCGTCCCGCAGGTACGCCCGGGTGAAGAGGTGGTGCAGCAGGCCGCGGGCGAAGACGCAGACGCTGACGTACGGCAGGCCCGCGTTGCCGGGCGGCAGCGTGGCGAGTGCGTAGTGGCCGTCGGCGTCCGTGGCGACACGGCCGAATCCGGTGAAGTCGGTTCCGTTGCGCCCGAGATGGCCGCCGGTGACGGGGTCGCGGCGCATCGAGCCGGGCGCACCGGTGAGGGAGCCGTCGGGCGCGGCCTGCCAGAAGTCCAGGAGCGCGTCGGGGACGGGGGCGCCCTCGCCGTCGTAGACGTGTCCGTGCAGGACGATCCGGTCGGGGTGGCCGTCGGGCGCCATCCGCTCCCCTTCGGGGAAGGGCAGGGCGTACCCGTAGAACGGGCCGACGGTGTGGGACGGGGTGGGGAGAGGAGTCATCGCGGGTCAGCGCCCTTCTTCGATCCAGGTGGCGGAGGGACCGTCGAGGACGATGTCCCAGGCGTAGCCGAGGGAGAACTCGGGCCGCGACAGCGCGTGGTCGTAGCGGGCGACGAGCCGTTCGCGGGCCGCGCGGTCGGTGACGGAGCGCAGGATCGGGTCGTGGGCGAAGAGCGGGTCGCCGGGGAAGTACATCTGCGTCACGAGCCGCTGGGTGAAGGCCGTACCGAAGACGGAGAAGTGGATGTGGGCGGGGCGCCAGGCGCCCGTGTGGTTGCGCCACGGGTAGGCGCCGGGCCTGACGGTGGTGAAGGTGTAGCGGCCCTCGTCGTCGGTGAGGGTCCGGCCGACGCCGGTGAAGTTCGGGTCGAGCGGCGCCGGGTGCTGGTCGCGCAGATGGGCGTACCGGCCGGAGGCGTTGGCCTGCCACACCTCGATGAGCTGTCCGCGTACGGGGCGGCCCGCCCGGTCGAGGAGGCGTCCGGAGACGGTGATCCGCTCGCCGAGGGGTTCGCCCCCGTGCCGGCGGGTGAGGTCGTTGTCGGTCTCGGCGATGTCGGTGGGGCCGAAGACGGGGCCGGAGAGTTCGACGGTCTCGGGGTCTCCGCCGTCCACGGCGACGAGCGGATGCCGGGGGTGGCGGAGCAGGGAGCTGCGGTACGGGGCGTAGGCGCGGGGCGGGTGGACGCGGGGCGCGGCGCCGGCGGCCAGCTCCTTGTCATAGGCGTTCTGGAGCTCGTCCATCTCGGTGTCGATGTCCGACTGGGTGAGGGCCATGGAGGTTCCCGGAGGTGTCAGCGGGCGGAGGTGTCGGCGGCGGGGGTGCCGGTGGGCGGGGCCTCCCCGGGCGGTACGTCGGCGACGCGGTGGACCGCGGCCGCCGTCCTGGCGAGGACGTCGGCGGGGTCGACGCCGGGTGCGGTCTCGATGAGGACGAGGCCGTCGTCGGTGACGTCGAGGACACCGAGGTCGGTGACGATCCGGTCCACGCAGCCGCGGCCGGTCAGCGGGAGGGTGCACTCCTCCACGATCTTCGGGGTGCCGTCCTTGGCGGTGTGGGTCATCACGACGATGACGGTCCGGGCGCCGTGGACGAGGTCCATCGCTCCGCCGATGCCCGTGACGAGCTTGCCCGGTACGGCCCAGTTGGCGAGGTCGCCGCGGGCGGAGACCTGCATGGCGCCGAGCACGGCGACGTCGATGTGGCCGCCACGGATCATCCCGAAGGAGAGCGCGGAGTCGAAGTAGGAGGCACCGGGCAGGACGGTGACGGTCTCCTTGCCCGCGTTGATGAGATCGGGGTCGACCTCGTCCTCGGTGGGGTACGGGCCGGTGCCGAGGATCCCGTTCTCCGACTCCAGGATCACCTCCACCCCCTCGGGGAGGTGGTTGGGGATCAGGGTCGGGAGTCCGATGCCCAGATTGACGTACTGGCCGTCCCGCAGCTCGCGCGCGGCGCGGGCGGCCATCTGCTCGCGGGTCCAGCTCATCGCGTGGTCCTCCTCTCTATGCGCTTCTCCCCGGCCTGTTCGGGGGTCAGGGCGACGACACGCCGGACGAAGACGCCGGGGAGGTGCACGGCGTCGGGGTCGAGCTCGCCCGGCTCGACCAGTTCCTCGACCTCGGCGATCGTGACCCTTCCGGCCATCGCGGCGAGGGGGTTGAAGTTCCGCGCCGACTTCCGGAAGACGAGGTTGCCGTGGCGGTCGCCGCGCGCGGCGCGGACGAGCGCGAAGTCGGTGCGGATGGCGCGCTCCAGCACGTACGGGACGCCGTCGAACTCCCGTACCTCCTTGGCCGGCGAGGTGAGAGCGACGCCGCCCTCACCGTCGTAGCGCCAGGGCAGGCCGCCGTCGGCGATCTGGGTGCCGACGCCCGCGGGGGTGTAGAAGGCGGGGATCCCGCAGCCGCCGGCCCGGAGCCGCTCGGCGAGAGTGCCCTGCGGGATCAGCTCCACCTCCAGCTCACCGGCGAGGTACTGACGGGCGAACTCCTTGTTGGCGCCGATGTACGAGCCCGTGACACGGGCGATGCGGCCCGCGGAGAGGAGGACGGCCAGGCCGGAGTCCATCGCCCCGCAGTTGTTGGAGACGATGCGCAGTCCGGTGGAGCCGCGCCGGTGGACGGCGTCGATGAGCACGGCGGGCACGCCGCTGAGGCCGAAGCCGCCGACGGCGAGCGAGACCCCGTCGCCCACGTCGGCCACCGCGTCGGCTGCGGTGGGGACGACCTTGTCCATACGGAGAGCCTCCGGAGTCGAGTCGAGAGATCGAGAGATCGAGGAAACGAGGAATGCAGGAATTAGTCAGTGCACTGAGCATCTGGAGCGATGCCGCCATGCTGGCATCGGGCCTCGTATGCGTCAATAGCCTTCGGGTGCGGGGGCGTATCGTTCAGTACACCGACGAACTCAACCGGAGGCAGACGATGGCCGCGGTCGATCTGACGACCCATCCCGGGCACCTGGCCCGACGGCTCCAGCAGGCGCACCACCTGCTGTGGACGATGATGGTCTCGGAGGAGATCACCTCCCCGCAGTTCGGCGTCCTCAACGCGCTGACCGCCGAGCCGGGGCTCGATCAGCGGACGGTGGGCGAGCGCGTGGGCCTGGACCGCTCCACGATCGCCGAGGTCGTCAGCCGGCTCACGCGCCGCGGTCTGCTCGACAAGGTGCGCGACACCGAGGACGGCCGCCGCTACCTGCTGCGCCTGACCGAGGACGGGCGCCGGACCCACCGTCGGCTGACGGTCCGCACGGCGCGGATGAACCAGGTCTTCCTGGCCCCCCTCTCGGCGGAGGAGCAGGCCCAGTTCATGAGCCTGATGCTGCGGGTGTCGGACGCGGCGGAACGCCTGCGGGACCCGTCGGAGGCCACGGACTCCTGACGGCTGTCAGGAAGGGGCGGCGGGACGCCCGTACCGCACGTGGCCCGGCCGGTCAGGCTTCGGGCACGTGGGTGAAGCGGCCCGCCGTGCGGAGGTCCTCCTCGATGCGGGCGGCCGTGGCGCGCAGTTCGGGGAGCACCTCGGCGACACACTCCTCCACCGTGCGGCGGCTGCTGTGCATGGCCACGTTCACGGCGGCCACCACCGCGCCCGCGCGGTCGCGCACCGGCACGGCGATCGAGCGCAGCCCCTGCTCCAGCTCCTCGTCGACGAGGGCGTACCCCTGCTCCCGCACCCGCTCCAGGACGGCGGCGAGCTCTGCGGCCGAGGTGAGGGTGTGCGGGGTGAGGGCCTGCGGCTCGGTCTCCGCCAGCCACGCGGCACGGGCGTCGGACGGCAGGTCGGCGAGCATCACCCGGCCCAGCGAGGTGGCGTGGGCGGGGAAGCGGGTGCCGACGGTGATGTGGACGCTCATGATCCGGCGCGTGGCGACCCGGGCGGTGTACCGGACGTCATGGCCTGCGAGCACCGCGAGGGACGCCGAGTCGTGGACGCGCCGCGAGAGTCCGGCCAGGTGCGGAGCCGCGATCTGCGGGAGCGGAAGTCGCGAGAGGTACGGGTAGCCGAGGGCGAGGACCCTCGGGGTGAGCCGGAACAGGCGCCCCTCGACGCCGACGTACCCGAGATGGTCCAGGGTGATCAGGGCACGCCGTGCGGTCGCCCGGGCGAGCCCGGTGGCCTCGGCGACGGCGCTCAGGGAGAGCGCGGCCCGGCCCTCGCCGAACGCGGTGAGGACCGTGAGTCCCCGGGCGAGCGACTCGATGAAGCCCCGGCCGAGCTCCTGCTTCGAGGCGTGGGTCCAGTCGGCGAGGCCGGGCGGAGGGTCCGCCGGGTCCCGCGGGCGGGAATGCGACCCCGTGGCCGCCTCGCTCCCCCGCCCCGCCAGCAGGGTCTCCCAGTCCGCGACCGCGCTCCGCAGGCGGGGCAGCATCGCCTCGCGCAACGACTCGGCCGTGTGGCGGCTGGTGTGGCTGACCACGCTCGCCACGCAGGCGACCGCGCCGTCCGCGTCCCGTACGGGCAGCGCGAGGGCGACGAGGCCCGGCTCGATGAGCTGGTCGTCCAGGGCCCAGCCGTGCTCACCGGCGCGCGCCGCGACCGCGGCGAACTCCTTCTCGTCCGGCCCGTCGCCGGGCGGGACGGCGGGAAAGCCCGCCGCCCGGGGGTCGGCCGCCCTGCGCGCCCGCCAGCTCGCCCACTCCGCCTCCGTCCAGTCGGCGGCCACCAGCGCTCCCGGGGCGGTCCGTTCGGCCGGGAGCAGGTCGCCGATGCGGAAGCTGAGGGACATCGCGCGCCGACGGGTTGCCTGGTGGACGAAGCGGACGCCGTCGCCGTCCGCGACCGCGAGGGACACCGACTCGTCCAGCGCGTCCGCGAGCGCGTCGGCGGGGCCTCCGAGCAGCCCGGGGAGCCCGAGGGCGGCCAGGTAGGCGTTGCCCAGATCCATCAGCCGGGGCGCGAGGAAGACGTCACGGCCGTCGAGGCGTACGTATCCCATGCGGGCGAGCGTGCCGGTCACCCGGTCGACGGTGGAGCGGGCGAGGCCGGTGATGCGCTCCAGCGCGCTGAGGCTGAGGACCCCGTCGGCGTCGGTGAGCCGGCGCAGCACCATGAGCCCGCGCATCAGCGGCGCGACGGCCTCGGGCGGCACTGTTCCGGTCGATGACATGGACCCTCCCTGACGATCTCGGGGACACCGTAGAGGACGGACGCCGACACGGCGTCCGGCGTCCACGCGGGGCGTTGACAGCCGGGCGCGGCGGGCGCAGACTCGGCCCACTCTTCGGTGAAGTTTATTTCACTATACGAACAAGGAGGCTCGATGCACACCACCGTCGGCATCATCGGCGGCGGCCCCTCCGGGCTGCTCCTCGCCCGTCTGCTGCGCAACGCCGGCATCGACAGCGTGGTCCTGGAGTCCCGCGACCGGGAGTACGTCGAGCAGCGGCAGCGCGCCGGGATCCTCGAGCAGGCCACCGTCGACGCCCTGCGCGCCGCGGGGGCGGGGGCGCGGCTGGACGCCGAGGGGATGGCCCACGACGGCATCGAGCTCCGATTCGACGGCCGCGCCCACCGGGTCGACTTCCCCGCGCTCACCGACGGCCGCCGGGTCTGGGTCTACGCACAGACCGAGGTGGTGAAGGACCTGATCGCCCTTCAACTCGCCGAAGGCGGGCCGCTGCTGTTCGGCGCCGAGGTGCGGTCCGTGGAGGACGTCGACACGGACCGTCCGGCGATCCACTACTCCCACGAGGGCCGCGAGCAGACCCTGACCTGCGACTACGTGGTCGGGTGCGACGGCTTCCACGGGGTCGCGCGCACGGCGGTGCCGGAGGGCGAGCGGACGACGTACGAGCGGACGTACCCGTACTCCTGGCTCGGCATCCTCGCCGAAGCCCCGCCCGTGTACGAGGAGTTGATCTACGCCCACTCCGAGCGGGGCTTCGCGCTCGCCAGCATGCGCTCCCCCGCCGTGAGCCGGCTCTACCTCCAGGTGCCGAACGGCACCGACCCGGCCGACTGGCCGGACGACCGGATCTGGGACGAGCTGGACGCCCGCTTCGCTCTCGGGGACGCGCCCGAGTGGCGGCTCCGGCGTGGCCCGGTCACCCAGAAGTCGGTGCTGCCGATGCGGAGTTCGGTGACGGAACCGATGCGGTACGGCCGGCTGTTCCTCGCCGGGGACGCGGCCCACATCGTCCCGCCGACCGGCGCGAAGGGGCTCAACCTCGCCGCCGCCGACGTGATCGTCCTGGCGCGGGCGTTCGCCCACCGGGCGGCGACGGGCTCGACGCGGCTGCTCGACCGCTACTCCGACGCGTGCCTGCGCCGGGTGTGGCGCGCCGAGCACTTCTCGTACGCCATGACGACCACCCTGCACCGCGATCCGGACCAGTCCGGTTTCGACACCCGGCTCCAGCTCTCCCAGCTGGACCGGATCGCGAGTTCGCCTCACGCCGCGGCGGAACTCGCCCAGAACTACGTGGGGTTGCCGATCGAGGAGGTCGAGGACGCCACGGGGGTCGAGGAGGTCGTGGTCCGCAGCGCCGAGGCGTAGATCTCGTCGGGGTCGAGCCTGCGCAGCTCCTCGGCGATCAGCTCGGCCGTCGTACGGACCTTGAGGGCGAGGACCCGGTTGGGCTGGCCGGGGATGGAGAGCCGGGCGACCGGGCCTTCGGGCCGGTCGATGCGGATCTCGCCGTCGGGGGTGCCGAGGCGCACGGCGGTGACGACCGGCCCGTCCGTGACGACCCGTTCGACCGGGACCCGCAGCCGGTCCTCGAACCAGCGGGCCAGCAGCTCGGCGCTCGGGTTGTCGGCCTCGCTCTCCACGGCTGCGGAGACGACCGTCGCGGCGGCCTGGTCGAGGGCGGCGGCCAGCATCGAGCGCCACGGGGTGAGCCGGGTCCAGGCGAGGTCGGTGTCACCGGGGGCGTAGGAGGCGGCGCGGACGGCCAGCGCGGCGAGGGGGTCCTCGACGGCGTACGCGTCGGTGATGCGGCGCTGCGCGAGTGAGCCGAGCGGGTCCTTGGCGGGGACGTCGGGGGCGTCGACCGGCCACCAGACGACGACGGGGGCATCGGGGAGCAGCAGCGGGAGGACCACGGAGTCGGCGCGGGCGCCGAGTTCGCCGTGCAGGCGGAGCAGGACGGTCTCTCCCGAGCCGGCGTCACCGCCGACGCGCACCTCCGCGTCCAGTCGGTCCTCGTACCGCCGCCGGGGTGAACGGCCGTGCCGCTTGATGACGACGAGCGTGCGCGAGGGATGCTCGCGCGAGGCTTCGTTGGCGGCCTTCAGCGAGTCGTAGGCGTTCTCCTCGTCGGTGACGATCACGAGGGTGAGCACCATGCCGACGGCGGGTGTGCCGACGGCCCTGCGGCCCTCGACGATCGCCTTGTTGATCTTGCTGGAAGTGGTGTCCGTGAGATCGATCTTCATGGCCCGCGCCCGTTCCCTCCGTCGCCCTGCGATCGCTGCGGCCTGTCCCCCCGAGCCTACGCGGGCGGAGGGGCTCCCGCCCCACCCGGCAGGCAGGCAGGGCGATCAGCGGGGTGAGGGCGACGACAAGAAGGCCCCCACCGTGGCGACGAACCCGTCGGGGTCGTCGATCCACGGGTAGTGACCTGCCCCCGGCTGCACGGCGAACGAGGCGCCGGGGAAGAGCGCGGCGAGTTCGGAGACCGGGCCGGGCGGGCTGTTCAGGTCGAACTCCCCGGCGAGCACGAGGACCGGGGCCTCGAAGGCGGCGAGCGCGGCGCGTGTGGACTCCGGGTCGAACGCGCCCTCGGCGGAGAAGCCCGCGACCGCCTCCGCGTTGGCCGGCCGCGCGTCCGCGTGGTGGCGGCGTGCCGCTTCGTCCCAACGGCCCCAGAAGAAGGGGGCGATGGCGTCCCAGTCGGCTCCCCTGCCCTCGTTGAGGGCCTCCAGGGCGGCGTACGCGCCGGGGAACCACGGCTCGCCCTTCCGGAGCAGCGCCGCCGTACGCCGTGTCTCACCGCGGACTTCGACGCCGACGGCCGCCGTTCCGGGGGTGATCAGGGCGAGGCGGCGCACCCGGTGCGGATACCGGGCGGCGTACGTGACGGCGGTGTTCGCGCCGCCGGAGTGGCCGAGCAGGTCGACGCGTTCCAGGCCGAGGTGGACGCGCAGCGCCTCGACGTCGTCGGCGACGCGGTCGCAGCGGTAGGAGGCGGGATCCTCGGGGACGGCGGAGTGCCCCGTCCCGCGCGGGTCGGGAAGGATCAGGCGGCGGTACGCGGAGAGGCCACCGAGGTCGCCGAGGTAGCGGGAGTCCGTGGGACCTCCGGGGACACAGATGACGGGACCGTCGACCGGTTCCGCACGGGCCTCCGCACGGATCTCCGTGCGGCCCTCCGTGCGGTCTTCCGTGCGATGGGCGAGGCGGGTGCCGTCCGGTGCGGCGAAGTAGGCGGGCATGGAGGGGACTCTGCCATCCACAACCGAGTAGTACAACCTGGTTATGACGAGGTATAACCGAGGCATGGAAAGTGAGGAGATCACCGAGGAACAGGCCGCGCGCATGCTCGCCGCCATGAACGAGGTCATCCGGGCGGGTGAGGAGATGCGGCGGCTGCGCGCCGAGATGATCAAGGTGTTCGTCGGCTACGGATGGACGCAGGAGCGCATCGCACGGCTCACGGAGATGAGCCAGCCCGCCGTGTCCAAGCAGGTCAGGGCCAGGTCGCCGGAGGCGCCGATGGCGCTCTCGCTCCGGCAGGACGACGCCCCGTGGCTCGAAGGGCGGCTGTGGGGTCTCGCCGAGGCGATTTCCGAGTCCTGCAGTGAGACCGCCCACTGCACGCCGTACGTCCACGCGTTCGCGCGCGGCCGGAAGCGCTTCACGCCCCGGACCGTCGACGAACTGCGCCGCCTGGTCGAGGAGGACCTCAGGACGCACCCGGACCGGTTCCCCGCCACCCGTCGAACCGCGTACCGGACGGCGTACGACGAGATCAGCCGCGGTCTCGACGTCCCCGCGAAGACCCCCGTGGCCCCGTCCGCCCCCTCCTCGGCCACCCCGTCCATGCGCCGCACCCTCGCCCACCAGCTGCAGCGCGACCGGCTCCGGACCGACGGCTGACCCTGCCCGGCCTGGCGCCCGGGGCCGCCGACGGGAGATCATCTCCGGATGACCACGGAAACGATCACCGCAGCCGCCTCGGGCACCTGGACACTCGGCGACCTCACGGTCAACCGGATCGGTTTCGGCTCGATGCGCCTGCCGCAGACCGGGGAGGCGCTCGTCGAGAACGCCGTCCCCCGCGACCGGGACCAGGCCGTCGCCGTACTGCGCCGGGCCGTCGAACTCGGCGTGAACCACATCGACACCGCCGCGTTCTACTTCTCCCCCCTGCGCTCCGCCAACGAGCTGATCAACCGCGCCCTGGCACCGTACGGGGACGACCTGGTCATCACCACCAAGGTCGGACCCTGCCGGGACGCGGCGGGGCGGTGGGCGACGCACGCCGCGACGGCGCAGGAGCTGCGCGGGCAGGTCGAGGAGAACCTGCGCCAGCTCGGCCGCGACCACCTCGACGTGGTGAACCTGCGGATCCTCGGCACCGACTCGATCGCCGAGCGCTTCGGGGCGCTGGCCGACCTGCGCCAGGCCGGGCTCATCCGCCACCTGGGCCTCTCCAACGTCCACCCGCACCACGTGGTCGAGGCCAAGGAGATCGCCCCGGTGGTCTGCGTGCAGAACCGGTACGGCATAGGGGTGCGGCCGGACCACGACACGTTCGTCCGCGAGTGCGGCGAACAGGGCATCGCGTACGTCCCCTTCTACTCCATCGCCGGAGCGGCGGGGCAGGCGGGCGCCGCCCAGGCCGCGGTGGACGCCGAGGTGCTGGCCGTCGCCCGGGCACACGGGGCGAGCCCGGCGCAGGTGCGCATCGCGTGGACGCTGCACCGGGGTCCGCACATGCTCGCCATTCCCGGCACGGGTGACCCGGGGCACCTGGAGGCCAACATCGCCGCGGGAGCACTGCGCCTCACGGAGGACGAACTGGCCACTCTGGACGCCCTGCACCGGCGCGGCGAGGCGTAGGCACCGAGGCGGTACGGCGGTGCTGCCACGCACCGCCGCACCACCTCGGTGACCGTACGTTCAGGCGCGCCCCGCGGCCTTCTGGCTGCGACGGGACAGCGAGTCGACGACCACGGCGGCCAGCAGGACCGCGCCGGTGATCATGAACTGGACGGCGTTGCTGACGCCCATGATGTTCATGCCCGACTGGATCGACCCGATCACCAGCGCGCCGAGCAGCGCGGACCAGACCGAACCGCGCCCGCCGAACAGGCTGGTGCCGCCGATGACCGCTGCGGCGATGACGTTCATCAGCAGGTTGCCGCCACCGGAGGTCTGGCTCGCGGACTGGATCTGCCCGGCGAGGAAGAGGCCGCCGACCGCCGCCATGGTGCCGGAGATCGAGAAGACGGTCATCCGGATGAACGGCACGCTGATGCCGGCCCGGCGCGCGCCCTCGATGTTGCCGCCGACGGCGAAGACCTGCCGGCCGTACGTACTGCGGCGCAGCACGAAGTCGATGACGACCAGGACGATCAGGAAGATCAGGAGCGCCAGCGGCAGCCCCTGGTACTGGTTGAGGATGTAGGCCGCGGCGAAGGCGATCGCGGCGATGACGACCGTGCGGATCACGATCTCGGCGATCGGCCGGAACGGCACCCTGGCCTTCTGACGGCGCCTGGCGTCGAGGAGGGAGGCCGCCAGGAACAGCCCCACGCCGACGGCGGCCGTCAGGTAGGAGGCCGCCGAGGAGTGGAAGATCTTCGAGTAGAGCTCGGAGACGATGCTCTCGCTCGGGATGTTGACCGTTCCACTGGTGCCGAGCACCTGGAGCATGAGTCCGTTCCAGGCCAGATTGCCGGCGAGCGTGACGACGAACGCGGGCACGCCGACCTTGGCGAAGAAGAAGCCCTGGATGAGTCCGACGGCGGCTCCGCCCGCGACGGCGACCAGGAGCGCCAGCCACTCGTTCATGCCGTTCAGGACGTTGAGTACGGCGAAGATCGCGGCGCACAGGCCGCTGACCGAGCCGACGGAGAGGTCGATCTCGCCGAGCAGCAGGACGAAGACGATCCCGATGGCGATCATGCCCGTGCCGACGATCTGCTGGCTCAGGTCGGACAGGTTCTGCGCCGAGAGGAACGCGCTGTCCAGGGAGCCGAAGACGGTCCAGATGATGATCACGGCGATGACCACCGGCAGGGAGCCCAGCTCACCGCTGCGCAGTTTGCGCTTGAACTCCCCGAGGTAGCCCTTGATGCCCTCTTCCCGGACGATCAGCCGCGCGTCCACGGCGGGCATGGCGTCATGGGCCGGTTCCTGGCCCGCCGCGTCACCGGATCCGGGTGTGGAGGGGTCGTGGCGGCCTCGGTCGCGCTTCATCGCTCCTCCTCCCGCTTCCGGGCCTGGCGGCGGGTCACGGCGCTGTCGCTGGCGCCGGTGATGGCGGAGATGATCTCCTCGGTGGTGGTGGAGCGTTTGTCGAAGAAGCCGTTGTTCCGGCCCAGGCGCAGCACGGCGATCCGGTCCGCGACCGCCATCACGTCCACCATGTTGTGGCTGATCAGGATGGTGCCGAGCCCCTGCTCTCGGAGCCGCTCGACGAGGTCGAGGACCTCGGCGGTCTGCTCCACGCCCAGCGCGGCGGTGGGCTCGTCCAGGATGACGACCTTCGGTGCGCCGATCAGGGAACGGGCGATCGCCACGGTCTGGCGCTGGCCGCCGGAGAGCGAGGCCACGGGGATCCGGACACTGGGGATACGGATGGAGAGCGTGTCCAGCAGTTCGCGCGAGCGCTGTTCCATGCGGACCTCGTCCAGCACACCCCACTTCTTCAGCTCACGGCCGAGGAAGAGGTTGCCGACGACGTCCAGGTTGTCGCAGAGCGCCAAGTCCTGGTAGACGGTGGCGATGCCGAGGGTCTGGGCGTCGTGGGGCCGGTGGATGGAGACCGGCCTGCCCTCCCAGGCGATGACTCCGCCGTCCGGCGGGTTCACCCCGGCGATCGCCTTGACGGCGGTCGACTTGCCGGCGCCGTTGTCGCCCACGAGGGCGACGACCTCTCCGGAGTGAACCTCCAGGTCGAACTCCGATAGGGCCTGGACGGCTCCGAACCGCTTGGAGATTCCCCGAAGACTGAGCACTGGTGTTCCGAGCACCGTCAACCGCCTCCTGCCGGGACCCCGTTGGACACACTCGTGATCCTGTCCGGCCGGTACGGCTCGCGCCGCGGGCGACCTCGCGGTCGCCGCGCGCCGCGGGCTCCCTACTCCAGACCGGCCTCCGCGCAGGCGGCCGCGTACGCGGGCGTGCAGATCTCGTCGACCGTGTACAGGCCGTCCTTGACGACCGTGTCGTCGATGTTGTTCTTGTCGACCACGATCGGTGTCAGCAGATTGGCCGGAACCTTCTCACCGCTGCCGCTGGTGACGGTCGTCGGCACCAGGGACGCGGGCAGCTCCTTGCCCTCGGCCAGGTTGACGGCCATGGTGGCGGCGATGTCGGCCTCCGGCTTGTACGGCTTCATGATCGTGATGGTCTGAGTGCCGAGCAGGATCCGCTGGATGGCGTCGAGTTGAGCGTCCTGCCCGGTCAACGGCACGTTGATGCCGGACGCCTTGAGCGCGGTGGCGATGCCGGCGGCAAGACCGTCGTTGGCCGAGTACACGCCGACGATGTTGTCCTTGCCCAGCGCACTGATCGCGCCCGACATCTGCTGGTTGGCGTTGTTGGGGTCCCAGTTCGGCGTGTCGTACTCCTTGCCGATGTCGACCTTGCCGTCGAGGACCGAGTGCGCACCGGCCTTGAACTCGGCGGCGTTGGGGTCCGTGGGAGACCCGTTGTGCATGACGATCTGGCCGCTGTCGGCCTTGTCGCCGAGCGCCTTCAGAAGTGCCTGACCCTGCAACTCGCCGACCTTGAAGTTGTCGTACGAGACGTAGGCGTCGACGGGCCCCTGCGCGAGCCGGTCGTACGCGACGACCTTCACGCCCGCGTCCTTGGCCTTCTGCACGGACGACTGGATCGACTTGGAATCCACGGCGTCCAGGATCAGCACCTGATCGCCCTTGGCGAGTGCGGTGTTGACCTGCTGCTGCTGAGTGGTGGCGCTCTCGGCCGCGTTGTAGTAGTCGATCTGGGCGTCGGGCGCCAGTTCCTTGATCTTCTCTTCGATGTACGGCCGGTCGAACTTCTCGTAGCGCGTGGTCTTGCTCTCGGGGAGCAGCAGGCCGATCTTGATGTCGTCCTGCTGCGCGGCGCCGGGCTGGGCGCTGCTGACGGAGACCGCTCCCAAGGAGAGGGCCGCGGCTCCGACAAGGGCTATCGCGCCACGCAATGTGCGGGTCATCGGGGGCTCCTTCCGTACGCCCCCTTCCCTTCACCAGGTGAACGCGGGAGTCGAAGGGGTGTACTTATGGCCTTAATACGACATTAGCCGCAACTGGAGGACCGGCAAGCGGGTGACCGTGCCGGGCGCCGCCTCGGGGGCAGCTGGCCTGCGACGATCGAGGCGAGCGCGAGCCCGAACCCCAGCAGCTGGACCGGGCCCTGTGTCTGGCCGAGCAGCGCGGCGCCGAGCACGGCCGCGACCAGCGGCGAGAGCAGGACGAGCACCGCGACGGAGGTGACGGGCAGGGTCGTCAGGCCGCGGAACCAGAGGACAAAGGCGAGCAGACCGCCGACGCCGCCGAGCCACAGGTAGCCGAGGGCGGCCGGCCCGTCGACGGCGGGGGGCGCGCCTTCGACGAGGAAGGTGAGGGGCAGCAGGAACAGACCTCCCGCCGTGAGTTGCCATCCGGCGAAGGCGGCGGGCCCAGCCTCGGCGGGGCGGCCCCAGCGCTTGGTGAGCGTCACGCCGAGGGCCATCGTGACCGCACTGCCGAGGCCCGCCAGGATCCCGACGAGGTCGAACGCCGCGGCGGGCCCGATCACCACCAGCCCCACACCGGCCACGCCGACCACGCCCCACGCGACTCGCCAGGCGCTGAGACGCTCGCGGAGTACGGCCACGGCGAGACCCGCGACGGCCAGCGGCTGGGCCGCGGCCAGGGTGGCGGCCACGCCGCCAGGCAGGCGTTCGGCCGCGACGGTCAGCAGCGGGAAGAGCAGCCCGATGTTGAGCACACCGAGCAGCGCGGCCTTCCCCCACCACGCCCCGCGCGGCAGCGTCCGGCCGATCGCCAGCGCGATCAGACCGGCGGGCAGCGCGCGCAGGAGACCGGCGAACAGCGGATGTCCGGGCGAGAGCAGTTCGGTGGTGACGACGTAGAAGGTGCCCCAGGATGCGGGGGCGAGCGCCGTCAGGAGCGTGCGGGAGAGATGCCCCCGCAGGTGCCCCCCGTGCGCGGCTGGAGTGGTCATGTCCGGAAGTCTCGGCCCCCGGCGATCGATGAGTCCAACACATGTTTGTCAGCGGATCGATCGTGATTCACGATGGATCCGTGGATCTCCAGCAGATGCGGTACGTCGTCGCCGTCGCCGAGACGAACAGCTTCACCCGGGCCGCGGAGCGGTGTCTGGTCGTCCAGTCCGCGCTCAGCCACCAGATCGCGCGCCTGGAACGGGAGCTGGGCGCGCGGCTCTTCGACCGCACGAGCCGCCGGGTCCGGCTGACCCTGGCGGGTGCGGCGTTCCTCCCCGCCGCACGCCAGTGTCTGGACGCCGCCGAGCGTGCGGCCGCCGAGGTCGCGGCGGCGGTCGGAGAGGTACGGGGACGGCTCGCCGTCGGACTGATCCCCACCGTCGGCGCGGTCGACGTCCCCGGCGCGCTGCGCGACCTCCGACGGCGGTACCCGCAGGTGCGCATCGGCCTGCGGGTGGGGGCGAGCGAGGACCTCGCCGAGCAGGTCCGGCAGGGCACTCTCGACGTGGCCTTCCTCGGCCTTCCGACGACGGCGCGGCCGCAGGGCGTCGCCGCCCGTGAGCTGGCGCGCGGCCGGCTCGTCGCCGTGGTGGCACCCGACCATCCCCTCGCCGGCGAGCCGGCGACCGACCTCCGGACGCTCGCGTCGGAGGTGTTCGTGGACCTGCCGGCGGGGACGGCCGGGCGCCTCCAGTCCGACCAGGCCTTCTCGGCCGCCGGACTCCACCGGGACGTCGCCTTCGAGGTCAGCACCGCGGACCTCCTCATGGCCCGGCTCGTCGCCCAGGGGCTCGCCGTCGCCCTGCTCCCGGCCGCCTTCGTGCCCCAGCTCCCGGGCGTCACGGCGGTCGAGGTGACCGACGCGCCGACGCGCGTGGAGTACGTGGTCTGGAGCCGCACCGGACGCACTCCCGCGGCGACCGCGTTCCTGGCGCTTCTCGGCGTCCCGGACCCGGACCCTGATCCCGTCGCGGGACCGGTCAGGAATCGAGAAGCGCCCGCTCCGGGCCGCACGTAGCGTGGCTGTCGTGGGCGGACGAGGGCCGCGGAGCGGCCCTCCGGACAACGGTTCCGACTCCCACGAGCCACCGGGTCCCAGGGGACCCCCGACCCCAGGAGTGACCATGAGCGCCTCTTCCACGCAGGGCGTCAAGACCGTGCTGCACCCCGTCTCCGACCTCGCGAAGGCCAAGGCGGTGTACGCCGCGCTGCTCGGCACCGACCCCCAGGTCGACGGGGAGTACTACGTCGGATTCGAGGCCGGGGGCCAGCACATCGGGCTGGTTCCGAGCGGTGGACCGCAGGGCATGACCTCGCCCGTGGCGTACTGGCACGTACCGGACATCGAGGCGAAGATCGCCGAGGTCACGGCCGCCGGTGCCACCGTCAAGGAGCCGGCGCACGACGTCGGCGGCGGCCGTCTGGTGGCCACCGTCACCGACACCGACGGCAACGTCCTCGGGCTCGTCCAGGACCGGTGAGCGCCGGCGCCCCGGCCGCGGGCGTTGCCGCCGGGGCGCCGACGACGTAGAACGACGACGTAGCACCACGACGTAGCACCAGAAGCGACGCCGAAGCACCCGAGACGTACCCGCTCAGAGAGGGAGACACGATCAGCATGGCCACGAGGAAGGGCGCGCGGCCGACGGCGCCGCACGGTGCCGACAGCCACGACGTGATCCGCGTGCACGGCGCGCGCGAGAACAACCTCAAGGACGTCAGCATCGAAATCCCCAAGCGCCGGCTGACGGTGTTCACCGGGGTCTCCGGCTCGGGCAAGAGCTCGCTGGTGTTCAACACCATCGCCGCGGAGTCGCAGCGGCTGATCAACGAGACGTACAGCACCTTCGTCCAGGGCTTCATGCCGACGCTCGCCCGCCCCGAGGTGGACGTGCTGGACGGTCTGACGACCGTGATCACGGTCGACCAGCAGCGGATGGGTGCCGATCCGCGCTCGACCGTCGGCACCGCCACGGACGCCAACGCGATGCTGCGCATCCTCTTCAGTCGGCTCGGCAAGCCGCACATCGGGCCGCCCAGCGCGTACTCCTTCAACACCGCCTCGGTCCGGGCGAGCGGGGGCATCACCGTCGATCGCGGCGCCGCGAAGACGAAGACCGTGAAGGCGACGTTCCAGCGCACCGGCGGCATGTGCACGCACTGCGAAGGCCGGGGCAAGGTCTCCGACATCGACCTCACGCAGCTCTACGACGACTCCAAGTCGCTCTCCGAGGGCGCGTTCACCATCCCCGGCTGGAAGTCGGACAGCCAGTGGACCGTGCAGCTCTACGCGCAGTCCGGCTTCGTCGACCCGGACAAGCCGATCCGCAGGTTCACCAAGAAGGAGATGCAGGCCTTCCTCTACGGAGAGCCGACCAAGATCAAGGTCAACGGCATCAACCTCACCTACGAGGGACTGATCCCCAAGATCCAGAAGTCGTTCCTGTCGAAGGACAAGGAGTCGATGCAGCCGCACATCCGGGCCTTCGTGGAGCGCGCGGTCACCTTCACCACCTGCCCCGAGTGCGACGGCACCCGGCTCAGCGAGGGCGCGCGGTCGTCGAAGATCAAGCGGATCTCGATCGCCGACGCCTGCGCGATGGAGATCCGGGACCTCGCCGAATGGGTCCGCGGACTCAAGGAGCCGTCGGTGGCACCGCTGCTCGCCTCGCTGCAGCGGACGCTCGACTCGTTCGTCGAGATCGGCCTCGGCTATCTGTCGCTCGACCGGCCCGCCGGCACGCTCTCGGGCGGTGAGGCCCAGCGCGTGAAGATGATCCGTCACCTCGGATCCTCGCTCACGGACGTCACCTACGTCTTCGACGAGCCCACCATCGGGCTCCACCCCCATGACATCCAGCGGATGAACGATCTGCTGCTGCGGCTGCGCGACAAGGGCAACACCGTCCTCGTCGTCGAGCACAAGCCCGAGGCGATCGCGATCGCCGACCATGTGGTGGACCTCGGTCCCGGCGCCGGCACGGCGGGCGGCACCGTCTGCTTCGAGGGCACGGTCGACGAGCTGCGGGACGGCGACACGATCACCGGCCGTCATCTCGACGACCGGGCCTCGCTCAAGGAGTCGGTGCGCACGCCCACCGGCACACTGGAGATCCGCGGCGCGACGGCGAACAACCTGCGGGACGTCGACGTCGACATCCCGCTCGGCGCGCTGGTCGTCGTCACGGGTGTCGCCGGCTCGGGCAAGAGCTCCCTCGTGCACGGGTCGATCCCGGCCGGTGAGCCCGTCGTGTCCGTCGACCAGACGCCGATCCGGGGCTCGCGGCGGAGCAACCCGGCGACGTACTCGGGCCTGCTCGACCCGATCCGCAAGGCGTTCGCGAAGGCCAACGGCGTCAAGCCGGCGCTGTTCAGCGCCAACTCCGAGGGTGCCTGCCCCACCTGCAACGGCGCCGGGGTCATCTACACCGACCTCGCGATGATGGCAGGCGTCGCCACCCCCTGCGAGGACTGCGAGGGGAAGCGGTTCCAGGCGGAGGTGCTCGAATACCACCTCGGCGGCCGGGACATCAGCGAGGTGCTCGCGATGTCGGTGTCGGAGGCCGAGGAGTTCTTCGGCTCCGGCGACGCGGCCACGCCGGCCGCACACAAGATCCTGGAGCGGCTCACCGACGTCGGGCTCGGCTACCTCACGCTCGGCCAGCCGCTGACCACCCTCTCCGGCGGCGAGCGGCAGCGGCTCAAGCTGGCCACCCACATGGGCGACAAGGGCGGCGTCTACGTCCTCGACGAGCCCACCACCGGCCTCCACCTCGCCGACGTGGAGCAGCTGCTCGGCCTGCTCGACCGGCTCGTCGACTCGGGCAAGTCGGTCATCGTCATCGAGCACCACCAGGCCGTCATGGCGCACGCCGACTGGATCATCGACCTCGGCCCCGGCGCCGGCCACGACGGAGGCAAGATCGTCTTCGAGGGCACGCCCGCGAAGCTCGTCGCCGACCGCTCCACCCTCACCGGCGAGCACCTCGCGGCGTACGTCGGGGCCTGAGCGGGACTCCACGGACACGAGCCCCGTCGCCGCCGGGAGGGCGGTGACGGGGCTCGTGTCGCGTCGGCGCGTCCGCGTTCGCGTCCGCGCGTCAGCGGCGGCTGCGGACGAGGAGGTAGAGGAAGTACGGCGTCCCGATGACGGCGGTCACCATGCCCGCGCCGAGCTGGGCCGGGGCGATCACCGTACGGCCCAACAGGTCCGCCGTGCAGACGAGTACGGCGCCCAGGAGGACGGCGACCGGGACCACGCGCACGTGCTGCCTGCCCACGAGGGCGCGGGCCGCGTGCGGGGCGACGAGGCCCACGAAGCCGATCGTTCCCGCGGCGGCGACGGCGGTGGCGCTGAGCAGGACGCTCAGGACGAGGAAGCCGAGGCGTCCGCGCTCCACACCGAGGCCCAGGAGCCGCGGGGTGTCCTCGTCGAGCGACAGGAGGTCGAGTTCGGTGCGCCGCAGGACGGCGACGACGACACCCACGGTCAGCACGGCCGCCAGCGGCACCACGTCCGGCAGGGTCCGCCCGTAGGTGGAACCGGACAGCCATGTGAGGGCCTTGGTCGCGTTGAACGGGTCGGTGAGGACGATGAGCAGGGCGATCAGCGCGGCCGAACCGGTGGCGACGCCGAAGCCGACCAGGACGAGCCTGTTCTGCTGGAAGCCGCCGCGCGCGGCGAGCCCGAAGACCACCACCGAACTGATCGCGGCGCCCACGAAGGCGGCACCCACCACGCTCCACGAACTCGCGAGCGGAACGGTCGTGACGAGGAGTACGGCGCCGAGCGCGGCGCCGCCGGAGACGCCCAGGGTCGCGGGCTCGGCGAGCGGGTTGCGGGTGACGGCCTGGACGACCGTTCCGGCCAGGGCGAGTGCCGCGCCGGCGAGGAGCGCCGCGAGGACCCGGGGCACCCGGCTGTCCAGGATGAAGGAGATGGTCTGACCCGCCCTGCCCTGCGCCCAGTTCGTCACGTCGCCGAGGAGCAGCTTGCTGTCGCCCAGCAGGACGGCGGCAATCGTCACGCCCACCAGCACCGCCACCAGTACGGCGGTGGTGGTCAGGAAGACGGCCCGGCTCCGGATGCGCAGGCGGTCGGCCGCGGCGGCTCCGGCGGTGTCCCGGGCCCGGGTCGCCATCACGATCAGGAAGACGGCGCCGACCAGGCTGGTGACGACGCCCGTGGGCACGGCGACCGCCGTGTCCGCCGGCACGACGGCGCGCAGCAGCACGTCCGAGCCCATGACGAGGGCGGCGCCGACGAGACCGGCCACCGGAAGTGCGGCCCGCGCGCGGGAGAAGCCGCGGTAGCGGCGGACGAGCGGACGGACGAGGGCGGGGGCGCACAGACCGACGAAGCCGATGGGGCCGGCGAGCGTGACGGCCGCCGCGGAGAGCAGCGCCGCGAGGACGACCGCCGTGACGCGGGTGGAGCGCACGGGCACGCCGAGGCCACGGGCCGCGTCGTCGCCGAGCGCCAGCGCATCGACCCTGCGGGCGATGAGCAGCAGCCCTGCGACGCCCAGGAGTCCGATCGGCGCCATCTGGAGCACCCCGTCGAACCCGTTCTGGGAGATGCTGCCCTGGTTCCAGTCGAAGAGGCCCTCGGTCTGCTGGGGGAACAGCAGGAGCAGCCCGTCGGTGATGGCGGTCAGGCCGAGCATGAGGGCGCTGCCCGCGAGCACCAGCCGCACGGTGCCCGCGCCCAGACCGGAGAGTCCGAGGACGACGGCCGCCGCGGCGAGTCCGCCGACGAAGGCGACGCCGGACGAGGCGAGCAGCGGCAGCGAGACTCCGCTGACGGCGGCCACTCCGAGGGCCAGGTAGGAGCCCGCGTTCACGGCGAGGGTGTCGGGCGAGGCGAGCACGTTGCGGCTGACGGCCTGGAGGGCGGCGCCCGCCATGCCGAGGACGGCGCCGACGAGCAGTCCGGCGGCCATCCTCGGCAGGCGCGAGGCGATGACGACGGACGCGTCGGACGGGTCGGCACGGCCGGTGAGGGCCTTCCAGACCTCGGGCGCGCCGACGGAGGCCGTGCCCTGGGTGATGTCGACGAGCGCGAAGCCCGCGACGAGGAGGACCAGTGCGGCCGTCACCGCGGCCGCGCCCGTACGGGACACGGCCGCCGACGGAAGGGTGGCGGAGGAAGGTGCGGTGACGGCCATGGGGGTTACTTCGTCAGCGCCTTGACGACGGAGTCGACGTACTGGTTCATCGACTCGGTCCCGCCGAACATCCAGATGCCGTCGGGCAGCCGGTGGGTGTCGCCCTTCTTCACGAACGACAGCGAGGTCCACACCTTGTCCTTCTTCAGGACCCCGTCGAACGGGGTGCTGCTCGGGTCGCCGTTGTTGCTGATGTACGCGAAGTGCGTGCCCTCGCCGAGCTTGGTGAGGCCTTCGACGTCGGTGGTGCCGAGGCCGTAGGCCGGGTCGCCCTCCACCGTCCAGGCGTTCTTCAGGCCGAGCTTCTCGTTGACGGCGCCGATGAGCGAGCCGCTGGTGAAGGGGCGGATCGAGACCTGGTTGGAGACGACGTAGCCGTCGGCGAAGGCGTACGGCTTGCCGGCCAGTCCGGCGTCGGCCAGGGCCTTCTTGCCCTCGGCGAGCTTCGCCTCGAACTCCGTCTTCAGCTTGCCGGCCTTCTCGGTGGTGCCGGTGGCCTGGGCGATGAGGTCGAGGTTCTTCGTCATCTGGCCGATCGGGTCGGCGGCGTCGGCGGCCTTGACCTCCAGGACCGGAGCGATCTTCCGGAGCTGCTTCACGGCGGCCGGCGGCAGGTCGTTGGTGGCGACGATGAGGTCGGGCTTCAGGCCGGCGACGGTCTCCACGCTCGGCTCGCCGCGCGTGCCGATGTCCTTGGGGTCGTTCTTCAGCGGGACGGCGGTGTCCCACGTCTTGTAGCCCTTGACGTCGGCGACGCCGACGGCGTCGACGCCCAGGGAGATCAGGGTCTCGACGACGTTCCACTCGGTGCCGACGACCTTCTTGGCGGGTCCGTCGAGGGTCACCTTCACACCGGTGGAGTCGGTGAGGGTGATGGGCTCCGCGGACTTCTTCGCGTCGTCCTTGGCGGGCTCGGTGGTCCCGCAGGCGGTCAGGGTGAGCGCCGCCGTGGTGGCGACCGCGGCGGTGAGGAGGAGGCGTCTCATGAGGTGGTGCTGAGCCTTTCGCTTCGCGTGTGATGGCGGCCGATGGCGCGGGTGCGCAGCCGGCCTGTCGTGGGGTCGGTGTCGACCTCGATACGGATGCCGTACGTGTCCGTCAGCCGCGGTGCGGTCAGGACGTCTTCGGGGCGGCCCTCGGCGATGATCCGTCCCGCCCGGAGCAGAACGATCCGGTCGGCGACGGCCGCGGCCTGGTCGAGGTCGTGCAGGACGACGCCGACGGCGATGCCGTGGTCGTCGGCCAGGTCGCGGATCAGGTCGAGGAGTTCGATCTGGTACCGCAGGTCGAGATAGGTCGTCGGCTCGTCGAGGAGCAGGACGCCGGTCTCCTGGGCGAGGCAGCCGGCGAGCCAGACCCGCTGGAGCTGGCCTCCGGAGAGGAACTCGGCGCCGCGGTCGGCGAACTCCTCGACGCCCGTCATGACGAGCGCGCGGTCCACCGCCACGCTGCCGCCCGGGTCCGCCTTGCCCCAGCGGCCACGGTAGGGGTACCGGCCGAACTCGACGACGTCCCGTACCGTCAGACCGCTCGGTGTGGGGCGACCCTGCGTCAGCAGGGCCACGTGCCGCGAGAACTCGCGGGGCGTCAGGGCGAGGCCGTCCGTGTCGGCATCGATGGTCAGCGTGGCGCTCCGGGGCCGCTGCAGACGGGCGATCGTCCGCAGGAGCGTCGACTTGCCGCTTCCGTTCGGCCCGACGAGCACGGTCACTTCGCCGGGTCGCAGCGTCACGGACGCGTCGTGCACGACGTCGACACCGTCGTAGGCGACGGTGACCTCTCGGGCCGACAGGGCATGACCGCGCACGGCCGTGGCCTGCGGGCTTTCTTCACCAACTCTCACGCCATGCAGGTTAGCCTAACCTAATTAAGCCTGAACACCGGGTGCCCACGGCTTGGACGGACAAGCCGGGCAAGGCCGGTCATCTTCGGTCGGAAAACCGGTCAGTTCCGGCTATTTCCGATCCCAAGGGGAGAACGGGCAGGGCAGGGCCGTCTGTGAGGCGAGGGCGCGTACCGCGTCCGCTTCGGAACAGATGGAGATCGACTCAGATGACGGCGCCCTTCGAGGGACCGGGATCGTCGCGGCGTTGACGAGCGTGGTGATCCCCGGGCTCACCGCTGCGGTGCACCTGTCGGGGCCGCGGGGCCGGCGGGCGACTGCTCAGCAGGTGTTCAGACCGTCGAGCGCCGCGCCGAACGCGGGGACGTGGGTGTCGGCCCCGGGGAGAGCGAGGGCGTCCCGGAACTGCTGCCGGGCCTCGGCACGCCGGCCGGCCGCCGCGTAGCTCTGGCCCAGCCGGATACGGACATCCATCTCCAGCCAGGTGCTGGTGCGCTCGGTGAGCGTGGACAGGGCCTCCCGGTGGAGGTCCACGGCCCGGTTCAGGTGGCCCCTGCCGTGTTCCACGGTTCCGAGGCGGGTGAGGGTGACCGTGCGCAGTTCCTCCTCGCCCGCGTCACGGGCCAGTTCGGCGGCCCGCCCCACCAGGCTCGCCGCTTCCGCGTGGCGGCCGAGGGCCAGCTGGGCGTCGGCGGCGAAGCAGAGGAACCGGGCGATCAGTCCGGGGCGGCCGTTCTTCTCCGCGAAGGCGAGCGCGGCGTCGTAGTGCTCGAAGGCCTGCTCGTGCCGCCCCTGCCGGCCGTGGATCCCGCCCAGGTTGCAGACCACCATCCCGGCCAGCCAGTTGTCGTCGAGCCCGGTCGCCAGCTCCGCCGCCTGGTTCAGGTGGGCGACGGCCTCCTCGGTGTGCCCGAGGGGCCACTCCACGATGCCGAGACCGGCGATCGCCCGCGCACGGTCCAGCGGATCGCCGTCGCTCCCGGCGCGGTGCAGCGCGTCGGCGAACCAGGCGCGCGCCTGCCGCAGCCTCCCTCCGTGGATGTCGGTGACGCCGAGGCAGTTGCGCAGGGAGGCGGGCATCCGCCGGTCGGTGCTCATCTCCGCGTACGGCAGGACGAGTTCGAGCGCCGCACGGGACTCGTGGGAGCGGCCCTGGCGGACCAGGTGGTCGACCAGGCTCTCGGCGATCCAGCAGGCGTGGTCGTACTCACCGGCGGCCACCGCGTACGCCACGACGTCGACCAGCTCGGCGCCGGCGGCCTCCAGCCAGGCGGCCGCGGCCCGCCAGTCGCCGAAGGGTGTGCCCAGGCCGGCGGGGCCGGTCGGGAAACCGCCGGGGCCCCATTCTCCGGCGCCGCGTCCCGCGGCGACGTAGAGCCGCAGGACCGCCGCGCGGTCGGCGGCGGCCTCCTCGGGTGCCGCCTCGGCGAGCCGCCGGGCGTGGGCCCTGACGAGGTCGTGCGGCCGGTAGCGGTCGGGGCGCGGCTGCTGGAGCAGGCTCGCGTCGACGAGCCGCTCCATGAGGTCCTCGGCCGCCTCGCGGGAGCAGCCCAGCATCACGGCCGGGGTCAGCCCGTCGAAGGCGTAGGTCGGAGCCGTCCCCACCGTGCGGAAGGCGCGCCGCAGTTCGGGCGGGAGCTGGTCGTACGAGAGCCGGAACGCCGCCTCCACGCTGCGGTCCCCCGCCCTCAGCTCGTCGAGGCCGTGCTCGTCGTCCGGCATCCGGCCCGCGAGGTGGGCCATCGTCCAGGCGGGGCGGTGCTGCAGCCGGGCGCCGGTGATCCGCAGGGCCAGCGGCAGTCCGCCGCAGCGGCGGGCGAGTTCGCGTGCTGCCTGCGGTTCGCTGTCCGCGCGTTCCTCGCCCAGGAGCTGCCGGAGCAGTTCGACCGCCGCTGCCGTGCCGAGCGGCTCGACGGTGAGGTGCAGGTCGGCGTCGAGGTCGGGCAGCCGCCCTCGCCCGGCCACCAGGACGCGGCTGCCGGGCCCGGCGGGCAGCAGGGGCCGCACCTGCTCGGCGCTGCGGGCGTCGTCGACGACCAGGAGCAGCCGCAGCGCGCTCGTCGCCGCACGCCAGGCCCCGACCAGGTCGTCCAGGTCGTCGGGAAGGGAGTCGGCGTCGCTCCCGACGGCGCGCAGCAGCCGGCGCAGCGCACGGCGCGGACCGACGCTCTCCTGGGCCCCGTCGTGCGTGCGCAGATCCACGAAGAGGCAGCCGTCCGGGTACTGGCCGTGGAGCGTCCAGCCCGCGCGGACGACCAGCGCGGTCTTGCCGACCCCCGCCGTTCCGTCCAGGGCCGCCACGGACACGGCTCCGTCCGGCACCGGGGCGGTGAGCAGGGCGAGTTCGGACTCGCGGCCGACGAGGCACGCGGTGTCGCCCGGCAGGTCGACACGGGGCCGGCGCGGGCGCGCGGCGGCGGCCACGGCCGAGGGCGGGCCCGCGGCGCCGACGTCGGCGCCGGCACTGGCACCGGCGCCGAGCAGCAGTGCGTCGTCCCGGCGCAGGACGCCTTGGTGGATCCTCCGGAGCTCCTCGCCGGGCTCCAGTCCCAGTTCTTCGAGGAGCCGGTGGCGCATCTCCCGGTAGAAGGCGAGGGCTTCCGCCTGCCGGCCGCTGCCGTACAGCGCCCGCATGCGCAGCGCGGCGAGGGCCTCGTCGTACGGCTGGGAGACGGCCGAGGCCGCGAGGCCGTCCAGCGCGTCGGCGAAACGGCCGAGGAGGACCAGGCACTCCGCGCGCTCCTGCTGCAGCGCGCGCCGGTGCTGGGCGAGGCGTTGACGCTCCGCCTCGGCGAAGGGCCCCGGCAGCCCGGCCAGCGGTTCGCCGCGGAACAGCTCCAGGGCCCGGGAGTACAGCTCCAGAGCGGTGTCGAGGCTGCCCGCGGCCTTCGCGCGCCGGCCCTCGGCCGTGCGCTCGGTCAGCTCGGCCACGTCGGTCCCCGCCGCACCGGCGGCGAAGCGGTAGCCCCCGCGCTCTCCCCGGATAACGGACCGCGCGGTCGCGGTGCCGGATGCATCCAGCACCTTCCGCAGGGGGTAGACATAACTCGGCAGGACCCGGTGGCCCGTCCCCGGCGGCTCGGTTCCCCACACGTCGTCGAGCAGCTGCTGACGCGTGATCAGGGTCCCGTCCCGTAAGGCCAGCGCGGCGAGGACCGCCTGTCGCCGCACGGGACCGATGTCGAGCGGCGCCTCGCCCCGGCGGACACCGACCGGTCCCAGCAGGTCGATCCGCAGCCGTGCCGCCGGATCCACGTCCGTCCCCGATTCCCCCATGCCCCCGTGGCCTCCCCCGTCGTCGCCCGCTCGCGTGACCGTCCGGCTCGCATCAGCAGGATTTCATCGCCGTTCCAGCGTCTCGCGAGAGGGTCTGCCACGTCATCAAGAGAGGACCACCATGTCGAACGTCGATCGCTCGCCCGGCACTCCGCCCACCCGCCGTGGTACGCGGTGGGAGCGCTTCCGGGTCACCCACCCGTTCTCCCCCGCGGACCTGGCGGGCCTGTGGGGAGCGATCATCGGGGTCGTTGCGCTCGCCCTGCTGCTCGGCTGGGCACTGGAGATGGCGGGCGGCGTGGTGATCGTCGCGGCCCTGCCGTTCGTCATCTCCTGGTTCGAACAGCGGCGCACCGCCTTCCAGTTCGACGCGGCGGGTGTGCGCGTCGGCAACGTGCTGCTTCCCTGGACGGACGTCACGCAGCTCGCCGTGGCCACGCCGCCGGACGACCCGCACGCCCTGATCGGTGTGCGGCTCCGCCCCGGCGCCGCCCTGCCGCCCGGCGCCGTGGTTCCCCCACGGAACCCGGCGATGCCCGCGCCCATCCATGTCGCCGTGCAGCGGCCCAAGTTCAGTCTGTCCAAGCTGGTCCGCAAGGCGCGCAGCCACGCCCCTTCGCACGTCCAGATCGTGATCGTCGAGCCGTCGGGCGAACGCGCCGCGGTCTAGGGGCTCCCCGGACCGGCCCCCCGAACGGGGGATGGGGGGCCGAAGGGCCGGTGTCCGCCGTGACGGCGGACACCGGCCAGGGGGTGGAGACGGGTCAGGGGAAGGAGACGACGGTCGAGGGGATGGTGTCGCTGCCGGCCGTGGGCGCTCCGATGTCGTTGATGACGTGGTCGAAGTGGCCGTTGCCGCCGAGCGAGACCGTGAGCAGGCTGTGGAACTTCACGCCCGGCTTCACGGGTGCCTTGAAGCCGTGTGCCTGCCGGATCGTCGGGTCGACGTTGTAGTAGCAGTAGCTGCCGAGGCCCCAGCCCTCATGGGTGTTCACCGAGTCGTCGACGCGGTAGGCGGCGTAGCCCTTGGTGGCGCCGTTCTGGATGGCCGCCTGGTTGGGGGCGTCGTACGCCTTCTCGTTCTGGAAGAAGATCGTGCGGCCCCTCTCTCCGTACCACTCCACGTCGTACTTGTTGAAGTGCTCGACGAAGAGTCCGGTCGCGAGCACGTCGTCCCCGTTGACGCGGACGCCGTAGTCGGCCCGGTTGGTCTCCCAGCCGACGCCCTCGCCGTGGTCGGCGCGCCAGACCCAGGTGTGGTCGATGATCGTGTCGTCGCTGTTGACGACCATGCTGGTGGTCGCCCTGCCCGCGCCCGCGCCGCCGATGCGGAGGTAGACGTCCTGCACGGTGGTCGGGTTGCCGGCGTGGTCGGCCGAGGCTCCGTCGGGGCCGACCTCCAGCAGCGTCGTCGAGTTGACGGGGCCGGCGTCGACGAGGAAGCCGGCCAGGCGGACGCCGTCGACGTCACCGACGCGCAGCGCGGTCACGCCGTTGTCCGGGATGATCGTCGCCAGCCCGAGGCCCAGGACGACGGTGTTCGCCCGGTTGATCTCGATGGTGCGGTCGACGTGGTAGACGCCGGGGGTGAAGAGCAGGTGCAGGCCCTGGGCGACGGCCGCGTTGATCGTGGCGGCGGTGGCGCCCGGCTTGACGACGTAGAACCTGCTCAGCGGGATGGACTCGCCCTGCGGGGTGCCGTTCGCCCACGTGGTGCCGCGGGCGTTGACCCGCTTGGCGGGCGCGAAGACCTTGAACTCACCGCCCTCCCAGAAGAGGAAGGGCTTCTCGCGGGAGACCGGCGTGGTGTCGAGAGTGGTGTAGCGGGGCTCGGGGAAGCCGGTGGCCGGGGCGCCCTCGACACCGGAGAAGACCTGGTTCCAGACGGAGTTCGACCAGCCGCCGATGGAGCTGTCGCGTGTGTACCACTGCTGCTGGGAGTAGTTGCCGATCTGTCCGTCGACCTTGCTGTCGGCGATGTAGCCGCCGCTGGCCCAGCCGTAGCCGTTGGGAGCGAGGTTGAGGCCGCCCCTGACGTGCATCCGGCGGAAGGAGGCCGCCTGCGAGACCGCCCACCGGTTGGTGCCGTTGACCGGGTTGAGGGCGAGGTTCTCGGCGGAGCGCCAGAAGTTCTGGGTGGCGTTGCCGTTGAACCAGCCCGCGTCGACGGTCACGTCGCCGTTGATCGTCGTGTCGTCGGGACGCAGGCCGAGGCCGGCGATCTGGGTGTAGAAGCCGACTTGCGCGTTGAGCCCGTTGTATGTGCCGGGCTTGAAGAGGAAGGCGTGCCGGCCGGGGCCGAACTGCGCCGACTCCTGCTGCCGGAAGACCTCGTCGAGCTTGGCCTGGATGCCGGGCGTGGACGGGTCGAAGACGTGCACGTTCGGCCCGAGGTCGCCGCCGCCGGGGAGCGTCGGGCCGCCGTCGGTGCCGTACACCTGGAACTCCCAGAGCGAGTAGCCGTATCCGGTGGCGCGGGTGACGCCCTGGAGGCGTACGTAGCGTGCCGTGCCGGAGACGGGGACGGTCTCCGTGCCGCCGGCCCCGGCCGTCGTGGCGTACGTGGACGTCCAGTCGGTGCCGTTGGTGGACAGCTCGATGCGGTAGGCCTTGGCGTAGGCCGCCTCCCAGCGCAGTTCCACCCGGTCGAGCGCGGTGGGTGCGCCGAGGTCGACCTGGAGCCACTGGTTGTCGGAGAAGGCGCTGGACCAGCGGGTGCCGAGGTCGCCGTCGACGGCCGCGGCGGCGGCGGTGCCGGTCTGCTCCACGCTGGAGGCGGTGACGGGCTTGCCCTGCGAGACGGGTGCGGCGGCCGCCTGTGCCCCGCCTGCCGGGGTCAGGGCGAGCAGTGCGGCGGCGAGGGCCGTGGCCACGGCCGCGGCGACACCGCGCCGGGGCCGTCCGTGGGGCGGGTGTTGCCCAAGAGGAGACATGCGGGCTCCTTGGCGGGAACGGGGATGGGGGAGAGCGCTCTCGCACACCCTGCCCGGCACGGTTTCTGACGGTCAATAACTTTGACCGGACTTTTCTTTCGACTTGCCTTAAGCCTCGGATAACGCGTGGAACCGGGTCTCGGACGCACGACGGCAGGGCTTCCGCACCCCCCTCGTGGGAGCGGAAACCCTGCCGTCGGCCGCGCGGCCACCGGTGTCCGGTCGCCCGTCAGCCGGTGAGGTCCCGGTGGGCACGGATGATGTCCGCGTACCTGCGGCCGCTGCCCTTCACGGTCCGCCGCTGGGTGGCGTAGTCGACGTGGACGAGGCCGAAGCGCTTGTCGTAGCCGTAGGCCCACTCGAAGTTGTCCAGCAGGGACCATGCGTAGTACCCGGCGAGCGGCGCTCCCTTGCGCACGGCGCGGGCGCAGGCAGCCACGTGTTCCTCCAGATACGCGGTCCGCTCGGGGTCGTCGACCGTCCCGTCCGGGCCGACGGTGTCGGCGAAGGCGGAGCCGTTCTCGGTGACGTACAGACGGCGGGCGCCGTAGTCGTCGGTGAGCCGCAGCAGGACGGCTTCGAGACCGCCGCCGTCGATCTGCCAGTCCATCCCGGTGCGGGGCACGTCGGGCAGGCGGACCTCGCTGGCGTACGGGACGGGTCCGTCGGGGTCGTCCGCGACGGTGACCGGGAAGTAGTAGTTGACGCCGTGCCAGTCGAGCGGGGCGGCGATGAGGTCGAGGTCGCCCGGGCGTTCGGGGAGCTCGACGCCGTACACCTGGCGCATGTCGGCGGGGAAGCCCCGGCCGTACACCGGGTCGAGCCACCAGCGGTTGGTGTGGCCGTCCGCGCGGGACGAGGCCGCCACGTCCTCGGGCCGGGTGGAGGCGGGCGCCACGGTGGAGTGGTTGGTGACGATGCCGACCTGGGCGTCGGGCACGGCGGCCCGGACGGCCCGGACGGCGAGGCCGTGGCCGAGGAGGAGGTGGTAGGAGGCGCGGACGGCGGCGGTGAGGTCGGTCAGACCGGGCGCCATACGCCCTTCGAGGTGGCCGATCCAGGCCGAGCAGAGCGGCTCGTTGAGCGTGGCCCACTGGCCGACCCGGTCACCGAGACGGGCGGCGACCACACCCGCGTACCGGGCGAAGTGTTCGGCGGTCTCCCGCTCGGCCCAGCCGCCCCGCTCCTGGAGCGCCTGGGGCAGGTCCCAGTGGTAGAGGGTGACCGAGGGTGTGATCCCGGCGTCCAGCAGGCCGTCGACGAGCCGGTCGTAGAAGTCGAGGCCCGGCACGTTCAGGGGGCCGTCGCCGGCCGGGAAGACCCGCGGCCAGGCGATCGAGAGCCGGTACGCGTCGGCGCCGAGCCGGCCCATCAGGGCGATGTCCTCGGGCCAGCGGTGGTAGTGGTCGCAGGCGACGTCGCCGTGGTCGCCGTTGTCGACGGCGCCGGGCGTACGGGAGAACGTGTCCCAGATGGACGGGCCGCGGCCGTCCTCGGCCACGGCGCCCTCGATCTGGTAGGCGGAGGTCGCGGTGCCCCAGGAGAAGCCGGCGGGGAAGGCGTCCAGGTCGAGCGTGCGGGCGTCGGTGGGTTCGGACACGAAGGACCTCTCTGACATCGGTGGGTGGAAGAGCGTCACTTGACCGCACCCGCGGTGAGGCCGGCGACGAGATAGCGCTGGAGGAGGAGGAAGCCGGCGACGACGGGCACGCTCACGACGAGGGAGGCGGCCATCACCTGGTTCCAGTACACGTCGTTCTGGGTGGCGTAGCCCCGGAGGCCGACGGCGAGCGTGCGGGTGGTGTCGTTGGTCATCACGGAGGCGAAGAGGACCTCGCCCCAGGCCGTCATGAACGCGTAGACGGCGACGGCGACGATGCCGGGCACGGCGGCGGGGACGACCACCCGGAACAGGGCGCCGACGGGGCCGCAGCCGTCGACCTTGGCCGCCTCGTCGAGGTCCCTGGGGATCGAGTCGAAGTAGCCGATCAGCATCCAGATGGAGAACGGCAGCGAGAACGTGAGGTAGGTGAGGATCAGACCGCCGCGCGAGCCGAAGAGCGCGATCCCCGTGGCGTTGCCGATGTTGACGTAGATGAGGAAGAGCGGCAGCAGGAAGAGGATGCCGGGGAACATCTGGGTCGACAGCACGGTCACGGTGAAGACCCGCTTCCCGCGGAAGCCGTAGCGGCTGACCGCGTACGCGGCGAAGACCGCGACCACGACGGAGCACACGGTCGCCGCGCCCGCCACGATCAGGGAGTTCACGAAGTAGTCGGCGAGCGGGACGGTGTGCCAGATGTCGATGTACGGGCGGACGGTCAGCTCCGAGGGGAGCCACCGGAACTTCTCCGAGACGTCCGCCAGCGGCTTGAGGGAGCTGGAGACCATCACGTACACCGGCAGCAGGACGAATCCGGTGAGCAGGGTGAGGACGATCCGCCGGGTCCACAGGAAGGAGCGGGGTGCGGCCATCGGGGAACGCGGTGTCCGCCGCCGGGTGGGCTCAGTCATCGCCGGCCCTCCTTCCTCTGCCGGTGATCAGCAGGTAGACGCCCGTGACGAGCAGGAGGAAGAGCAGCAGCAGGACGGACATCGCCGAGCCGGCGCCGAAGTTCCAGGTCTGGAACGAGGACTGGTAGATGTGCAGGGAGATCAGGTCGGCGGCTTCGGGGGCGGCCTTGCCGAAGAGCACGAACGGTGTGTTGAAGTCGTTGAAGGTCCACAGGAACAGCACGAGCACGAGCACCTGGTTGACCGGCCGCAGGGAGGCGAGGGTGATGTGCCGGATCTGCTTCCACACCCCGGCGCCGTCCAGCGCGGCCGCCTCGTACAGCTCGCGGGGGATGTTCTGCAGGCCGGCCATCACGGTGAGGAAGGCGAACGGCCAGCCCTTCCAGACGGAGACGACGAGCAGGGCCCAGAAGCTGTTGTCGCCGATGAGCCAGAAGGCGGGGCGGTCCCCGATGCCCAGCTGGTCGTGGAGCACGTGGTTGATCAGGCCGTTGTCGTGCTGGAACATGAACGCCCAGGTGATGACGGCGGCGTAGACCGGCAGGGCGTACGGGACGAGGAAGAGCGCGCGCAGCAGCCCCCGGCCGCGGAAGGACTCCTGGAGGAGGACGGCCGCGGCGGTGCCGAGGAGCCAGCACAGGCCGACGGACGTGACGGTGAACAGGCAGGTCGTCACGAAGGACTTCAGCAGGGCCTGCCCCACCGGGGCGTCGAAGTCGACCGAGAGCGCGTAGTTCTCGAATCCGGCCCAGGGCGCGTCGGCCCAGTTGCGGACGGTGAACTGGGTGAGCTCCTTGAAGCTCATGGCGATGCCGATCACCATCGGCACGAGGTGGACGAGGAGTTCGAGGGCCAGGGCGGGCAGGAGCAGCAGGTACGGCAGCCCGATGCGGCGCAGCCGCCCGGAGCGGCGGCGCGGGGAGCGCGCCGCTCCGGGCGGGGCCTTCCGCACCGCCCGTGCCTCCGGGGGCGTGACGGTTGAGGTCATGAGTGGTCCCGTGCCTACTTCTTGGGCATCTGCTGCTGGGCCTTTTCGAGCGCGGCCTTCACCGACGCGTCGGTGACGGGGCGGCCGGCCGCGGCGTCGGCGAACAGCTCCTTGACCGCGGTGCCGACGACGGTCTCGAACTGGGACTCCTCGGGAACCTGCGGCAGGGCGGAGGCGCTGGTGGCGAGCGTGTCGCGGATGACGGTGAGCGACGGGGTGGAGAAGGCGGGGTCCTGCTGCGCGGTCTTGACCGGCGGGACGGAACCGTAGGCCTTGTTGAGGATCTTCTGCTCCTCGTCGCCGGTCATGAACGTCACGAACTTCATGGCGCCGTCGATGTTCTTCGTGTTCTTGAAGACGGCCATGTTGATGCCGGCGACCATGGAGTTGACGGCCGTTCCCGTGCCCGGCGCGCCGGAGAGGACCGGCGCGGGGGCGACGCCCCACTCGTCCTCCTTCATCCCCTGCGAGGCGAACGTCTGCGAGGGGGTCTGCCACAGGACCATGGCGGTCCTGTCCTTGGCGAAGTCGCTCAGGGACTGGTTCTGGGCGTACTCCGCGTTGCCGGGAGCGACGATCTTGTGCGCGGCCATCAGGTCGACGTACTGCTTGACCGCGGCGACGGCTCCGTCGGAGGTGAAATCGGCCTTGCCGTCGGCGGTGAAGAAGTCGGCGCCGTGCTGCTTGCCGAGCACGAAGACCTGGTGGATGTTGTTCGAGAGGTTGGCGCCCTCGACGCCGATGGCCCACTTGCCGTCCTTGCTCAGGCGCTTGCCGGTGGCGACCAGTTCGTCCCAGGTGGCCGGGGGCTTGTCGACGCCGGCGTCCTTGAACATCTGCTTGTTGTAGTAGAGGGCGTACGCCATGGAGTACAGGGGGACGGCGGCCGGGTCCTGGCCGGGGGTGCCCGTGGAGCCGAGCGCGGAGTCGACGAAGCGGTCCTTGCCGCCGATCTTCTTCCAGTTCTCGGCGTCCCAGGGCAGCAGGGCGCCGGTGGACTGCAGGGAGGCGCTCCAGGTGTTGCCTATGTTGAGGACGTCGGGGCCCTGGCCGGAGGTGGTCGCGGTGAGGATCCGGTTGAGCAGGTCCGACCAGGGCACGACCTCCAGCTTCACCTTGATGCCGGTCTCCCGCTCGAACCGGTCGAGTTCGGGCTGCAGGACCTTCTTGTCGACCTCGATGCTGGAGCCCTGGTTGGAGGCCCAGTACGTCAGCGTCTTCGGCTGGGAGTTGGAGCCGGAACCGTCGGAGGTGCCGCCTCCGCAGGCGGCGGCGGTGAGGACGAGGGAGAGGGTGACGGCACCGGTGACCGCGGCTCTGATTCTGCGCATGGCTCCTCAAGACCCTTTCGGGGAGTGACGGAGTGCGAGGAGGCGGGGCCGGCGCGACGTCCCACGCCCGCCCTGTGCACCCCCCGGCTTAATTTAGGACGTGAGTTAAATACCGAGAGAAGGTCGCGTCAAGGGCCCTGGCAGGGGTATCTTGCGAGGAGAGACTTCACGAACAGGGGGCAGGGTGCGAGCGAAGAGCAGTCGTACGGTGCGTGACCTGCGGCGGGAGAACCGCACCGCGGTTCTGCAACGATTGTATTTCGACGGGCCGCAGAGCCGCCTGACGCTCGGCCCGGCCACCGGGCTGAGTTCCGGGTCCGTCAGCAACGTCGTCGGCGAACTCCTGGCCGAGGGCCTGGTGGAGGAGGCCGGCAGCGTCGACTCCGCCGGCGGCCGGCCCCGCACCCTGCTGCGCGTGAGCCCGGCCAGCGGCTGCATGATCGGCATCGACGTCGGCGAGACCCGCATCAGGGTCGAGCTCTTCGACCTCGCTCTGACCGAGCTGGCCCGCGTGGAGAGTCCGCTGGCGGCGGACGGCACCGGCCCGCACGGCGGGTACGACGTCGGCGTCGTGGTCGGCCACGTGCGCGACGGCATCGCCGCGGTGCTGCGCGCGGCGGACGTGCCGCCGGAGCGGCTGCTCGGCGTCGGCATCGGCGTCCCGGGCATCGTCGCCCACGCACCCGAGGACGGCGCCGTCGTGCACGGCCAGACCGTCGGCTGGGACGCCGTACCCCTGGAGCGGCTGCTCCGGGAGACCGGCGCGGTGCCCGCGAGCGTGCCGTACTACATCGACAACGGCTCCAAGACGCTCGGCCAGGCCGAGATGTGGTTCGGGGCCGGACGCGGCACCGCCAGCGCCGTCGTCGTCCTCTTCGGCTCCGGTGTCGGAGCCTGCGTGATCGGCGAGGGGATGGGCACCGGCCGGGCGATCGAGTGGGGCCACCTCACGGTCCGCGTGCGCGGGCGCCGTTGCCGCTGCGGCTCCCAGGGCTGTCTGGAGGCGTACGCCGGAGCCGAGGCGCTCCTCGACCGCTGGCGGGAGGCGGGCGGCAGGCCGCCCGCGGGGGCGGACGAGGAGACCGCCCTGACGTCGATGATCGCCGCCGCCTATCCCCCGCACGGCGCGGAGAGGAAGCCCGACGCGACGGCCCTCGCCGTTCTGGAGGAGACCGCCGAGTACCTGGGCGCGGGCTTCGCCGACCTGATCAACCTGTTCCAGCCCGAGCGGATCCTCGTCGGCGGCTGGGCCGGCCTCCAGCTCGGCTCCCGCTTCCTGGAGACGGTCAAGCCGCACGCCGCGGCCTTCGCCCTGCGCTACCCGGCCAGCCGGACCCGTATCGAGCTGGGCACGCTCGGCCCGGACGCCGTCACGGTGGGGGCGGCGATCCTGCCTCTCGAAGCGTTCTTCGCCCGGGGCGGCCGCCACAGCGAGGCCCCGCCGGAGGAGCCGGTTCCCGCCTGGGAGCCCGCACTGCGGCACCGCGCGACGTCCTGAGGGCCGGTCACCGGACCGGCCGGCCGACCCTCACGCGCGAGGGCCCCCGGCGGTCGGGCCGGGCCCGGCGGCGCACGTCGTCGGCGCGCCGCCGGCCCCGTACGCCCGGACGCCTCACCGGTCCGGCGTGATCCAGCGCAGCAGGGCGACGTGGATGGTGTCGTCGAGCCCGCACAGTGCCTCGATGGCGCCGAGGTCACCGGGGAGGGGCGCGATGCCCGCCGTGGTGAGCGCGGCGTGCAGTTCGAGCCGGCGGCGGTCGGCCGGCGGCAGCGGGAAGGACAGACGGCTCTCCGGCGCCGGGGCGGGCAGGACGTAGTCACCGAACTCCATGACCCCGCGGGTCATGTGCGTCTCCTCGGGCTCGTCGGCCATCAGCATGGCGGGGAACCGGTACGGGTCGAGATCCAGCAGCTCAGCGGTGCCAGTGGCGAAACCCTGAAACCCGGTCATGAGTGCCTCCTCAGTTCGTGGTGCAACTGAGGAGGACGACTACGAAAGCACCGGAAGCAGTTGCGGTCCGCCCCGCACTCCACCCGAATGCCCCCAACTCCATCTCGTCACACAAGAGATGAACCGACGGACGCCACGGCCCGAGAAGCCCGGCGGGCTCACAGCATCACGTGCTTGACCTGGGTGTAGTCGAGCAGGCCCGCCAGCGAGAGGTCGCTGCCGTGGCCCGAGTGCTTGACACCTCCGTGGGGCATCTCGGAGACGGTGGTGCCATGGGTGTTCACCCAGACGATGCCGGTGTGCAGGGCGCGGGTCGCGCGCATCGCGCGGTCGTGGTCGGCGGTCCACACACTGGCCGCGAGTCCGAACCGGACGTCGTCGGCCAGGCGCAGCGCCTCCGCCTCGTCCGCGAACGGCTGCACGGTCACGACGGGCCCGAAGATCTCCTCCTGCACGATCTCGTCCTCCTGGCGCACGCCGGCGACGACCGTGGGCTCGTGGAAGAACCCGGGACCGGGCGGCCGGGTACCCCCGGCCACGATCTCGGCGTGCGCCGGGAGCCGTTCCAGCAGCGCCTGCACCGAGGCGAGTTGGGCGGCGCTGTTGAGGGGGCCGACGTCGACACCCGGCTCGTCCGGGGGGCCGGTACGCAGTTTCCCGGCCTCCGCCGCGAAGGCGGTGAGGAACGCGTCGTGGACCCGGTGATGGACCAGCAGCCGGGTGGGCGCGGTGCAGTCCTGACCGGCGTTGTAGTAGGCGACGGCGGCGAGGGCGGCGGCGGTCGCCGCGACGTCCACGTCGTCGTGGACGAGGACCGGGGCGTTGCCGCCGAGCTCCAGGTGGACCCGCTTCAGGTCGGCGGCCGCCGCGGCCGCGATCTCCCGGCCCGCCCGCACGCTGCCGGTGACGGCGATCAGGGCGACGTCGGGGTGGGCCGTGAGCGCGCGACCGGTGTCGCGGTCGCCGCAGACCACGTTGAGCACGCCCGGCGGCAGGTGCTCCGCCGCGACGCGGGCGAGCAGAGCGGACGACGAGGGGGTGGTGTCGGCGGGCTTGAGCACGGTCGTGTTGCCGGCGGCGATCGCCGGTGCGACCTTCCACACGGCCATCATCAGCGGGTAGTTCCACGGGGTGATCTGGGCGCAGACCCCGACCGGTTCGCGGCGCAGGAGCGAGGTGCGGCCCTCGGTGTACTCGGCGGCGGCGACACCGGGCAGGTTCCGGGCTGCCCCGGCGAAGAAGCGGAGGGTGTCGATGATCGCGGGCAGCTCCTCCGTCCTGAACTGGTGGCGAGGTTTGCCGGTGTCCCCGGTCTCGGCGGCCGTGAACGCGTCCGCGTGTGCCTCGACGGCGTCGGCGATACCGAGCAGGGCGCGCTGCCGTACGGCGGGTGTGGTCGTGGACCAGTGCCGGTAGGCGGCCGCGGCGGCCGCGCAGGCCGCGTCGGTGTCGGCGCGGCCCGAACGCGGGGCGTGGCTGTGCACGCGGCCGGTGGCGGGGTCGACCAGCTCCATCGTCGCGCCTGAGGCCGCGGGCCGGTCCGTGCCCGCGATGTGGTTCCGCACGGTGTCAGCCACGGCGCAGCGCCTCCCTGGCCGCGTCGCGTCCGGTGCGGACGGCGCCTTCCATGTAGCCGGCCACCCACTGGTCGGATCCGCAGACGTAGAAGGGGGGTTCGTGGGTTCCGTGCAGGGGGCCGACTGCCGTGACGTCGCCCGGGGTCCACTGGGTGACGTACCCCTGGGTCCACGGATCGGTGCCCCACATCCGCACGTAGCTCGCGAGCGGCCGGTGCGCCGCGTCACCGTAGAGGCGGGCGATGTCGGCCAGGAGTTCTCCGGTCCGCAGTGCGCTGGGCATGCCGAGCAGGACGCCGAGCCTTTCGGGGGGTACGAGGGCGGAGAGGATGCCGTCGCTCTGCGGCCAGGTGCTGCCGAGGACCCCTTCGCACTCGGAGAGGCCGCTGCGGCCCCGGTCGCGCCAGAACGGCCGGTCGTACGCGGCGACGAACTTGGCGGCGAGCGCCTGGCGTTGGCGGTGCAGGGAGGCGAGGCGCTCCTCGGAGACGCCGGTGACGGCGACCGACCGGAGCGGGCCGACGGGCAGCGCGCTGACGACGGCGCCGGCGGTGAGGATCTCACCTCCGGCCAGCCGTACGGAGCAGCGGCCGAGCCCCCGTACGGCGACCGCCTCCACGGGCGCGCCCGTGCGGATCCGCCCGCCGAGGGCGGCGGCCATGCGCAGGGCCACCGTCGCGGACCCCTCGGCGACCCGCAGGCCTTCCCAGGCCTCGTAGTCGTAGTGCTCGGACCCGTCTCCGGAGACGGGTACGGCGGCGTGCTTGCGCAGGGCGGCGAGGAGTGATGTGCGCTCGTACGAACCGTCGGCGAGGGCGAGTTGGCCGATCTCCCACAGTCGTACGACGGCCGGGGTCGCTCCCTCGGCGCGCAGCCAGCCGGCGACGGAGAGCCGGTCGAGGGCGGCGGCGTCCGGGTGGACCCAGGGGTCGTCCGGGTCGACGGTGCGGGCGAGGGCGCGGAAGGCGGCGGTGACCTTCCGGTGGCAGGCGTCGTCGCCGGGGCCGAACCAGTGGGGCGGGTCGCCGGCGGAGATGTCTTCGGGGGTCGCGCGGGTGAGGGCGCCGGGCTCGGCGACATAGCTGGGGGTCAGGGTGAGGCCGAGTTCGGCGGCCAGGGTCGTGTACGCGGTGTGGGCCCGGCCGACGACCTCTCCGCCGAGCTGGACCAGCCGGCCGTCGGGGAGTTCGGTCTGTTCGACGCGTCCGCCCACCCGGTCGCGGGCCTCGACGACGAGGACGTCGGCTCCGCCTGCGGCGAGGTCGCGTGCGGCGGTGAGGCCGGCCAGGCCGGCGCCGAGCACGATGACGTCGTGGTTCATGGGGGTGTTCCTTCGGTCGGTGCCGCTTCAGTCCAGGACGAGGCAGTGCTCGGGCTTCCAGCCGACCTCGACGTGTTCGCCGCCGCTCCAGCGGTCCTCCATGCGGGAGCGGTCGGTGTTCTGCTCCAGCACGGACACCGTGACGCCGGGGGCCAGTTCGATCAGGTAGGTGGTCGTAGGGCCGCAGTAGACCGTCTCCCGGACGACCCCGCTGACGCGGGCCATGTCGGGTTCCAGGTCGGAGAGCCAGATCTTCTCGGGGCGGATCGACAGGCTGACCCTGCTGCCGTCGGCGACGGCCGGACGGTCGCCGACGGGGAGCTCGGGCCCGTCGTCGAGGACGACACGGCCGGAGCGGTAGGTGCCGGGGACGAGGTTGGAGGTGCCCATGAAGGAGGCGGTGAAGCTGCTCGTGGGCCGCTCGTACACGTCCTCGGGCGTGCCGCACTGCTCGACGCGCCCGTCGTTCATCACGGCGAGGCGGTCGGACATGGTCAGCGCCTCGTCCTGGTCGTGCGTGACGAAGACGAAGGTGATGCCGACCTCCCGCTGGATCTGCTTGAGCTCGACCTGCATGTGACGGCGGAGTTTGAGGTCGAGGGCGGCCAGCGGCTCGTCGAGCAGGAGCACGTGGGGCCGGTTGACCAGGGCACGGGCGAGCGCGACGCGCTGCTTCTGGCCGCCGGAGAGGGTGGGCGGCTTGCGGGCCGCCAGGTGTCCGAGCTGGACGAGGTCGAGCATGTCGGCGACGCGGTGGCGGATCTCGGCGCGGCCGACGCCCCGGCGCTTCAGGCCGAAGGCCACGTTGTCCGCGAGCGAGAGGTGGTCGAAGAGGGCGTAGCTCTGGAAGACGGTGTTGACGTTGCGCTTGTCGGGCGGCAGCCCGGTGACGTCCTGGCCGTCGAGGAGGACGCTGCCCTCGGTGGGATCGGCGAAGCCTCCGATCATCCGCAGCAGGGTGGTCTTTCCGCAGCCGGACGGGCCGAGGAGGGAGAAGAACTCACCCGGGGCGATGTCGAGTTCCACGTCGCGTACGGCGAAGGTGCCGTCGCCGGAGGGGTACTGCTTGCTGACGTGGTCGAGCCGCACGGCGGGGGTCGGGACGCCGGAGTTCGGGGCGTCGGGGTTCAGGACGTCGGAGGTCGGGGCGTCGGGGTTCGGGTGCGCGGAGGTCGGGTTCATGGATGTCACTTCCCGGAGAGCAGGTCGAGGCCGCCGCGTCGCCCGAACAGGCGCGGGATGGCGAGTGCGAGGACGATGAGGCCGATGGACCCGGCCAGCATCAGCGTGCCGACGGCGTTGATGGTCGGCTGCACGCCGAACCTGATCGCCGAGTAGATGCGTACGGACAGCGGCTGCGGGTCGACGCCGGTGGTGAAGTAGGCGAGGACGAAGTCGTCGAAGACGAGGGCGAAGATCAGCACCGCCGACGCGAGGATGCTCGGGAGCAGTGCGGGCAGGGTGACCAGGCGCAAGGCCTGCCGGCGTGTGGCCCCGAGGTCCATCGCGGCCTCCTCGACCTCCGGATTGAGCGCGGCGATGCGGGAGCGGAGGATGACCGTCACGTACGAGATCGAGAAGGTGATCTCGGCGAGCATCACGGTCGTCGTGGACAGGGTGATGCCCAGGCCCTTGAAGAGGAGCATCGCGGCGACGCCGGTCACGATCTCCGGTGTGATCAGCGGGACGAGCATCACCAGGCCGGCGAAGGAGCCGAGACGGCTGCGGCCGCGCACGAGGCCCAGCGCCAGGGCGACGCCGAGGACGAGCGATCCGGCCATGGCGACCAGCGAGACCCGCAGGCTCATGCCGAGCGAGGAGAGCAGCACGTCGTCGTGGACGAACGCCGCGTACCAGCGGAGGCTGACGTCCTCGAAGACCGTGAGGGACTTCTGCGAGTTGAAGGAGAAGAGGACGACGACGCCGACGGGGAGGTAGAGGAGCGCGAAGAAGACGGCGGTGACCGCGAGGGCGAACCGGGGCCGCCGTTCGGCGCCGCGCCGGCGGCGCTGCCGGGCGCTCATCGGACGGCCTCCGTCTCGTCCTTGCGGGTGCGCCGCAGGTACCCGAGCATCCCGAGGAACAGGACCGCCATGAGGAGCATGGTGAGGGCGGAGCCGAGCGGCCAGTTCTGGCCCTGGAAGAACTTGTCCTGGATCAGGTTGCCGATCATGATCTGGTCGGGACCTCCCATGAGCTGGGCGCTGACGAAGTCCCCCATGGCGGGCAGGAAGACGAGGACGCAGCCGGCGGCCGCTCCCTGCCGGGTGGCGGGGACGGTGACGAAGAAGAAGGTGCGCAGTGGGCCGCCGTAGAGGTCGCGGCCCGCCTCGATGAGCGAGGTGTCCATGCGCTCCATCGCCGCGTAGAGCGGGATGATCATGAAGACGACGAATCCGTAGACGAGTCCGGCGACGACGCCCGCACCGGTCTGGAGGATCTTGGTGCCGTCGTCGGCGAGACCGACCGCGCGCAGGCCCTTCAGGAGCGGTCCGTCGTCGGAGAGGACGACGGACCAGCCGTACATCCGCACCAGGTAGTTGGCGAAGAACGGGACGACGATCGCGGCGATCAGCAGGTTCTTGAACCGGCCGCCGCGCAGCGCGATGGCGTAGGCGACCGGGTAGGCCACGGCCAGGCAGATCAGACAGGTGATCAGCGCGTAGCCGAGGGAGCGCAACAGGACCGTGCTGTAGGCCGGATCGGCCAGTGCGGCGATGTTCCCGACATCGAAGCCGAAGCGCGGATTGCCCAGCGGGTCGGTGGAACCGAGCGAGAGGGTGGCCACCAGAAGGAGGGAGGCGACGAGGAAGCCCGTCATCCAGAGGGTGCCGGGGAGCATGAGCCAGGTCCACAGCCGGGGCTGCCTCCCGGCCGCCGCCGCTGATCGCTTGCCAGGTGCCATGTCAGCCGGCCTTCACGTCGGTCCAGGCGGCGTCGCGGGCCCGTTCGGCCTCCGTGTCGCCGTTGCGGAAGAAGAGGTCGGCCTTGAGGTCGTCGGCGGTCACCGAGCACTGGGGGAACGGTTCGACGAGCGCGGCGTACGTGTCCTCGGTGCCACGGACCGGCATCGGATAGCCGATGTACTCGATGTTCTTCTTCACGTTCTCCGGGCGGAGCATGTAGTCGATGAAGAGCATCGCGGTCCCCGGATGCCGGGCGTCGGAGGGTATGGCGTAGCAGTCGGAGTTGACCGGGGCGCCCTCGCGGGCGACCTCGAAGCCGAAGACGGCCGGGTCCTCGGCCTGGGCGAGCATGGCGGCCATGTCACCGCTCCACGCCTGGGTCATGTCGGCGTTGCCGTTGAGCAGGTTGTTGTAGCTGTCGCTGGAGAAGCCGCGCAGACGGGGGCGGAGCGAGCGCAGGGTGTCGGTGACGCGGGAGAGCTCGTCACGGTCGCCGGTGGTGAGGTCGAGGCCGAGCTTGAGCGCGCCCAGGCCGAGCACCTCGTCGCGGTCGTCGAGGACGAAGACCTTGCCCTTGGCCTTGTCGTTCCACAGGTCGTTCCATGATCCGGTGAGGTCCCCGAGCCGGTCCCGGCGCCAGCCGATGCCGGTCTTGTACATGGTGAAGGGCACCGTGTGCGCGGAGCGGGGGTCGTACCAGGGGTCGGCGAAGTAGTCGTAGCCGCCGAACACGGCCTCGGCGTTGCGGAGCCGGGAGTGGTCGATCCTGCGCAGCCGGCCGCCCGCGACGAGGCGCTCGGCCCACTTCGCGGTGGGGAAGATGATGTCGTAGCGGTTTCCGGCGTTGAGTTTGGCCGCCATGCCCTCCATGGAGTCGTAGTTCGACTGGACGACCTTGACGCCGTACTCGTCCTGGAACCCTTCGAAGACGGTGGGGTCGACGAAGTCGGCCCAGTTGAAGTAGACGAGATCGCCGTCGACCTTGGCGTCGACGGGGGTTTCGGAGCGCGCCTTGCCCGCCGGGTCGTCGGCGGAGGTGAAGCCGCAGCCGGCGGCGGTGAGGGCGACGGCGGCGGCGGTGCCGGCGCGGAGGAAGGAGCGACGGGTCGGGGGGAGTGCCTCGGGGGACATGGGGTCCTCTCCGTAGGGCCGCTGGGGGACGGCGGGAACGAGCGTGCGTCGGGGCTCGGTCGTGGGGTGGGTGGGGCACGGTCACCGGCGGAGCGGGGTGGGAGGTGGGGAGGTGCGGCCGGCGAGAGCGTGCGCGAAGGCACAGGGGCGTGGGCGGGGGCGTGGGCCCTGCCGGGGCGTGGGGCCCGGCGGTGCGTTCGGCCCGCTGGGGGGTGACCCTGTGCGGACGTACGGCCCGGTCGTGGCGGCGTGCGGCGCCGGTCGTGGCGGTCCGCGGCGCCGGTCCTGGCGGCGGGCCGGCCGGCCGGGGTGCGCGTCGGCACGCGGGCGGGTGCCCGGTGAGGTCCTGCGCCCGGTGAGGGCGGGTACGCCTCGGCCGTCGGGCTTCCTCGACGGAGGCCGGGGGTGGCCCGTCTACGGCGCGGCGCCGTCGAGGTCGGCCCGGACGCGGTCGGCGAACCAGCCGACCGCCGACTCGCGGCGCGACAGCGGTCCGGGTTCGAACCCGGGCGTGGAGAGCCCCTTCTGGACACGGGCGACCAGCTCGGCGTCCTCGTCGTTGGTGATCCAGCCGATGTGGATGTTCAGGCGCCGGGCGAGGCGGGTGCGCAGACCGGTACCGCGGCGGGTGTAGAAGGCTCCGGGCACGGCCACGCGGTCCACCGCCGTGGGGATCGCGGTCCAGGCCAGCACGTGGTCGGGGTAGAAGTCGATGAGGGTGTTCGGGTAGATGACCGCGTACCGCCAGATCCTGCGGTCGGCCTCGGCGAGGCCGGGCATGGGCGCGGCAACGCGCTGGTAGAGGCGTTCGGCCCAGTTCGAGGACGGCTTGTCGCGCAGCGGCGAGGCGAAGAGGGCGTAGGACTCCTCGGTCTCGTGGGTGTAGCCCTGGTAGTCGAGCAGCCGCATGAGGCCGGGGTGGGCCACCGGAACGTGGTACCCCTCCAGGTAGTTGTCGACCGCCACCTTCCAGTTGGCGTTCTGCACCTCCGCACCGGCCAGGTCGTGGATACGGGCGCGGCCCACCGGCACCAGGTCGGCTCCGGCGTAGTGGCCGACCGCCGCTTCGAGGCCCGCGCAGCTCTGCGCCAGCGGTACGGCGTCGAGGTCGAGGTTGACGAAGACGAATCCGAGGAAGGACTCGACGCGGGCGGGGAACAGGCCGAGCTTCGGCTTGTCGAGGCAGGGGATCTGCCGTGCCTCCGGGGCGCCGACCAGGCTTCCGTCGAGGCGGTACGTCCAGCCGTGGTACGGGCAGCGGATCGCCTTGCCGGCCGGTTCGGGGGCGGTGACCAGGCGCGTACCGCGGTGGCGGCAGACGTTGAGGTGGGCGGCGAGACCACCCTCCTCGGTGCGGACCACCAGGACCTCCCGGTCCGCGACGGTGGCGGCGAGGCGGGCCCCCGGGTCCGGCAGGTCGGACTCGTGACAGACGAGCTGCCAGGACCTGCCGAACACGTGCCGCGTCTCCGCGGCGGCGATGGCGGGATCGGTGTAGTAACGCGCCGGAAGCGCCGGGGCCACCGGCGTCTCGGTGGCGGCCGGTGCTCCGGTGCTTGCCGGCGCTCCGGTGGCCATTGGTGCTCCGGTGGCCGCTGGTGCTCCGGTGACTGTCGGTGCTTGAGCGACTTCGGGTTTCTCGGGGGCTCTGGAGTGCATCGGTGACTCCTCCGTGCCGCCGGCGCGGCGATCGGTATGGGCGTGCGATGTCGGTACGACCGAGCTGCGGACAGGCGGCCGGGGCGGGAAGCCGGGACCGGGCTGACCGATTGGACAGCCAGAGTGCTGGCTCGTTTCCGTCGGGTCAAGACTTGTTCACTGACCGATCGGTCAGCTAGCGTAATTCTTGCCTGACCGATCGGTCAGCAAACGTGTTCTCGTGTCGCCGCCCCGGTGCTGCTCCTCATTCGCCCAGTTCACGGGCGTGGAAGCAGTCGGGCGGCCCGCCGGGCAGGCCCGGGCCCCGCATCCCTCGCGGTCCCGAACCCCTCCCCGTGATCCATCCGATCCCCTCGATCCCCCGAAATCCGGCCGTCTCGCCAGGCCGGCGTCCACGCACATCGAGCCATCGGGCCTCCCCGTACCGAAGGCTCTTCGCGAGGCGCCGGACCGGCAGGACGGCACCCAACCTCCGGAGGCATGCATGAGCGGTCGTCGGCGTCTGGACTGGCTCGGGCTCACCCCCGAACCGGAGCGAGAACTCCCCACCGCGGTGGCCGCCCTGCGCGCCTCCGTACCCGGCGCGCCGACGCGGCGGGCGGAGGACCTGGCGGCGGCGGAACGGCGCCGCGTCGAACGGCTGGTCCTGCGCGGAAGCCGGCACAGCTGGCTCCGCTACCTCGCCGAGGTCACCTCCCTGGTGACCGGCGTGGCCACCGGGTCCCGGCCGGGCGATCCCGCGGCGGCCCTGCTCGCCGGCGAGGTCGTCCTCGACCACCACCGCATGCTCATCGGCCTTCCGGGGCCGGGATATGGCCGCACGGCGGGCGACCGCGCCGCCCTGGAAGGGGCCGTACGGACCCTGCGCGGCCGCACCCGTGCCTCTCCCCCGAGCGGCACGGACGCCCCCACCCGCCCCTCGCACATCCACACCGGCCCCCAGGCCCCCACCCGGACAGGAGGCAGCAGCCGATGACCACGATCCGACTCCCGGCGGCGAACCCGCCGGGCACCGTCCTCGGGACGACGCCGGGCCTGACGGAGAGCGCCGACGACTACCGCGCAACGGGCGGCTACGACGGGTCCACGGCCCCCGACGACCTCCTCGCCCACCTCGCGGCCTCCGGCCTGCGCGGCCGCGGTGGCGCCGGATTCCCGGCCGCCGTCAAACTGCGCTCCGTACGCGACCGCGGCGGCGCCCCCGTCGTCGTCGCCAACGGCGAGGAGGGCGAACCCGGCTCGGTCAAGGACCGCTGGCTGCTGCGGGCCCGTCCCCATCTGGTCCTCGACGGGCTCGCCCGTGCCGCCGCGGTCGTCGGCGCCGAACGTGGCGTCGTGTACCTCTCCGACCCGGTCGCGGCCGGGAGCGTACGCCGGGCCCTCGTCGAACACCCGCCGCCCCTGCCCGTCGAGATCGTCGAGACCGGCCACACCTACGTCGCCGGCGAGGAGACGGCGGTGGTGCGCAGGATCGACGGCGGACCCGCGCTGCCCACGGCCAAGCCGCCCCGCCCCTTCGAGCAGGGGGTCGGCGGTGAACCGACCCTGGTCTCCAACGTCGAGACCCTCGCCCGGATCGCCCTCACGGCGGCCCGGCCCGCTCTGCGCCGCTCCATCGCCCTCAGCACCTTGGTGACGCTCTCCGGCGGCCCGGCCGCTCCGGTGCTCACCGAAGTCCCGTACGGAGTCCCGCTGCGCGCTCTCGCGGCCGGACTCGGCATCCCCGACGCGACCGGAGCGCTGATGGGAGGGCTGTTCGGCGGACTCGTCGGCGCGGACGTCCTGGACCTTCCGCTGGAACCGGGGGCGCTGACCGCCGCGGGCACCGCCCTGGGCTGCGGAGCGATCCGCTTCCTCGCCCCCCGCGACTGCCCGGTGGCCACCGCCGCCGACGCGGCCGCCCATCTCGCGGCCGAGAGCGCCCGGCAATGCGGTGTCTGCGTCTCCGGGACCGGAGCCGTCGGCCACGCCCTGCGCGCGCTCTCCGCCGGGACAGCGGACCCGGACACCGCCGACAGCCTGCACCGCTGGTCACAGGGCCTGCCCGGACGAGGCGCCTGCGGACTGCTCGACGCCTCCGCCGGCATCGCGGGCAGTCTGCTCCGTGCCTTTCCCCGACTCGTCCGCTCCCATCTCGCCGCGCCCTGCACGCGGTGCGCGGCCACGCCCCCGGACGGCCGCCGCCTGACCGTGACCGTGCCGCGGGCGGTGGCCGACGCCGGCGGCGTGTCGACCCCTCTCCCCTCCCCCGGCTCCCCCGACTCCCCCGTCGTCTCCCCCGCCCTCCCGCTGCCCGCGCTGAAAGGAACGCCGTGAAACTCCTGCTGGACTCCACCCGCTGCCAGGGCTACGGACTGTGTCAGGAATCCGCGCCCGACCTGGTCGAACTCGACGAATGGGGTTACGCGAAGGTCATCGTCCTCGACGTCCCGTCCGGCCCCGAGGCCGCCGCCCGCGCCCGGGCCTGCGTCGAGAGCTGCCCCAACTCCGCCCTCCGCGTGGAGGGATGACATGACACGCGATCTGACCGCCCTCTTCGACCCCGGCTCCGTCGCCGTCGTCGGCGCGAGCGACGACCCGGCGAAGTACGGCCACGCGGTGGCCTCCCAGGCGCTGCGCGCACCGGACCGCCGGCCCGTGCACCTGGTCAACCGGCGCGGCGGTACCGTCCTCGGCCGGACGGCGGCCACCTCCCTCTCCGCGCTCGGCGAACCCGTCGACCTGGTGGTGATCTCCGTGCCCGGCGCCGGCTTCGAGGCCGCCGTCGACGAGGCCCTGGCCTGCGGGGCGAAGGCCATCGTCGCCATCACCGCGGGCTTCGCGGAGGCGGGCCCCGCGGGCCTCGCCCGGCAACGGGCGGTCGCCGCCCGTGTACGCGCCGCCGGAGCACTCCTCGTCGGGCCCAACTGCCTGGGCATCGCCGACAACACCACGGAGCTGTACCTCGCCTCCGACCGCTTCGCCCCCGGTGGCGTCGCGCTGCTCAGCCAGAGCGGCAACCTCGCCCTCGAACTGCAGCTCCGGGGCGAGCCGCACGGCCTGGGGTTCTCCCGCTTCGTCTCCCTCGGCAACCAGGCCGACGTCACGCTCGTCGACCTCGTCGAGGACTGCGCCCGCCACGACGCCACCTCGGCCATCGCCGTGTACGCCGAGGACTTCGGCGACGGCCGGGCGTTCGCGGCGGCCGCCGCCGCGGCGGGCAAGCCGGTGGTGCTGCTCACCGCCGGCCGGGGCACCGCCTCCGCGCGCAGCGCCCAGTCGCACACCGGCGCCCTCACCACCTCGGCCGACGTGGTGGCCGCCGCCTGCCGCGACGCGGGCGTCGAACTCGTCCGCACGCCACGGGAGATGACCGTGGTCCTGGCCGCGCTGGGCGCGGAGCCCCGCAGGGGCCGACCGCGTTCGGCCGGCCGGCGGACCGCGGTCTTCACCGACGGCGGCGGTCACGGCGCGATCGCGGCGGACGCCGCCGAGGACGCCGGGCTCGACGTGCCGGAACTCGGCGCGCCGGCCCAGGACAGGCTGCGGACCATGCTGTGGGAGCAGTCCTCGGTCGGCAACCCCGTCGACCTGGCGGGGATGGGCGAGCAGCGCCCCCTGTCGTACGCCGACACGGTCGGGGAACTCCTCGCCGCCGACGAGGTCGACGCCGTGCTGATGACCGGGTACTTCGGCGGTTACGCCGCCTCCGACGGCGGTCTGGGCGGCGGCCCGGCCGGCGGTTCCGTACTCGCGGACGGCGAGACCCGCGCCGCCAAGGAGATCGCCGCCCACCTCGCCGTCGTACCGAAGCCCCTCGTCGTGCAGTCGATGTACCCGCACTCGCCCAGCTGCCAGGTGCTCGCAGAGGCCGGGGTTCCGGTGTTCGGCGCCACCGAGGACGCCGCCCGCGCGCTGGCGGCGATGACCGGCCGGGCGGCGGCCGGCACCGGCGGCGTCCCGCCGCTGCCGCCCGCCGCCGAACCGCTGCGGGACCCGGGGTACCACGGGGTGCGGGCGCTGCTCGCCGCCGCCGGTGTGCCGTTCCCGGCGGCGCGCGAGATCACGGACGAGGCCGGACTGCTGGCCGCGGCGGCCGAGTTCGACGGCCCGTACGTGCTCAAGGCCCTGCACGTCCTGCACAAGTCCGACGCCGGCGGTGTGGCGCTGCGCCTGCCCGACCGGGACGCCCTCCTCCGCGCGTACCGGGAGATGCGGTCCCGCCTCGGCGCGCCCGCCTACTCGGTCGAGGCGATGGCCGACCTGTCGGACGGTGTCGAGCTGATCGTGGGCGTGAACCGGGACCCGAGGTTCGGGCCGGTCGCCCTGGTCGGGCTCGGCGGGGTGCTCACCGAGACGCTCCGGGACGTGGCCTTCGCGCTCGCGCCCGTACCAGCGGCTCGGGCCGAAGCCCTGCTGCGCGGCCTGCGCAGTGCCGCGCTGCTGGACGGCGTACGCGGCCGGCCGGCCGTCGACGTGGCCGCGGCCGCCGCCGCCGTCGAGCGCATCACCACCGTCGCCGCCGCGCACCCGGAGATCGCCGAACTGGAGGTCAACCCCCTGCTCGTACGTCCGGACGGCGCCCTCGCCCTGGACGCCCGGGCCGTCCTCGCCCCGCCCGCCGATCCGCGCTGACGCCCGCCGATCCGCGCTGACGCCGGCCGGACCCACCACCCGCCATCTGTGCCCTGGAGGACACATGGACTTCCGCTACACACCCGAACAGGCCGACCTCAAGGGCCGTGCCGCCGCCTACGCGCGGCTCCTGATGAGGTACGAGGACCAGGCCGAGGAGGCGGGCGGTCCGCTGCCCGCCGACACGGTCCGCGAGCTGACCCGCGCCGCGATCGACGCCGGCGTCTACGCCATCAACATGCCCGCGGAATGGGGCGGCGCGGGCCTCTCCCTGCTGGACCAGGTCATCGTCGAGGAGGAGTTCGGCAAGGTCACCAACTGCCTCTGGGACATCCCCTGGCGGCCCGCGAACGTCCTCGCGTACGGCACCGAGGAGCAGCGGGAGAAGTATCTGCTGCCGGTCATCCGGGGCGAGCGGTTCGACGCGTTCGCGGTGACCGAGCCCGGTGCGGGCTCCGACCCGGCCTCCGGCACGAGCACGGCGACCCGGACCGAGGGCGGCTGGCTCCTCAACGGGGAGAAGTGGTTCGTGACCTGCGGTGACATCGCGGACTTCCTGCTCGTGCAGGCCGACGCGGGACCCGAGCGGGCGGCGACGCTGTTCTTCGTGGACAAGCACGCGCCGGGTGTCGTGATGACCCGCGTCCCCCGCTTCATGCACTCCGCGGTCAACGGGCACCCCGAGTTCACCTTCACCGACGTCTTCGTCGCCGACGAGGACGTGCTCGGCGGCGTCGGCAGCGGCTACGAGCTGACCAAGGAGTGGTTCACGGACGAGCGGCTGATGATCGCCGCGCGGACCGTCGGCGCCGCCGAGCGGGCCCTGGAGCTCGCCCGGGACTGGGCCGTCGAACGGCGTCAGTTCGGCTCCCCCATCGCCGACTTCCAGCTCGTCCAGGGCATGCTCGCCGACTGCGCCGTCGACATCGCCGTCAACCGCGCCTACACGCACCAGGTCGCCTGGGAGGCCGACCGGCCGGACGCCGACCCCAAGATGCTGCACGCCAAGGCGTCGACGGCGAAGCTCGCGGCGAGCGAGGCCGCAGGGCGGGTCATCGACCGGTGCGTCCAGATCTTCGGCGGCCGCGGCTACGACCGTACGTACCCGGTCGAGCGCATGTACCGCGAACTGCGCGTCGACCGGATCTGGGAGGGCACCTCCGAGATCCAGCGCCTGATCATCGCCAACGAGCTGATCAAGCGCGGCACCCGGGCCCTCGCCCTTCCCCACTCCTGACGACCGCTCGCCCGCCCACCACGACCCAGAGGACAGACACACATGGACTTCCGCCTCACCGCCCGTCAGGAAGAGCTCCGGGACGCGGCGCGCGCCCTCACCGACGTCATCATGAAGTACGAACTCGACTGCGAGGAGAACAACGGGCTGCCCCAGCAGGCCCACGCCGAGATCCGCGACGCCGTCCTCGACAGCGGGCTGCAGGCGGTCAACATGCCGCAGGAGTGGGGCGGCGCCGGACTCACGATCCTGGAGCAGGTGACGGTCCAGGCGGAGCTCGGCCGGCTCACCGGCGCGCTGTGGGACATGGTGTGGCGCCCGGCCAACGCGCTGTCCTTCTGCACGCCGGAGCAGCGCGAGCGCTACCTCGTCCCCGTGATCAGGGGGCAGCGCCGGGACTGCTACGCAGTGACCGAGCCCGAGGCCGGCTCCGACCCGCAGAGCCTGCGGACCACGGCGACCCGGACCGCCGGGGGCTGGGTCCTGAACGGCGAGAAGTGGTTCGTCACCGTCGGCGACCACGCCGACTTCATGATCGTGCTCGCCGCCGCCGGGGAGGAGCGCGCGCCGACCCTGTTCCTCGTCGACAAGGACACGGCCGGCATCGAGATGACGCGTGTGCCGCGCTGGATGCACACCTTCGTCTACGAGCACCCCGAGTTCACCTTCACCGAGGTCTTCGTGCCCGACGACGCGGTGCTCGGCGAAGTGGGCCAGGGGTACGACATCACCCGCTCCTGGTTCACGGAGGAGAGGCTGATGATCGCCGCACGGACGATCGGGGCGGCGGAACGGGCCCTCGAGCTGGCCCGGGACTGGGCCGTGGAGCGCCGCCAGTTCGGTTCCCGCATCGCCGACTTCCAGCTGATCCAGGGGATGCTCGCCGACTCCGCCGTCGACATCGCCGTCAACCGCGCCTACACCCACCAGGTCGCCTGGGAGGTCGACGAGGGTGTGGCCGACCGCAAGACGCTGCACGCCAAGGCGGCCATCGCCAAGCTGGCGGCGAGCGAGGCGTCCGGCCGGGTGATCGACCGGTGCCTGCAGATCTTCGGGGGCCGGGGATACGACCGCTCGTACCCGGTCGAACGGCTCTACCGCGAACTGCGCGTGGACCGGATCTGGGAGGGCACGTCCGAGATCCAGCGCCTGATCATCGCGGGCGAACTGGTCAAGCGGGGTACGGGCGTCCTGCGGATGCCGTCGGCGGGGTAGGCGCGCCGTTTCCCGGGTGGTGGGGGGGGGGGGGGGGGGCCCCCCCCCCGGCCCCCCCCCCCCCCCCCCACACCCCCCCCCCACCCCCCCCGGAACCCCAAAAAAACACGCCCCC